>NZ_PDCH01000001.1 GCF_003315615.1 Bifidobacterium xylocopae
CTAACATCACCCATCCAGTCTGTCATGAGCACTCAACGCGCAGTCTAGCTACACGTCGTCAGCCATCTGATCCTTCGCATGCTATCATCTCAGACGATTGTGCTGTAGTCGAGTCTGATCTGTTTGATGAGTCCTACGCCGCCCACGTAGATCTCCTCCTAAGCCTTGGTCGGCAGCGTCAGTGTGTATAAGAGACAGGGCCGATATGGGGGTGGGTTCATCCGTTCATGACGCAAGCGGCGCACGAATGTCGCTGACGGATCCATCTGCCCTGTTGACAAGACCGGAAGTGCCCGAATTTCCTACTTGCGCCTCACAAGCCCAGTTGTCCCGGCAGACCCGGCGGCTCCTTCCGCCCTGGCCTGCATGGTGCGGCGGTAGATGACCGCCATGCCCTTGAAGATCAGTTGGGGGTCGTACTCGTCGATCAGGTCGGTCTCGGAGGCGAATATGCGGCCCAGGCCACCGGTGACGATCACCCGGAAGTCCTCGGCCACCTCCTTGCGAAATTGGAGGATGATGCGCTCCATGCCGCCCAGGAAGTTGTAGTAGATCCCGGCCTGCATGGCATCCTTGGTGCCGGTCGCCAGGATGGTGCCCGGCTTGGTGATCTCCACTTCGGACAGTTGTGCGGTCTGCGACCACAGGGCCTTGGCGCCCGTGTCGATGCCCAGCGTGATGAGTCCGGAGCGGATGGCGCCGCGCGCGTCCACATAGTTGAAGGTGGTTGCGGTACCGAAGTCGGCCACAAGGAGCGGGCCGCCGTACACCTCGTGCGCTCCCACGCAATCAGCCAGGCAGTCAGCACCCAGGGAGCGGGGATCGTCCAGGCGGATGTCGACGCCGGTCCGGACCCCAGGTCCCACCACCATCGGCTCCACCGACAGGTAGCGGATCACCGCCGCCCGGAAGGAGTGCATGGCCTTGGGCACGACCGAGGCGATGATGACGCCCTCCGCGTCGGCCGCCGCGAACCCGGCCAGGCGCAGGAAGCCGGACAGGATCATCCCGTATTCGTCCGCCGTCCGCTCCGCCCGGGTGGAGACCCGGTAGGAGGCGGCCACCCGACCGCCCTCCATGAACGCGATCACCGTGTTGGTGTTGCCGATATCGACCGCCAGCAGCATGCCGGCCTCCTTGTCGTTCACCCGATCCTGCCTAACAGCTTGCCTCGGCTATCATTCTACGGCCGGGCCGGGGGCCAAAGGGGCAGCGGTGTCCTAGACTGGTGGCAGGTGGCCGACCCCTCCGGCGGCCAACCGGACACAAGGTGGCATATACGATGAACGCTCCCAGCCAGGGCGCGCACGCGGGAAGCGGCGCGACCCCAGGACAAGCGGGCGGTGCGCCGGGCCCCGGACCCAGCACCGACCCGGTCCTCAACCAACGCCTGCGCGACCCGAGGCGGGGCAATGCCTTGCCCTGGCGAATCCTGAGTCTGTTCCTGGCCCTGGCCCTGCTGGCCTCGCTCTGGGGCTGGCGGCGGTCAGTGGTCGGCGGCGGGGCGGCCCAGGCGGCGCCGGCGCGCGCGGACAACCTGAGCGTGGGGCTGAAACTGGCGCCCGCCAACCTGGACATCCGCAACCAATCCGGCTCCGCCCTGGACCAGGCCCTGGTGGGCAACGTCTATGAGGGGCTCCTGGAGCGCGACGGGCACAACCGCGCCCGACCCGGCCTGGCCGAGAGTTGGCGGGTGAGCGCCGACGGGACGACCTACACCTTCCACCTGCGCAAGGGGGTCAGCTTTTCCAATGGGGACAAGCTGGATGCCGAGGACGTGGCATGGTCGATCAACGAGCTGGAGACCCGCGGCTACCACGACGCCAACCTGGTGCGCAACTTCCAATCCGTCACCGCCCTGGACGCCTCGACAGTCGAGCTGCAACTGAGCGCCCCCTACGCGGACCTGCCCTGGGCGCTGACCGGCAGGCCCGGGCTGGTCTTCGACCGGCGCGCCCGGTACGACCCCAAGACCCAAGCCGTTGGTTCCGGGCCGTACCTGGTAGACCGGTTCGTGCCCAACGATTCGCTGACCCTGAAGGCCAACCCGCGATACAGCGGCCCCCACAGGCCGGTCACCCCCACAGTCCGCCTGCGCTACCTGACCGATGACAACGCGGCCGTGAACGCCCTGAAATCCGGGGATGTGCAGGTCCTGGCGCCCATCACAGCCACCCTTGCCGCCCCCTTCAAGGCGGACTCCGCTCACTACCGGGTGGAGGTCGGCGACGGGACCGACAAATATGTGCTTGCATTCAACGGCAAGGGGGCCAAGACCGGCGACATCAGGGTCCGTAAGGCCATCCGCCACGCGATCGACCACGGGCAGCTCATCGCTTCGCGCGGAGGCAGCGACCTGGCCTTGGGCGGGCCTATCACCAGACTGGACCCGGGCTACCAGGACCTGACCGGCCTGTACCCCCACGACCCGGCCAAGGCCAAGCGGCTCCTGGCACAGGCGGGTTACGGGCCGGACAAGCCGTTGGCGCTCACACTGACCTACGCGAATACATACGGCAGCGAACTGGGCGACCAGCTGCGCTCCCAGCTCAAGCCCGTAGGTATCGACCTGACCGTGCGGATGGTGGAGTTCTCCAGCTGGATGCAGACCGTCTACACCAATCACGACTATGACCTCTCGCTCGTGGACCACTCCGAGAGCCACGACTTCGGACAGTGGGCCAACCCCGACTACTACTACGGCTATGACAGCCCGGAGGTCCAGGGGCTCTACCGGCGGGCCCAGGGGGCGCGCACGAGCAAGGAGAGCGAGCGGCTGCTGGCCCAGGCGGCCCGGCGGGTGAGCCAGGACGCGCCAGCCGACTGGCTGTTCAACTACAGGATCACCACCGCCATGCAGGTCGGGGTCTCCGGTTTCCCGCTGGCGCTCAACCAGACCTACCTGCCCCTGTGGGACGCCTCCTGGCGGCCCGGCGCACGGCAGGGATAGGAGGGCACATGCGATTCCTGCTGCGGCGGCTCCTTCTGTTCGCTCTGGCGCTCCTGGGGCTCTCCCTGGTCATCTTTGCGGCCCTGCGGGTGCTTCCCGGGGACGTGGCCACCATCATGGCCGGGCTTAACTCGCCGCCCGAGCGGGTGGCGGCCCTGCGTGCCCAGCTGGGGCTGGACCGGTCTTTGCCGCGGCAATACGCCGATTGGATGAGCGGCCTGGCCCGGGGTGATTTCGGTCGGTCCATGCTGACCGGGCAGCCGATCGGAGCGCAGGTGATCTCCCGCGCTGTGATCACCTTCCCGCTGATTGGACTGGGGTTGGGGCTCGCCCTGCTGATCGGTGTGCCCCTGGGTTGTGTGTCCCTGATGGCGGGCAGCCCCCGCCTACGGTCCCTGAGCCATGTGCTCTCCATCGTCGGCGGTTCCATCCCGGCCCTGTGGGGAGGGCTACTGCTGATACTGCTTCTGTCCAGGGGGGTGGGGCTGCTGGGGATCCTGCCGGCGCAAGGCTTCCCCGACCTGGGTTGGTCGGATCCCGCGAGAGCGTGGGCATCACTGGTCTTGCCCGCTCTTACTCTGGGCATTCTCGTCGGCGCCAGCCTGATGCGGTACACCCGGTCGGCCCTTGGCGAGCTGGCCGATTCGGGCCGTATCGACCTGGCCCGCGCCTGCGGCATGACCCGCAACGAGGCCCTGGTGCGTGTGGGTCTGCGCCTTGTCTTGCCCCAGCTGGTCTCTGTAGTGGGGCTGACCTTCGCGGAGATGATCACCGGTGCCATGGTGGTCGAGAACCTGTTTGCCCTTCCGGGCCTGGGTTCTGGGCTGGTGACGGACCTGGGCGGGCGGGATCTGATCGCCGTGCAGAGCGAGCTGTTCATGCTGGCCGCCTTCTTTCTGGCGATGGGTCTGCTGGTCGATCTGCTCCACCGGGCCCTGGACCCCAGGCTCAAAGCAGCGCCGGGCTCGGGGGAGGCGGGAGCATGAGTATGGATATGCGCATGAATATGCATGCTGGTAAAAGCGTTGCAGGACAAGAGCCGCCGGGTGGTGAGAGCCCGACCTCCAGCCGCTTGCGCCGGGCCTGGCAGCGGGCCCGCTTTGTGGTCCGCGCGGTCTGGGCCCAGGGGGAGGGGCGGTTCGCCATGACCGTTCTGTGTCTGTGGATCCTGGTTTCCCTGGTCTGCCTGGCCTGGACCCCCTGGCCCCTGTGGGCCACCGACGGCTACCGGGTCTGGCAGACGCCCTCGCGCGCCCACCCGCTGGGCACTGACGGAACCGGGGCCGACGTGCTGAGCTGGCTCCTGGCCGGATCGGCCACCAACCTGGCCATCTGCCTGCTGACCGTGGTCCTGGCCGGCGCCCTGGGCAGCCTGCTCCTGGCCGCCACGGTCTCGCGCACCCCGGCTTTGGCGGGTAGTTCCACCGTGGTGGTCGATGCCCTGATCTCCATCCCCACGGTCCTGATCGCCCTGATCCTGGCCGTGCCCATGGGCTCCTCGGCCCTGGTCATCGTCCTGGCCTGCGGCATCGGTTACGGGCTCAACCTGGCGCGTGTCGCCCGTCCGGCCGCCCTCCTGGCGGCAGGATCGGACTATGCCCTGTCCGCCCTGTCCTCGGGTGCCTCCGGCTGGCGGATCCTGACCCGGCACATCCTGCCCAACGCCCTGCCCGCCATCGCCGTGCAGCTCTCCCTGTCGGCCGGCAGCTCGGTCCTGGCCGAGGCGGGGCTCACCTACCTGGGCGTCGGCGTGCCATCCGGCCTTCCCTCCTGGGGGCATTCGCTGACGACTTCGGTCAGGTTGGTCAACGTCTACCCGCTGACCGTCCTGTGGCCCGGACTCGTGGTCACGATCGTGGTGGTCTCCCTCAACCTCTTCGGCGACGCACTGCGCGAGGCCATCGATCCGGCGTCCAACCCGGCCCTGCGCCAGGAGGCGGTATGAGTTTGCATATCGACAACCTACGGGTCCAATTGGGTGATGTATTTGTCGTCCGCAGTGCCGGCCTGGAGGTGGGCGTCGGTCAGCGGGTGGGACTGATCGGCCCTTCCGGCTCCGGCAAATCCATGATCACCAAGGCCGTGCTGGGCATGCTGCCACCCGGCGCGCGCGCGTCCGGTTCCATCCGCTTCTTCGGGCAGGAGCTGCTGGGGCTGGACGAGCGGGCCATGGCCGACCTGCGCGGCTCCTACATCGGCACGGTCTTTCAGAATCCAGGCGCCTCCCTGAACCCTGTCCTGACCGTGGCCAGGCAGGTCGAACTGCCCCTGCGGCTGCACTACCGGCTGAGCCGGGCTGAACGACGGGAGCGTGTGGCGGACATGCTCGCCCGGGTGGGTCTGACCGCGGACCTGGCCGGCAAATATCCGGGGCAGCTTTCGGGCGGCCAGCAGCAGCGGGTGGCCATGGCCACGGCGCTCGTCACTGCCCCCAAGCTGATCGTGGCTGACGAGCCCACTACGGCCCTGGATTCCATCACCCAGCGTCAGATCATCGATCTGCTGGTGCGGCTGGTGGATGACACGGGCGCTTCACTCTTCTTCATTACCCACGACTTCACGGTATTGGAACGCGCCTGCCGGTACTCGTACGTCCTGGACCAGGGCCGGGTGGTGGAGCACGGCCCCACGGACCGATTGCTGGCAGCGCCCCGGGAGCCGCTGACCCGCCGGCTGGTGGAGGCTGCTGATGCGCTGACCTTGCGTGCGGAGGATTCGGGGATTTCGGAAGACCACAGACTGCGGCCGGAACCGTTCCTTCAGCCGAGCTTGCACGATCCCAGGGGGAGGGGAAACGAATGATGGGCAGTGAAGCCATGCCACTCCTGCTCGGGAGGGATATATCCAAATCGTTCGGCCGGGGAAGGGGCCGCCGGGCGGCGCTCACCCAGGTGTCCCTGAGCCTGCAATCCGGCGAGTGCCTGGCTCTGGTGGGAGGCTCGGGATCTGGCAAAACCACGCTCTCACGTATCCTGCTGGGCTTGGAGTCCCACGACACCGGTTCGGTGCTTTACCGTGGGCAGGAGGTCGACGGGCGGCGCAGCGCGGGCTACCGGGCCCTGCGCCGGGAGTCGGCACTGGTCTTCCAGAACCCCTTCGCTTCCCTGGACCCGCGCTGGCCGGCCTTGCGCTCCATCGGTGAACCCTTGCGCATCCAGGCCAGGCGCCTGGGGCTGTCGGAGGGGCAGATTCGGAGACGCTCTCTCGAAGCCCTGGAACAGGTGGGATTGGAACCGGCGTCATTCGCCGGCCGTTATCCGGCGGACTGCTCGGGCGGCCAGGCCCAGCGGCTGGCAGTGGCAAGGGCCATCGTCTCGCAACCCAAGCTCTTGGTCGCCGACGAGCCCATGTCATCTTTGGATGTATCTGCCCGGCTGGGCCTGCTCGATACCTTCCGCTCCATCCGTGCGCTGCGACCGCAGACAGCGATTGTCATGGTCTCGCATGACCTTGGTGTGGTCCAGCACATGGCCGACCGTATCCTGGTCCTGCAGGAAGGTCGGGTGGCCGAGGAAGGGCCCACAGGGCGAGTGCTCGCACAGCCTTCCTGCCCATACACGCGCTCGCTGATCGCCGCCGCCTCCCGGTGAATGCCGCCCCCTGCGACGGTGCTCCCGGGCGGCGGTTGTACACAATGCGACCGCCGGGGCCGCATTCGTGCACATCGCTGAGAGAGAATGCTCCTGGCGGGTACACGCCATAGACTGGTGGATTATGACAGGCATGGACCAGGCGCTCGCATCGCTCAAGCAGTATTTTGGCTACGGATCCTTCCGTCCCGGGCAGGAAGGCCTCGTCTCAGCCATTCTGGGGGGCCGCGACTGCCTGGGCGTCATGCCCACCGGTGCCGGCAAGTCCATCTGCTACCAGATCCCCGCCACGATTCTGCCGGGCGTCACCATAGTGGTATCGCCGCTGGTGTCGCTGATGCGAGACCAGGTGGACGGGCTGGAGGATGCCGGCATCAAGGCGGGCTTCGTCAACTCGACCCAGAGCCCGGACGAGCAGGCCATGGCCCTGGCGGAGGCCGCGCAGGGGCGGGTCAGGATCCTGTATGTGGCTCCGGAACGCCTGGCCGCACCACGCTTCCTGGACTTCGCCCGTCGTGCCGACATCGCGCTGGTGGCTGTCGACGAAGCCCACTGCGTCTCCCAGTGGGGGCAGGACTTCCGGCCCGCCTACCTGGGCATCGGCGACTTCATCGCCCAGCTGCCGGATCGGCCCACCGTAGCCGCTTTCACCGCCACGGCCACCGAACGGGTCCGCCGCGATATCGTCGCCATGCTGGACCTGCAGGACCCATACCTGGCCGTGACGGGGTTCGACCGCCCCAATCTTTTCTTCGACGTGGTCAAGCTCGAGACCCGGGCCAAGAACCACTGGGTCCTGTCATACGTCAAGGAACATGGGCAGGAGTCGGGAATCGTCTACTGCGCCACCCGTAAGGAGACCGAGGCCCTGGCCGACGAACTCAACGCCGCCGGGTCGGCAGCCGTCGCCTATCACGGGGGTTTGGGGGCGCAGGAGCGGGACCGGGCCCAGTCCGCCTTCGTCAATGATGAAGTGCAGGTGGTGGTGGCCACCAACGCCTTCGGCATGGGCATCGACAAGTCCAATGTGCGCTACGTGATCCACCACAACATGCCCGAATCCATCGAGGCCTACTATCAGGAGGCCGGCCGCGCGGGGCGTGACGGTGAGCCCGCCCGTTGCACACTCCTGTGGAACGAGTCCGACATCGTGACCCGCCGCCGCCTGCTCGACATGGACTCCGGCAACGACCGCCTCTCCGGCGAAGAGGCGGAGGCCGTCAAAGCCGGCCACCGCCACCTGCTGAACACGATGATCGGATACTGTCGGACCACCTCCTGCCTGCACACATACATGCTGAGCTATTTCGGTGAGGAGGTCGCTCCATCGGCCGCCGCCGTTTCACCGGCCGCCGCGGGGGACGGGGACGGACCTGACCGCGGGCGGGGGTGCGGCAACTGTTCGAACTGCCTGTCCACCTTCTCCACCATCGATGTCTCCGACCTGGCCCGGGCCATCTCCCGCTGCGTGCACGATGTGGGACAGCGCTTCGGCTCAGGAAAAGTCGTGCAGGTGCTGGCCGGCTCGAAATCCCAGGACCTCATCAGTCGGGGTCTGGACCGTTGCCCCTCATACGGGAGTCTGCACGGGGTGGGGGTGGCGCGCATCCGAGACGTGCTCAACCAGATGGCATCCGACGGTTATCTGGCGATCACCGAGGGGCGCCTGCCCCTGGTTCAGTTCGGCCCGAAGGCTGCACAGACCGTCAGCCCCGATTTCCACTACGAAATCAAGCAGGTGCGCAGGCCCAAGTCAGAGACAAGCGCACCCGGCAAGGTATACGGACGCACTACGGCGCTCGCCGCAGGCGACGGCGAACCGACGGAGGAAGAGGAGCGGCTCTTCCAGGATCTGCGCCGGGTCCGCACCGGCATAGCCCGTGAAATTGGCAAGCCGCCCTATATCGTATTCTCCGACAAGACCCTGCGAGACATGTGCCGCAGGCGGCCCACCAGCGACGAAGCCTTCCTGGAGGTCTCGGGCGTCGGCGAGCACAAGCTCGAACTCTACGGTGAACGGTTCATGGAGGCTATCCGTGACTTCGACTAGGCGCGGTCCGGCCGCCAGATAGGGGAGGACACCTACTATGGAGGCTGAGGAAACCACCGGAGACAACGAAAGGAACCCATCATGGCCGACAAGCCGCTGGTAGAGAGCTTCCAACTGGACCACACCAAGGTCAAGGCGCCGTATGTCCGTCTGATCGACGAGGAGCAGGGTCCCAACGGGGATGTCATCTCCAACTATGACCTGCGCCTGGTCCAACCCAACGAGAACGCCATCCCCACGGCCGGGCTGCATACGATCGAGCACACCATAGCCGTCCTCCTGCGTGAGCGCATCCCCGGCTACATCGACTGCTCGCCCTTCGGCTGCCGTACCGGCTTCCACCTGCTGGCCTGGGGCCGTCACTCCACCGAGGAGGTCGCCAAGGCCCTGAAGGAGTCCCTGGAGTTCATCGCGAACGAGGCCACCTGGGAGGATGTGCCCGGTACCGAGATAACCTCCTGCGGCAACTACCGCGACCACTCCCTCTTCTCCGCGAAGCAGTGGAGCCGGGACATCGTGGATGCGGGGATCTCCTCCGACCCCTTCGAGCGCAAGGTCGTCTGAAACCGGGGTCGCATGGGCGGGCGTGGGCTTTCGGGCCCGTGTCCGCCTTGCGCATGCCCGGGGTAGTATAACGGCCGCAACCGCCACCATATCCCCGGGTTCGCTCAGTGCGGACGGGCTGCATCCGGCCCGCGGTGGCCGTTAGACTCGTCCTCGGCAATACGACCGGCGCCCACAAGGCCCTGGTACACATGGCAGAAAGAGGTGTCCTTTGCAGGCTTCCAACCCAGCGCAGCGTTGGCTGCGTCACGCCACGATGGACGATGTCGCAGCAGTCACGTCCGTGCTCGACAGGGCCCGGCAGGCCATGGTCGAGGCCGGGAACCCCAACCAGTGGGGGAGTAAATACCCTGATTCCGAGACCATCACCGGTGACATCCAGGGCGGCCATGCCATCCTCCTGGTCGATGACGCCGCCGCAGATCCGTCCGCCACTGAAGGCGCCTCCTACAGGCGGCCCGAGATGGATGAGCGACGCGGCGAACACGAGCGCGTGATCGGCGTCTTCGCCCTGTTCGATGAGCCGGATCCCTTCTACAGCAGGATTGACGGGGCTTGGCTGGACGATGACCCTTACATGACCATCCACCGCATGGCTTCCTCGGGGTTGGCCAAGGGCGTCGCCGGCGACATGCTCGACTGGTGCATGCGTCACTACAGCAACGTGCGTGTGGACACCGGCTACAAGAACCATGCCATGCAGCACATCCTGGAGGCCCACGGCTTCACCCGCTGCGGGGAGATCGCCATGCCCGGCGCCGACGATCCGAACATGGAGCTGGAGCGCGTGGCTTATCAACGCCACGACCGCTGACGGCGGCCCGACCGGGCCGGGCGTTTCGTGTCGGTATCGTCACGGTCCCGGCCCATTCGGCATGTCCCGGCCCAGCCCGTCGCACAATGAACAACATGAGTGAGAACGCGGCCCCGCAGTGGGATTTTTCATCGGAAGAGGGACGGAAGAACTATCAGCGGGCCCTGAGGGCATACCCCGGTCAGGTCATCGTTGATCTGGCGGCGCTCAAATCGAATATGGGACAGCTTGTCAGCAGGGTATCCGGCTCGGGTGCGGGCGTCATGGGGGTCATCAAGGCCGATGCATACGGGCACGGTCTGATTCCCACCGCGCTGGCGGCGCTGGCCGGCGGGGCGACCTGGCTGGGGTCCGCCCAGCCCCGCGAGGCCCTGCTGCTGCGCCGGGCCGGTATCGGGGTGGACCGCTGCCGAATCCTGGCCCTGATGTACAGCGGGCCCTTCGCCCCCCTGCAGGAGCTGATCGCCAACGACATCGACATTTCCGTAGGTTCCCTGACCGGCATCGGGCAGGTGGTCCGGGCCGCCGAAGTGTTGGGGCGTCCGGCGCGGGTGCATGTCGAGGTGGAGACCGGTTTCGGACGCAACGGATTCACGGCCGACAGCTTCGACCGGGCCCTGAAGGCGCTCCGGTCGGCTGCCGCCCGGGGAAGCGTCGAGGTTGTGGGTCTGTGGAGCCATCTGGCTGTGGCCGACATGCCCCAGGTGCCGGGGTTCGTGGCCTCCACCGATGCACAGATCGAAGCGTTCGGGGACTTCACCGACCGCATGCGCGCGGCCGGTCTTGAGCCCCAGGTGCGCCATCTGGCGAATACGGCGGCCACCTTGACCCGCCCCGCGATTCACTTCGAGCTGACGCGGCCGGGCATCGGCCTGTACGGCTATGAACCCGACCCCTCGATGGGGGATCCGGCGTCATATGGACTGACTCCGGCGATGACCCTCCAGGCCCAGCTGGGCACTGTCAAGGATCTGCCGGCCGGCCATGGGATATCCTACGGGCGGGCCTATCTGACCGGGCGCGCCACCTCCACCGCCATCATGCCCCTGGGATATGCGGATGGCATCCACCGTTCCGCTTCCGGTTTCGATGCTGAGGGAGCCATGGGCCGTGAGCATGCCGGCGGCCCTGTGCGCCTCATGACCGGGCATGGCCCCAAGCTGGTGCGTGTCTCCGGTCGGGTCTGCATGGACCAGTGTGTGCTGGACCTGCATGGCCTGGCCGCCGACCTCGGCGTATCCGAGGGCGATACGGTGATCCTGTTCGGGCCAGGGCGGGGCGAGGCCTATGCGGAGCCGACGGCAGACGACTGGGCCCGCTGCGCCGGAACGATCAGCTACGAGATTTTCACCTGTCTGCGAAACCGCATCCCCCGCCTCTACCTGCACGCGGCCCAAGTGCTGCCGCCGGAGGACCTGCGCCTGCTCGACCCCGGCTCCATTCTGTGAGCGCCGATCGGTCCCGGGCCGTCGGGCTTCCCCGCTCCGTACGGGGGATTGGCCCCGACCCCTTGCATACCGTAGCCAAAGGTGGTGTGATGAGGTCATGAGCACATATACAGGCAAAGAACCCAGTAATATCAACTACACAGCGGTGGCAGAAGTGACCGGCGGCCGAAACGGACACGCCGACAGTCACGAGCCAGACCTTTCGCTCGATTTCGACACTCCGGTGGCCATGGGCGGAAAAGGCCAGGGGACCAACCCGGAGCAGCTCTTCGCCCTCGGCTGGGGCGCTTGCTTCCAAAGCGCCATGGGCATGGCCGGCAAGGAGCTGCGCGTGGCGGCCACCAAGCTCGCCCGTTCCAGGGTGCGCACTTCCATATCCCTGGGCGACGAGGGCGAGTCCTTCGGCATCAAGGCCAAGATCGAGGTGAGCCTGCCCGGCGTCGACAAGGAACTCGCCCAGCGCCTGGTGGACCGCACCCAGGAACTCTGCCCCTACTCCAAGGCCACCGCCGGCAATGTCCCGACTGAGGTGCTTGTGGTCGATTCGATCGACTGACATATCCGTCCATCGCCGCAACCGGCCCGGTCGCTCGCGGCCCCGGGTGCCTGGTCGCGGCATGATGCGTTTCAGGAGGCTTCGATGAACACCACAGCCGATGGTGAGCAGGTCCTGAGCGCCGAAGGCTACCAGGAGGCGGACGAGGAGCGTTGGGCGCCCGAACCGCCCAAATCCCGGAACCGCACCGCCTTCGAACGCGACCGGGCGCGCCTGGTCCATTCCTCGGCCCTTCGAAGGCTTGGAGCCAAGACCCAGGTGCTGGTGGCCGGTTCCGACGATTTCGCCCGCACCCGTCTGACCCACACCCTGGAGGTCGCGCAGATCGGTCGGCAGATCGGTGTGATGCTGGGCTTGGATCCGGATGTGGTGGATTGCGCCTGTCTGGCCCACGATCTGGGGCACCCGCCTTTCGGCCACAACGGTGAGCGAGCCCTGGCACAGATCGCCTCGTCCATCGGTGGTTTCGAAGGCAATGCCCAGACCATGAGACTGCTCACCCGTCTGGAACCCAAGATCTTCCATCCGGACGGTCGCTCGGCCGGCGTCAACCTGACCCGGGCCGCCCTGGATGCGGCGGTCAAGTATCCATGGACCCTTGACGAGGCACGTGAGCATCCCAAGGGCGAACGCAGCCTCAAATACTGCGTCTACCCGGATGACGAGGAAGTCTTCCGCTGGCTCAAGCAGGGCGCGCCGGCAGCAAGCACGCCCATGGAGTGCCAGGTCATGGACCTGTCCGACGACATCGCCTATTCGGTCCATGACGTGGAGGACGCGATCGTGGGCGGTTCCTTCAACCCCCTGGCCCTGGCCGACCCCCGGGTCATGGACGGCGTCGTCCGTGCCGCCCGCTCCTGGTACGGGCAGCGCTGGGACGCCGACCTGCTGTTGGAGGCGTTGGAACGCATCAAGTCCAAGCTCCCCATCCATTTCAACGGCTCCCGTCGGGCCCTGGCCCAGCTGAAGAACATGACCTCCTCCCTGATCGGCCGCTTCGCCGACTCAGTGGAGCGGGCCACCCGGGAGCGTTACGGGGACGGACCCCTGGTGCGGTATTCGGCCTCGGTAGTCATCCCCGGACCGACATCCTACGAGATAGTGGCGCTTAAGGGGATCGCAGCCTATTTTGTGATGGAACCCCGTGAGCGGGAGCCCTTCCATGAGGAGCAGCAGCGGATCGTGACCGACCTGGTCGACGTGATGCTGGCCGATTCGCCACGCCCTTCCCAGGCCTTGGAGAACGCGTTCCTGGAGGACTGGGATCAGGCGGTCAACGATGACGAGCGCCTGCGGGTGGCCATCGACCAGGTGGCATCCATGACCGACGGTTCGGCGATGGCCATGCACTCCCTGGTCTGTTCCTGAGACGCCCGCCGACGGCCCTTACGTCCAGGGCCAAGGGCCGGCTGGCTCTTCCGAACCCGCAGGTAGTCTGGTTCCTATGGTCGGCATGATTAAGAAGGAAGACATCGAGAAGGTGCGCGCCACCGCGGACCTGTATGACATCGTCTCGGCGACGGTGACGCTCAAGGTCTCCGGGTCGGGCACCTACATGGGTCTGTGCCCTTTCCACGATGAGAAGACGCCTTCCTTTTCCGTACGGCCTTCCCTGGGGGTCTGGCACTGCTTCGGCTGCGGCCTCGGCGGCGACGTGTTCGACTACATCGAGCACACCGAGAACGTCGAGTTCGGCGATGCCATCGAGATCCTGGCGGACAAATACCACATCGAGCTCCACTATGAGAATTCGCGGCCGTCGGGCCGGAAGGGGTCCACCCGCTCCCGTCTGCTGCAGGCCAACGAGGAGGCGCAGCGCTTCTTCGTCTCCCAGATCATGACGAAGGAGGCCCTGGCGGCCCGCAAACTGCTGGGCGGGCGTAACTTCTCCCAGGCGGACTGCGCATACTTCGGCTGCGGCTATGCCCCCAGGGGCTGGGACAACCTGGTGCGTTACCTGTCCGGCAAGGGCTTCACCTACCAGGAGATGATGGATGCGGGCCTGGCCCGGCGTGGGCCACGGGGGGTCTACGACTACCTGCGCGGACGGGCCACCTGGCCCATTCGCGACTCGGCGGGTCGCACCCTCGGCTTCGGTGCCCGCCGCCTCTACGAGGACGACAACATCCCGGCCAAGTACCTGAACACGCCGGACACGGAGCTTTACCGCAAGAATCAGGTCCTCTACGGGATCGATCTGGCCAAGAAGTCAATCGTCAGGAACCGGCGTGTGGTCATCGTCGAAGGCTACACGGATGTGATGGCCTGTCATCTGGCCGGCGTGGACAACGCGGTCGCCACCTGCGGTACGGCCTTCGGAGAGGAGCATGCCAAGATCGTGCGCCGGCTCATCTCCGACGACGCCCTGGGTGGCATCCAGCTGGTGGGACCGGTCAACGGCTCCCGGGTCATTTTCACGTTCGATGGGGATGCGGCGGGGCAGAAGGCGGCCTTGCATGCCTTCTCCCTGGACGGTTCCTTCCTGACCCAGACCTTCGTGGCGGTGGCCCGGGAAAACCTGGATCCCTGCGACCTGCGCATCAAGTATGGGGACGAGGCGGTGCGCTCCCTGGTCGAGGGCGCCACGCCCTTGTACGACTTCGTGATCGATACGGCCGTCGGCATGTTCGACACCCAATACACGACCGGGCGCATGGGGGCGATCAAAGCCGTGGCGCCGGTCATCGCCCAGATTCGCGACCGCTCCCTGGTGGACATGTATACCCGCAAGACAGCCCGCCGTATAGGCGCTGACCTGGATCTGCTCGCCCGTGAGGTGCGAGGGGCCCGGCGTTCCCTGCAGGTGCGTGATGAGGATGCCTACGCACCCCGCCGCCGCTTCCAGGAACCCCGGCGCAGACCCGAGGCGAACCCATACGCCGATCCGGGTGCCCGCCAGGCACTGATGAGTCAGGACGCCGCCAACCAGGATTACTACCGGATCGACGATTCGGTCTTCATCTGCGAGCAGCAGTTCATCGGCCTGCTCATCCAGCTGCCCCGTGCCATCGACCCCACCTTCTTCGACAAGCTGTGCGACGAAGACTTCGATGTGCCCCTCTTCCGCTCCCTGTACCAGGCGGTCATGGCGGCAGGTGGCCTGCCGGAGGCGGATGTGCCCCAGGGGCTGTGGATGCACAACCTGACCAAGGCGGCAGGCCCTCTGCTGCAGTCGGCCATCAACGAGCTGGCTGTCATGCCCTTGCCCCTGCCCCAAGCCGAGAACCAGGAGCCTGCCCCTGCAGGCGGTTTTGGGCCTGGCAGGGGCGGCGGGCAGTCGTCCGAGGGCCAGGGGGTTGGCACGCAGGAGCAGCCGGCGCCCAATGCGGCTGCGGTTCAGCTGCGCCCGGCCCGGCCGGAGGAGAAACAGTACGCCACAGAGCTTCTGGTGAGGCTCCTGGATGCCGGTTACATGCGGCGGATCGCTGCCAGCAAGCGGCGGATGAACCAACTGCCGGATGGGCAGGAGAAGTTCGACCTGCTCGGGCAGATCACCCGATTCGAGGCGGCACGTAAGGACCTGCAGGACCAGATCTACAACAACGCGGTCTGAGGCATGGACCGGGCCTGCCCATACGATGGAGGGCATGAGCGAACAAGAGCGGGCAGCCGGCCCCCTGCCCAGGGCCGTGTTCTGGGACATGGATGGCACCCTGATCGACAGCGAACCTTACTGGCATGCCTCCGAGATGGAATTGGCGAACAGCCACGGCTGCCGCTGGACCGAGGACGACGGCTGGCGGTGTTCCGATACGCCGGTGGTCCAGGTGGCATCAGCCATGCGTAAGCGAGGTTTGGATCTGCCGGTCGAGCGGATCCAGGCGATGATCGAGGAGGGTGTGGCCCGGCGCGAGCGCGAACGGATGCCCTGGATCCCCGGAACGGTCGAACTGCTGGAGGCCCTCTCCCGGTCGGGCGTGCCCTCGGTACTGGTCACCTCGTCGCCGCGGAGCATAGCCGAAGCGGTCGTGGCGCATGCCCCGGATGACGTCTTCATCGGCTTCACCTGCGGCGACGACGGTCTGCCCATGAAACCCGATCCGGCCCCCTACCTGCATGCCGCCCGGATGGTGGGTGTCGGGCCCGGGTCAATGGCCGGGTGCGTGGTCTTGGAGGACAGCATCTCCGGGCTGGAAGCGGCCGCCGCATCCGGTGCCACAACCCTGGCTTTCACCGGCGCCACGCCCGGCGCCATTCCCGACGGCCCCCAGTTCGCTTCCTTCGACTCCTACGCCGGTATCACACCGCAGGTCTTGGGGGAGTATGCGTTCCGCAGACAGGCTGGCGGACAGGCGTGACTCGCCAGCCGTATACGGCCGTGGACGCCGACCGTCCCCCGGTGGCGCCCACAATGGAGATGGGAAGGATGGCCGGGCCTTCAGGGCTTGCCGGCCCCTTGGGCACCGTGTCTGCTAGAGCTCCTTCCTGCGGATGATCAGGGCCGAGCCGACGATGGTGACCGCGAGCACGCCCACCGAGACACCGATGTAAGGCCATAGGTCACCCACCTTGATGAGGGACAATGCCACGTTCATGGCCACGTTGATGAAGTCCACGTACTTGAGCCAGGACCAGTGGGCGAACACCGTCAGCATGGCCACGGCAAGCGGCCAGACCACCACGAAGACGGCCGGGATGATCGTCGAGCCGGTGGCGACCAGGAGGATGATCCCCAGGCTGAAGGTGACCGAGATGAAGAAGGCCACGGCGATGGTCATGATCGCTATGTCCCCGGCAAGCTTACCTGCGCTCTCGCCCAGGCCGCGTCCGGTGGCCAGGCTGGTTGCCAGGCAGGTCAGGTAGTAGACCAAGGTCAGGCCCAGCAGGTCGATCAGCATGACCGCGTACTTGGCGCCGATGAACTGCAGGCGGGAGATGCCGGAGATCAGCGTGTTCTTATAGGTCTTCTGGGAGAACTCGTAGCCGATGACGATAACGAAGAGGGCTATGTCGAAGTAGAGCAGGACCGAGGTGGACATGGTCAGCGCCTTGACGCCGGTCAGGACCGACCACGGCGAGTGGGCCATCTGCTCCATCAGCTGGCTGGTGTTGCCTTCGGAGACCATCATGCCGCCCACCTGCTTGGTCAGGGTCAGCAGGACGCTGAAGCCGATCGTGGCGGCGAGCAGGACATAGCAGCCGATCGTGTGCGCCTGCCGGTAGAAGTCGGCTCTCATCTGGTTGATCATCGGTTCTCGTCCTCTCCGCTCGTGCCCTGCTGGTTCGGTTGCTGATCGACCCGCAGCTCGTCCGGGCGCCCGTCCGCCCGTTGCCGATCCATCTGCCGCTGCTCGGCCAGCAGGTTCAGGTAATACTTCTCCAGGGACCCCTCCTGCCGGCTGAACCCTTCGACCAGCACGCCTCCCTGTACCAGCATCAGGTTGATGTGGCCGGGGTCGGCCCCGTCTGAGCGGATGAGCAGGTGGTGGTCGTCGTTCACCTCGAAGGGGCCGATGCCGGCCCGGTCCAGGATCCGCGCAGCCAGTGGCGCCTGGTCCACGCTCACCAGGAGTCCGGCCTGGTTGGCGGCGTCCAGCTCGGGGCGGGTGAGCTCCTTGACCATGTGCCCCTGGTGGATGATGCCGAAACGGGTGGAAACCTGGTAGAGCTCACTCAGGATGTGGCTGGAGATGAGGATCGTGGTCTGCCGCTCCTCGTTCAGCCGCTTGAGGAGCTGGCGGAACTCCATGATGCCCGAGGGGTCCAGTCCATTGATGGGCTCGTCCAGGATCAGGAAATCCGGGTGGTGGAGAATCGCCATGGCCAGCCCCAGGCGCTGCCGCTGCCCCAGGGAGAGGTGCCTGGCCTTGGTTCTGCGCTTCTCGGCCAGCCCTACGAATTCGATGGCCTCGTCGATGTCCCGGCTGTCCGACAACCCATGCTGGATGGCGGCGAGCTTGAGGTTCTGCGTCACGCTCAGGGAGCCGAAGGCCGCGGGGCTTTCGATGACGGCACCTATTCGGCTCAAAGCACGTTGGCTGCGGCCGATGCGCTGTCCCAGGAGGTCGATGGATCCGGTCTGCATGGGGCTCAGGCCGCAGATCAGTCGCATCAGTGTGGTCTTGCCGGCACCGTTCTCGCCGATGAGTCCATAGATGTCGCCCTTGCGGACGGCCAGGCTGACGTTGTCCAGGGCCGTGAACCGACCGAACCGCTTGCCTACGCCGCGGATGTCGAGCGCTGTACCAATCATGCGCTGTCCTTTCTGTTCGCTTGCAGGACTTAAGCGTATGGGCCGTTTCTCAAGCGCTTTGCTAATAAACCGTTAAGAAAAGCTAAAGTTTCGCCGCCCTCCGAACGGCGGGATAGAATGCCCTTGTTCCAAGGAACAGGCGAAGGGAGCCGGATGGCGAGGATTCTGGCCGTGGAGGACCATCAGGAGATCCAGGATCTCCTGGCTGAGGTCCTCGGTGCCGACTATGAGATCACCCAAGCCTTGAGCGGGCCGGAGGCGATAGCCAAGTTCAGTGAGCAGGAGCCGGATCTGGTGCTCCTGGACTTGATGCTGCCAGGGGTGACCGGCGAGAGTGTCCTGGGGTGGATCCGCAAGGTTTCGGCAGTGCCGGTCATCGTCCTGACAGCCGTGCAGGACAAGGGCCGGACCGTTGCCTTGCTGAAGAAGGGCGCCAACGATTATGTGACCAAACCCTTCGACATCGACGAGCTGCGCGCGCGGGTGGAGGTCCAGCTGCGAGGCAGGGACGGAGCTCGGCAGGAGGAGGGGCGATGCCTGTCCTATCAGGAGCTCAGTCTGGACCCCGACACCCACCAGGTCAGCCTTGGCGGTCGGACTGTGCCTCTGCCGAAAAAGGAGTTCGCCCTGCTGGCCATTCTGCTCAAACGGCCCCATCAGGTCTTCGACAAGGCCAGCCTGTATGAAGCGGTCTGGGAGCAGCCGTACAACAACGCGGAAAACACGCTCAACGTACACTTGAGCAACCTGCGTACCAAGTTGAACGAAGCGGCCGGTGAAGGCCGGTTCATCGTCTCGGTCTGGGGGATCGGGGTGCGACTTGTCTGAAAGGCGCCTTGTGACCGGAACGATGCGGGTGAAGGCTGGACTGGTCCTTGATCTGACCGGCAGGGGAGGGTCCGCTGCGCCCGGCCGACCCCACAGGCATGGGGGTGCGTGATGGTCATGATCGTCCTGCTGGCGCTCGCCGTGGTCGCCGCCCTGGCATTGGCGGTGGGCCTGATCGTGCTCGCTGGTGACCTACGGCGGATCATCAGGGATTTGGAATACATCAACGAAGGTGCCACCAACGCCACGGTCACCACCAACACCGGGTTCGGACCCACCCGGCGGCTGGCTGAAACGGTGAACGCGAACCTGGCCCAGACCCGGCGGCTTCGGGAGCAGGAGTTCAACCAAGAACTGCGCATCCGCCGTATGCTAACCAACCTGACCCACGACATCAAGACCCCGCTGACCGTTGCACGCGGCTATGTGCAGCTGTTGGGGGAGCGGGCCGGGGAAGCGGGGGCGGATGCGGCTCCAGGTGCCGGTACGGGTGCCGACGCCTGGCGTAAAGCCGCGTCCAGCCTGGATTCAGTGGACTATTACCTGCATTATCTGATGGATTTTACCTTGATTCAGGAGAAAAGCGGGGGTCTGAGCCTGAGCCAGGTGGACCTGTCCGCCCTGGTCCAGGATGACCTGTTCGCCGCCTTCGACCAGTTGACCGCGCGGGGGGTCACGGTCGAGCCCTCCATCGAGCCCGGCATCAGGCTGACCAGTGACGAGACCCTGCTTCACCGCATCGTGCAGAACCTGATTGGCAACTGGCTCAAGTATGCCAGCGGTATGGCCCGGATACGTCTGGGGGCCGAAGGAAAAGGTCAGTTTGTACTCGTCTTGGAGAACGAAACTGACCAGCCATATGTTCCGGCCGACAGGCTCCGGTTGCGGTTTGCCACCACCGCAGACCGACAGCCTGACTCGGATGGCACCGGTCTGGGCCTCAGCATCGTAGCCTCCCTGGCAGAGACCCTGGGCGGTCGAATGGAGTTGGAGACCCGGCCTGGGCATTTCCGGGTCACAATCATCCTTTGCAGCCAGGAAGCGCCGGTTACAGGTTGAGAGTCGCATATGCCGGATGGTCAGCTGGGACCGGATGCCGGCGTTGGCCTCCATGGAGCAGGCGCTCGCCTGGTGAATCGGCCGGACCAAGATCGCCGTTGCCAGCTGGCCCAAGCCGGTTCCATCCCAGCCGGCCTATCCGACCTGCATGATGTTAAGCCCCCCCCCCCCTCCCGGCGATGCCGTGCCTTGAGGGGAGGGCATTTCGTTTTACAGGAGCTCGGCCAGGGCCTGGGCGTCTGCGGTCCTGGTGGCCCAGGAGGTGGCGAAGCGGATGACCGTGTGGTCGGCGTCCTTGCGTTCCCAGAAGTCGAAGTTGACCTGCTGGCGCAGGACCTCCATCCGGCTGTTCTCGATCACCACGAAGGTCTGGTTGGTGGGTGAGTCGATGAAGAACTCATAGTCCTTCTCACGCAAGGCCTTGCGGATGATCTCGGCGGTGTCGATGGCCTGGTGGGAGATGCGCGTGTACAGCCCGTCGGTAAAGAGGGCGTCGAACTGCACTCCGAGCAGGCGCCCCTTGGCCAGCAACCCGCCCCGGCGTTTGATGAGCGTGCCGAAGTACTCGGGTGCGTCGGCCTTGGGGAAGACCACGGCCTCGCCGCACAGGGCGCCCACCTTGGTGCCGCCGATGTAGAACACGTCCGCCAGGTTCGCAATGTCCTCCAGGGTCACGTCCGTGCCGGGGGCGACCAGTCCGTACCCCAGGCGCGCGCCGTCGATGTAGAGGGGAATCTCGTATTGCTGGCAAATGTCATGCAGCTCGGTCAGCTCGGCCTTGGAGTAGAGGGTGCCGTATTCGGTGGGCCAGGAGATGTAGACCATGCCGGGAAAGACCATCTGCTCGTGGTTGGCGTCGGCCCAGAAGGTCTCCAGGAACTCGCGCAAGGCGGGGGCGGGCAGCTTGCCGTCCACCTCCGGGATGGTCAGCACCTTGTGGTCCACGGCCTCGATGGCGCCGGCCTCGTGCATGTTCACATGGCCCGTGCTGGCCGCCACCACGCCCTGGTACTGCTTGAGCAGGGTGGAGATGACGATCTGGTTGGTCTGCGTGCCGCCCGAGATGAAGAAGACCTGCGCGTCCGGCTTGCCGCAGGCCCGGGCGATCCTCTCCGCCGCCGAGCGCGTATAGCGGTCCTTGCCATAGCCGGGCAGCTGCTCCATATTGGATTCCACCAGCGCCCGCAGCACCTCCGGGCAAGCCCCCTCGGAATAATCATTGACAAAGTTCAACATCTTCCGTGTCCTTTCGTCGAGGTTTTCCCTGCCGCCGGTGTACCTGCGGGTCCCTGCTCGTCCGGCGGAGCAGACACCACCTTATGGTTTCTGCCATTCTATCGGTGCGGTTCATCCGCCGGGCTGCCATGGGTTTTGGGTGGTCAGCGGAGACTGAATTGTTGCGCAGAGCAGTTTCCCTGTCACTGCCGATTTGGTCTGGCCGAGCGAGGGGCTGAGTCGGGGGCGTTCCTGGACTCAGCGCGCCGGTTGCCGCCTGCTGTTGACGGATTTTGAGGATATTCGAAAATTCGTTCGAATGATGCTATGCTGCTTTCACTGCCTGAGCCGGATCGAGGTTCACATGAACGTGATTATCTTCCATGGGTCCACACCCCACGCCAGTGCCGACTGCTACTGGTACCGGGGCTTGGCGGAAACGCGCAAGGGCTGGGAGATGGATGCCGCCGTCGCGGAATTGCCCCTGCTGGACAGGGAGCCCTTGGAGTATTCATTGCGCAAGTTCCGGGACTTGGGACTGCCCGTCGATGGCGGGACTGTCCTCATCGGCCATTCTGCGGGCACCAACCTGATCTTCTCCCTGCTGGAGCAGGTAAGCAAGCCGGTGCGTGCCACGTACTTGGTAGCAGGCTACTGCAGCCCCCACCCAAATCCGAGCCTGACTCTGAAGGACTCATACGACTGGCCGCGCATCAAGGCCAACGCTGGCGAAGTCTATCTGTTCAACTCCTTCAATGATCCCTTCAACTGCAACGAACTCCAAGGCAAACTCCTCTTCGACCACCTAGGCGGCACCCTCCTCCTCCGTAACCACGGCCACTTCCTCCAGACCCGCCAACCTCTGCTCCTCAAGCTTCTGCTCCCATTAATCCCTGTAAATCTCAAATGCCCGGACGATTTGCCAAGCCGGTCAACCACTCCATATGAAACGACTGATTATTGATAGCGGGCGGTCTACAGAAGTTGACAAAACGGTGTTTTACTCAAGCAAAGCGAGTCCGCTAACACGTTAGAGGCGTTAGAGGAGTATGAGTTTGAAGGTGGGGTGGCTAACGCGGCTCGAACGCGCGACCTCCTGAACCACAATCAGGTGCTCTACCGACTGAGCTATAGCCACCATGTGCATCTGACGCTGCGTGCAGCGTCGTGCAACGAACAATTACTCTACACTATGCCCTAACTTTTTGCCTCTCCTGTCGTGTTGCGCGTGCTAAGCCGCGTCGTCTGCGATGTCTGACATGCACCATGGCATCGGCCCGGCTGCCTGGGTTTCACGAATCTGCGGCTACCGGTCTGGCTGCCTCGCCAGGTCCGGCCGTCTTGTGCAATCGTTGAAAGCATGGGTGCGGTTATCCGGCTATCTGGGTGAGTCCTCCCGTTCGTCAGGCACACTTAATGCCCCTTCCTACCCTCATCTGCTGTCAGTCCGATTGCTCGTAGGATGGGCCGGTAGGCATCCTGCAGGTCAGCTAGGCGCATGGCTGCATTCGCCGGACTGGTTGAAGGCAGGCGCGTCACAGGGATGCTTGGTCCGTCCTCCGGCAGACCTGGCTCGATCAGCTGCCGGTAAAGTCTGGTGGCCATGGCCCCGGTGGTGAAGACATGCGTGATGGTGGCGCTCCGCAGGATTGGTGTCAGGTCGTTGGGAACGGCGTTGCTGATGCTGGCGTCCCGAGCCCCTTCGATGTCACAGGAGGCTATCACGTCCCACAGCGCTATGCGGTGTCTGTGCAGGAAAGCCGCTCGCCCGGCCGGATCCGGTCCAATATGTTCTTTGAACAACCCTTCCATGACAGGCCAGAAACGGTTGTGTGGGTTCATATAGTAGAAGCCGGCTTCACGCGACCTGGGACTTGGCACGGACCCGAGAAGCAGTACACGGCTGTCCTCATCCCAGAGCGGTCCGAAACCGTGTTCCACGCGGGTCATAGCGGCAATTCAAGCACAGAGCCTGCGGCAAGGGCAAGGGCGAACACCGCAGCCGACGAGGCGAATTCAATCAGGCCGACGTATTTGACCGGCAGTCTTGGCGGTGCGAGGGGAGGGACCAGGGCGGCCCGCAGCGTCGGAGCAAAGGCAAGCAGAAGAGGCCAGACGCCGAGGACGGGGACCGCCAGCGCCATGAAAGCCGGCAGGATCAAGCTCCAGGCCACGGACAGAAGGTAGTAGCCGCGGCTGCCGCGCTCGCGGATCATGGTCTTGACGAACAACACCGATCCGAACTCGCCGATGGCGAAGATCAGTGTGGCTGCCTGGGCGGATCCAAGGGCCTCGCGGGGAAAGAATCCATCAGCGAAGCAGTTGACGCCAGGGTTCGTCCGGCATGCCCAGTAGCCACCCCATCCGTGTTCCAGGGTGGGTCCGGCGACTGGTGAACCGCCCAGAGACGCTGCGATCGGGCAGATCCCGCAGGCGGCAAGCACAGCCGTGGCGTTGCCCCACAGGCTGCGTTCCTGGTGATGGTGGGCGGCCAGGAATGATAGGCTGCCCAGGATCAGGTATGCGGGTACCCAACGCAGTAGGCCCGGCGCACAAGCCAAGAGGGCCAGACCGGCTGCGATCGTCAGTCCGCCGTAGGCGGCGGCCGGTGCCTGGTAGCGGACCGCACGACGGGAGAAGAACCAGCGGGAGATGGCGAACTGGGCGCAGTAGCACAGGATCCAGGCCAACAGCAGCAGGATGGCCCGCCAGGAGGGGCCGTTGAGGACGAGTCCCCCCAGGGCTGGCAGAAGGGCCATGGCCCAGGCACCGGGCTGGGTCGGCAGCCAGAGGCGGATTAGATGGCGGCCCCGGGCGGATAGGCCTCTTGCGTAGGCCATGGATGCCTCCCCTGCAGAGAATGAATAGGGACTTTCCCCACTGTATTGCCAGGGTGGCTGGCGGGCAAGGGGTATCAGGGCTGGGACAGAATGCCTCATGCCTCAGTCTTGTAGCGGGGCCGGGAAGGGGGGCCTAGAATTACGGCAGGAGGTGCTTGTGCATGGCGGAACTGCGCATCAAGCGGGTGTATGAACGGGCCGAGGGGACGGACGGGACACGGGTGCTGGTGGACCGGCTCTGGCCGCGGGGAATGTCCAAGGACAAAGCCCGGCTGGACCTGTGGCTCAAGGAGATCGCCCCCAGCTCGCAGCTGCGCAAGTGGTGGGGGCATGACCCCTCCGCATACGCTGAATTCGTCCGACGGTACCGGGCCGAGCTGGACGATAACCCAGAGGCCGTTGCCCGCTTGGGGGAGCTGCTGCGTACCCGCCCGGTGGTCACCCTGCTCTATGGGGCCAAGGATTCGAAACTCAACCAGGCGGCCGTCCTGCGCGACTACATGGAGGTCCGGGCCGGAGACTGACACCGATGGCATCAGTTGCCACAACCCGCATTTCCTCGCTGGTGAAACGGCGTGAATCGTGCTATGGTGAATACCTGTATGTGCCAGCGGCATGCCTTATGTGACAGGGGTGGGCGCTGGGATATCCCGGCAATCCAAGGAATCGCACGCAGCAATGCGCTGGCGGGAGGATTGCGGGCCATCGGGCCGGTGGACTGTGGCTGCTTTGCTCTCCGAGAGGGATTCGGTGGGGTGGGGCCGCAGCGAGGCGGCTTCACGAACGACGGAATACGTGAATTCCCAAGGAAATCGGAGAGAATCAGTTGCCAACAATTGAACAGCTCGTCCGTAAAGGACGCAAGGCCAAGAAGAGTAAGTCCAAGACTCTGGCCTTGAAGGGCAGCCCGCTTCGCCGCGGCGTCTGCACCCGTGTATACACCACCACCCCGAAGAAGCCGAACTCGGCCCTGCGTAAGGTCGCCCGTGTGCGCCTGAGCTCCGGCATCGAGGTCAGCGCCTATATCCCCGGCGAAGGCCACAACCTGCAGGAGCACTCCATCGTGCTGGTGCGCGGCGGCCGTGTCAAGGATCTGCCGGGTGTGCGCTACCACATCGTGCGCGGCGCGCTCGATACGCAGGGTGTCAAGGATCGCAAGCAGGGCCGTTCCCTGTACGGAACAAAGAAGGCTAAGTAAGGCATGTCACGTAAAGGACCAGCAAAGAAGCACCAGCTCCTGCCCGACCCGATCTACGGTTCGACGGTCGTCGCGCAGCTGATCAACAAGATTCTCCTCGATGGCAAGAAGTCCATCGCCGAGGACATCGTCTACACCGCCCTGGAGCAGGTAAAGGCCAAGACCGATCAGGAGCCTGTCGCGGTTTTGAAGCGCGCCCTGGACAACATCCGGCCCTCCCTGGAGGTCCGTTCCCGTCGAGTCGGCGGCGCCACCTACCAGGTGCCCGTCGAGGTCAAGCCCAACCGCGCCAACACACTCTCCCTGCGCTGGCTGACCGATTTCAGCCGCGCTCGTCGCGAGAAGACCATGGCCGAGCGCCTGGCCAATGAGATCCTGGACGCCTCCAATGGTCTGGGCGCCTCCGTCAAGCGGCGCGAGGACACCCACAAGATGGCCGAGGCGAACAAGGCCTTCGCCCACTATCGCTGGTAATAAGTAGAGAGCGAGAATAGGGAATTATGGCACAAGACGTGCTGACCGACCTCACGAAGGTCCGTAACATCGGCATCATGGCCCACATCGATGCCGGCAAGACAACGACGACCGAGCGCATTCTGTACTACACGGGCGTCAACTACAAAATCGGCGAGACCCACGACGGCGCCTCGACGATGGACTGGATGGACCAGGAGAAGGAACGCGGCATCACGATTACGTCCGCTGCCATCACCGCCTTCTGGAACCGTCAGTCCCACGACCCCGAGGACCGCTACCAGGTCAACATCATCGACACCCCCGGCCACGTGGACTTCACGGCCGAGGTGGAGCGCTCCCTGCGTGTGCTCGATGGTGCTGTCGCTGTCTTCGACGGCAAGGAAGGCGTAGAGCCCCAGTCCGAGACCGTCTGGCGTCAGGCCGACAAGTATGGTGTCCCCCGCATTTGCTTCATCAACAAGATGGACAAGCTGGGTGCCGACTTCTACTATTCGGTCGACACCATCAAGGACAAGCTCGGTGTCAAGCCCCTGGTCATGCAGCTGCCGATCGGCGCGGAGAACGACTTCCGCGGCGTCGTCGACCTGGTGCGCATGGTGGCCTACTACTGGAAGGACGGCCAGGACCTGGGCGCCCATTACGACACCA
Organism: Bifidobacterium xylocopae; assembly: GCF_003315615.1. Taxonomy (GTDB): domain Bacteria; phylum Actinomycetota; class Actinomycetes; order Actinomycetales; family Bifidobacteriaceae; genus Bombiscardovia; species Bombiscardovia xylocopae. The sequence goes on from NZ_PDCH01000001.1 coordinate 26,431, forward strand.
TCGACATCCCGGACGACCTGAAGGACAAGGCCGAGGACTACCACACCCAGCTGATCGAGGCCGTCGCCGAATCCGACGAGTCCCTCCTGGAGAAGTACCTGGGCGGCGAGGAGATCAGCGAGCCGGAGATCCGCAAGGCGGTGCGTAAGATGACGATTGAGCAGGAGGCCTTCCCGGTCTTCTGCGGTTCCGCCTTCAAGGACAAGGGCGTGCAGCCCATGCTCGATGCTGTGGTGGATTACCTGCCCAGCCCCGAGGATGTGCCCGCCATCAAGGGTTACAAGGTGGGTGACGAGTCCGTCGAGATCGACCGCAAGCCGAGCATCGACGAGCCGTTCTCCGCATTGGCTTTCAAGGTGGCTACCCACCCCTTCTACGGCAAGCTCATCTACGTCCGTGTCTATTCGGGCAAGGTCTCGCAGGGCGATAACGTCCTGGATTCCACGAAGGGCAAGAAGGAGCGCATCGGCAAGCTCTTCCAGATGCACTCCAACAAGGAGAACCCGGTCGATGACGCCATCGCCGGCAACATCTACGCCTTCGTCGGTCTCAAGAACGTCACCACCGGTGACACCCTGTGCGACGAGAAGGAGCCGATGTCGCTGGAGTCCATGACCTTCCCGGATCCCGTGATCCAGCTGGCCGTGGAGCCTAAGACCAAGGCCGATCAGGAGAAGATGGGCGTTGCCCTCCAGAAGCTCTCGGAGGAGGACCCGACCTTCCAGGTCAAGACCGACGAGGAGTCGGGCCAGACCCTGATCTCCGGAATGGGCGAGCTCCAGCTCGACATCCTGGTGGACCGTATGCGCCGCGAGTTCCATGTGGACTGCAACGTGGGCAAGCCCCAGGTGGCTTACCGCGAGACCATCCGCAAGGCTGTCATGAACCAGGAGTACACCCACAAGAAGCAGACGGGTGGTTCCGGACAGTTCGCGAAGGTCCTGATGAACTTCGAGCCCTTGGAGACCACCGAAGGTGAGACCTACGAATTCGAGAACAAGGTCACCGGCGGCCACATCACCAAGGAGTTCATCCCCTCGGTGGACGCTGGTGTGCAGGAGGCCATGGAGTCCGGCATCCTCGCCGGCTTCCCGGTTGTGGGGGTCAAGGCGACCTTGACCGATGGTCAGATCCACGAGGTCGACTCCTCGGAGATGGCCTTCAAGATCGCCGGTTCCATGTGCTTCAAGGAAGCCGCGCACAAGGCCAAGCCGGTCATCCTTGAGCCGATCATGGCCGTCGAGGTCCGCACGCCCGAGGAGTACATGGGTGACGTGATGGGCGATATCAACTCCCGTCGCGGCTCGATCCAGTCCATGACCGACGCCACCGGCGTGAAGGTCATCGATGCCAAGGTGCCGCTGTCCGAGATGTTCGGCTATATCGGCGACCTGCGGTCCAAGACCCAGGGCCGCGCCATGTTCACCATGCAGATGGACTCCTATGCAGAGGTGCCCAAGGCCGTCTCCGACGAGATCATTAAGGCCCAGCGGGGCGAGTGACCCACTGATGTCCGGGGCGGGTCCTGAACCCGTCCGCTGTCTCCAGTCGGCGGTACACTTTCTATCGCTGACTGGGCGGAGGGCATAAGTGGCGAACATCCCAATTACCCAGTAATATGTAGCGAGTGTCTTGTGCGTGGTTCGCACAGGCAAACTACGAAACGTCCAGGAGGACAAAACACAATGGCAAAGGAAAAGTACGAACGGACCAAGCCGCACGTGAACATCGGCACCATCGGCCACGTCGATCACGGTAAGACCACCCTGACCGCGGCCATTTCCAAGGTGCTGCACGATGAATACCCGGACATTAACCCCGAGTACGACTTCGACCAGATCGACGCCGCCCCCGAGGAGAAGAACCGCGGCATCACGATCAACATCGCGCACATCGAGTACCAGACCGAGAAGCGCCACTACGCTCACGTCGATTGCCCCGGCCACGCCGACTTCGTGAAGAACATGATCACCGGTGCCGCCCAGATGGATGGCGCCATCCTCGTGGTCGCCGCCACCGATGGCCCCATGGCCCAGACCCGCGAGCACGTCCTGCTCGCCCGCCAGGTGGGTGTTCCGAAGATCCTGGTCGCCCTGAACAAGTGCGACATGGTCGACGACGACGAGCTGATCGAGCTGGTCGAGGAAGAGGTCCGCGACCTTCTGGACGAGAACGGCTTCGACCGTGATTGCCCGGTCATCCGCACCTCCGCCTACGGCGCCCTGCACGATGACGCACCGGATCATGACAAGTGGGTGCAGACCATCAAGGATCTGATGGACAAGGTCGACGAGTACATCCCGACCCCTGTCCACGATCTGGACAAGCCCTTCCTGATGCCCATCGAGGACGTCTTCACCATCTCCGGCCGTGGCACCGTCGTGACCGGTCGTGTGGAACGCGGCAAGCTGCCGGTCAACTCCAATGTGGAGATTGTCGGCATCCGTGACACCCAGTCCACCACCGTCACTTCGATCGAGACCTTCCACAAGCAGATGGACGAGGCCGAGGCCGGAGACAACACAGGACTGCTCCTGCGTGGTGTCGGACGCGAGGACGTTGAGCGCGGCCAGGTCGTGGCTGCTCCCGGCACCGTCACCCCGCACCACAAGTTCGAGGGCGAGGTCTACGTGCTGACCAAGGATGAGGGTGGCCGTCACTCGCCGTTCTTCTCCAACTACCGTCCGCAGTTCTACTTCCGCACCACCGACGTCACCGGTGTCATCACCCTGCCCGAGGGTGTGGAGATGGTCCAGCCCGGCGACCACGCCACCTTCACGGTCGAGCTGATTCAGCCCGTCGCCATGGAGGAAGGCCTGACCTTCGCTGTCCGTGAGGGCGGCCACACGGTCGGCTCAGGCCGAGTCACCAAGGTGATCGAGTAGTCTCAACCAAGACAGGTTGACGGCCTTCGAGGCCGCGAAAGGTCCTGGATGCTCTGTGCATCCAGGACCTTTCGCTTGTCCGGGGTGTGGGAGGTCCACGGTGTTCACCTGCCGTGGCATAATGAACGGGTGTGCGTGCCCGGCGTGAGTCGACGCGGGTGCGATTCAGACATGAAGCGTGAGCAGCGAGACAAGAGTAGGTGGTACGAAGTGGCGCAGACTTCCAACGACATCAAGAACGGGTCGGTCATCAACCTGGACGGCAAGCTATGGACGGTGCTTAAGTTCCAGCACGTCAAGCCCGGCAAGGGCCCGGCTTTCGTGCGCACGACCATCAAGGATGTGCTGTCGGGCAAGATCGTGGACCGGACCTTCAACGCCGGTATGAAGATGGAGTTTGAGACCGTTGACAACAGGTCCATGCAGTATTCCTACAGGGACGGCGACTCCTTCGTCTTTATGGACATGTCCACATATGAGCAGGTGAACATCCCCGCATCCCTCATCGGCGACCAGGAGCGTTTCCTTCTGGAGGGCACCGACTGCGTGATATCCTTCCACGATGACAGTCCGCTCTCCGTTGAATTGCCGGCCTCGGTGATTCTGACCATCACGCACACCGAGCCCGGCATCCAAGGCAATCGTTCCAACGCGGGCACCAAGCCCGCAACCGTTGAGACCGGCGCCGAGATTCAGGTCCCCCTGTTCGTTGGCGAGGGCGAGAAGGTCAAGGTGGATACCCGGGACGGGTCTTACCTGGGCCGCGAGAACTGAGGGCCACCGGCTAGATGGCACGATCCACAGCCCGCAAGCGGGCACTGAACACCTTGTACGAGGCGGACGAGAAAGGGCAGGACATCGAGTCCCTGCTCAGCGAACGCATAGCCCAGCCCGGAGCACAGACCCCCTTGCCGGACTATGCCATCCAGATCGTGCGCGGAGTGGCTGACCACCTGGGCGACATCAACAGCCTCCTGGATGAGCATTCCACATCCTGGCCGGTCAGACGAATGGCTGTGATCGACCGCAACATCATGCGTATCGCCGTCTGGGAGATGCTGTACAACCCAGAGGTCCCGGGCAAGGTGGCCATCGATGAGGCATTGTCACTGGCTAAGACCTTGAGCGAAGCCGATTCCCCATCTTTCATCCATGGTCTGTTATCAGCAGTGGAACGTGACAGGCAGGCAGTGGAGGAGGATGCCTCACACGCCCGTGAGCGGGCTGATGAGGCGGCCCGGATCGCTGCTCTGGCCGAAGCGGAGGCCGCGAAGGCCGAGTCGGACGGCGGCTTTGACACTTCCGATGACAGCGGCGAGACATCGCGGTCTGACGGCGCCCGGACGGAGGATGGCGTGCTTCCTCGGCCAGGGACTGAAATCAAGGATGCGGTCGAAGGGGTAACCTTGGATGATCTGAGTTTGGATATTCCGCCCCAATTGGGCTGAGAGCGGCGGCGCTCCATAGACTGCGACCGAGGCAGACGGGGAAGCGGGCCTGTGCTCGCCTATCCGTTGGCCATCGGCTGTGTCCTATGCTGGTGGATCCGAATTGTGTGAAGTAGGGGTGGTTGGGAGATGTCAAGTTCGCTCAGCGGTCCGAAGGCCCTCCGGCGTCGCGCCGTAGCCGTGGTTGCCTGCCTGCTTACGGTCGGTCTACTGGGCGGCTGTTCGGTGGGTGGCGTGGACATCCACCTGGGCCGCAAGGCCTCGGATGGTCCCACGTTGCGCCGGCCGGCCAAGGTGGCCACGACCCCGGTGCAGGAGTACACCGGCCAGGGGTTCGCCCCCGAGGACTCGCAGGACATGCGTCAGCCGGTACAGGAGCATGAGGCGGAGATCAAGCGCATGGTGGTCTCCTACATGAAGAATCGCTGGCATTCGGATGTGACGGTCAACGCCGTTTGGCCGGCTATCAACGGAGCCCATGTGAACGTTTCCTGCGCTGATCCCCAATTCACGGTCTCGGTCCAGGTGGACATGGATGAACAGGGCCACATCAAGGGGGATCCGAACGACCTGTGGGAGAACGTCAAGACGGCCATCGTCACCGGGCTGTACCACAGGGCGTGGCAGCAGGAGTGCGACCAGCTCAACGCCTTCCTGGCAGAGGAGGCGAGGTCCATGAACTTCTACGGGCTCCGGCAGGAGGCCATCGCGAAGACGCGTTCCGTGGGCTATGAGAGCCCCTGGTTCTACTTCAAGCTCGAAGGCGGGGACTTCGAAGACATCGTCGATGCGTATGTGGAAGGCAGTGATCTCAATGCCCGGACACTGCGTCCCATGTTCGAGCGGGACATCTCCAAGGCGATGCAGGAGGGGAAACTGGGGGAGCGCGGCAAGGTCATCGAGACGGCCATACAGATGTACGGCCCCAGCAACAAGCTCCCGCCGCAATCCAGTGTCGACCGGGTGGAGAAGGACCTTACACGCTGGGCGCAGTCGCATACCCTGCCGCCCATCGGTTACACGATCTCGTTATTCAGCAACGCCATCACCGATTCGTCCGGCATGGCTGACGGGGACACTGTGAACACCGGCGAGGAGAAGAAGAGCGACGGCACCGTCGACACCAGATACCTGTATCCCGGCGGAAGGGGTTGACACCAGGCTTCCCCGCTATTCAAGATAATCCAGGGCTGTCGTTACACTGACTGCGAACATTCGCTGCGACTAAGGGGTTTGGGTGAATCTACAGGATGCCACAACCATTGCAGCCGACAGTCATTCTCGCGCTCGCGCCCTTCTGGTTCTGGAGGACGGGGAAGTGTACGCAGGTGACGCATACGGCGCACTGGGTCAGACGCAAGGTGAAATCGTGTTCTCCACGGGGATGACGGGTTATCAGGAGACGCTGACCGATCCGTCATACGATCGGCAGATCGTCGTCCAGACCTTCCCGCATATAGGGGATACAGGGATCAACGGGGAGGACGGTGAGTCCGGCCGTGTCTGGGTCGCCGGATACGTGGTGCGGGAGCCATCGCCCACGGTCAGCAATTGGAGATCGGACGGATCCCTTGATGGTCTCCTGGTCGACCAAGGGATCGTGGGCATCTCCCACATGGATACGCGCCGGCTCGTGCGGCACTTGCGTTCAGCGGGTGCCATGCGGGCCGGTATTTTTTCGGGTGCCGCCCTGCAGGCCGAAAACGGCCGGCCTCTGACCACGGGCGAGCTGCTGGAAACGGTGCGTCGGACCCCGAGGATGGAAGGATCCCATCTGACAGGAGAGGTTAGCGCCACCCAGGCCTATACGCTCGAGCCGTCCGGGGATTTCGAAGGGTCAGCTCCTGTCTGCACGGTAGCTGCCGTCGATCTGGGGCTCAAGGCCATGACACCGCGATTGCTGGCCGAACGGGGCTGTCGGGTGCACGTGTTGCCGGTGACCACCACATTGGAGGATATCCGGTCCCTGCATCCTGATGGGGTTTTCTTCTCCAATGGCCCGGGGGATCCGGGCACGGCCGATCGGGAAGTCGATTTAGTCCGCGGCTGCCTGGACGCAGGTCTGCCGCTCTTCGGCATCTGCCTGGGCAATCAGCTGCTGGGGCGGGCCCTGGGCTTCGGCACTTACAAGCTCAAGTTCGGTCACCGTGGTATCAACCAGCCGGTCAAGGACTTGACTAGCGGCAGGGTGGAGGTCACCGCCCACAATCACGGGTTCGCGGTGGATGCCCCGCTTGGCGGCCCGGTGCCGGCACCGTATGGCGGCGGGCGATACGGCAGGGTTCGTGTTTCCCATGTGGATCTGAACGACGATGTGGTAGAAGGGCTGGAATGCATTGACATTCCGGCCTTTTCCGTACAGTACCACCCCGAGGCGGCGGCCGGCCCCCACGATGCCATCCACTTGTTCGATCGGTTCGTGGGTTTGATGAAGGGCTCCAGGGAGGATGAGGCTCATGCCTAAGCGCGAAGATATCCAATCAGTGATGGTCATCGGCTCCGGCCCGATCGTGATTGGTCAGGCCGCCGAATTCGACTACTCGGGTACCCAGGCTTGCCGGGTCCTGAAGGAGGAGGGGGTGCGCGTCATCCTGGTCAACTCCAACCCCGCCACGATCATGACGGATCCCGAGATGGCCGATGCCACATACATCGAGCCGATTGACTGCGCAATTCTGGAGAGGATCGTAGCCAAGGAACGTCCCGATGCCCTCCTGCCGACCCTGGGAGGGCAGACTGCGTTGAATGCCGCCGAGGAGCTGGGACGGACCGGTGTCCTCGACAAGTATGGGGTGGAGCTGATCGGTGCGTCCCTTGACGCCATCGACCGGGGGGAGGACCGTCAGCTTTTCAAACAGGTGGTCGAGGCGGCGGGTGCGGAATCGGCCCGCTCACGGATCGCGCACAGCCTTGAGGAAGCCGATGCCGTGGCCGCCGAGCTGGGTTACCCGCTGGTTGTGCGTCCCTCCTTCACCATGGGTGGCCTGGGTTCGGGCATCGCCCACGACGAGGGGGAACTCCATCGGATCGCTGGTGCCGGCATCCATTACTCGCCCACCGATGAGGTGCTGTTGGAGGAGGGGATCGAAGGCTGGAAGGAATACGAACTGGAACTTATGCGCGACCGCCTGGACAACGTAGTCGTGGTCTGCCCCATAGAGAATGTGGACCCGGTCGGTGTGCACACCGGCGATTCAGTGACCGTGGCACCCGTATTCACACTGACCGACCGCGAATACCAAAAGCTGCGCGATATCGGCATCGCGATCATCCGCGGTGTGGGCGTGGACACCGGCGGCTGCAACATCCAGTTCGCCGTCAATCCAGAGACCGGCCGCGTCATTGTGATCGAGATGAATCCGCGCGTCTCACGCTCCTCGGCCCTGGCCTCCAAGGCCACCGGATTCCCCATCGCCAAGATCGCGACCAAGCTGGCCCTTGGCTACACCCTGGACGAGATCGTCAACGACATCACCCGTTCAACGCCGGCCTCCTTCGAACCCGCGATCGACTATGTGGTGACCAAGGTGCCGCGCTTCGCCTTTGAGAAATTCCCCGGCGCCGACGACACGCTGACCACCTCCATGAAGTCGGTGGGGGAGGCCATGGCATTGGGTGGATCATTCCAGGAGTCCTTGGGCAAGGCCATGCGTTCCATCGACAAACGGGGCTTGGGCTTTTCCTGGGATGGTGCCAGGCCGGACCACAGGGAGGTCGATGAACTCCTGGAAGCCATGCGTCGGCCCACAGAAGGCCGTTATTTGCAGATACAGCGGGCTTTTTGGGGTGGCGCCGGCGTTGATGAGGTCTTCCTGGCCACCGGAATCGACCGGTGGTTCCTGGAACAGATCAATGCGATCAATCACCTGGCAATGGAGGTGCGCGAGGCCGACTTCCTGGACGACGACCTCCTGCGCCGGGCCAAACGAGCAGGCCTGTCCGACCTGCAGATAGCCCACCTTCGCGGGATGGGGGACCGGGGCGAGACGGTCATCCGCGAACTGCGCTGGAATTACCAAATCCGACCGGTCTACAAGACCGTGGATACCTGCGCGGCCGAGTTCGACGCGGTCACACCCTATTACTATTCCACCTACGCCGAGGAATCCGAGCTCAAACCCCGCCGGCGCGAAGCCGTCATCATCCTCGGTTCGGGACCCAACCGGATCGGGCAGGGCGTGGAGTTCGACTACACCTGCGTGCACGCGGTTCAGGAGTTGGGACGGGACTATGACACGATCATGGTCAACTGCAATCCCGAGACTGTCTCCACCGACTATGACATGTCGGATCGGCTCTACTTCGAGCCGCTCACCTTCGAGGATGTGCTGGAGATCTACCGGGCCGAACTCAGGATGGGGCCCGTCAAGGGTGTAATCGTGCAGTTGGGCGGGCAGACACCGCTCTCCCTTGCAGCCCGGCTCAAGCAGGCCGGTGTGCCGATCCTGGGTACCAGCCCCGAATCCATCGACCTGGCGGAGAACAGGGAACTGTTCGGACAGGTCCTGAAACGCGAGGGGTTGAACGCCCCCCGCTATGGCACGGCCATGTCCCTTGATGAGGCCCGGGATGCCGCCCACAACATCGGTTACCCGGTCCTGGTCCGTCCCTCCTACGTATTGGGCGGGCGCGGTATGGAGATTGTGTACGACGACGGGCAGTTGGGCGGGTATGTGGAGCGAGCCCTGAGGCAGGCCCGGGCCGATACGGTGGTATCCGGCCGCCTGCCCTCCCCCTTGCTTATCGACAAGTTCCTTCAGGATGCCATCGAGATCGACGTGGATGCCCTTTACGACGGGAATGAGCTCTATATAGGCGGCATCATGGAACATGTGGAGGAGGCTGGAGTACACTCAGGCGACGCTTCCTGCACACTGCCGCCATCCACCCTCTCGGACGACCAGATCGACCGTCTGCGCCAGGCCACGAGGGCCATAGCTGACGGCTGTGGGGTGCGCGGGCTGATCAACGTGCAGTTCGCATTCATGGCCAACACCCTGTATGTGATCGAAGCCAACCCGCGCGCCTCCCGCACGGTTCCCTTCGCCTCCAAGGCAACTGGTACCGCCCTGGCCAAGGCGGCGGCGCGGATCATGGTGGGGGAGTCGGTCGCGGACCAGCGTGCCCGAGGACTTCTGCTGCCGGACAGCGACGGAGGGGCCAGCCGACCGGGCCAGCCGGTGGCGGTCAAGGAGGCTGTCCTGCCTTTCAAACGCTTCCGCACGCCGGTGGGCCAGAGCGTGGACGTGCTCCTGGGGCCCGAGATGCGTTCGACCGGCGAGGTCATGGGGTTCGACCGTGACTTTCCGCATGCCTTCGCCAAGGGGCAGCTGGCGGCCTATGCCGGCGGCCTGCCGACGTCGGGCCGGGCCTTCCTTTCGGTCAACGACGCGGATAAGCGCCAGCTGCCGATGATCGCCAGCCGCCTGCATGAGTTGGGCTTCACCATATGCGCTACGCAGGGCACGGCATCCGTCTTGAAACGATATGGCATCGACGTGGATCTGGTGGGAAAGATCAGTGACGGTGACGGGCGGGAGGGGGCTGACCGGACAGCCGGACGTCCGGGGCGGAACGCGGTCGAGCTCATTGAGGACGGAAGCATCGACATGGTGCTCAACTCGCCCTCTTCGCGTGATTCGCGTTCCGACGGATACCTGATCCGCGCCGCCGCCGTGGCCGCGGACCTGCCCCAGTTCACGACCGTCACCCAGTTCGCTGCGGTCCTGATGGCCATCGAGGCGGTCAAGAGCGGGGACTACCAGGTGGTGAGCATCCAGGAGCGTGCCCGGAGGCTCTTCGCGTACGAGCATGCCGAAGGATGAACGCAAAGGAGGAAAAGCCCACCATGCGGCCGTCCCGAAGGGTTCCCCCATGTCCGCTCCACCCCTCGCATACGTCCGCCGGGGTTTGTTCGACCCACTGTGGCTATACTCGTAGAAACGGCGGGAAGAGAGAATTAGCGTATGAGCAGGTCGCAGACGGTGGACACACAGGACGTCACGGGCGAGGATGCCGACGCCGCACAGCGCCAGGCCTGCCGGGATCTGGCGGGCAAAGGCAGACTGGTCGTGCTGACCGGGCCCACGGCGGTAGGTAAAGGCACAGTTGAGGCCCGCCTGCGCAGCGAGCATCCCGAGGTCTGGGTCTCGGTCTCGGCCACCACGCGCAAGCCGCGGCCGGGTGAGCGTGACGGCATGACCTATTGGTTCATGGATGAGGACGAGTTCGCGGCCAGGAAGGCCAGAGGCGAGTTCCTCGAGACGGCCTTGGTCCACGGCATGTCCCATTATGGCACGCCGCTGAAGCCGGTCCTGGACCATATGGCCCAAGGGGTGCCGACCATCCTGGAGATCGATCTGCAGGGGGCGCATCGTGTGCGTCAGCGCGCGTCGGACATGGGGCTGGAGGTGGTGTACGTCTTCCTGGCACCGCCTTCATTCGACGACCTGATCAAGCGTCTGGACGAACGTGGCACCGAGGACGAGGACCAGCGGCGCAGGCGTCTGGCCACGGCCAGGGTGGAGATGGACAGCCAGGGGGAGTTCGACGTGGTCATAGTCAATGACACCGTCGAACGGGCAGCTGATGCCCTGTGGCGGGTCATCGCCCGTGAGTATGGCCTGGGCTGAATACGCCCTGCGCGCTTGTCGCACCGTAAATCGAGGCTGGGCGCTAAAATCGTGATGATTGAACAGACATGGTCATCCACCGTATTGGAGCAAACTTTCATGGCATCCTTTGGCACTGAGCCGCAGCCGCAGGGCTTCGCTAACCCCTCCATCGACCAGTTGATGGAACACACAGACTCGCAGTATGCGCTGTCGATCTTCGCGGCCAAGCGGGCCCGGCAGATCAACTCATACTTCACCCAGCTCAACGAGGGCCTCCTGCAGAACGTGGGCCCCCTGGTCGAGTACCAGAACCAGGAGAAGCCCCTGTCCATCGCCTTCCGCGAGATCAACGAGGGGCTCCTGGAGGAGACCCTGGGCGAGGACGACCTGACCGAAGGCAACTGAGTCTTCGCGATTTCCCGGGACGTAGGGCCCTGGCGCCCTCATGCAGGCATAAGCAGTGAAGGATGGTGGAGTTCCACTTATGGCAGAACGACGGTTGATTACGGCTGAATCGGTGACCGAAGGCCACCCGGACAAGGTCTGCGATCAGGTCTCGGATGCGATTCTGGATGACCTGATCGCCCAGGACCCGCACTCGCACGTGGCAGTGGAGACATCCGCGGCCACCGGCCTCTTCTTTGTATTCGGGGAGGTCAGTTCCGCCGGCTACACCGACATACAGACCCAGGTGCGCTCGGTCCTGCGTCGAATCGGCTACACCAGCTCGCAGATAGGTCTGGATGCCGATTCCTGTGGTGTGACTGTGGCGATCAGCGAGCAGAGCCCTGAAATCAACCAGGGTGTGGCCAGGCTCAAGGGGGCCGGGGAATCCGCGGCCACCCGCGAAGAACGCTATGAAGCACAAGGTGCAGGCGACCAGGGGGTCATGTTCGGTTACGCCTGCGATGAGACCGATGTGCTGATGCCCCTGCCCATCCTGCTCGCCCAGCGTCTGGCCTACCGCCTGGCGCAGGTGCGCAAGCAGGACATCGTGCCGGGCCTGCGTCCCGACGGCAAGACCCAGGTGACTATCGAATACGACGATCAGGACCGTCCCGTCAGCGTGGAGACCGTACTCATCTCCACACAGCATGACCCGGACGTCAAGCGCGGCTGGCTGGAAGAGGAGCTGCGACGCGAGGTCATCGCACCTGTCCTGGACGAGGTCTGCGGTCGGCGGGTGGAGCATGAAGGCTACAGGCTCCTGGTCAACCCGACTGGTTCGTTCATCCTGGGAGGACCAGCCGCGGATGCCGGCCTGACTGGGCGCAAGATAATCGTTGACACGTACGGTGGCGCCGCCCACCACGGCGGCGGTGCCTTTTCCGGCAAGGACCCGACAAAGGTGGATCGGTCGGCCGCATACGCCGCCCGTTGGGTGGCCAAGAACATCGTCGCTGCGGGGCTGGCCCACAAGGTCGAAGTGCAGGTGGCCTACGCCATCGGCGTGGCGGATCCGGTCTCCGTCAACGTGGAGACCTACGGCACTGAACAGGGGGTCAGCCGCGACCAGATTCAGCAGGCGGTCCGTCAGGTGTTCGACCTGCGTCCGGCCGCCATCATCGACGAACTGGACCTCCTGCGCCCCATATACTCCAAGACTGCGGCCTATGGACACTTCGGCCGTACCGATCCGGACTTCACCTGGGAGCATACCGACAAGGCGGAGGAGCTGAAGGCGGCAGTCGCTCAGCTCGCCTGAACCGCGGGAAGGAGGGCTGTGAGCCAAGTTGCTGAGCAGCCGGCCCTGGATGGGCTGGACCGACCCCGCCGCAAGCCCTCCAGAAAGCGGGTCCGCCAGCAGGCAGGCCATCTGCCTATCGCCCAGGTGGTGCTGGACGTACAGGCCGCGCACCTGGGACGGACGTTCGACTACTTGGTGGACGAACGCGACGACCAGGCCGCGCAGCCCGGGGTCCTGGTCAGGGTACGATTTGGCGGGCAGCGGCTCAACGGAATCATCTGGGGGAGGACCGAGAGCAGTGAAGCTCCCAAGCAGTCCTTGCGCTACCTGGAGCGTGTAGTCGTCAAACACCCTCTGGTATCGGCCTCCATGCGCGATGACCTGACCGCCATAGCCAAGGCCTTTGGGGGGACCAGGGCCAACATCCTTCGTCTGGCCCTGCCTCCCCGCGTGGCCCGGATAGAACGGGAACAGGCTTTTGCCGACACCCGATCCGGGACGCATCCCGGTGAGGATTCGGACGGGGGCACCGGTTGTGCGTCGACGGGAGCCCGGGAACGGTTGACCGTACGCTTGGGAACGGCCTATCCGGAAGCCGACGAACTGAAACAAGCCCTGGTTAAGGGCGGATTCGCCGCCTTCGTGGTAGACGCCCTCCCCGGTCCGGAAGAGCGGGAACACCTGATGGTCTGGGCTATTCTGACGGCGCTCGCATCAGGTCGGCAAGCCTTGGCTGTGCTTCCGGACGCCAGGCATATGGAAAGCCTGTCCGTGGCCCTGCGAATGTCCGGTCTTCGTCCGTTCGCCCCCGACCCCGCCGGACAGGGCGGTTGGTCGGGCGATTATGTCCTTCTGGGTTCGACCATGGCCCCCGCCGACCGGTACCGGGCTTACCTGGCCGTGGCGACCGGACAGGTCTCATGTGTCATCGGGTTGCGGGCGGCCATGTACGCACCCGTTGAAGGTCCTGCCCTGTTCATGATCCTCGACGACGGTGCCTACCAGAACGCGGATGGAATGACACCATACGCGAACGCACGCGGGGTGCTTCGGCTGCGGGCCAGGAGCCACGAGGGTGTATTCCTGAGCCTGGGCCATGCGCGCTCGGCCCTTTCCCAGTGGGAGTGTTCGCCGGAAGCCGTCCAAGCCTCATCTGGGGTCACCGGCCCCGCCCGGCCCCTGGAACCCGATAGGTCCGCAGTGTCCGCCCGTCTGCCCTGGGTGCGCTGGCTCAATCGTGAAGAGCTGACCCGGTTGGCTGATCCGACCATCGGCGCACGTGTGCCACACACGGCCGTGGCTGTCCTGAACAAGGCCTTGGAACGGGGCCCGGTCCTACTGTCGATTCCCCAGGATGGGGTGACGCAGGCCCTTTCATGCGCGGCCTGTCATCGGCAGGCCCGTTGCCCGCGCTGCGCCGGCCCCCTGCATGCGGCCGGAGTCGGCCATGCCCCCAGATGCTCATGGTGCGGCCAGGCCGCCGTGGACTGGTCGTGTGGCGCCTGCGGTTGCGAGCGCATGCGCCTCGTCCGTGTGGGGGCGGCGGGCACGGCAGAGGAGCTCCGCCTGCTTTTCCGGGGACAGCCAATCGTGATATCCACCCCCTACCAGCCGCGGGGGATAGTGGAGACCATCGACGACCGCCCCCGACTGGTCATCGCAACACCTGGTGCGGAGCCCCGGATCGTGCCGCGCTCGCCCGAAGGGTCACAGGCCTATGCCGGCGCCGCTATCCTGGATGCCTGGACCTCCCTCTACGCTCTTGGGATCGACGCGCGGATCGATACGCTGACCGCCTGGATGAGGGTGGCGGCCCTGTGCGCACCTCGTGCTGACGGCGGACAGGTCCTGGTTCTTGGGGAGAGCGATTCGGCCTTGGTCCAGGCCCTGATCACTTGGCGCCCCGCCGTCCTGGCCGCCGCCGAGCTGGCCGACCGGGCTGAGGCCGGTCTTCCACCCACGCAGGCCGCGGCCGTGGTATGGGGTGGCCGGGACCCCGTCATGGGAGCTTTGGAGTCGGTAGGTGCCCTGCCAGGCGGTGACCTGGGCACAGTCGAGGTGGATGGGCAGGAGCTGCCGGCGCTGATGGGACCGGTGCCTATCGCCCCTGAATCCAAGCTCAAGACGGGAGTGCTTGAGGGTGTCGGCGACCGGGTTCGCGCCCTGGTCCGCGTGCCCGTCAACCGCAGGGATGAGCTGGCAGGTCGCCTGCATATCGCCATATCACGGCATATGGCCTCCCGGGGGCGTGGGGAGTTGCGTTTCCGCATGGATCCCAAGGACCTTTCCTGAGGGGGAAGGCCCAAGCCGGGTGCGTCGAGGCTGCATGCTTGCATGGATGCGGACGGTAGCCCATAGGAGCCGGCGTTGGGTGGCGCGGTCCTGCGCAGAAGGACGGGTGGAGCATGCACGGGTATCCCAATGATGTCAATATCGAAGCCGACCACATCGTCGGCGAAGGCCCTGCCGCCGGAGCCCTGGGCAGGCCTATCCGCCATGTGATCTTCGACTTCGGAAGGGTCCTGGTGCAGTGGAACCCTGCCATGGCATTGATAAGCCGCTATTCACAGGAGCATATAGAGGCCTTGATGGATGGCGGCCGATCGGGATTCTATGAGGCCAACGACATGATGGATGAGGGGGTCGGGTCCGAACAGGCGGTGGCCTGGGTCGCCAGGCATCATGGCGAGCCCTGGGCCGGTATGTTCCGCTACTACATTGACAATATGGTCGACTCCCTGGTGGGTCCTGTGCCTGGTGCGCGCAAATTACTGGAGGACCTCAAGGGAGCCGGCGTGGGAGTATGGGGCTTGTCCAACTGGTCGGCCGAGACCTTCCCGCTCGTCTGGGACCGTTATGAGATCCTGCATATGCTGGACGGCAAGGTGGTATCGGGTTATGTACACATGCGCAAGCCCGATTGTGCTATTTTCCGCTTGGCTCTTGAACGTTTCGGAATAGCCGCCGATGATGCCCTCTTCGTGGATGACCGCGGACTCAATGTCCAGGGAGCCGCCATGGCCGGTATTCGAGGCCTGCGTTTCGAGGATCCCTATGGTTTGCGCGCGGCGCTGATCGGTGCCGGTATCGACATTCCTGGGGTGAGGTAGGACAGTGGAAGCGGAAGCCAAGTGGAAGCAATCGCCCAGGTGAACGGGCTCGGTGTGAAAGGAAAGAGAATCGACGTGAGCGAACCGTTGAAAATCCTGTTTGCGGGTACGCCGGAGGTGGCTGTACCGGCCTTGGAACTGCTGGCCGGCAAACCGGACCGCTTCCGGGTGGTCGCAGCCCTGACAAGACCCGACGCCCCACAGGGGAGGGGGCGGCGCCTGAGCGAGAGTCCGGTCAAGCGGACCGCGAAGGCGCTGGGAATCCCGGTCCTGGAATCCAACCCGTCCGACCCTTCCTTCCCCGATCAGATCAGGGCTACAGGCGCAACCTGTGGCGCTGTCGTGGCCTATGGACGGATTCTCAAGCAACCGGTTCTGGATGCCTTGGACCACGGCTGGTACAATCTCCACTTCTCCCTGCTGCCCCAGTGGCGGGGAGCGGCCCCGGTGCAACGGGCCATCTGGGCGGGCGATGAGATCACCGGGGCCACGGTCTTCCGGCTCACCCGCGGGATGGACGATGGTCCGATACTGGCCCAGTCCACGGTCGCGATCGGAGCCGAGGAGACCTCGGGGGAGCTGCTGGAGCGTCTCTCTCGGGATGGGTCCCAACTGCTGGCCGCCGCTCTGGAAGCCGTCGGTGAAGGTCGGGCGCAGCCCCAGCCACAGCCCCAGGGTGCCTATGAAACGGCCCACAAGATCACCGTTGAGGACGCCCGCATACGTTTTGACGCACCCGTCTTCGCCTTGGACCGGCAGATTAGGGCATGTACGCCCGACCCCGGCGCCTGGTGCCTCCTCCACCACGATAAGGGTGACGAAGGGATAACCCTGCACATACTTCAGGCGCGACCGGTCCATTCCGAAGACCAGGCCGCCCCCAGCAGTCTTGCGCCAGGTGAGCTGGCGGTCGGCAGAAAGGCGGTCTGGGTCGGTAGCAAGAGCATGCCACTGGAACTGATCCAGGTCAAGGCCTCGGGCAAGCGGACCATGAAGGCGGCGGACTGGGCCCGGGGGGCACGGCTGGGTGATCGGGCCTACTGCGACTGATACGGGCCTGTACGTGGGGACCGGTGTCCTGTGGGTGTTCGCGTTGGGGAACGGAGGTGGACCAATGGGGAGGCTGAAAGAACCAGATCGGACTGCCGGCTATCAGGAGGGCGGGAACGCCCGATTCCTGCAGGAGAGCAACCGGACCCTGACCCTGGCCCCGGTCCTGCGGTAGGCGGCGGAGGAACTGAGGAAGGCTCGGCGGCAGCTGGAGCAGATGACCGGGCCGCCGTTGACCTGCGCCCTCCTGCTGGGTATCGCAAGCGTGTCCTATGAAGAGGGGGTGCAGCGGGCACGGGTGGAGCTCGTGGATGGCGCTCGGGGGATGATGGTGGCCGTCTCGCCCCTTCTGCCCGTGGAGGGCCTTAGGGCCGGACAGACCGTGTTGCTCGACGAGCGCATGGTGGTCGTCGCCGCCCGGGAGCCGCCCAATTCGGGACCGGTCCGTCAGGTGCAACGGGTCGACGCCCCCGGCCGGCTCCTGGTCAAGGACCAGTCCGTGGCCTATGCCTGGTGGAGCGGGCTTGTGACCCGCTGGACGTCCCTATCGAGGTGGTTGACCTTCTACCTGTCGATCCGGCGGGCGTGCTGGCCATGTTCCTAGTCCAGGGGGATGGAAGCGACGGGCTTGTCCTGGAGGAGGTGCCGGAGGTGACCTTCGATGACATCGGGGGCCTGGAAGCGCAGATAGCCCGTATCTGAGACGCTGTAGAGCTGCCCTGGCGACATCCTGAACTCTACCGTCGTTTCGACCTGCGTCCGCCGAAGGGGCTTCTGCTCTATGGTCCGCCTGGCAATGGCAAGACCATGATCGCCAAAGCCGTCGCACACCACCTGGCGCAAGGGCCGGGTGGCCCAGGTCTTTTCCTGTCGATTAAGGGGCCTGAATTGCTGAACAAGTTCGTCGGCGAGTCAGAGCGACTCCTACGAAGCCAGGGCGGGTGCGGCGCAGGATCGGCCTGTGGTCGTATTCATCGACGAGGTGGACGCACTCCCACGTACTCGAGGCAGCGGCGTCTTGTCTGACATGGAGACGACGATGGTGCCCCAGTTCCTGGCCGAGCTGGCCGGGGTGGAGCGGTTGGATCGTGTGCTGGTCATCGGCGCCTCGAACCGGATAGACATGGTCGATCCCGCGGTCCTTCGGCCGGGCCGATTCGATCTGAAGATCCGGGTGAATCGGCCGGACCGGCAGGCAGGGGAGGTCATACTGGACCGCTTGCTCAAAGCGGGTCTGCCTCTTGCCGAAGGGGTCACTGCCCATGGGCTCGCCCGACGTATGGCTGATGAGATATACCGTGGAGGCAGCGAGGGTCTGGTCTGTGAAGGGAGTGACGAAGCAGGCGCCTGGGTCGGCATCCATCTGTGTGACCTGGTTTCCGGGGCCATGCTCTCCCACATGGTGGATGAGGCCAAGACCTATGCCCACAAGGCCTCGTTCGCCTCCGGCAGTCGGGTCGGGCTTGGTCTGGACGACTGTCTGCGGGCAGTGGATCAGGAACGGCGCGAGCGTGCGACGGCCTGGCGGATGAAGGACTTGAGCGCTGGCCTCGCTCAACGGACTGGATTCCGGACATCTGACGGGTATCAGGCCCCAGCCCACTCGCGTCGCGCGAGTGACTGACGGACTGGTGCGCATGGTTGGTGCGCTTGCAGCCTGGTGGTCGCCGAGTAGGATTCCAAGTGAGGGCCGCGACTACCGGAGCCGGCAGTTTCGCTCCGTCGGTCTGCGCCGGAAGGGGCAGGCCCATCCACCCGATAGCCCCGAGAAAGGTCAAGAGGACATGGAATTGCGCGACCTGGCGATCCGAACGGCCCACATCGCGGGCGAAGCCGGCCGCCACGCCCTTCAGGACCAGATCAACCCCCACGACCTGCGCAACCCTATGCGTGCCGACGGGGACTCCCGTTTCGCCTCCGAGATCGATGACCGCCTCATCCGCTACTGCCGGGCCAAGATCGTGGCTTCCGACCCCTGCGATGGCTTCTGGGAGGAGGAGGGCTCTGACCGCAAACCCGGCCGTAAATACTGGTGCCTGGGGCATATCGACGGGTCGATCAACTACGTACGCAACATGGCCGAATGGACCATCACCATCTCCTTGTTCAACGTCGATCAGGAAGGGCGGGCCAAGCCTGTCCTGGGAGTCGTCCATGCGCCGGTCCTGGGCCTGACCTACCTGGCTGCGGAAGGGCAGGGGGCTATTCGGGTCAGGCGGACAACGGTGGGGGACAAGCGGGAGAAGATCATGCCTTCGACAACCCGACAGCTCAAGGGGTCGGTGGTCAGCTTCGGCATGTCCTACTTCCCCCGTGAGTCCGAGCGCGCCCTCAAGACGGTAGCGCAGATGGCCGGTCGGCCCGCTGACATCAAGCGGGTAGGACCCACCTCCCTGGATTTGTGCAGGGTGGCCGACGGCTCCTACGATGCCTATTTCGAGCCGATGCTGCACTCCTGGGACATACCGGCCGTCTCCGCAGGGGCGGTCGTGGTCTGGCAGGCGCAGGGCCGGCTCTGCCAGTGGAACGGACAGCCCGTCTCCTGGGAGCACAACAACGACGTCGTCGCATCCAACGGGCTTATTGACGGGGAACTTGCCCACTACTTGCGTTGAGAGCGGGTGGCAGGGCCGGAAGGAACGGATATGGTCCGGCATGCCGAAACGTCAGGGGCACCCCCGCAAGCACAGTCGCTGGCACGCTCTGCGCAAGCCCGGAATCAGGCCAGCGAGCGTCTGGGACGGCTGGACCAGGTGCTCGATGACTTGGAGTGCGTCCTGCAAGCGGACGTTGAAGACTTGGTGGATGGATTTGTGCAGGATGGGGGCGAATATGGTGACATCCGCGGACGATGATGGGGGCTTCACACGCATCTTCGGCGTGTAGACCGAATATGGCCTGAGCCTGACGGGTTCCAGAGCCCGTCCCACTCCAGACGACCTGGATCGAGCTCTCCGTCACCCACCTGGTATTGGGCATGATTGAAGGGACCTGGCGGCTGGGAAAGCCTTCTCCCTTCGCCTGTTTCTCCCTGGCCGATCCGGGTGCGGCCCTGAAGCAAGGTCAGCTGTGACCGCCGCGGTTGGCTTCGCGTGCCCCCTGGGGGGGGGGGCTTCTTCCGGGAGCGGGCACGGCTGATCGACCTTGACAACCACGAAGTGACGGCGGGCGGCATTTTCCCCGGGTACCGAGACAGGGGCGGGTGGCCGTGGATTTGGGCCGGCCGCAGGTGGACCGGGCTGAGGACGAGCCCCCTTCAGGAACCCGGGCCGCACTCCGGGGGCGTTCATCAGACGGGCACTGCTGGCCGACGCTGACTGGTTGGCCGATTGGACCGATCTTTCCTTGGGTGGCTCCATGGGCATCCGGTTCCTGGACCCCTTTCTGACGGAACCGGGGCCCGAATCCAATCGGATCGTGGCCGCGATGGGCGGGGAGACCGCGGCTGCCAATCGGGTATAAAAAACGCCCAATCCCTGCGGGATGGGCGTATGGCTGAAGCCGCTGGCCGTTACTTGTTGGAAACGGCCTTCTTCAGCAGGGAGCCGGCCGAGATGCGCACGCCGTAAGAGGCGGGGATCTTGATGGTCTCGCCGGTGCGGGGGTTGCGGCCGGTGCGGGCGGCGCGCTTGACACGCTCAGCCGAGAACAGACCGGTGAGCTTGAGACCCTCGCCGGACTTCATGGCCTCGACGAAGACGTCCTGGAAAGCGTTGACCGCGGCTTCTGCCTGTGCCTTGGTCAGGTTCGACTTCTGCGCGATCTTCGAGACCAGATCAGACTTGTTGTATGCCATAGAAGTATCCTTCTTGCTCAAGGGGTCCCCATGCTTAAACCGGGAAACCCAACGTTCATGTCCGATATTAGCGCAGTTTGCAAGCGGATGCCGTAATTACCTGGCATTTGCGCCTTTTTTCACGTCTCATACGCGAAATTCCGCCGGCAGAGCGGGCTGTGGGGGCATGGGTCATGGTCACTGTGGGCTGCATGGTTTCACACCAGGTTGCGCCGGCCCAGCCAGCGCATGGCCGCTGCGCCGAGTGGGATGCGCATCCAGTAGGTGACCAGGCGGAAGACCAGGGTCGCGGAGATGGCGACACCGGACGGGACACCGGCCAGGTGGAAGGCGGAGAAGAGCACGGCTTCGATGGCACCCAGACCGCCGGGTGTGGGCACCGCCGAGCCGATCGTGTTGGCCAAGAGGAAGACGAAAGTCGTCTCGAAGATGTTTGTGCGCCAGCCGAAAGCCATCAGACTGGCCCAGAAGCCCAGACCCAGGGAGGACGATTGGATGACGGCGCCCAGGGCCGCTATCCCCAGTTTTCGTGGCTGGGTGAGGATATCGACCAGCTGGCGGGCGTAGGAAGCCACGATAGGCAGCAACCGCCCGACGATCAGCCGGCGGGTGTAGGGGATGGCCATCGCCAGGGATGCCACGATCGCCACGACGCCGATCACCACCACCAGGGTGTTGGTGGGAATCATGCCTGACAGTGTGTTGCGCCCGGTGAACAGGCCTATAACGACCAGCAGGAGGAAGGTCGTTGAGAATTGGACGGCCACCACGGCGCTCATGATGGCGGTGGCAAGGGTGTTGTTGTAGCCGTTGCGCCGCAGGTACTGCAGGTTGACGAAGGCCGGGCCCACGCCCGCCGGCATGGAGACCGATGTGAAGGAGGAGGCCACCTGGGATATGAGGATGGGGACGGGATGGCGGCGGTCCGGACGGATGAAGACCCCCAGGGTCAGGGCGCAGCCCACCCACGACAGACAGCCGAACAGGAAGGCCATCCCCGCCATCCATGGATTGGCGGAGCGGGCGGCCTGGATGACCTGTTGGAGGTTGAGCTGGGTGAAGACCACGATGACCGCGATGATCAGGAGGACCAGGGCCAGGAAGGAACGCAGACTGAATCGGGAGAGGGTCACCTGCCCGCCCTCGGCCTCGGTCTGGGAGGGGGCCAGGGCGCGTGCACCCTCCCGAAGCCTGGTCAGTATCTGCTTGTCCCATTGGGGCTGGGAACGTGTGGCCTTGGGTACTGCCACCATCTGGATGAAGGGAATGAGGCCGACCAGCGCCTGCTCGCCCCATGCCCGGCGGGCGGCCTGCAGGGCCGCTTCCGTGCCGATGCAGGCGGCTGCCAGAGCGAGTAGCTGGACTTTATCCAGAGCAATGTTTGCTGCGGAGGAGGCGACATCTCCGTTCTGCCAGCCTGCCAGTACAGGATGTCCTGCCTGGTCCTTGGCCAGGGTGCCCGGCGTGATGCGGCGGTGGGTATAACCACGTTTGTGGGCTTTATCAAGGTATTCCATCAAGGCGAGGACGTCGGCCCGACCCATATCCTGGGGGCTGATCCGCTCCAGGCTCACCTGGTCGTCCAGGACGAAGATGGAGGATTCGCCGTTCTCCGCCAGGCCATAGGGGTGCATGGCATCCAGGCCCAGGTCTCGCAGTCCCAGCAGCATGGCCATGTGGTGCTGTGTGGAATCCCGGATCGATCGGTCGCGGCGCATGGCGACACCGGAGAGCTTGATCCACTGCCACAGCTGCATCAGATAACCTGCTGTGTGCAGCTGCCCATCCAGGACCGAGACCGTGTAAGCGGTGCCGTCGGCTGTTTCTGCCCGGTAGATGCGGGAGGATTCGACCAGGTCGTCGGCCAGGGTGGGGGCGAGCGGATCGCCTTCCTCGCCCGGTCCGTCCTGGCGTGAGAGCCGGATCGGTCGGATGCCGATCGAGACCAGGGCCTGGACCAGGTCCGCCCCCCAGACTCCCTTGTTCTGGGTGCCGGCTCCGAACCGGATCAGCATGCCGGCGGTCCGTCCCAGGAAGAATGACACCAGGACGGCGCTGATGGTGTTGGCTGAGATAATCACCATGACCAGAGCGACCACATACAGGGCGTTCCAACCCCACTTGACGGAGGAACGCATGCGTCGGGGGCCGGCCGCGGTCAGGAAGGCGGCAAGGCCGGCATAGATGTCGGGCAGCAGGACCGGGGAGCCGATTGTGGATTGGGAGCTGAAAGCGTTGATCAGGGCCAGCGACGGGGAATGAACGATCAGCGTGGAGGTCAGCCACACGATGCCGTAGCCGCTGAACAAGGCCAGCGGTGCGGTGATGGCCTGGATCCATTCCCTGCTGAACAGCAGGTGGACCAGGACAGCGATCACAACCCCGACCGTGACACTCTGCTGGAGCAGGGCGGTGGGCACGTCAGCCAGCCAGTCCATTCGCGAGCCGGCCTTGTGGACGTCAGATTCGACCCCGGAGGCGACCCCGCGCAGATAGACTGCGATCAGGCTGACGGCCATGGTCAGGAGCACGCAGGTCACGGCCCTGATCAGATCGCCAAGGTCGTGGACCCGTCTGGGCGGTGTGTCCTCGATGCGTGGCGCCTGGCCCGGGTCGATGCTGTTCGTCCGGCTCATCGGCGTCCGAAATCCACCAGATCGGATGCCAGTCCAGTGTATGCCGCTGGTGTCAGTGCGGCCAGGCGATCCCTGTCCTCGGGCTTCAGGTCCAGTTCCCGGATAAATCCTTCCACCTCCCGCTCGCCGATGGATTTACCACGCATCAGCTCCTTGACCCGCTCGTATGGATGGTCCATGCCGGACCGGCCTGCCAGGGATGCCGCGCGCATGGCCGTTTGGATGGGCTCGCCCAGTACCTCCCAGTTTTCCTCCAGTTCGGCGGCTATCGCGGCCGTATTCGGGTGGACCTCCTGCAAGCCGGTAGCCAGGTTGTCCAAGGCCAGTAGGCTATGGCCCAAAGCCGTGCCAATCGTGCGCTGGGTGGATGAATCGGTCAGGTCCCGCTGCCAGCGGCTCTCCGTCAGTGTCCCCGCCAGGTTCGACAGGAGGGCGCAGGAGACCTCCAGATTGGCCTCGGCGTTCTCGAAGCGGATCGGATTGACCTTATGCGGCATCGTGGACGAGCCGGTGGCCCCCCGTACCGGTACCTGGGCGAAAACGCCCCGGGAGATGTACATCCACATGTCGACGGCGAGGTTGTGCAGGATCCGGTTGACGTGTGCGATCGTCGAGTAGAGCTCCGCCTGCCAGTCGTGAGATTCGATCTGGGTGGTCAGTGGGTTCCAATCCAGGCCCATGCGTCTGGTCACGAAGACGCGGGACATGCCGATCCAATCCACCTGGGGGACCGAGACCTGGCTGGCGCCGAAGGTGCCTGTGGCGCCGTTCCACTTGCCCAGGTATTCCTGTGTCTCCAAATGCCTGAGTTGCCTGTTCAGACGGTGGGCATAGACCGCCAGCTCCTTGCCCAGGGTGGTGGGGGTGGCCGGCTGTCCGTGGGTCATGGCCAGTAGGGGCAGGTCCCGGTGCCGCTCGGCCATGGTGGTCAGTTGTTTGGTCAGGGCTTCGAAGGCAGGGGTCCAGACCTGTGTGACCGCCGCTTTGATGGAACGCGCATAGGCGATGTTGTTGATGTCCTCGCTGGTGCAGCCGAAGTGGACCAGCGGTTTGAGGCGAGCCAGCCCGGCATCCTTGCCCAGGTGCTCCGCGGCCGCGTCCAGGCGTCGGTCGATGTAGTATTCGACAGCCTTGACGTCGTGATGGGTCTTGGCTTCAATCGAGGCGAGTTCATGGATGCCCCTGGCATCGAAGTCCTCCGCGATGGAGCGCAGGTAGGTCGTGCTCCGCTGATCAAGGTTTGCAAGCCCTTCCAGGACCGGCCGATGGCCGTTGCCTTCATGGCCGTTGGTCAGTAGGATCATCCACTCCACTTCGACCCTGATGCGTTCACGGTTCAGGGCCGCCTCGCTCAGGGAGTCGACGAGGGGGGCGGCCTGCCGACGGTAGCGACCATCCAGGGGACTCAGGGGAATCGCTGGTTCCATGCTGCTCAAATCCATGCCATCCAGCGTACGCGAGAGCCTCAACCTGCCGTCGGCCCGGTCCGTCGTCCCTCTGCCGATGTATCGGTGTCCGTCAGTGTCCCATCCGGCCCCGGTAGTATTCAGTGCCCATCAGCTCACCCCGGGTCACCTGGCCGAAATGACGGTCATGCCGGTTCAGGGCCGGTGTGCCCTGGCTTGCGGCGTTCCGCCAGGCGGCGCGCTGGTAGTTCATGCCGTGCGTCAGCTCGGGCCCTGTCGAGGCGTGGGCTACCGGACTGCCGTTTCCTCCCATGCTGCCACGTACCGTCAGCCAGCTGTCCCTGCCGGGGTTGTGGGCCCCGTCAAGGCTGGAGACCAGTTCGTCATCCATTTCCACCGAAGTCACCCAGGTCTTGGGGGGAATCGGGTGGTTGGCGACCGGAGAGCCGGCTGTGATTACATGGTTGATTGCATATCGGTCGGATAGATCCGAGGCGATGGCGGCAGCCGCGATGCCACCTTGGGAATGGCCTACCAGGGCCACCTGATCGCCTGCCCCCACGCCCGCGCGGGCCATCGCCTCCCGTACCAGCCGTGCTGAGGCCGCCTGTTCACGTTGATGGCTGGAGGAGCTCATCAGCTCCAGGTTCTGTTCCCAACCCATCGGTGAGTCGCGGCGTCCGTCGGTGCCTGGGATGGTGACCACCCAGCCCTGGCTGCCGTCGGGGTGGCGGTACCTTTGCACGGCCACGGTCGCGTAGTCCCCGTCCTGCCCCTTGTCCCCAAGTTTCTGGAGATTGGTCAAGGCGTCGCCGATGGTGCGCGCTTGGTCCAGGTGGAGCCCTGCGGGGCTGGTCTTGGTCACGGTCAGCCTGTCTCCCTGGATATGCCGGGTCATCCAGGAGGTGAGCAGGGAGATCTTGCCTGCGGCGGTGTTGACTCCGCCCCGTCCTTGACCGAGGAGCGCCCCGTTGTACTGACGGGCCAAGGCGTTCATGAATCGTTCCTGGGAGTTTCGGGTGCGGTGGGAGACATCGGCCCAATCCACATGGAACCCGCGTCCCCGGCTGACGTTTTCGTGGACTGAGCCGACGGCACCGCCGGCCAGGTCCATGCCGCCCGCCAGCAGGGGGCTGGCATCATACGCCAGGTCCATGAGCGCGCCCATAAGCCGACTGATCCGGTCCTCCGCGCCGGAATATAAGGAGTATGCCTTGATCAGTCCATCGGCCACGGATGTGAGCTGCTGCGCCATGGCGTTGAAGGCCTGGCTGTGTTCGTCGCAGCGGGTGACGAACAGGGGGAAATCGAACTCGGCGTGGCCTGGCGGCGGATCGGCGCTCAGGGTGCGGCAGGGGGCGCCGGCGATGCGGGCGGAGTCGATCATCAGCTGGCCTCGCAGGCCCGACCAGGAGTTGGCGACCATGTCCAGGTCGGCGCCGCTGGTGTCCAGCGCCTTCGCGGTGGCGGTGAACATGGCCAGGTCGGCCTGGCTGAGCCCATGGCCGGATATGGACGATTCAATGCGTTTGGTCATGGCCGTCCCCGTCCTGCCGCTGCCAGGGTCTCATTCAAAGGTCCATCCTGGGCTGCGGACCGGCGGCCTATCCGGGCAAGGGATTGACGGAAGGCTTCCCCCGCGTCCCCCTGCCAGTCCAGCCCTGCGGCGGCTGTGATCGCCCGTGCGCCTTGGTCCAGGGCCTGCTGACTGCGCCTGACCATGCGAACCATCTGGTCACGGCCATCTTGGGCTGCGGGATGGCAGATGCAGGCGGCGGCATCCGTCTCCAAGGGGTTTCCTGTGAAGGTGCTGGTGAATGTCATGGCTCCCATTGCACCCCGCCGGTGCATGCGCGGTCCAGTCCGCCCCGGACATGTGGTCGAATGTGGGTCCAGGCGTGTTACCAGGGCTTGGACTGGCCGCCGCTGCCTCCTGAGGGGTTTGATGAGGGCGCGGGGGAAGGTGATTGCAGATCCTGGTTGTGCTTGAGCATCTCTTCGACTTTTTTCCGCTGTTCCTCGTCCAGACCCTGGCGTTCCTGGGCTTTCTTCCGGTTCAGCGAATCGGCCGACCGACCCTGCCGGTCCCGGCCCCCCTGCTTGTTCAGATGGTCCTGTCGGCTCAGAGCACGTGTAAGGTCGCCGGAGAGGGCCGCGTTGTGTTCGATGGCCCTCCGGGTGGCGGGCAGGAGCAGGGCCTTGCCTTCTTGGGCCTGGTGGAAGAGTTCGTCGACCTGCCCTTGTGATGCCTTGAGTTTCGTGATGTCTGCCGCGGGCTTCGCCGCCTCCGCCAGGTTCTGTTCCAGGTTTGCGGAGGCCTGGTTGTATGAGCTGACCGCTTGGGTGTTCCACAGGCCCAGGCCACCCAGGGCAAGGAGGATTACAGCCAGGGCGCCCAGGAAAAGACGCGTGGACAGGCCGGCCTTGCCCGGCTGTCGGGTGGCTTTGATTCGCTCGCCGCTCATAGGAGCCTCCTCGACAGACGGATCCAATCGGTCATCTCCCACACCAGCAAGGCAAGCAGCAGAAGGGACAGCGGCCAGACGAAGGGGGTGACCCTGGTTCGTTTGCTCCGTGTCACCTGCACCCGGTAGCGGCTGGCGCTCCTGACCGCCGGTCCGTCCTTGACCGTGTGGCTGGCATCGATTGGCAGGTATTGACCGCTGAGTTCATCGGCCATCGTCTTCAGCTGGCGTTCGTCCATTTTCGAGACACCAGGTTGGCCGGTGGCCGGGTCTTTGACCCAGTCCTGGTCCTTTGCCTGCGCCCGGTCGCCTGGGGTGCGGGAGCTTACCGGGACCTTGCCGCCCTTGGCGGAGCCGACGCCCAATGTGTAAGCATCGTCCAGGTAGGCGCGCAGGGCTGAGAAGGAGCGTCGATTACGGGCCGAGGTCTGCTCACCGTCGCTGATGATGTAGAGCACGATCCGGTCACCCGGGTGCCGGTCCTTGGTTTCCTTCAAGTTGAGGATGAGCGGGTCGATCGGCGCGTCCAGGCTCGATCCCGACGACAGATCGGTCGGCTCGGTGGTCAGGTTAGCCGCCCAGTTGTCGATCGCCCGACCGTCGGGTGTAAGCGGCAGGTCCAGGGTGCCGGAGGCGCCAAAACGGACAGCGGCGAAGGATGCGTCCGGGTAGGCGGCGGTGATCTCACCCACGGCCTTGCGAGCCGCGTCCAGTCGGCTGATTGCCTCCTGGGAACCGTAGTGGGCGTCGCGTACGGCCATTGATCCGGTCACATCAACCGCCACATAGACATCGGTCGTATTGACGGCCTGGTTGGTTGTGGTCTGCACTTGACTGGGAGTAAGCACGATCAGGGCAAGCACCAGAGCCATGAGGGAACGTCTGACCACGGCCGACCAGCCCGCGTCAGAGACACCGTCCGTACGCCGGTGGATGATCGGGCCTGCAACGGCGGCAGCGAGCAGGACGGCCGCCAGCAGTCCTCCTGCTATCCAGCCCAGTGACGGGTGGAGCGTCCATCCATTCATCGCTTCAACCTCCAGACCAGCAGCAAGTATGCGCCCAAGGTCAGGCTCAGGGCAAGGGTCCACCAGCGGGGGGCGTCAACCAGGCTGGAGCGTTTGACCGCCTGCTGGTCTCCGCCGTGGCGTCGCTCGATCCTGTCGACCAGGGAGGCGATTGAGTCGGCGGAGCCCTGGAGGAGGAATGCTCCGCCCTGGGCTTCGATCAGGCTGCGCATCTGCCTGGTCGCCGGATCGTCTGCGGATTGCTTGGGGCCCGAGTATAGACCATCCACGCCTATGCCTGCCGATCGGGTGAGTTCCAAGGCGTCCTGAAGGCTGTAGGTCGGTTTGCCCGAAGCCACGTTATCGGTGGCCAGCACGATCGAGGAATTGCGGGAGGGTGCCGCGCTCCGATTGGCGCTGGGACGGGTCGTGAAACCGGGAAGCATGGCCGCGCAGGAGACCAGGCCGTCGCCGATCAGTGAGGTGGTGTCCTTGCGGTCCTGGGTGCCTTCAAGCCAATCGGAGACCGCCTGATACTGCTTGTCGCTCATCTTGTCTATATCCGTCTGACTCTGCACACCCATGAGGATCGTGCTGGCCCGCTTGAGCTCACGTGTGACCAGCTCATAGTCGTCAGTGAGGGGGAAGACCGTGCGGGAGGTGGAGTTGAAGATGCTCAGGGCGATGCGCTCGCCGTCGAAACCGGAGACCAGGTGCTGGTAAGCGGCAAGGACCTGCCGGTCGTAGGGCAGAGTGGAGCCGGAGACATCCAGGCACAAGACGATATCCCTGCTTCTCCCGGTCTCCCGATCCCGGTCCACGTTCGAGGGCCGGCCGCTCAGCAGCGTGGTCAGGACCAGTGCCAGGGCCAGCAGGAAGACAGACAGGCGGGAGAGCGTCCGCCAGTTGCGCAAGGCCTGTGATGCCGACTCGGTCGCCAGGTCGTCTTCCAGGCTCCAGACCTTAGGTCCGGCTGCATTGCGCCTGCCCCCGCGTCGGGCCAGCAGGAGACAGAGGCACAGGATGACGAGGATGAGCGCCGCGGCTCCGACAGTCACCCAGGGCCAGCGCCAAGTCAGATTGCCTATCATCAGCGCCACCTCTCGATCAGCGCCTCGGCCCAACCGGCTGCCTGGCCGACATCGGCCTCAAAAGCCTGGCGGTTGACGTCGGGATCGGCGAATTCGGGGGGGTAGAGGGCGGCGATGGTCTGCCGCAACAGGTCCAGCCGCCGCTTGTTGGTCGGTGTACGGGGCTGCCGACTCAACTCGGCCAGGGTCTGGGCCGTCAGGTCCTGTCCGCTGGCCTCGGAGGCGAAGGCGCGCACAATCTCCGCCAGTTGACCCATGGCCTGGGATTGGTTCAACTGTCCCTGCGCATGTTCACTGACGACCTGTCTGATCCTTGCCTTCCACTGGTCCTTGGCGGCCATGGGCACATGCTTGGCCTGGGGGGCCGTTGGGGTCCTGCGCGGTCTGGAGAGGAGGATGGCGGCGGCAATCAGGGCAAGGGCCAGGGTGAAGCAGAGCACTGTGGCGATCAGCAGGGGCTTCCAGGAGTTCAGTTGTGGGGCGGGTCTGCCCTGGGGCAGGTGAACCTGCGCTAGCGCATGGATGGTTGCGGTGACGTTCATCTCGCCCCCTCCGTTGTCATCGGGCCGAGTCCGCTGGCCGGGCCGGACGCTGTCAGGGTGGTTGACAGGAGTCGGACGAACTGGGTGAACATGCCCTGACTGGAACCGGAACGGATTAAGGTCGAGCCGCTCCGGGCCAGATCACGCTTCAGGGCCTGGGCCTGGTAGCGGCGGTGGGTCTCCACATCCTGGGCTTCCCGCCGCCCGCACAGGAAAGCGGGCACCTGTCGGCCGCTGCGACCGTCAACCACCGGCCCGAAGGTGCTGTCGGGGGAGAAGGGGTTGAGCCCGGCAACGGTGACCACCGTCAGCGGATGGGTGCGGGCGAGCTTGCTGATGACGGTCATCTGGCGCTCGCCGATCGCGCTCTCGTCGGTGGCCAGGACCAGGAGGGTCCGGCTGTCCCGCAGGCGCATGGCGTAGTCCAGAAGTGCGTCCAGGTTGCGGCCGGTTGTAAGGGCTCCCTCCAACGCCTGGTCCAAGGTGCGTTCGAACTGGGCGAACCCCCCGCGGCTGGGCGTGCGTCGGATGGAAGAGCTGTCGGCCAGCACCACCGAGACCTCGTCCGATCGACGCAGGGAAAGCGCGGCGAACATCCGCAAGGCGTTGGCGGCAACGGCGGCCGCGCTTTCGCCGGAGGGTGTCGTCGCCCCCATTTCGATTCCCGCATCCATGAGCAGCCAGACACGGCTGGTAGTCAGCCGTTCGCGTTCGGTGACCATGGGCCGGCCCATCCGGGCGGAGGAGCGCCAGTCGATCAGGCGGGATTCATCGCCGGGCTCGTAGGGCCGCACGCTCAGATAGTCATAACCCGTGCCCCGCTCGCCCGACGGGTGCTCACCTTCCAGGATCCCCATGGCCCGTCGTACGGTCGGAAGGCTCAGCTGGGTGCTCAAGGCCTCGATCCTGCGACGGATGGGGTCCGTGCCGCTCAAGGGCTGGCTCATGGAGCAGGCACCGTTTCCAGGATGGTGTCGATCACCTGATCGCTGGTCACACCGTCGGCCAGGGCTTCGAAGGTGAGCAGGATCCGGTGCCGCAGTACCTGGTGGGCGAAGCCTTTCAGGTCCTCGGGAATCACATAATCGCGGCCGCTCAGCAGGGCGTGGGCCTGTCCGATGCGGACCAGGGCGATCGATGCACGGGGACTGGCCCCCAGGCGTACACGGGAGGCCAGCCCTTGAATGGGTCGGCTGCCGGCCCCGCGGCTGGTGGCGGCAAGATCGACCGCATAGGCCATGATCGGGTCGGCCACGTGCACCCTCCGGGCCGCGATTCTGAGGAAGGACACATCGTCAAGGCTCAGCTGGCCCTGGCTGTCGGTCCGGGCCATGTCCGTCCCGCGGCTGGTCAGCATCTGGAGCATCTGCGTCTCCTGGCCGGCCGTCGGGTATGTCATCACCGCCTTGATCATGAACCTGTCCATCTGGGCCTCGGGCAGGTTGTAGGTGCCCTCCTCCTCGATCGGGTTCTGGGTGGCGATGACCATGAAGGGCTGGGGCAGTGGGTAGCGCTGGCCGCCGATTGTGGTGGCTCCCTCGGCCATGGCTTCCAGCATGGCGGATTGGGTCTTCGCGTTGGATCGGTTGATCTCGTCCAGAAGCACGAAGTTCGCATGGATGGGACCTAGCTGTGTGGAGAAGCTCTGCCGCGAGAAGTCGAAGACCTGGG
Organism: Bifidobacterium xylocopae; assembly: GCF_003315615.1. Taxonomy (GTDB): domain Bacteria; phylum Actinomycetota; class Actinomycetes; order Actinomycetales; family Bifidobacteriaceae; genus Bombiscardovia; species Bombiscardovia xylocopae. Next base: position 57,839 of record NZ_PDCH01000001.1, read on the forward strand.
TGCCCACCAGATCGGAGGGCATGAGGTCGGGTGTGCACTGGACGCGCTTGAAGGAGCCCGATACCGAGGAGGCCAGGGTCTGTGCCGCGGTGGTCTTGGCCAGGCCGGGCACGGATTCAATCAGGATGTGGCCCGAGGCGGTCATCGTGGCCAGCAGGGCCTCGCGCAAATCCTCCTGCCCCACAAGGGTGGAGGCGAAGCGGCTGCGGATCCGGTCCGCCAGGAGTGCGGCCCGTGACAGGTCGTCCCGTGACAGGGGACTGGTGGCAGTGCCGGGCGCCACGGCCGGACCAGGTGTGGGTTCGGGCATGACGGAATCTTGTCTGGGAGGGAATAAAGCCATAGGCAGTACTCTAGCGGCATTGACTGACGAAGGCCGGTTACGGGGCCATGGACAGCGGTTTCGGAAACGCTAGGCCAGCCGCCAGTCCACCGGTTGGGCACCCATCCGTTCGAGGGCGCTGTTGGCCTGGGAGAAGGGCTTCGAGCCGAAGAACCCGTAACGGGCCGACAGGGGGGAGGGGTGGGGTGATTTGATGATGTAGGCATTGGTCAGCAGCGGCTCCAGGCTCTGCGCCTGCCGTCCCCATAGGATCGCCACCAGCGGCTTGGGCTTGCCGCTTCCGTCCTTGCGTGCGTTCAGGGCGCGGATGGCTGCGTCGGTGATTTCCTCCCAGCCCTTGCCTCGGTGGCTGGCGGGCTTGCCCACTTGTACGGTGAGGCATCGGTTGAGCAGGAGGACGCCCTGCCGGGTCCATGGGGTCAGATCGCCGTTGCCGGGCCGCGGTATGCCCAGGTCCGATACGAGTTCCGTGTAGATGTTGCGCAGACTTCCTGGGATCGGATCCACGTCCGGCTCCACGCAGAAGCTCAGCCCGACCGCGTTTCCGGGTGTGGGATAGGGGTCCTGGCCGACGATCAGTACCTTGATGGTGTCGAACGGGATGGTGAATGCCCGCAGGATGTTTTTCGGGGCAGGCAGATACCGGCGGCCTGCGGCCAGCTCCTGGCGGAGGAAATCGCCCATCCGGTGGACCTGTGGCTCGACGGAGGCCAAGGCGTGGGCCCACCCCGGTTCGATCAGGGCGGACAGCGGCTTACGCTGCGCTTGGTCGGTGGTGGTCTCAGGCGTTTCCTGCGCCCCCGGGGCTCGCTCTTCGTCCGGGGCGGCGAAGAGTCCGGCTTGTTCCATCGGTTCCATATCATCAACTATATAGTCCGCTGGAATCGGTCTGACCGCCGGCATGACCGGTCTCACTACTACACTGTCACCTATATGAGTGCATGATCCCAGCTGCCTGAGTCGGTGGCGGGCGGGCGGAGGAAGGTCAGTCCATGGCAAGCAATCGCGACGACAACGTCGGCTACCAGCCGTATACGCCGGACGAGTTCGACGATCCGCCCGAGGGGCCGGTCGGCGTCCACCGCGGTCCACGTTCACTGGCCGTACGCATTCTGCCGGTCGTCGTCATCATCATCCTGGCTGCACTGTGCGGGCTCGGGGCCTGGACCGTCGTATCGGGCGGGAAGATGCCCTGGCAGCATTCGCAGACCACGTCAGCCCAGGTGGAGCAGGCGCGCCGCAAGGTAGAAGCCCGGCGCGGCAAGGATCCAAAGTCCGCTCCCAGCCGTAGGGCGAAGACGGAGGAGCCGAAGCCGGCCCCGCAGTCTCCGTCCCCCAGCCAGAGCGAGCAACCCGCGCCCGCAGCCAACAAGGCTTCCCAGGTACGGGTGGTCAACGGCACGTCGATCTCGGGATACGCCGCAGCCAAGCGCCAGACCCTGGTGGCGGCCGGGTACACGAGCGTCACAGCCGATAATCCGACCGGTCAGCTGCCCCAGGCCAGTGTGGTCTGGTATCAGAACGAAGCGGACAAGGCCACGGCGGACGATGTGGCCAGGACACTGGGCATAGGCAACGTGCAGCATGTGCCGGGCGCATCGGCTTCGGTCGTTGCCGTGCTGATGAATTGAGCGCATCCTGTGGTGGATCGGTCCCTGTTCGGCGTTTCTTCCCGGCTATCCGCTACACTGGTAAACGCCGACCTGGCAGCTGCGGTCAGTTTCGTATCTGCCGTGACACGGCGATTTATATTAAGGAAGTTAGTTATGGCACAAGGAACTGTGAAATTCTTCAGCGATCAAAAGGGTTATGGCTTCATCACCCCTGATGATGGCAGCGAGGACGTTTTCGTCCACTACTCCGCGATTGATTCGCAGGATAATCACAAGCTTCTGCACGAGGGCGACAAGGTCGAGTTCGAGGTCGAGAGGAGCGCCAAGGGTCTCCAGGCGACTTCCGCTCGCGTGATCTGATTCTTTCGCATCAGCCCTGAACGGGCTCTTCGCAAAAGGTCCCGGCTTCGGCCGGGGCCTTTTTGTTTATGCCTGGTCGATGGGTGCATCTCGCCCCAAGCGTATTCCGGCTATGGGGTGTTGGCACTCTGACCCGGCGAGTGCTAATCTGTGGAATTAGCACTCGAGGCTTGGGAGTGATAAGTCGGCAGCTGACGGCCGGCCCAGCTCCCCGCCGACGGTGGACATGAACACTCAAGCCATGTTGGAGGATTACAGATGGCAAAGATCATCGCGTATGACGAGGAAGCCCGCCAGGGAATGCTCGCCGGTTTGGACAAGCTGGCCGACACCGTCAAGGTCACACTGGGACCCAAGGGCCGCAATGTGGTACTGGACAAGTCCTACGGCGCACCGACCATCACCAATGACGGCGTTTCGATTGCCAAGGAAATCGATCTTGAGGACCCGTACGAGCGCATCGGCGCCGAGCTGGTCAAGGAAGTCGCCAAGAAGACTGATGACGTGGCCGGCGACGGAACTACGACCGCCACCGTGCTTGCCCAGTCCCTGGTCCACGAAGGACTGAAGAACGTGGTCGCGGGCTCCAACCCGATCGCCCTGCGCCGGGGCATCGAGAAGGCCGCCGACGCCATCGTCAAGGAACTGATCGCCGAGTCGAAGGACGTGGAGACCAAGGATCAGATTGCCGCGACCGCTACCATCTCCGCCGCTGATCCCGAGGTCGGCAAGGAGATCGCCGAGGCTCTGGACAAGGTTGGCCAGGACGGTGTCGTGACCGTCGAGGACAACAACCGCTTCGGACTGGACCTTGAATTCACGGAGGGCATGCGCTTCGACAAGGGCTACATCGCCCCCTACTTCGTGACCAACAACGACGACCAGACCGCCGTCTTGGACGACCCGTACATTCTGCTCACCTCGGGCAAGGTATCCAGCCAGCAGGACGTGGTCCACATCGCCGAGCTCGTCATGAAGACCGGCAAGCCGCTGCTGATCGTTGCTGAGGATGTGGACGGCGAGGCGCTGCCCACCCTGATTCTGAACAAGATTCGCGGCACCTTCAACTCCTGCGCCGTCAAGGCCCCCGGTTTCGGAGACCGTCGCAAGGCGATGCTGCAGGATATGGCCATCCTTACGGGTGCCCAGGTTGTCTCCGATGAACTCGGTCTGAAGCTTGACTCCATCGATACCTCCGTGCTCGGCACTGCCAAGAAGGTCATTGTTTCCAAGGACGAGACCACCATCGTCTCCGGCGGCGGCTCCAAGGAGGAGGTCCAGGCCCGCGTGGCCCAGATCCGCACCGAGATCGAGAACACCGACTCCGACTACGACCGTGAGAAGCTGCAGGAGCGCCTGGCCAAGCTGGCCGGTGGTGTGGCTGTCATCAAGGTCGGTGCCGCGACCGAGGTGGAGGCCAAGGAGCGCAAGCACCGCATCGAGGATGCTGTGCGCAACGCCAAGGCCGCCATTGAAGAGGGCTTGTTGCCCGGCGGTGGTGTCGCTTTGATCCAGGCGAGCGCCAAGGTCGAATCCACGGTCAAGCTTGAGGGTGACGAAGCCACCGGCGCTGCGATCGTCTTCCGTGCCATCGAGGCTCCGATCAAGCAAATTGCCCAGAACTCCGGTCTTTCCGGCGATGTCGTCATCGATAAGGTTCGCTCCCTGCCCGTGGGCCAAGGCTTCAATGCCGCGACCAACGAGTACGTCGATATGCTTGACGCCGGCGTGGCCGACCCGGTCAAGGTGACCCGTTCCGCTCTGCAGAACGCCGCCTCGATTGCCGGGCTGTTCCTGACCACCGAAGCCGTTGTGGCGAACAAGCCGGAGCCTCCGGCCCCCGCTGCCCCGGCCAGCCCTGACATGGGCTACTGAGACGGAAGCCCGTCAAGGCGGATGAATCGTCCGCCGGCCTTGATTCGGCCGGGCGCCGGACCCTTCGCGGAAAGCGAATGGGCCCCGGCGCCCGGCCGAACCGTTTACGGTCACCGCTGTGAAGGACGGGCAGGCTGACCGGATCAGGGCAAGGGCCGACAAGGAGAACAAGGAATCGGCTCTGGTGCGTCCTGCACGGTCGGTCGTCGTCCGGCGACCATGTTCCGTTGGGGTCAGGAGGAGGCGAAGAGCCTGGCGGCCTGCGCTTCCGCATCGGAGTAGAGTGAGGAGGCCTGGGTCAGGGCGGATTGCATGCCTTCGAGGGCCTGCTCCATCTGTTGCTGGGCTCCGCGCCACTGGGCGGCCACACCGTTGAACTGGCTGGCCGCGCCTCCCGTCCACACCGATTGCAGGTTGTCCAGGTTGGCGTACATCCCGCTCACGGCATCCCGTATGGATGCGATGGAGGAGGACACGGCCGCGCTGGCCGACTGGATCTGTTCCGAATCCACTTGATATTGAGGCATTTTGGGCCTCCCTTTCCTTGCTGGTGTTCCTTCGTTCGCCGGGCGGCCGCCGACCTTCCTCATCTGCCGCTACAGTGGACTCTATGACACACGAACGGAGCGAGGACGTCTTGCTGAATCATGTGGTCGAATGCGGCCCTGCACGGGTGGATGTAGATAAACGCAACCGGTACGGTTCGGTCTTGGGAAGGTCGTCGCGGTCGTTGACCTGGCCATTCGTATTGGTCGTGGTCCTTTCCTTGGTTCTGCTGGCCGGGCCCCCGGCCGCCATAGCGGCGGGGGACGGGCAGGGGCCCGTCGGCAGTTTGACAGATCAGATCACCGACACCCAGAACCTGTTGGGAGCCAACGTGGGTGCTGTGACGGACGCAATCAATGAGACGCAGCGCAAGACCGGCGTCCACGTCCGGCTGCTCTACCTTCCCTCGTTCTACCAGGGCAAGAATCCCGACAAGTGGGCCAGTCAGGTGTTGGAGTCGACCCAGCCTCCCGCGAACACGGTCCTGCTGGCCGTGGCTTCCAAGCAAGGCAACCTGGTCGTCGCGGTTTCTTCCAACTCCGAGGGTTGGCTCAAAGAGCAATCCACGGTCGATGACCTGTCCCAGGCGGCCCTGAAACCCATAGCCGACAGCGACTCACCGGACTGGGTGGGGTCCGCCGAAGCGCTCATGCGGCAGGTGGAGCAATCCAAGAGGGACCATGAGCGGCGTACCATCCTGCTGTGGGTTGCCCTAGCCGGCGCCGTCGTCGTAGTGGTCGCGGCCGTTGTGGTCGCCTATCTGCTGAAGCGGCGTAAGGGCAGGAAACGGGTGGGACGTCACAGCTCGCGTTCAGGAAACGTTCAGTCTGGGACGGCATCCTGAGACCATGAGCAAGACCATCGAAGCATCAATAGTCGTGGTGGACGACGAGCCCTCGATTCGTGACCTTCTTGTCGCATCCCTGCATTTCGCCGGTTTCGAAGTGACGACCGCGGCGTCAGGCACCGAGGCCATCGAGGTCATCGAGCGCGTACAGCCGGACCTGATTGTCCTGGACGTCATGCTCCCCGATATCGACGGGTTCACCGTGACATCGAGGATTCGCCAGGACGGTGTCACGGCCCCTGTGCTTTTTCTCACGGCGCGTGACGACACCCAGGACAAGATCATGGGGCTCACGGTCGGAGGGGACGACTATGTGACCAAGCCCTTCTCCCTGGAGGAGGTGGTGGCTCGCATCCGTGCCATCCTGCGCCGCACCCGCGAGCAGACGCAGGACGATCCCGTTATCCGGGTAGACGACCTGGAGATCAACGAGGACTCGCACGATGTGACCCGTGCCGGACGGTCCGTGGATCTGAGCCCCACCGAGTACAAGCTCCTGCGCTACCTGATGGACAACGAGGGGCGGGTCCTGTCCAAGGCCCAGATCCTGGACCATGTCTGGCAGTACGACTGGGGAGGGGACGCGGCCATCGTCGAATCCTACATCTCCTATCTGCGTAAGAAAGTCGATGGAATCACCGTCGCCGGACCCGACGGCCAGCCCCATAAGGTGGAACCGCTGATTCAGACCAAGCGTGGCATCGGGTACATGATCAGGGGCCGCAAGGGCCCAGCGGACGAGCAGTGAGCACGACCGAAGGGCAGGCGCCGTCCGTTCGGCGCGCCGCCGGTAGCGCGGATCAGGAGCCGGCCGAGCAGGGGAGGAGCCTGCTGGACGCGATCCCCCTGACCGCGAAGCTGATCGCTTCCATGCTCGTCCTGCTGATCATCGGCACCCTGGGCATCTCCCTGGCCATCCGCCAGATGGCTGGAACCTACCTCATGCAGAAGACGGACGCACAGCTGATCCGTCAGGCCAAGCTGGGCATACGCAACGCCACGCTGCTCAACCGCGAGGACCTGAGCAAGCGGGGTCTGGCGCCGACCGACTACTTCCTGCAGATCCGTGACGGCGACATGCGCATCATCTCGGATGACCTCAACCCGATGAAGGGCACCGGTGTGGTCTCGATCCCCAAACTGCCTGCGGACGGCTCCTATGGCGGCATCGTCATGGACCAGCCCTTCACCACGCCGGCTGCTGTGCGCGAGGGCGGCGGTCGCGATGCGGACCGGGAGAGCCTCAAGCGGGCGCAGGCGCCATGGCGGGTCGTCGCCATGCGCTGGAGTATGGATGCGCCGGATGGTTCAGGCGAAAGCCACGGTGTCCTCTTCATCGGCCTGTCCCTGAGCGAGCAGCAGGACACGATCCACGCGCTGACCCAGTACTGCTGGGTGGTAGGCATCCTGATCGTGCTGCTGGGCGCGGTGATCGCGGCCCTGCTCCTGCAAAGCACCCTCGCGCCGCTCAAGCGCATCGAGAAGACGGCGGCCAAGATCGCCGCCGGGGACCTCTCCCAGCGCATTCCCGAAGGCCCAGTCAACACCGAAGTCGGCTCGCTGGCCGCCTCCCTGAACGTGATGCTGGCGCGCATCGAACGCAGCTTCCACGAACAGGAGGAGACCACCGCCAAGATGAAGCAGTTCGTCTCAGACGCCAGCCACGAACTGCGAACTCCCCTGGCCGCCATCCATGGCTATGCCGAGCTGTACCGGATGCAGCGGCAGCTGCCAGGCGCACTGGAGCGCGCCGACGAATCGATTGAGCACATAGAGGCCTCATCGGCGCGGATGACCGACCTGGTCCAGGACCTCCTCTCCCTGGCCCGATTGGACGAAGGTCGGGGTGTGGATGCCAGCAAGGATGTCAATCTGACCGCACTTGTGGCAGATGCGGTGGACGACCTGCATGCCATGGACCCGCAGCGGGACGTAGCGCGCGGTCGCCTGGCCCCGCCTGCGTCCGGGGGCGCGGCCTTCGACTTCCGGGATGCCGCCTGGGAACGGATTGACATGGTCGCAGACCCCACCCGCTTGCGGCAGGTGGTCACCAACATCATAGGTAATGTCCATCGCTATACACCACCGGACAGCCCTGTGGAGATAGGACTCGGCATGATTGCCCTGCCGTGGTCGCCCAGGCGTCTGGTCGCCCTGCCTGCCGACGAGGGGTCCATGGCCGCGGTGTGCGCGGCGGCCGTGCCCGCCGACACCCCGGGCAGCCGGACATACGTGGTCATGCAGTTCCGCGACCACGGTCCCGGGGCCGACAGGGAGGCGCTTCCTCACTTGTTCGAGCGGTTCTACACGGCCGATCCGTCCAGGGCCAGGCTCAAGGGCGGCACCGGCTTGGGGCTGGCCATCGTCCAGTCGATCGTCAAGGTGCACCAGGGCCTGATCTGCGCCTCGCAGACCCCAGGTGGTGGGTTGACCTTCAGTATCGTCCTGCCCCAGGGCCACCCGGTCTGATCGCCTGTACGCCGCCAGCGACCAACCCCCGCCTGGCACCTGCGCTTGGGCTAGACTGGTGATGGAGAGACTTTGTATTGCATGCGGGGGTGCGGGCTGCCGTGCCCTTCGCTTCCATATTCGGATGAGGGAGAGTGACCATGCCCAGCGGGAAAGTGCGTTGGTTCGATGCCAAGCGCGGGTTCGGATTCATCACCGGCGACGATGGGGAGGACGTGTTTCTACCGGCGGCCGCCCTGCCCGAAGGTGTGTCGACCATCCGCAAGGGCGCCAGGGTGGAGTTCTCCATGGTGACCGGTCGAAAGGGGCTACAGGCCTTGGATGTGCAGCCGGTCGGGCCGGCGCCCTCAATCGTCAAAGCCACCCGCCCGCAGCCGGATGACATGGCGGCGATCGTCGAAGACCTGATCAAGCTCCTGGATTCGGCAGGCGGTCACCTGCGCCGTCACCGCTATCCGGGGGATGCGGAGTCCCGCAAACTGGCGACCCTCCTGAGGGCCGTGGCGGACGACTTCGATGTGCAGGGCTGAAGCGGCTGCCTGGCCGGTCGGCGCCGGGGTGGACGATGGAACGAGACAGACGGGTGCCCAGGGCCGGGATGGCCGGGGCGGATGGTGAAGGTGTGGTAATGCCGCAAGAGCAGCGTAAGCCCCGGGACCTGGCCAGGGATGTGGCCCTTTCCGTGGCGTCGGACCCGAATGAGGTGGGGGAGTTCCTGGGCTCCGACCAGGGTGAGGGTGGGGTCAGCGAATTCCGCTTCGCTTCTCTGATCAAGGGCTATGAGGGGTGGATCTGGTCGGTCACCCTCTTCCACGATGCCGAACTTGATCGTTGGACCGTGGATGAGTCATCGCTGGTCCCCGGTCCCGAGGCCTTGCTGCCGCCCGCATGGGTCCCATGGAAGGACCGACTGCTGCCTTCCGACCTGTCGGTCACGGATGCCATGGGGACCGAGGCGGGGGACCCACGGCTGGAACCGGGTATGCATGGGTCCGATCGGTCGCAAGCGCTGCCGGGCAGAGGAACGGGCGAGGATATGACCGGGCCCGGCGAGGAAGGGTCCGGTGGCGAAGCCACAGAAGAGGCTTCCGATGGTGGTGCGCCCCAGGGCGGTGCGGTGTTCAAGCGGGCCGGCGAGACCCGTGAACCGTCGGACGATCATCACCGTGATGAAGACGCTTGGCTGCGCACCTCGTCACAGGACGTCGATGCCGCCGCGGAGGAGTTCGCCCTGAGCCGCAGGCGTGTCCTGAGCCCGCTGGGCCGGGCCGAAGCGGCGAAGCGCTGGTATGAGGGTCAGCCCGGCCCGAAGTCCCTCTCCACGCGCACGGCGAAGGGCGCTACTTGCGCCACCTGCGGTTTCATGGTCCCGCTCCAGGGTGAACTAGGGACGATGTTCGGTGTCTGCGCCAACCGATGGAGCCCGGACGATGGCCGGGTCGTGGCACTGGACCACGGCTGTGGCGAACACTCCGAGATAGATCCGCCACAGGCCAGCCCGCTGTGGGTCCAGTCAAAGCCCGCCTTCGACGACCTGCACATCGATGTGGTCGAGCAGGCCCCACGGGAGGAGCGGCCCGAGGTGGAGCTGATCGAGCAGGCCGGCGGCCCAGACCGGATAGACGATGAGGATGATGGCGACGAACAGGGCGGGGCTGCCGGGGTCATCCGTCGCAGGAGGCGCGGCGGCAGGCGCCAGTAGGGTTTTTGCGTCAACAGCGCAATGGGGCCTGTCCTATGAATATTCGTCATCTCGAATCGGTAGAGTGAGTAGCAGTCGTATAGGGAAGGACATGTATGTTCGAACGGTTTACCGACCGCGCGCGGCGCGTCATAGTGCTGGCGCAGGAAGAGGCCCGTGCCCTGCAGCACAACTACATCGGCACCGAGCATCTCCTGCTCGGCCTGATACGCGAGGGCGACGGGGTGGCGGCCAAGGCGCTCGCCTCGAAGGGCGTTGAGCTGGAGGCCACCCGCAAGCAGGTCGAGGAGATGATCGGCAAGGGGAATGCCGCGCCCAACGGGCACATCCCCTTCACCCCGCACGCCAAGCAGGTCCTGGAGCTGAGCCTTCGGGAGGCCCTGCAACTGGGGCATTCATACATCGGCACCGAGCACATCCTCCTGGGCCTGATTCGCGAAGGCGAGGGCGTAGGCACCCAGGTGCTCATCAAGATGGGCGTCGACCTGGGCGAGTTGCGCACCGCCACGATCGACATGATCCGCGGCAGCCATGAGGGTTCCGGGGACGGCAAGGGCGACCTGGCCAATGCCGGAGGCGTACAGGACAAGCACGGCCAGACCGGCTCCGCGATCCTCGACCAGTTCGGTCGCAATCTCACCCAGGAGGCGGCCGAAGGCAAGCTCGACCCCGTGATCGGTCGTTCCAAGGAGATCGAGCGGGTCATGGTCGTGCTGTCCAGGCGCACCAAGAACAACCCTGTGCTGATCGGTGAGCCGGGAGTCGGCAAGACCGCCGTGGTCGAGGGGCTGGCGGAGAAGATCCACGCTGGCGATGTGCCCGAGACGTTGAAGGACAAGCAGGTCTACTCGCTCGACCTGGGCTCGATGGTGGCGGGTTCCCGTTACCGTGGCGACTTCGAGGAGCGTCTGAAGAAGGTCCTGAAGGAAATCAAGACCCGCGGCGACGTCATCCTCTTCATCGACGAGATTCACACCATCGTGGGTGCAGGCTCGGCAGACGGGGCCCTGGGCGCATCCGATATGTTGAAGCCGCTGCTGGCCCGTGGTGAGTTGCAGACCATCGGCGCCACCACCACCGAGGAATACCGCAAGTACATCGAGAAGGACGCGGCCCTGGAGCGACGCTTCCAGCCCATCCAGGTGCCCGAGCCTACGATCGCCGAGACCATCGAGATCCTGAAAGGCCTCAAGGAACGCTATGAGAACCACCACCATGTGACGATTACCGACGGGGCGCTCCAGTCTGCGGCGGAGCTGTCCTCCCGTTACATCCAGGACAGGAACCTGCCCGACAAGGCCATCGACCTGGTCGACGAGGCCGGTGCCCGTCTGCGCATCAAGCGGCTGACCGCGCCGCCGGAGCTCAAGGAGCTCGACGCCAAGATCGCCAAGGTCAGCGATTCCAAGGACAAGGCCATCAAGGACCAGGACTTCGAGAAGGCCGCCGAGCTGCGCGACAAGCAGGAGAAGCTGGAGTCCGAGCGCAAGGAGAAGGAACAGGCCTGGCATGAAGGTGAATCCGATGTCAAGATGGTAGTGGACGAGGATGTGATCGCTGAGGTCGTCTCCTCCACCACCGGCATCCCGGTGTTCAAGCTCACCCAGGCCGAGTCCAAGAAGCTATTGGGCATGGAGGCCGAGCTGCACAAGCGGATCATCGGCCAGGACGAGGCGGTCTCCGCCCTGTCCCGCTCCATCCGGCGCACCCGTGTGGGCCTCAAGGATCCCAAGCGTCCAGCCGGCTCCTTCATCTTCGCCGGGCCGACCGGTGTAGGCAAGACCGAGCTGGCCAAGGCCCTGGCCCAGTTCCTCTTCGACGACGAGGACGCGCTGATCCGCGTTGACATGTCCGAGTTCTCGGAGAAGTACGCGGCCTCCAGGCTCTTCGGGGCGCCTCCGGGGTATGTGGGTTACGAGGAAGGTGGCGAGCTGACCGAGAAGGTGCGCCGCAAGCCCTTCTCCGTGGTCCTGTTCGACGAGATCGAGAAGGCCCATCCCGACATCTTCAACACCCTGTTGCAGGTGTTGGACGACGGTCACCTGACCGACGGCCAGGGACGGACCGTGGACTTCAAGAACACGATCATCATCCTGACCACCAACCTGGGCACCCGTGACATCGCGAAGGCGGCTAACACCGGTTTCAACGTGGGTGGCAATACGGAAACCTCCTATCAGCGGATGAAGGACCAGGTCAACAGCGAGCTCAAGCAGCAGTTCCGGCCCGAGTTCCTGAACCGTCTGGACGATATCATCGTCTTCCAACAGCTGACCGAGCCCCAGGTGCGCCAGATCGTGGACCTGGACATCAGCCAGCTGAACGACCGCCTGTTCGAGCGGCATATGTCCCTGGAGCTGACCGACAAGGCCAAGGACCTGCTGGCCGAGAAGGGCTTCGACCCGCTCCTGGGTGCCCGCCCCCTGCGCCGCGTCATCCAGCGGGACATCGAGGATGCCATCTCGGAGAAGATACTGATGGGCGACTTGGAGGACAACGAGTCCGTCGAGGTCGATGCCGAAGGTGAGGGCATCCTCGGCGAGTTCACTTTCAAGGGAAAGCCCTTCGATGGCCCCAGGCATGCCGCCAAGGACAAGGGCCAGGGCACGGAGCCCGAGCTGGTCGGCGCCTCGGTCGTTTCCGCGGATGCTGACGGTTCGTCGAAAGACGCCGGTACTCGATCCTCCGCGGACGACGAGACCGAGCGTCCGGCCGAAGGCGAGGGTGAAGGCGAGTAATCGCCTGTATCTGTGAACATGCTTCGGCATGTTGCGAGGGTGGAGCGATATTCGCTCCACCCTCGTCGCATGTTCGGGGGCACATGCGTGTGCCCGAGGGTGTGTCTGGTCTGGCCTATGCTTCCGTGGCTGCCGTACGCCAATCCCCTAAAGTCCTTGCCGTCCGGCCGCATGTTTGCCTGTGTCGCGCGGCCCGGTGCGGTATCGTACCCTGGCATGCCGCAGGGCCGCTCGCGGGGCCGGGCGTTTCCGCCGCCGGCGATCCGTGGGCCTGGTGGATTCGCGCTCGATGGGTAATCAGGGCCCCGGATACCGGTCACCGGGGCGTGCTGCTTTATCGTGGTCTGTGGTTGGGGTCAGCAGCGCACAAGCGGCAGGATCAATAAGGCCAGCAGATAGGCGGCGGTGCAGCCGATGAAGGCGAGGTCGATTCGACCCATGCTCAGGCGCCGGTAATGCGTTCGATGGCGGCCGCCCTCATAGCAGCGGGCATCCAGTGCCTGGCTCAGGTTATCGGCGTGGCGCAAGGCGCCTGCGAAGACCGGTACGGCTATGGCTACCGCTGCGCGCAGACGCTGGTCCAGGGCGCCCGATTCAATGGAACCACCACGCGCCGCCTGGGCGTCGATGATGGAGTGGACCTCCTGGTTGAGGGTAGGGATGAAACGCAGGGCCAAGGAGAGGACCAGGGCCATCTCGCCGGTGTGGACCCCCCAACGGGACAGCGGCTTCAGCAGGCTCTCGAAGGCGTCGGTCATCTGTGTGGGCGTGGTGGTCTCGACCAGCAGGGCGCCCAGGAGAATGATCAGCAGGAAGCGGCAGGAATAGAGTATGGCCACCCAGACCCCTTGGTCGGTGACCTGGAGCGGCCCCCAGTGGGCCAAGGGCCGGCCGGTCCGGGTGAAGAAGAGGTTTACGGGAACGAGGACAAGCATGAGCAGCAGGAAGACGCGCACCGATTTCAACAGACTCCCGATGGGGACGTGCGCGGCCCCGAAGAGTGTGGCTGTGACTACGAAACCCAGGGCCAGCTGATTGGGCCGGCTGATGAAGAAGGCGGTGAGCATCATCAGCAGGAAGGTGATGATCTTCGCCCGGGGGTCGAGACGACCCGTCAGGCCGGTGCGCGGTCCGTCGGCCTTCGATGGGGCAAGGCCTTCCGACTGGACCTGGTGGGTGGGGGCGGCGGTTCCGGTGGCGCCCGCTGCGGACGGCGGGGTATGGGCGGGCAGGTCCTGAGCGGGACTGGGTTCGGCGGCAAGCAGACCATGGTAGCGCTCCAGCACCCGGCTCACGGGGCCGTATGCGAGCTGCCTGCCGCGCTCCAGGAGAAGGGCCTCATCGGCCAGCTGAAGGGCCTCCTGGTCGGAATGGGTGTTCATCACTATGGTGACGCCCCTGCGATGCAGTACGCGCAGGAGGGCCATGATGCGCTGGCTTGCTGCCGGGTCCAGGCTTGCGGTGACTTCGTCGAGAACCAGGACTTGCGGGTTGCAGGCCACGATCCCGGCTATGGCGACCAGGCGCTGCTGTCCCCCTGAGAGGTCGAAGGGGGAGCGGTCGGCCAGGGCCGCCACCCCCAGCAGGTCCAAGGCGTCCTCGACCCGTTTGCGCACCTGGTCCGGCTCGAGGCCAAGGTTGCGTGGACCGTAGGCCACGTCCTGGGCCACGGTGTCGGCGAAGAGCTGGTGCTCGGGGTACTGCATCACGAAGCCCACCCGCTGGCGCAGGAGGCGCAGGAGTCGGCGGCGTCGTCGCCCCCGGGCGGGTGGGATCCCGCCCGCGATGTCCAGACCGGCCATGCGGATGGATCCCGCGGAAGGGGCCAGCAGGGCGCACAGGAGCCGGGAGAGCGTGGACTTGCCCGATCCGTTGCGGCCCATGACGGCCAGGGTGTGGCCGGCTTGCAACTCGAAGGAGAGGTCCGTCAGGGTCTCGCCGTCCGCATCGGGATAGGAGAAGGAGAGGCCTTGGACGTTGACCGCCGGCGCCGCGGACCCCTGCCGGTCGGCGACGGCGCTGGGCGGAACGCCCCCTTGGCCTTCCTTCGTCGAAGCCGGGACCGCTGGGGCCGGATCCTTATGGATGGGTTCCGGCAGGTGGGAGCTTCCGGACCCCTCCGCAGGCGGGGGGGAGAGAATGGCCAGATCCCGCCGGGACAGCACCTCCCGCGGGGTGCCGGAGGCTACGATCCGACCGTCGGCGAGCAACATCACCCGGTCGGCCCGCCTGGCCTCATCCAGCTGGTGGGTGATGTGGACAACGGCTTTGCCTGCCAAGGCCAGACGGTCCATGATGTCCATGATGTCCTGTTGCCCGGCCGTGTCGAGCATGGCACCGGGCTCATCCAGAATGATCAGCCGGGGCTCCATCGCCAGGTTGCCTGCCACGGCCAGGCGTTGCTGCTGGCCGCCGGACATGCGTGTGGGATCCCGGTCGGCCTGGCCGCTCATGCCGACACGGGCCAGGGCGTCATCGACAGCCTGGGAGATGCGGGCGGGCTGGAAGCCCAGGTTCTCCGGGCCGAAGGCCACATCGTCCCGGGCTACGGTCGTGACGATCTGGTCTTCCGGGTTCTGCAGGACGATGCCGATCGAATGCCGGGCCATCCGGTAGCGCTCGGGACGCACCCGGCCCTTCTCGGCGGGCAGGGAGCCGTCGAAGACGATGGAGCCCATCAGCTCGACCCGCCCGGCATCGGGGGCCGCAGCACCGGCCAGGATCCTGCCCAGCGTGGATTTGCCGGAACCATTGGCACCCAGGATGCACAGGTGTTCCCCGGCCATGACCGACAGGTTCACCCGGTCCAGTGCCCAGGTGCGGCCGCCGTCGTAGGACAAGGAGACATCGTTCAGGCGCGCCAGCGGCGGGACGTTGTCGGTGGCCCCGGCCGGCCTTTCGGAGGTCGGTGCCGTATGTGGCGGCAGGGCTTCGCTCACCGGTTGACCAGCCGGGAGATCGGCTTGTAGACCAGGAAGGTCACCAGGCCGTGGATGGCGAACTTCATCAGGTTGAAGGGCAGCAGGATCGGTACGATCATGGCCAGCACCTCGCCCATGGACATGTGCGCGTAGAGGGGCGTGATCGCGATGTTGCACAGGATGGCCGCGATCACGCCCAGGACGGCACCGGTGACGATGCCAAGGACCGCTCCTGCGCGGGTGTGGATCTTGCGGTAGATCAGGGCTGCGGGCACGCTCAGGGCCAGGGCCACGACGATGGCTACCAGGGCGCCGAAGGGGTTGGTGAACACGTGCGGCAGGAAGCCCAGCACCGAGACGATCGCCGCCGCGGCGGGGCCGAACGCGAAGCCGGCCACCAGGACCACGATTCCCGAAGGGTCGTACCTCAGCCAAGGCGCCACCGGGAAAATCGGGAAGGAGAAGAAGCTGACCACCATCGTCAATGCCACGAACAGGGCGTATACGGCGATCCGTTTGGTGGACCAGCGGCCGTGGTCGGCCCCTCCCGTGGAGTGGGCGTCGGTGAGGGGTGTGCCCGGCGCGTCCGGATGATGCGACTGGTTTGGGGTATGCGAAGACATGCTCATGGAGAGCCTCGTTTCTTCCATCCGGACTGTGACCGTTGGCTTCGGACTCTCACCGACATCCACCGCTTGCACGGGTCGCGGGCTCCCGGACAGCAGAATCCGGATACCGCCAGTAAGGAATTGCACCTTCCCTGAAACATAGACATCATCCAACGTAGCAGGGTGGGTCGGTGGCGTCAATGGTATGTGCGGTCGGTCGGGGCGCAGGTCGGGCTGGTCGCGGGCGCTGTGATCGTCAGGGTCGGTGGCCTGCCGCAGCGTCCGTGCCGGTCCGGGCTCAGGCCTTGCCGTCTTGGGCGAGGGTCCGGCGGTGTTTGCCGACCAGGTGGCAGCCGTATCCGGCGGCGGCGGTGAGCATGAGGGTCAGGCCCGCCAGGCGTGTCAGGGGGATGCGTCCGGCTTTGACGAGGGTGAAGGCCGGTTGGTAGGTGTAGGCGTTCCTGATGGTGTAGTCGGCCTGGTCGGCGCCGGCGGTGTCCCAGCTGATGACCGCGTCGACCGTTTCGTCGTCATGCCGGCCGGTGAGGCCGTGCCAGTGGCCGGGGGAGTCCCGGACCAGGCCGGTGACCGGTGTGCCTCCGAGTTTCAGGTCGTGCACGTTGACGGTGGGCTGGTCGGTGTTTCCGGGGCGGGTGCGTCCGGTGGTGGTGCCGTCGCCGAGCTGGCCGCCGGCGTTGGCGCCCCAGGTGTATACCTGACCGCTGCTGTCGGTGGCGAGGCTGTGCGCGCTGCCGGCGCCCGGGCCGGCTCCTGTGGCGCCGCCGGGCAGGTTGAGCCGTTGGGGGCTGGCCGTGCCGGTGGTGGTTCCGTCGCCGAGCTGGCCGCCGGTGTTGGCGCCCCAGGTGTAGAGGGTGCCGTCGTCGGTCAGGGCGATCATGTGGCTGCCGCCGGCGGCGATGGCTTGGACGGCGGGGTCGCCGGGCAGGCTGATCTTGGTGGGGCCGGTCTTGTCGGTGGTGGTGCCGTCGCCGAGCTGGCCGCTGGCGTTGCCGCCCCAGGTGTAGAGCGCACCGGTGTCGCTGACCGCCGCTGAGTAGTCGTCGCCGGCCGTGATTTGCGCGAAGGCCACGTTCGCGGGCATGGCGACCGCCTGCGGGCTGCTGGTCGCGCCGCCGGTGGTGCCGAGCTGGCCTTTGCCGTTGGCGCCCCAGGCGTATGCCCGGCCCTGGTCGGTGATGGCCAGGGAGTGGAACTTGCCGGCGCCGATGTCGACGAACCTGCGGCCGGCGGGGGCGGCGACGGCGACGGGGGTCTTGCGTGTGGCGGTGTCGCCGGCGCCGAGCTGGCCGCTGCCGTTGAACCCGGCGGCGTATATTTTCCCGTCGTCGCCCAGGGCCAGGCTGTGGTAGAAGCCGGCGGCCACCTGTGTGACGCTGACCCCCGCGGGTGTCTGGAAGGTGACGGGCAGGGGGCGGTTGATGTCGCTGCCGTCGCCGAGCTGTCCGTAGTTGATGCCCCAGGCGTAGGCCTTGCCGTCCGATCCCACGGCGATGGCGTGGCTGGCGCCCGCGGCCAGGGCGGTGAAGGTCACGCCCGCGGGTGCGTGCACGCGCACCGGGGTCGGGCGGTCGGTGGTGGTGCCGTCGCCCAGCTGGCCCTTGTCGTTCTTGCCCCAGGCGTATATGTTGCCGTCAGAGCCCAGGGCGAGGCTGAATCCCGCGCCGCCGGCCGTCCGGGTGAAGCGCACGCCCGGCGCGCCCGGCCCGGTCAGGTCCACGCGCCGGTCGCCGGCGGCGGGCCCGCTGGCGGGGGTGACCGAGAAGGACTGCCGGTCCCATCTGGCCGTCAGGCGCGTCCCGGCGTTCACCGCCCGGTTGAAGTCGTAGGGGCGGCCGTCGCTGGTGAACCATCCGGCGAATCCGTGGCCGCTCCATTGGGGCGGGTCCGGCCAGGCGGCGTGGCGGCCCTCGCCTTCGTCGAAGCTTTGGCTGGCCGGGGCCCTGCCGGGCGCGCCGCCCAGGTCGAAGTCGATCGTGTACCGGTCGAGGTAGCGGTAGGGGAAGGTCTTCGGCGTCCTGCCGTCGCGGGCGACGCTCCATGTGACGGTCACGTCCACGCCGCCGGCCGCGTGGGCCGGGCTGGTGCCCGTCCACCGGCCGCTGGCGGCGTTGTAGCCGCCCGTGGCGGCGCTGCGGTCGAAGCTGACGGCGTCGATGGTCGCGGCGGGCGGCAGGGCGTCGGCCGGCTCCGGGCGGTCGGTGGTGGTCCCGTCGCCCAGCTGGCCCTTGTCGTTGCCGCCCCAGCCGCGCACCTGGCCGTCGATGCCGACGGCGGCGCTGTGGGTCTTGCCGGCCGACAGGCTGCAATAGCCGACGCCGGCGGGGTTGTCGACGGCTTGGGGGCGGGTCGCGTCGCGGGTGCTGTTGTCGCCCAGCTGCCCGTGGTCGTTGCCTCCCCAGGCGAACAGGCGCCCGTCGTCGGTCAGGGCGAGCGTGTAGCCGCTGCCCAGGGCCACCCGCCTGGCGTTTGCGCCGCCGGGCAGGGCCACCTGGCCGGGGGTGCTGTTGTCGGTGGTGGTCCCGTCGCCCAGCTGCCCGTGGTCGTTGCCTCCCCAGGCGAGCAGGCGCCCGTCGTCGGTGACGGCGGCCGAGGTGTTGCCCGAAGCGGCCACCCGGCTGGCCCGGGCCCCGCCCGGCAGGCTGACGGGCTGCGGGTTGTTCGGCCCGGAGCCGGTGAATCCCTGCTGGCCGGACCCGTTGCCGCCCCAGGCGTGGAGCCGGCCGTCCTCGGTGGCTGCCAGGGAGTGCCATTGCCCGGCGGCCGCGTCCGTGAACCGGTGGCCGGCGGGCGGGTCGACCCGTACGGGGGAGGTGTGTTTGGAGGTGTCGCCGGTGCCGAGCTGGCCGGCCGTGTTCGCGCCGGCCGCCCAGATGCGGCCGTCCTGGTCCACGGCCAGGGTGTGGTAGGAGCCGGTCGAGACGCGGGTGACGGCCACCCCGGCCGGTGTGGCGAAGCGCACCGGCGTCGACCGGTTCGTTTCGCTGTTGTCGCCCAGCTGGCCCCAGTTGACGCCCCAGCCGTAGACGCTGCCGTCCGAGGCGAGCGCGAGGACGGTCTGCGGCCCGGCGCTGATCTGGGTGAAGGTCAGGCCGGCCGGCGTGTGCGCGCGCACCGGCACCGTGCTGGCGGGGCCGCCGCCGTCGCCCAGCTGGCCCTTGTTGTTCGCGCCCCAGCCGTAGACGAAGCCGTCCGAGCCCAGGGCGGCTGTGAAGTCGTCCCCTGCGCTCACCTGGGTGAACCGGACGCCGGGCCGGCCGGCGAGCGAGACGCTGACCGGCGTGCCGCCGGCCTTGGGCCCCTTGCGCGGCTCCATGCTCAACGTGTAGGAGTCCCACCGGGCCGTCAGCGACGCGTCCGCGCCGACCGGTTCGCTGAAGTCGAAGGGCCGGCCGTCGCCGGTGAACCAGCCGGCGAACTCATGGCCCGCCCAGCTGGGGTTCTGGGGGCGGGCGGCCGCCTTGCCCGAACCCTCGGTGAACGTCTGGCTGGCCGGCGCCGCCCCAGGGGCGCCCCCCAGGCCGAATGAGACCGTGTACCGGTCCAGGTAGCCGTAGGACAGCTCGTAGTCGGGCTGGGCCCGCCCGTCCACGGTCCAATGGACCGTGACCGGGACCCGGCCGTGGGTGTGGGCGGGGGCCGTCAGCTTCCAGACCCGGCCGGCGCCGTCCCAGGCCGGCGCCGGCGCGGCCCTGCCGTCGATGTCCACCCCGGTGACGGCGACCCGGGCGCCGGGGCTGCCGGCCGGCGGGTCAGGCGCCGTCAGCGACAGCGTGTTCCCCCCGGCGCTGGGCCCGCTGGAGGGGCGCAGCGTGAACGCATAGGCCTGCCAGCGGGCGGTCAGGGTCATGCTGGAGGTGACGGGCGTGCCGAAGTTCCAGGCCGCGCCCGCGTCCGTGTACCAGCCGGTGAGCCAGTGATGCTCCCAGCTGGGCGCCGGGCTGGGTTCGGCGACGGGCTGGGGGTCGTCGGAGTACACCGTCTGGTCGGCGGGCGTGGGGCTGGGGATATGGCCGGCCGCCTCGCCCAGGCTGAAACGCACGGTGTACGGGGCGAAGTACGTGTAGTGGAGGGTGACGCTGCCGGGGCTGCCGTCGACCACGTTGTTGTTGCCGTCCAGGCCGTCGTACCGGTAGTCGACGGTCACGTTCCTCCTGTCCGGGGCACGGGAGGGCAGCGTGATGTCCCAGGCCCCGGTGGCCGGATCGACGCTCCGGTCGCCGGCGCCGATGGCGGCGCCGGCCGCGGTGACGCCGGTGATCGTGTACCGCGGCGACGCCACCCGCACGGGCCTAGTAGTCTGGCCGTATATGCCGCTGGAGTCTTTGCTGACACCGAGCTGCCCTTGGCCGTTGTCTCCCCAGGCGTATGCTTTTCCGTCGCTGATGCCGAGGCTGTGGTCCTCGCCTGCGCTGATGCTGGTCCAGGTGGTGTTGGGGGCCGGGTCCTTGACGCGCACGGGCTTCGTGCTGTAGCGGACGACGCTGCCGGTGCCGAGCTGGCCGCGGCTGCCGAATCCCCAGCCGTAGGCGTGTCCGTCGCTGTCGAGGGCGAGGCTGTGGCTGCCGCCTCCTGCGCTGATGGCCTTCCAGATGGTGTTGGGGGCCGGGTCCTTGACGCGCACCGGCGTGTTCTTGTCGGCGCTACTATCACCGGGTCCGGTGTTTTTGCTGCCGTCGCCGACCTGGCCTTCGCTGTTCCATCCCCAGCCGTAGGCGTGTCCGTCGCTGTCGATGCCGAGGCTGAGGTAGTAGCCTGCGCTGACGGTCTTCCAGGTGGTGTTGGGATGGCCAGCCGGGTCCTTGACGGGCACCGGCGTGTTCTTGTCGACGCTGTAATCGCTGGATGAGGTGCCGTTGCTGCCGTTGCCGAGCTCGCCGGAGCTGTTGGATCCCCAGCCGTAGGCGTGCCCGTCGCTGGCGATGCCGAGGCTGTGCGAGAAGCCTGCGCTGACGGCCTTCCAGGTGGTGTTGGGATGGCCAGCCGGGTCCTTGACGCGCACCGGCGTGTTCTTGCTGGCGCTGCTGCCGTCGCCGAGCTCGCCCCTGTCGTTTTTTCCCCAGCTGTAGGCGTGTCCGTCGCTGGCGATGCCGATGCTGTACAACTCGCCTGCGCTGACGGTCTTCCAGGTGGTGTTGGGATGGCCAGCCGGGTCCTTGACGCGCACCGGCGTGTTCTTGTCGGCGCTATGATCACCGGGTCCGGTGTTTTGGCTGCCGTCGCCGAGCTCGCCGGAGAAGTTGGATCCCCAGCTGTAGGCGTGCCCGTCGTCGCCGATGGCGAGGCTGTGATCGTTGCCTGCGCTGACCTGGGTGAAGCGCACGCCCGCCGGCGCGTGTACGAGCACGGGAATGTTGCGCTTGGCGTTGGTGCCGTCGCCGAGCTGGCCGTAGGTGTTCTGTCCCCATGCGTAGGTGTTGCCGTCGCTGCCGATGGCCAGGCTGTGCTCGTAGCCTGTGCTGATCTGGGTGAAGGTGATGCCGCTGGTGGGCGGTGAGGGTGGGGTGATGGTGGTGTGGGTGCCGGCCGTGTTGGCGGGCCCCCTAGCGGGGGAGATAGTGAACCCGTCTACGGTCTCCGACCCAGGGCTGCCCCCGCGAAGGAGGTGGCTTGGGGAGCCGCTGTGGGCCGGGTCAGCGCTGACCGAGCTTATGGATTGAAGCCCCCCCCCCCCCCTAGGAGGATGAGTGCTAGCGCCACGCATGCTGCGCTGGTGGTACGGAGACTGCGCATTGGTAATCGCTCCTCGAGCGTATGAGCGAAGGTGACTGCCTGGCCCGCCTTCGATTGGTTCCCTTCCATGCCCGCTCGCGGCTCCCCAACCGTTTCGACGGACACAATCTGTGCACCAATATAGCATGCTGCCCTACCCCGCACAGGAATGGTGGTGCAGGAGAAGGTCGTCGATGGCTGGCGCAGCCTGGTCCGGTGCGGATTGCACAGGCGGCGGGGAAGGCGGCCGGGAGTGAAAGTTGCGGGGCAATGCCACAATGGGAGCCATGGCACATACGTTGAACAAGACGGCCATAGTGGTCGTCACCTATAAGCGGCGGGAGTTGCTGGCCGGACTCTTCGACTCAATCCTCCAGCTGACCCAGGCGCCCTGGCGGGTGGTGGTCGTCGACAACGAGCACTCGGCGGAGACCGAGGCCATGACGCGGCAGTTCGGCGAACGGGTGACCGGGCGTTGGGGCCGGACGATCATCGACGGGGACGGCGGACAGGGACGGGTGGTCTACCTGCCCCAGGAGCGCAACGGGGGAGGGGCCGGCGGGTTCTCGGCCGGTGTCAAAAAAGCCTATGACCTGGGCGCCAACTGGTTCTGGGTGATGGACGACGACGTGGCCGTGGAACCCAAGGGGCTGGACCTGCTGGCCAAGTGGACCGACCGCTACCAGGTGATCCAGGGGTCGCGCCTGGACTACGACGGCGGGCCCTTCTACTGGCAGTACCAGTTCCTCACCTCACTGGGCATCCCCAACCCGATCGCGCCCGCCGCGCTGGGTGCCTCCGGGCGGCATGCCATGAACACCATGTGCTTCGAGGGGGCCTTCTTCTCCCGGCAGGTGGTCGAGCGGATCGGGCTGCCGGACCCGCGCTTCTTCATCTACTGGGACGACACGATATACGGCTACCTGGCATCCAAGGTGACGCAGCCGGTCGTGGTCTCGGACGTGGTCATGCGACGCACGCGCGAGATCGCCAACTGGGACATGGGCGGCCTGCGCCAGCTGAACTCCACCTCCGACATGAACCGCTACCACATCATGCGCAACCGCGGCTACATGGCCCGCTACTTCATGGTCCACGGGGACTACAGGCCGGCCCTGTTCGCCCTGGGTACGGCCGCGACGGCCGCCAAGGAGCTGATCCGCCTGGTCGCGGTGGACCGCAAGCACCTATTCACCGGCATCCCACAGCTCTTCCACGGGTGGCTGGACTCCCGCAAGCTCCTGCACGATCCGGACTGGAGGCCCATGCCGCCGCTCAGGTAGGCGGTGGGTCGTACACCAGGCTCAGCTGCGAGCCGGTAACGTCGGGGCCCCGCCGCGCGCGCAGACCGCGCCGGCGGGGCCCCGGTGTAGGTCCCTGCCGCCGGAGGGCTCAGGCCAGGCCGCGCTCGAAATACTCGGTGGATGCGATCTCGCCGTCGATTTCGAAGCTGCCGTGCCGGTAAATGACCCGGGTCACCGAATTGTTGTGGAAGGGCGGGATCGGTTCCCGGTCCTGCTTGATGGTCAGCAGGAACATCTCGATGGACGATCCGGAGGAGACCACGAGGACGTTGCCGCCGCCGGCTTCCTCCCGTTCGCGGCCAATCCGGGTCAGGGCGGTGGTCATGCGCCCGGCCACCTGGGCGCTGGTCTCGGCCCTGTCGTCCGCGTCCAGGTCCATGCCCAAGGCGTCACGGCCGTCCAGCTCCGCAATCCGGTCCTGGAGCCTGGCCGCGGCGTCCCAGCCCAGTTCAGCGCGGGCCTGCGCCAGGCGGCTGTAGTTCCGGTCGCCGAAGACCGTGCGCATCAGCTCCGAGGATGGATGGCCTTCATAGGAGCCGAAATTCGCCTCGCGCAGGTCCGGGTCCACGCCCACTTCGACCTGTGCGTTACCGGAGTAGTCCAAGGCGTTGCGGCAGGTGCGCCACTGGCGGGTGAGCATACCGGCCCAGGCCGCCTCGAAGCGGATCCCGGCCAGCCCCCGGCCCAGCTGCTTGGTCCCCTCCACTCCCTTGCGGGTGAGGGGGAAATCGGACCACCCCTGCATAAGGTGCATGGCGTTGGCCGTTGTCTCGCCGTGCCGGGTCAGATAGATGGTTACGGGGTGTGGGGATGCGTGTTCTGCTGTCATAGGACCATTTTCGCGCATCGGTTCGACCGTCGGGCGACCGGGCTGGGTGGCTAAGGGGCGGCGAGTGCGATACAATGCGTGTCGTACCGGTTCGATACAGCGCAGCGAGCGAAGGAGCAGTGAATGATTGAGACGGCCCAGGCTTTCGGCATCGACATCGGCGGGTCCGGCATCAAAGCCGCTCCAGTGGACCTGCTGGCCGGCGACTTCGCCGAACCCCGCAAGAAGATCCTGACTCCCGAGCATTCCACTCCGAAGGCCATCGGAAAGGTCGCACGCCAGCTGCTGGACATGTTCGAGGTCCCCGAGTCCGCCCCGGTCGGCATCGCCTTCCCCGCCCCGGTCAAACCCGGGCGCCCCATAGACTTCATGGCCAATCTTGACCAGGCCTGGGTAGGGCAGGACGTGTGGGAGATCTTCTCCGAGGCCTGCGGCCGCCCGGTCTCGGTCGTCAACGATGCCGACGCCGCCGGCCTGGCCGAAGTGCGCTACGGGGCGGCCAAGGGACACCAGGGTCTGGTCATCGCCACCACACTGGGCACCGGCATCGGTTCCGCGCTGATCTTCGACGGGGTGCTCATACCCAACTCCGAGCTGGGCCACCTGACCCTGGAGGGCAAGGACGCGGAGAAGTACGCGGCCTCCTCGGTGCGCGACCGCAAGAAGCTCTCCTACAAAAAGTGGGCCCGGCGCCTGACCAAGTACTACTCCATGCTCGAACGCTACTTCAACCCGGACTGCTTCGTGGTCGGCGGCGGGGTCAGCCGGGTCAGCGAGAAATTCCTGCCCTACATCGAGGTCGACACGCCGATCCTGCCCGCCAAGCTGCGCAACCAGGCCGGCATCGTGGGTGCCGCCTATTACGCCTCCTACATCGACCAGCGGGTCAAGGAGGGGGCCGCCGCCCCCGCCGTCGCCCGCTAGGGGCAACCTGGAGCCTGTAAAGGATGGGGCGGATGGCCCCGGACCGAAAGGCGGTTGACGGGATGGACGTACCTTTCTCGAAGCGGATGGGATCGGGCGAACCCAACGCGATAGCGCGCGCCCAGGCGGTCGCGATGGCGGGTGGCCGTACACCCACACCCCTGAACGACTCCAACCCCACCCGCCACGGGCTGGGACCAACAGGCCTTCCCGGCGTCTATGGGGCCGAGCCTAGGGGGCCGCTGGCCGCGAGGCGGGTCCTCGCCGATTTTCTGGGCCGGCGGGGGGCCACGGTCGACCCGGACGACCTCTACCTGCTCTCGTCCACTTCCCAGGCCTACTCCTGGCTGTTCAAACTCCTGTGTGACGCCGACGACGCGGTCCTCGAACCCAGGCCCGGCTATCCGCTGATCGAGTCGATCGCCGGCCTGGAATGCGTGCGGGCCATGCCCTACCGACTGGACTACGACGGCTCCTGGACCATCGACCTGGCCCGGTTGCGCTCCGTCCTGGACGGCGGCGAGGGGAGGCGGGTGCGGGCGATCGTGCTGATCAACCCCAACAACCCGACCGGCTCATACCTGAGCCCGGGGGAGCGAGACGGCCTGGTCCGCCTGGCCGACGAGCGGGGGCTGGCCATCATCGCCGACGAGGTTTTCTACGACTACCCGCTCGAACCCCTGCCCGGCCGCCGGCGTCTGGCCGGTGAAACCGGTGCCCTCACCTTCGCCCTGGATGGCTTGTCGAAGATGCTGGCCGCCCCCCAGGCCAAGGTCGGCTGGATCCAGGTATCGGGTCCGGCCGCCCAGGTCGAGCGCGCCAAGGCCCGTCTGGACCTGATAGCCGACGATTACCTGCCGGTCAGCCAACTGACCGTCGAACGACTCTCCGGCCTCCTGGACGAGGTACCGGCACAGACCGCCAGGGTGCGTCGCCGCTGCCTGTCCAACCTGGCCGCCTTGCGTCTGCGGCTGGGCCAGGCAAGTCCGGTCTCCCTCCTGCGGCCGGAAGGCGGGTGGAACGTGCTCCTGCGGTTCCCGGCCGTGATCGACGAGACGGAGCTGGTCGAACGCCTGATTGACGACTACGGCTATACCGGTCAGCCTGGTTTCTTTTTCGACATGCCGGCCAACGGCTACCTGGCCCTGTCCCTCCTGCCTGAACCGGACGCCTTCACGGCCGGTGTGGATGCCCTGCTGGCGGCCGTCGATTCCTTCCTGGACTGAGCCGGGCCCGGCGGTAGTCGGCTGGCAGGCATATGTCCGCCGTGCGTAAGGTGTGCATTCGCCGCATGTGTGTTTTTGGGCCATTACTGCAGCGGGGGGCGCAGGGGCCGGCTAGAGGGCGGAGAACCAGGCTTGCAGGTGGAAGACCACCGGCTGGCTCCTGAGCTCGATCACGCATAGGAGGGCGCAGGTCAGCAGACCGACAAGGAGGGCCGCCAGCAGGAGCAGGCGCACGCCACGAACAGCGCGTCCCGCCGGTTCGTCCCAGGCGCCCAGGCCCCGGGACAGGGGCAGGGCGGCCGCCAGGGCAAGGATCCAGGAGCAGTCCAGCAGGTAGCGGGTATCCAAGCCGCCTATGTAGGCCGTAAAAACCAGGAGCAGGGCCGCCAGCGCGAGCATGGATGCCAGCAGGGGGAGGGCCCGGGCTGTCTTGAGCGGACGGCGGACCCGGCGGCAGGTCAGCATGGCCAGGCCGAGTGGCAGTACCGGCGCCAGGGCAAACAGGCCGCCTATGCCCGGCTCGGCATACTGCCAGACCGGCAGGGCGCCCGGGAAGCGCTGCACGTACGGGAAGGCGTCCGAGCCGACCGGCGGTTGCAGGAGGTAGTAGCCGACCAGGCAGGGCAGGTTCCTCAGGGGGGGCCGGTAGTGGTTGAGGTCCACTACGGTCAGCTGGTAGGTGTTGCCGAAGTCCAGGGCCGAACCGAACCGCCAGGAATTGTAAGCCCACAAGGGGGCTGCGACCAGGGCCACCGGCCCCAGGGCGGCGGCAAGGACCGCCGCCGAACGGGCGGGGGATAAGGCCGGGGCGGAGGGTGGACGGGGGCCTGAAGCTGCCCGAAGCGGGGTCCGGGCGGCCGCGCGCCGCCAGCCCACCCAAATGGCCTTGATCTCCTCGGCGAAGATTGGGAATGCCAGCAAGCCGCTGGCGATGAAGGTCTGCCGGCAGCCCAAGGTGGCCGCGATCGCCAGGGACCCGCCCGCCAGCCGTGGCAGCGACAGGTAAACCTGTGGATTGGACAGGGCGGGGAGGCTGCCGTCCACGTCCTCGGCCAGCCAGGGCCGGGACCGACCGTCCTCCAGTCGTATCCGGCGGGCGCCCAGCCATAGCCAGAGGCCCAGTGTGGCCAGCAGGAGGGAGGCGTCGAAAGGGATTGTGTAGAAATTGGCCCGGCAGAACAGGTAGGCGGCTTGCGAACCCGTCGACAGGGTCAGGAGCGCGAAGAGGCAGGCGCCTAGACTGGCCCTGGGTACGTACCGGCGCAGGAGGCGGACCAGCAGGAGGCAGCCGGTCACCGTGAATCCCGCTACCAGAAGGGCCGCTGCGGCCGGTGTGGGCAGCATGAGGCCGCCGGGCGTGAACACGGAGGTCAAGGCCCGGTAGGGCAGGAAGAGGAGGAGGGCGGGCAGAGGGCCGAAATACGAGTACCAGTGACCGTTGTGGAAGGCGTAATCCCAGTAAATAGGGCTTTCCCCCGAAGCCAGCAGATGTTCGCGGACGGCGATGCTGTAAGGGTTGGGTGCCTTGGCCAGGCCGTCCGGCACCGGCAGGTCCAGCCAGGGGTGGCCGGCCAGGAAGGCATCGGCGAGGTGGCCGTATTGGTTGAAGTCGTAAGTGTAGGCGCCGGGGGAGTCGAAGGCGCCGGGGACGAAGCCGGAAATCTGGTCGGCGGCCTTCCACAGGGCCCAGGCCCACATGGGGAGCATGGCCAGCCAGAAGGCAAGGCGCTGGCCCAGGCTGGCTGTGTCCAGGCGGACCCGCCAGAGCCGCGATCCGGGCAGGAGGGCGATGATCAGTGTGGCCAGCAGGGCCATGACGCCCAGCCTGACCGGGTTGATGCGGAAGGGGATGCGTGGATTGAGGGTCAGGGCGTCCAGACGGACTACGGACCTGGCTTCTTCCGATATCCATAGGCGGACCCGGTCGGGGGAGCGTAGCCCGGAGCGGTTGCGCAGGTAGGTGGAGGCTGGGATGGTCGGGGAGACAAGGCTAGTGCCGGCCGGAGTCCAAGCCCGGGAGCCGACCCCCCGCAGCTCCAGGCGCACATGGACCCGCCGGACCCGGTGCCTGGCCTCGTCGGGGATCTGTCTACCGGTGGTGTCCAGGGACAGCTTGCTCTGGCCGGCCTGTACGTATGCCAGGGGGCGGCCATCGGCCTTCGCCTCGACCCATGCCTGGGTCGGGTCGCGCACCAGGAGTGAGCCGTCATCCAGCCGTTCCAGTCCTGGGCCCAGCCGGGAGGACGACTGCTGGTTGGCGGGGGCGCCGGACGACGCGAGGGAACGCCAGTGGGGGAGGTTGAACAGGCAGCATTCAAGCAGGAGGATCAGGCACAGGGCGATCCAGATGCTGCGATGCCGGGCCGCGGAGGACAGGCGGCGGGTCAGGCGAGGTATGGCTGTGAGCACCCCTTTATTCTATAAGCGGCATGTCTGGATTGGCGGGGAGAATGGATGCCATGGCTATGAGCAAGGGACAAGCAGGGGTGATGACCGACTGGGCTCGGGGGCTGGCACGCGGCCTGCGCAGGGTCATGGGCGGTCTGGCCGGCGGGGGCGGAGCGGCCGAGGGACCATCGCTGAGCCAGGCCCTGGAGAATGAGATGCAGGCCGCAGCGTTGACGGGCCGACCGATTTCGGTCCGACGGGTGCAGGAGTTCGTCGCCCGGCGCACCCGCCCCCTGCATGCCCTGGACAAGCGTCGGGTGCTGCCCCACTTGGATGGCGTGCCCGATGGGTTGGAGCTTGGCTGGGTGCAGCCTGTGGGTGGTCGCGATGCCGGTTTCCTGCTGGGGATGTTCACCGACCGCTCCCACTTCGCCCAGCTGGCCGTGGCCGACGACCGGGGACGTGTCTTCGCCGGTGAGCAGGCCGGCATGGACACCCAGGACATGGAACCGGTCTTCATGTTCGGCAAGGAGCGCCAGGTCCGCATCCCCATGGGTGCGCGGTTCGGCCTGGAGGATGCGGGAGACGCCCCGCAGACCGACGCCATCCAAGGGGGCATCATCGGCCGTGACGCCGCCGGTCGCATGTCCTGGCTGGCCTCCTGGCTCAAGCGTGGCAACCGCTACACCTTGGAGCAGCTCAGGCCCAAGCTGGACGCGGACCTGCGCCACGGGCTTGAGTACCGGGATGCGATCGCCGTCTCGTTCTTCGCCGCATACCTGATTCCTCGCGACAACGGCCAACCTATGGGGTTCGGGGCCGGCAACATCTTCCGCAGACTCAACCGGGAGGCCCCCATGGGCGCCATCCGCCGTTCGGTCTCCGACACCTTGCAGGCGCACGCGGACGGCCTGAGAACCTCGGGCCTGGAGGACTACTTCGGAGACCTGATGCGCGAGGCGGGGGCGCTGAAACCGACAACGGGCCTGGAGGCGGTGCACGGGGCGGAACCCATGCACCTGTATGCCTCTTCCTATTCGGGTGCCTACCTGTTTTCCTGGCAGGACGGGATGGAGCTCTCGGCCGCTTTGCGGGCCCTGCGCATCGAAGGGAACCTGAACAGGTTCGCGGCAGTATCCGCCTGGCTGGAGCGCAACTGGCGCCTGGGCGCTTACCCGATCGAGGACACGGTCACCCGTGTCCAGGCCGCCCAGCTGGACCAGGCCCTGATCGAGAACCCGGCCATCAGCGCCCTGCAGATGGAGGAGGAGCTTCCTCGCGACTTTGACCCGGTGGGCTCCGACGGCAAGCCGGTGAGCATGATGCTGGTCGATAAAGCCAAGCGGGAGGCATCCAAGCTGGCCGCCGACCATCGGGATCCGGCCCGTCCGGGCGCCAAGCCGCCGGTTCGCCAGCGCGGTGCGGGTGGCTCCGAATGGGTCTATCGGCAGGCCTTCTCCCGGCTCCTGCGCAGTCTGCGCCTGCCCTTCCGCTTCGACGCGGAGTTTCGCTCCAACCTGAAGGAAGGGCAGGTGGCCATAGCCTTCACATCAGCCGGACGTACCATGATGCCCTCGTCGCGTTTCGACGCCGGCCAACGCAAATGGGTGGACCTGGACGAGGGTGAGCGTGCCGCCATGAGCGCCGACTACAACCTGCGCGTCGGCCTGATGATGGCCGCGCTGGCCTTCGGGGCCGACGACTCGGTTCGCCAGGTCTGGCTGCATGTTGACTCGCTGGGGTTGGAGGAGGCGCAGGCCCAGCAGGACACTGCCATCGCCGGTCTGATGAGTCAGGCGCTCGAAGCCTTCGAACAGGCCCGTACCGCCGGCCTGGCCGCGACCGGCTCCAAGGCCGATCCCAAGGATGGCGATGTGCACGGGGATCCCAACCACCTGATCGCCCGCGAGCAGGCAGCGGCCGGCCAGTCCGGCGAAGGAGCCGCCGATGGCAAGCGGGCAGGCGCGCATGACGCCCCATCCGGACCCGCCGCCGGATCGGCCGACGAGGAACCCAAGGAGGACGTCAACCAGGAGTTCGCGGACCTGATGCAAGGCGTGGACCTGGATGCGATGTCCTTCGCCACACCCGCCGGCCAGGAAGACGGGCAGTCCGCCGGTGGGCCCGAGGACGGGGGGCCGGACGGCGGCCAGGGATCCGAAGACCCCATGTCCGCACTGCGACGGAACCCTACCGTTCGCAACCTGGTGACCGTCACCTTCAGCCGGGAGGTCTTCCTTACCCGCCTGCGCCGTTATGGGCTGGAGGACCCCAAGGCCTTCTACCGCCTGTTCGACGCGGCCATGGACGTGGACGAACAGGGCGGCCTGGAACCGGTGGATGCCGGCTTTGACATGCGCGACGACCGCTTCGCGCCCCGTGGGTCCCAGGATGAGCCCGAATTGGAGGACTTCGGATTCGACGCCGCCGCCAGCGCTATTCTGGGGACCGCGACCGCCGACGGGCTCTCCATCCAACGGGCAGATCTGCTGGAACGGGCAATGGCCGAATTCCGCCGACTCGAAAGCCGGACCGACCTGGGGCCGGCCGCCAAAGCCCAAAGCGCCATGGCCACGGTCAAGTCAATTGGCGACCCGGAGCTGGCCGACGTGGCCGACGACGTCACGGCTGCCTTGATTGACGGCGAGGAGGTGCCCGCCCTCACCTTCGATCTGGCAGAGGAGCTCGACCGTGAGAGGATCAAAGCACGTGACCTCCTCTTCTCCGGTGATGTGACAGGCGCCTTGCAGGCCGAAGGGCAGGCGGTGGCCCGCCTGGACGGACGCTTCAAACCCGGCAGGGGTCGGCAGGTGGCCCGCTACTTCAATTCCTACGCCGAGCGGGTGGTTTACAACCGTCTGTTCGCCACGCCCGCTGAGCGCACCCTGCTCATCCCCGACAACCTCTTCTACGCCCATCTTGAGATGGCCGATCTGCTGACGCAGTTCAAGCAGGGCCCCCAAGCCCTCAAACATCTGAACGCCATGGTCTCCTATGCTCCGGCCTACCCGCTGACCCACCTGAAGCTGGCCGTCCAGCTGGCCCGGGACGAGGACTGGAACGGGGCCCGAGCGGCCACACTGAACGCCCTGCAGGTGGCCCTGGACCGTTCGGATGCCGCCTTCGCCTACTACCGCTTCGCGTACGCCTCCTGGATGCGCGACGAGTTCGACCTGGCGGCCGCCGCGTACATCATGAGCGAGCACATCAGCCCCGGGCGTGTGGCGGCACTGAAGGATGAGCTTGAGGAGCTGACCGCAAGGGCGGACTCCCAGTGCATCCCGGTTCCGCGGGACTGGCAGGACGCCCGCAAGGTCCTGTCCGAGCATGGTCTACCGGTCTGGCCGCACACCAAGGTGGAACCGATTGTGCGGCAGGCCGCCCGGGTCTGTGTGGACGCAGGGCTCTTCGTTCCCGCCCGCACCCTGTCGATGGCTGCGGCGCGCATGAACGACGAACCCAGCGACGGTCTGGATATGGTAGAGGTACAGTTCCTGCAGTCCTTGAATGCGTGAGTTCCAGGAGGAGAGTGGACGATGATGCAGACCGATCAGGCACGGGTGGGGTCCGACGAATGGATTTCCGCACTGCAGCCGGATGATGCGGATGCGATGAAGCTGGGAGAGCTGGATGTGGCCTCCCTGTCCGCGGGCCAGGCCCAGAGGCTGTGGGCCAGGCTGGCCTCCTGGGTGGAATCCGACCAGGTGGCCTACTATGTCAACGATGCGCCGGTCTCCTCCGACGCGGCCTATGATGCGCGCATGCGCTGCCTGAAGGCGCTGGAGGACTCGTTCCCGGCCTTGGATACGCCCCAGTCGCCCACCCACAGGGTCGGCGGCACCTTCTCCAACGATTTCACATCGGTGCGCCACCCATCGCGCATGCTCAGCCTGGACGACGTCTTCTCGGTCGAAGAGTTGCGCGAATGGTACCAGGGTCTGCGGGAGGACCTGGATTGGCCTGAGGGCAAGCCGCTGCCGATGACCTCCGAGGTCAAGATCGACGGTCTGGCCCTCAACCTGATCTATCGTAACGGGGTCCTCGTCCAAGGCCTCACACGCGGCGACGGGGTGACCGGTGAGGACATCACACTCAATGTGCGCACGATAGGTTCCATACCGCTCAATCTGGGCGGGGCGGCCTCCGACATCCCCGAGTTCGTGGAGATTCGCGGGGAGGTTTTCATGCGGCTGGATGATTTCGCCAGCCTCAATAGGACGCAGGAGTCACAGGGCAAGCCCGCCTTCGCCAACCCGCGCAATGCCGCAGCCGGGTCCCTGCGCCAGAAGGACCCGCATGTGACCGCCCAGCGCCCCTTGAGCTTCTATGCCCACGGCATCGGCCGCCTGACTTGGGGCCCCAAGCACCCGGAAGGCACCCACGACAAGCTGGTGGACCAGTCGCAGGCCTATGACCTGTACGCCAAGTGGGGGATTCCCGTATCCCCCCACAACCGCAAGGTGGACTCGTTCGAGCAGATCCTGGACATGATCGACTACTACGGCCGTCACCGGGGCGACATCGAGCACGCCCTGGACGGCATCGTCGTCAAACTGGAGGACATGGCCTTGCAGCGGCGGCTAGGCGCCACCTCACGGGCCCCGCGCTGGGCAATCGCCTATAAGTACCCGCCGGAGGAGGTCAACACCGAACTCCTGGACATCACCGTGCAGGTGGGCCGCACCGGGCGCATCACCCCGGTGGCCATCCTGAAACCTGTGTATGTGGCAGGGTCCACGGTCTCCCGCACCACCCTCCACAATCCGGAGGAAGTCAAGCGCAAGGGGGTCTTGATCGGAGACACGGTAATCGTGCGCAAGGCAGGCGATGTGATCCCGGAGCTGGTCGGGCCCGTCCTGGACAGGCGTGAGGGCAGGGAGAACCAGCTGCGCCCCTTTGTCATGCCGACCGTCTGCCCCTCCTGCGGCGCCGCTCTGGCACCGGCCAAGGAGAACGACGTGGACGTGCGCTGCCCGAACGTCGAATCCTGCCCCGCCCAGCTGACCGAGCGAATCATCCACATGGCGTCCCGCAAGGCGTTCGACATCGAACATCTGGGTGAGCAGTCGGCCATCGCCCTGACCAACCCGGAGGAGAACAGGCCCTCGTCGGCGGACGTGTACGCGCCGGACATACGCTCCGTTGTCGTACATGCCGGTGAGGAACCCAAGCCATATGTCCCCAAGCCGGGCAGGGGGCTGCCTGAGCCCCAGGAACCGGTGCTGAAGTCGGAGGCGGGCCTCTTCTCGCTCAAGGTGGAGGACCTGAAGGACGTCATGGTCTGGAGGCAGGTGCCGGTCATCGAGGAGCGGCGGGTCGAAGGCGACAACTGGCGTACCGTGCGGCGCAAGACAGGAGACTCGGGACTGTGGTACCAGACCCCGGCCTTCTATAACCTGCCCAAGAGCACCCCGGGCCAGCAGGCCTCCTGGGGCGGCGAGAGGGCCATGAACGAGGCGCCGCAGGCCGAATCCGACCAGGCGGGACCGTCGGAGCAGGAGGAGGCGGTGCCCTCAAAGAACGCCGTGCTCATGCTGGACGAGATCGACAAGGCACGGTCGGTCGACCTGTGGCGGGTCCTTGTCGCCCTGTCCATCCGGCATATGGGTCCCACGTCCGCCAGGGTCATCGCCCAACGCTTCGGCTCCCTGTCCGCTTTGGAAGAGGCCAGCGAGGAGGATCTGGCCGAACTCGACGGTGTGGGGCCCGAGATCGCCCGTTCGATATACAGCTGGTTCCAGGGGGCCCATCACGAGGGCGACTGGAGGGGGCGGATCCTGGAGGCATGGAAGGCGGCGGGCGTTGGCGACCACACCGAGCACATCGACCAGCCGCAGACCTTGGCCGGCATGACCATCGTGGTCACCGGCAGCCTGGAGGGTTTCTCCCGGGACTCGGCCAAGGAGGCTATCATCGAGCGCGGTGGCAAGGCTTCCGGCTCGGTCAGCAAAAAGACCACCTATGTGGTGGCCGGAGCCAACCCGGGTTCCAAGGCGACCAAGGCCGAGGAGCTGGGTGTGCCGATCCTGGACGAGGATCAGTTCAAGCGGCTGCTGGAAACGGGCCGGCCGGCCGACGGCGATGGCAGGGGCCGGGACTGAGCCCGTGACGGTGCAAGGCCCGGAGCGATACCGCCGGCCTGCAGGCATGCTGTGCTGACGCTGCCTGGCGAGCCGCCCTTGGAGGGCGATAGGGTTGGACTTCCACCCGGCCCGCCTCCGGACGTTTCCGGTATGCCGGGGCATGGTGGCTGCTTGAAGGAGGGACATGCTAGCGGATAACGACATGGAGGCCTTCGCCCGCCGGATCAAGGGCGATGTCTTCGCGCGCCTCAGTCGTGTCATCGACCCGGAGTTGGGTCGTTCGGTCACCGACCTGGGCATGGTCACCGACATCCTGGTGGAAGCGTCGCCCGATGGGCCCGACCGGATCGGCGGGGCCGACAGGCCGGTCTTCGACGTGACCGTATACGTGGAGCTGACCATCGAGGGCTGCCCGTTGACTCGTACGATCGCCGAGCGCATCGACGCAGCCGTATCCTCCTATTCAAAGGCCATCCTGCGCCCCCACCAGGAGGTCTCCTCCATGAGCCGGGACAAGCTGACAGCCCTGGTGGACCAGCTCAAGGCCGAGCGCCGGGCCAACCCCTTCACCAAGGCCGGTTCCAGGACCAGGATCTTCGCCATCGCCTCCGGTAAGGGGGGAGTGGGCAAGTCCTCGGTGGCCGCCAACCTGGCCGCGACCTTCGCCGCCTTGGGATACGACACGGCCGCCATCGACGCGGACATCTACGGCTTCTCCCTGCCGGGCCTGTTCGGCGTGGACTCCCGGCCCACCAACCTGAACGGCATGCTGATGCCGGTCACCGCATGGGGCGTCAAGCTCATCTCAATCGGCATGTTCGCCGGTTCCGAACGTGCCATCCTGTGGCGGGGGCCCCGCCTGCAGCGCTCCCTGGAGCAATTCCTGACCGACGTGTGGTGGGGGGAGCCCGATGTCCTGGTCCTGGATCTGGCACCGGGCACCGGAGACATGGCCATATCAGTGGCGCAGGCCCTGCCGAACGCCGAGTTGGTCGTCGTTACCACCCCCCAGCCTTCGGCCTCCGACGTGGCCGTGCGCTCAGGCCTGGTGGCTTTGCAGGTTCCCATGCGTGTGCGTGGAGTGGTGGAGAACATGTCCTGGTATGACCACCGGGGTGAGCGGCTGCACATCTTCGGCGAGGGCGGCGGCCGGCGGGTTGCTGACCAGCTCAGTCGCGACCTGGACCGTCCGGTGCCGCTCCTGGCCCAGCTGCCCCTGGACACGGCCCTACGCGAGGCGGGTGAAGGCGGGCGGCCTGCAGTCCTCGACGCCGAGGGGGGCTTGGCCGACACGCCCATGGCCGCAGCCTTCGAGGGGCTGGCCCGAAACCTGATGGCCTGAGCGTCGTCGGAGTCCGCTGCCGACGGTTGGGTCGGACACTTGCATGGATCAGGCGACTACGGTGGTTTGGTGGGATATATCGGTTCGCGCAGCGCCGATGCCGGACCTGACAGTACACTGGCAAAGACAATGGTGGTGACGACCGGGGAGGGAGCGTTCAATCATGGTACGAGGGCACGAAGGCGAGTCGCAGGAGAAGCCCGGTCGGCGCAAGGCCGTCATCCTGGTGGCCGCTGCGGTGGTACTGGTCCTGGTGGTCGCCCTGGGCGCCTGGGGGGTGTCCTCCTCCCGTGCGAACGCCCGTGCTGAAGCCGGGCGGCAGGCCTCCGCCTCAAAGGCCGCAGCCAAGCGTCGGGCCGGCGATCAGGCCAAGCGGTCGGCTTCGGCCAAGCCCCCAGCCTCCGCATTCCCACGGCCCGGAGACCAGGCATCCGCGCCGTCCTCGGCCGGCCAGACCGACCCCGGATCAAGCCAGCCCAACCCCGGAGGCGGCTGTGCAGCCTACCAAGGCACCTATACGAACGCCGCCGGGGCCAAGGCCACCGTGGTTCCCAACTGCTCGGTGGAAGCAGATGGGGCGTCCCTGCATATCTACCAGGTCACGCCCGGAGCCACCGGTGCCTCAGGCCGTGTGGATGCTGCGTTGGATCTGGAGATGGAGCCCAGGAACGGGCATGCGATTGCCTACACGATCTTCCCGGCCGGTGTGGGTGCAGGCTATCCGGGGGAGGACGTGAGCCACACACGTTTAATCGACCACAGCGGAGGTCCCGTATCCGCCATGAGCTACCAGGACTACAGGCAGGCGGTATACGTGCTGGACTGAGCCGCAGACGCACCCATCGCTCCATCCGTGCTTCGATGGAAGGGGATTGAGTCCAAGGGGCGGCGTGAAAAGGGCTATGCAGGGGCATCCGAACCGGATGACTGGGCCTCCCCACGTGCTGTCCGGGGGCTTCGGGCCAGGGCATCAGGCCAGGGTTACAGGCCAGTGAAATGGGAGGCATACGCACCGGCTCGCTGATCGGATTGGTCTGATCGCCGGGCGTAAGTCAATGTCGGGCGTGAATCAGCGTCGGACGGGCACAGCGTGGGCGTCCTTTCCTGGTCAGGCGGTGTGTGCACGCACGCTCTTTGCCGTTCGTATGAAGAGGAACCAGGGTAGGGCGATGATGACCAGGCCGATGGCGCAGGCGGTCAGCAGCGGGATCGGCTGGTGGCCGGCCAGGACGAACGAGGCGAAGAGGGGGCCGAAGATATAGCCCAGTGATTGGGCGGTATTGAGCAGGCCGAACATCCTGCCGCTGAATCGCGCACCGGCCAGTCTGGCGGCCACCACAGGCTGGGAGATGCCCAGCATGACCTCGCCGAAACCGAAAACAATGATGCCGAAGGAGGCCAGCGCCAGGGCTGATGCGGTGGTCGAGAACGTCAGGGCGAGGTCGATCAGGAGCCAGGCGGCCGCCCAACACAGGGGAACAGTACGCAGCATGGCTACATGATTGCCGTTCTTGAGCCTGGGCAGGAGGATGACGTTCATGATGACCACAGCGAAGGTGTTGACCACGTCAACCAGGGAAAGCGACCAGCGGGGGACATGCGGGTCGGAGATAAGAGTGGTCACCAGGCCAGCGTCGAACTGCGAGTAGCCGAAGATGTCCATGAACAGGGTACCGACCGTCAGCAGGGCCATCGTGACCAGGACCTGCCGTGTCAGGCCGGTAGATGATTCGGCGGTCGGATAGGGGGATGACGTGGCCGGGGTGGGTCTGGTATCGACCTGGTGGGCTTTGATCATCCTGCGGGAGGTCAGGTCGCGCAGACGGTAGCGCCGCTCCAGGATGAGCAGGGCGCATGCGACGAAGGCGAAGCCGACGCCCCTGGCGGCGAAGCCCATCCTGTAGAGGAAGTCGGATCCACCGGCTGCTATCAGGCCGCCTACTGCGGCACCGAGGCCGATGCCCAGATTCAGCTCAGCCTGGTTGATGCCGTAGACGATGTTGTGCTGCTCCTCCGTCGAGATCAAGGTCAGAATGCTGGTCCAGGCCGTCGCCATGGACATGCCCAGTCCGGAGATGAACGCCGCGACGAGCGCCATGGGGAAGGATTGTGCGAAGGCGAACAGGACCGGTCCTATGACCGAGAAGACCAGGGCCAGGTACATGCCCAGCCAGGCGGAGCGTTTGTCGGATACCCAGCCGATGATCGGATGGCAGATGAGGGACCCCACGGAGGAGACGGTGACCGTCAACGTGGCTTCACTCATGGTTGCACCCAGGGAGTGGGTGGTGAACAGAAGCTCGATGGGCATGACCAGGCCGATACCGAAATTGCAGACCAGATCCACGATCAGCATGGAGCGCAGGTAGACCGGCAGTCCCATGAACTCACGGAGCCAACGCACATGCGCCTTCTTTCGCTTTCAAACTTCCACTGTATATCGAAAAACCCCGGCCAGACGGCCGGGGTGTTCCTGGCGTCGCCGTCTAGATATGGAAATAGAGCTCATACTCCAACGGAGTCGGGGCGAGTCTGGCCTGGCCGATCTCACCGCGCTTCAGGTCTAGCCAGGTGTCGATCAGGTCCTCGGTGAAGACCTCGCCCTCGGTCAGGAAATCATGGTCGGATTCAAGCGCATCCAAGGCCTCACCCAGGGATGCGGGCACCTGCTTGATCTGGTCGTGCTCCTCGGGCGGCAACTCATACAGGTCCTTATCGATCGGGGCCGGGGGCTCTGTGTGGTTGACGATGCCGTCCAGGCCGGCCATCAGCTGGGCCGAGAAGGCCAGGTAGGGGTTGCAGGAGGGGTCCGGTGCACGGAACTCGATGCGCTTGGCGGCTGGGGAGGTGCC
The DNA here is from genome assembly GCF_003315615.1 of Bifidobacterium xylocopae. GTDB lineage: Bacteria > Actinomycetota > Actinomycetes > Actinomycetales > Bifidobacteriaceae > Bombiscardovia > Bombiscardovia xylocopae. The sequence continues at coordinate 96,539 of NZ_PDCH01000001.1, forward strand.
GGCCAGGGGGATGCGGATGGCGGCCGAGCGGTTGCGGGCCGAGTAGACCAGGTTGACGGGTGCCTCGTAGCCGGGTACCAGGCGCTTGTATGAGTTGAGCGTGGGATTGGTGAAGGCCAGCACCGAAGAGGAGTGCTCGATCAGGCCGCCCACATACCAGCGGGCGATGTCGGACAGGCCGCCGTAGCCCTTCTCGTCGTAGAAGAGGGGTGAGCCGGAGCGCCAGAGGGACTGGTGGCAGTGCATGCCGGTGCCGTTGTCGCCGGCGATCGGCTTGGGCATGAATGTGGCGGCCTTGCCGTTGATGGCGGCGGTCTCATGCACCACGTACTTGTATTTCATCAGATCGTCAGCCGCGTGGGTCAGCGTGTTGTAGCGGTAGTTGATCTCCTGCTGGCCTGCGCCTCCCACCTCGTGATGGGAGCGCTCCAGGATCAGTCCCACGCGCTGGAGGTTGGACACCATGTCGTCGCGCAGGTCCTGGTAGTGGTCCACCGGGGGAAGAGGGAAATATCCGCCCTTGACCTTGTTCTTGAAACCGATGTTGGCCGATCCGTCAGATTCGGTGTCCAGACCGGAATTCCACGGGGCCTCGATTGAATCAACCTCGTAGAAGGACCGGCGCATGGAATTCTCGAACCGGACCTTGTCGAAGAGGAAGAACTCGGCTTCGGGGGCGAATGAAGCGGTGTCGGCGATGCCGGTGGACCTCAGGTAGGCCTCGGCCTTGGCGGCCACCTGCCGGGGGTCGCGTGAGTATGGTTCATCGGTGACCGGATCGACGATCGAGAAGACCACATCCAGGGTCTTATGCTTGCGGAAGGGGTCGATATAGGCGGTCTGCGGGTCGGGGACCAGCTTCATGTCGGATTCGTTGATCGCCTGGAAACCCGCCATGGAGGAGCCGTCGAAGGCCATGCCGTCGGTGAAGGCGTTGTCGATGAACTCGCTGGCCGGCACCGTGATGTGCTGGAGCACGCCAATCAGATCCGTGAAGCAGATGGAGACATACTCCACGCCTTCCTGGTCAATCAGCGCCTGGCAGTCTTCCTTGGTCTTAAGATCGGTCACCGGACCGCTCCTTTCATAGCGAAACGCAATAGCCACCAGTCTAGGAGCGCTGGCACGAATCCACGCGAACGGCAGGTTACGAGCGTGTTTCCCCGTTCTCCGGCCTCAGCCGTCCCTGGGTCTACTTGCCCCGAAGGGCCCGGCGTGAGACGTGTACCTTGGTGGGGTCGACGCCTTTCGGCATGTTCAGGGAGGACTGGCGCATCTGCAGGGTCTTGAGGCGGCCCTTGAGCTGGTCGAGCTCCTCGGATGTGAGCTTGACCTTCTTGCGGATGATCGTCCTCTGCAGCTTCTCCAAGGGGACCTGCTTGTCGCCGCGGCCCACCGATATCCGGTAGATGGGAATGGCCGAACCCTGGGTGATGCGCCTGACCCGTTCCTCTTCGCGGTTCATGGCCTTCATGACGCGGCCGTAATCACCCTCGCCGACCAGGTAGACCCCCGTGCGGCCGGATCCACGCCAGACGGCGTCCTTCGTCTTCGGATCAATCCAGACCGGATCCTGGGGAAAGTCGAAGCCCGCCTTGCTGATGTTGGCGAGGACGGCCCCGGCTGCCCCTGGCCGTCCATCCATCTGCCGGTATCCGACACGGTCCGAGCGACGCGTCAGGGTGATGGTGGCCAGAAGGACGCCGACCATGACGCCCAGGAGGATCGTCAGGATCCAGGTGAGCCAGCCGGTCCTCATGACCAGGCATATGGCGACGGCGACCAGGACGGGCAGGATGAATGCGACGGCCATGTACCAGGGCAGGGACCTGTCGTCCGCGTAGGTGAACTTGAAGATCTGCCGAATCTGAGAGATCGTGCTGCTCTTTTTGCTCTTCTTGTCCTTCTTGCTGTCTGAAGCCATGCCATCCTCTTGTGAATGCTCTGTGTTCGTCGTTCGGTCCAGGGAACCAGTCTAGCGCATGTGCAGGGGCCGTCCGTCGGCCTTGAGCAGGGCTTCGCCCAGAGTCTCGGAGAAGGTGGGGTGGGGGTGGATCAGGCGCGCGGCCGTGCTCAGCGGGGTGCGTGCGCCCACGATCTGCTCGGCCTCGGCGATCTGCTCTGCGGCCTCAGGAGAGACGATGTGGATGCCCACCACCAGGCGTACATCGGGCTGGTCGGTCCGGCAGGCGGTCACCAGGCTCAGCGAGCCGTTCGACCCGCTCATTCTCATACGGGCGTTGCCCTGCATGGGATAGGGGGTTTCGCGCACGTCCGTCAGCTCCTCCTTGGCCTGTGCCTCCTGACGGGTGAGACCCACGCTGGCCGCCTGCGGTGTGGAGAACACGACCTGGGGCACAGTGGCCTCGTCGACGGGACTCGGATTGAGTCCGGCGATGGCTTCGGCGATCACGATGCCCTGCTCGAAGGCCCGGTGGGCGAAATGGTAACCCGGTGTGATGTCGCCCAAGGCCCAGATTCCCTGCATGCTGGTGCGGCCCCATGGATCGGTGACGACCATGCCATGCCCGTCCAGCGAGATGCCGGTACGGGCGAACCAGTCCTGGTCCGTATTGGGGCGGCGTCCGATGGCGACCAGGACCTTGTCGGCCCCTATCCGTCCGTCGGAGGCTTCCCCATCGGTCTGGGCTATGGGGCGGTAGGAGACCAGGAGGTCCTCGTCTCCACCACCGGTCCGGACTTCCGTGCATTGGGAGCCTGTGATTATGCGGATGCCTTGCCGCTTCAACTCCCGAGTCAGGGTGACCGCCGTCCTGCGGTCCCAGCCGGACATGACGCGGTCCTTGCGGATGAGCATGGTGACCTGGGAGCCCGCCGCCTGCCAGATGGAGGCGAATTCCACGGCCACAGCGCCGGCACCGATGATCACAGGTCGCTCGGGGAAACGTTCCAGGTCCAAGGCCCGGTCAGAGTCGATCACTTGGTCGGAGAAAGGCAGCCCTTTCAGCGGCAGCGACCTGGAACCGGTGGCGATGACGATATCGGTGGCCTGGAGGGTACTGGTGGAGCCGTCGTCAGCCACCACCTCCACCTGACCTGGTCCACTGACTCGCGCCAGTCCGTGGAAGACGCTCACCTTCCGCTGGGCCAGCAGCTGACTGAGCCCGCCGGTCATCCCATCGATCGAATCACGCTTGAAGCCGTTCAGCTTGGCGAAGTCGATGCCCACCGGCCTGACATCCACACCCATCCGGGCGGCATCCCGGGCTGTTGAGATGGCGTGTGTGGCGGTGATCAGCGCCTTGGTCGGTATGCAACCCCGGTTCAGGCAGGTGCCACCGACCACCGGATCGCGTTCGATCAGGGCGACGTGCGCACCCAATTCGGCGGAACGCAGGGCCGTCGAGTAGCCTCCCGGCCCTGAACCGATGATCACGACATCATAGTGGGAATCGGGAACCGGATTGATTGTGGGAACCGTTGCAGTATTCGTCTGTGTTTCCGCGTCTTCGCTCATACATTGATCATAGTGCGTATGCGGCTGCTATTCCAGTCCTGCGCCGCCGGGAAGTGTGGCCCGCAAGCGGGAATCACTCGGGCCAATGGCCGCGTTTGGGATAACGCGGCTTGGGCATCCGCCAGCGCCGGTACTGCCACGCACGCATCCAGGCGTACGAACCGGACCGTGACCCCTTGGCAACGGCGCGCTCGCCGAACTTGGCGACCAGACGTTTTTTGAGCTTGAACCACATGAAAGCAAGGTCGATGATGACCGCGACGATGTAGGCGTACATGGCAATCATCGCGATCGTATAGATCCTGGGGGAGAGCGTCATACCGAACATGGTGACGACGAAGAAGATCAGGATCATGGGCATCGTGAATTCGGCGATGCCGAAGCGGGCATCCACATAGTCCCGGATGTAGATACGCCAGGGCAACCTTTCGGCCTTGGGCATGTGGCTGATGTCGCCGGTGCGCATGGCTTCGTACTGCTCGTTCTCCTTGGCGCGCAGACGGGCCTTGGCGGCCTTACGACTGGCCTTGCGGTCCTTTGGCACCAGCGGGCGCAGGTTGCGCTGCTCGGCCTGCCGGCGCTTGGGCGTTGGACGGCCCTTGCCCCCGCTGCGATCGCCTTCCCGGCCCTCGAGGTCCTGTCCGGCCGTTGAATCGTCGGAACCGTGGCCCTTGAATAGCTTCCATGTCATGCGAACAGGTTACGGTGACGCCTAGACGCGGGCGGGCGTCAGGCCTTGCCCGACAGGCTTATGAGGAGGCAGTCATGGCAGCCGCGGACGCGCAGGTGATCAGGGAGCGTGTGGAAGCCGATTGGCCCCGCATCGTGCAGTTGTTGGGCCGGAAGGTGGCGCTTCGTTCGATTTCCGCTGAAGGCATCGACGGGGAGCACATGCGGCGGTCGGCCGATTTCGTGGCCGAGGAGTTGCGGAAGGTCGGCGTGCAGGCAAGGGTGGTCCAATCCGCCAACCCTGACGGGACCCCGGGCGCCTTCGAGGTCGTGGGCTCCAGGGAGGTGGACCCGCAGGCTCCCACGGTCCTGCTCTATGCCCACCATGATGTACAGCCCGTGCCGGATGCCGGGCAGTGGGACACTGACCCATTCACCGCGACCGAACGCGCTGATCGCCTCTACGGACGCGGCTCCGCCGACGACGGGGGCGGCATCGCCATCCATTCGGGTGCCCTACAGGCCCTGGGCGATGATCTGAAGGTCAATATCAAGGTCTTCATCGAGGGGGAGGAGGAGATGGGTTCTCCTTCCTTCATTCCCTTCATCGAGGCCCACCGCGACGAGTTCGAGTCCGATGTGATCATCGTCGCCGACTCCGGCAACTGGGCACCGGATGTGCCCAGCCTTACCACGTCGTTGCGTGGGAACCTGGATCTGGACGTCACCGTCAAGGTCCTGGAGCATCCGGTCCACTCCGGACAGTTCGGCGGGCCCATCCTCGACGCCAACACCCTTGCCGCCATGCTGATCGCCTCCATGTACGACCGCAACGGCGACCTGGCCGTGCCCGGCGTCAAGGCGGACCGGCCGATAGGCGGCCTCCAGCACGACCTGGACGAAGCGCAGGTGCGCGCCGACGCCGGCATAGTTGACTCATACCGACTGGCAGGGTCAGGTTCCCTGGCCGAGCGTCTGTGGACCAAGCCGTCGGCTTCGATCATCGGATTCGACGCCCACCCGGTCGATGGTTCCTTCAACGTGATAGCGGACACGGCACGTTTCCGCATCTCCCTGCGCACCGCCCCGACCCAGGAACCCGGGGAGGCCATGAAGGCCCTGGGCGACTTCCTCATCAGCCACGCACCCTTCGGGGCCCAGGTCAGCGTGGAGCCGCTGGACACCGGACAGGGTTGGGCCATGGATGCCGCCTCCACTGCCGTCAAGGACGCCCAGGAGGCCATGGAGGAGGCTTTCGGCGTTGCGCCGGTCAACAAGGGCGAGGGAGGTTCCATCCCCTTCATCCCCGAGCTCAAGCGCATCTTCCCGGGCGCGCAGGTCCTGGTCACAGGTCCGGAGGACCCCCAGACCAATGCCCACAGCCCCAACGAATCCATCTCCCTGAGCGGGTTGAGGAAGAACATCGTCACCGAAGCCCTCCTGTTGGACAAGCTGGCCTTCTCGGCCCGATGATCCGGTGCCCGGCTGACGGTTCCCTTGACCGGGGATGGACCTAGGATGAGGGGCGACACGGGGGCTGCGTGCTTGAGGGTCCAAAGGGACCGGGGCGCGTGGCTGAGATGAGGCTCAGCCTCAACCGGACGAACGTATACCGGGTAATGCCGGCGCACGGATGTCGCTTCCCGTGCCTTATTGGAAGCGCGTATGGACAGGCCTGCGCGCGACGACGAAAGGCACATCATGACCAAGGAGTATCCAGGGTACGGCCGTAACCCGGTTTTCCACGAACCCGCACGGTCCCACCGCTTCCGCTGGCGGGTGGCCGACATCTCTGTGGCATCGGTCATCGGCGTGGCCTCCGCCCTGATCTACTGGCTGGTGGCGATGATCTCCGTGGCCCCCATTCCGATACTGGAAGGCATCGTGCCCGGTCTGGGTGGTCTGTTCAACGGGCTGTGGCTCTTCGCCGGGCCACTGGCCCTGCTCATCGTGCGCAAACCTGGCGCTGGGGTCTACGCCGAAGTGGTAGCCGCGGTCCTCGAATCCCTGATGGGTAGCCAGTGGGTGCCCGTGGAGACCTTCCTTATCGGCCTTCTGCAAGGGGCCATGGCCGAGCTGGCCTTCCTGCCCTTCGCCTACAAGGTGTGGAACATGGCGACGACCCTCCTGTCGGGTGTCCTGTCGGCGGTTGGGTGCTGGCTGTACATGTTCGTGACGAACCTGCAGGCCATCTCGATCAGCGGTCCCTACGGCCTGGTCTCCCTGCTGGCCACGGTCGCCTCCGGCTTGGTCTTCGCGGGTTTCATCGTCTGGCACCTGTATCTGGCCATCGCCGGGACCGGTGCCCTTGACCGCTTCGAATCGGGTCGCCAGGCCCGGGGCGCCCATAGGTGAGCGCGGTTCAGAGCCCGCAGGGATCGGGACGGCCCGCTTCCCTCGTTTTTCATGGCTGGGGCTACAAGCATGCGTCCAGGGCCCATTTCTCGGTGCGGGATTTCAGCCTGAGCGTGCCGGCCGGCCAGCGTGTCCTTCTTCTGGGGGCCTCCGGCATCGGCAAGTCCACCATCCTCCGTGGGGCCGCCGGTCTGCTGGGGGCCGGCGGATCGGAGGCCGACGACGATCCCGGCGCACCCATCGAGGATGCGGACGGCGGCCTGCGCCAGGGCCGGATCACCGTCGACGGGCTGCCGGCGGACCAGGCCCTGGGGCGTGTGGGACTGGTCCTGCAGGACCCGGATGCCCAAGCGATCTTCCAGCGGGTCGGTGACAATGTCGCCTTCGGTCCGGAGAACATGGGCCTGTCCCGGGATCTAATCTGGCGGAAGGTTGAGGAGAGCATGGCCGCCGTGGGTCTGGCCGATCTTCAGCGCCACCGTTCCGTCACCCACCTGTCGGGCGGGCAGATGCAGCGGTTGGCCCTGGCCGGGGCGTTGGCCATGGAGCCCGGCGTGCTCCTGCTGGACGAGCCGACCGCCAACCTTGACCCTGCCGGTGTAGGGCAGGTGGTTGGCGCAGTCCGGGCGATCCTGGACCGGCGAGGCTCCACTATGGTGCTGGTCGAGCACCGGGCGGGCCCCTGGATCGACATGATTGACAGGGTGGTGGTTCTGGGGCTGGGCCAGGAGGAATCACATGGATTCCGTCGCACGGTCATCATGGCGGACGGCACCCCTGACGAAGTCTTCCACCGCTCCGACCTGGATTTTGCGTCCTTGGGAATCTGGGTGCCCGAACGATACGCCAGGCCCGGGGACCGCGTGAATCCGATTCATTCTCAGGGTGGGCCTGGGCGGCCGGCGGCCGAGGGCAAGGGCGGGCCCTTGCTTTCCGTGCGTTCGCTGGCGGTCGGCCGCGGCAGCCAGGCCATAGCCGACGGCATCAATCTGGATTTCCGTCCCGGACAGATCACTGCACTGGTCGGCGACAACGGAGCAGGCAAGTCCACCCTGGCCATGACCTTGGCCGGGCTCCTCAAACCCCTGGGCGGCCGTGTGGAGGCATCGCCGGAACTGCTGGGCGCGGACGGCCCCAAGGAACCCGATCCCATATCATGGAGCTCGACCCAGCTGGCCTCCCGCATCTCGTATGTCTTCCAGAACCCCGAGCACCAGTTCGCCCGAGGGTCGGTCCTGGATGAGGTCATGCTGGCCCCCGAACGCACCGGCCTGGGGGAGGGGGAGGCCCGGGAACGAGCCTGGGCCCTGCTCGACCGCTTCCACCTGGGTCAGTACGCCCATGCCAACCCCTACACCCTCTCCGGGGGTGAGAAGCGCCGTCTGACGGTCGCCTCGGCCCTGGCCGCAGCTTCCAAGGTGCTGATCCTGGATGAGCCCACCTTCGGCCAGGACCGCGTCACATGGACCAACATGGCCGAGTTGATCGCCGGCCTTCGCGGCCGGGGGGTCTCGATCATCGTCGTAACCCACGACCGCCAGCTGGTAGGTGCGCTCGGAGCACGGGTGGTGGAGCTGCGGCCACGGGGGTCGTCAGGATCCTGGAACCAGCGGTCCACCCGGGGCCGGTCTTCACAGGTGATGTCGAACATTCCTTTGAAGGATGCAGGCGGCACACCCCCAGCCCGGCCCGGGCATTCATCGGTGCCACATGGAGCGGCCGCTGGGATGCTCCTGCCCGTCAAGGCCATGAAAGAGCGGACCGAGGAGCCCAGACGGGCCAGTCGCTCGCCCTATGTCGCCTCGCTCAACCCCTCCTTCCGCCTGATAGGGGCCTTCCTCCTGGCCCTGCCGTTGTTGTTCAGCCTGGACTGGCTCTCGGCCCTGACAGCCCTGGGATTGGAGACGGCCCTGCTGATGCTGGCCGGTTTCACCCCCCGGCGGATCGTCCGTTCCAGCTGGCCATTGTTCGTGGGAGCGCCCGGTTCGGCCATCGCTGTCCTGCTCTATGGCAAATCCGGCGGAGCGGTCCTGTGGCATTGGGGACTCATGCTTGTGACCGAGCGTTCCGCGGCGCTGGCTGCGGCCACGGCACTGCGCGTTCTGGCCATCGGCATACCCGCCATCATCATGATGCTCGGTGTCGATGCCACCGACCTGGCCGATTCATTCAGCCAGGTCCTTCACCTTCCCGACCGGTTCGTCTACGGGGGGCTCGCAGGTCTGCGACTGTTCTCGGTCCTGCGGGACGACTGGACGGCCTTGAGCGCCTCCCGGCGTTCCCGCGGTCTAGGCGATGAGAGCCGCGTCAAAGCCTTCCTGCCCCAGGCCTTCGCCCTGTTGGTCCTCTCCATTCGCCGTTCCACCACACTCTCCGAGGCCATGGAAGCCAGAGGATTCGGCGGTGTGGGTCCGCGCTCCCATGCCCGGGTATCGGTCGTTCGTCCCCGTGACTGGGTGTTTCTGACGATCTGCCTGTGCGTGCCGGTCATCTCCCTGGGCGTGGCTTGGGCCTGCGGCACCTTCGCCTTCTTCGGCAACTGAGCGGCCTGACCGCCCAAACAACAGCGAGAGCCCGCCGCATCGGACATCTCAGTCCGAAGCGGCGGGCTCTCGCCGGAGTTACAACAATGACGTGATCGGTAGTCTACCGCATGTTCGCCGGGTGGCCCCCGCACGGTGTCACTTGACCAGGGTCGTGTTCAGGTTGCGCACTTCATCGAAGCGCTTGGAGGCGTCCTCCCAGTTGACGATATGCCACCAGGCCTTGACATAGTCGGCGCGCACGTTCTGGTAGTCCAGGTAGTATGCATGCTCCCACAGGTCCAGCAGGACCAGCGGGAAGATCGTGACCGGCAGGTTGCCCTGGTGATCGTACATCTGCAGGGTCACCAGGCGCTCGCCCAGGCTGTCCCAAGCCAGTACGGCCCAGCCGGAGCCCTGGATTCCGGCGCACATGGACTCGAAGTAGGTCCGGAAGCCTTGGAAGGAGCCGAACTGCTCGTCGATGGCGGCCTTGAGCTCCCCGGTGGGCTCTTCATCCTGGGCCGGGGCCATGTTCTTCCAGAAGATGGTGTGGTTCTTGTGACCGGCCAGGTTGAAGGCCAGGTTCTTCTCCAGCAGGTTGGACTGCGCCACATTGCCGGACTCGGCGGCGTCGTGGATTTGCTCCAGCGCTTTGTTGGCACCGTTGACATAGGCCTGATGGTGCTTGTCATGGTGGAGTTCCATGATCCTGCCGGAGATGTAGGGCTCGAGAGCCGAGTAATCATAGGGCAGGTCAGGCAAAGTATATACTGGCATGACGCCTCCTTCATTGTTTCAGTCGTATGCCGCCGTATGAGCGCCTTCGCTCGGCGCGCACAGGACTCAGCATCGTTCTGCGTTACGCAAGTCGACTTGGCTTGTCCAACCAGCCTATCCGCAAACCTGTGGGCTGCCAAGACCCCGGCCGGGGCCACTTGAGTGAGGTACCCCACATTCTTAGGTTTCAGGTCCTCGGGGGGAGCGTCCAGGCCGGTCCATCGGAGCATGTTTGGCCTGGTCCGCCGTTACAGTGGCCCTATGCCCGAATATCGCGAAATCATCGACAACTTCCGCTCGGAGCGGATTCGCAGGGTGGCCGACCTGGCCGACCGCCGGCAACGGCAGCGCCATGGACGCTTCCTGGTGGAAGGGCCGCAGAGCGTGCGCGAGGCGGTGCTTTGCCGGCCCCGGGCGCTCACCGACCTCTACATCGAGGCGACCGACGGCGACCTGTCTGCTGTCAGCCCCGTCGTGGCGCGTATCCGCAAGCAGGCTCAGTCCCAGGCCCCGGAGGTTTACATCCACTATGTCTCGGCCCGTGTCATGAGGGTCATATCCAAGGATGCCCAAGGCATCGCCGCGGTCGGCAGGCTCGATGCGATGGCCGTCGACGCCGACAGCGCGCTCGCCCCCGCTCAGGCGGATGGCAGCGCCCCCGGGCTCGTCGCGGCCTTGTGGCAGGTCAGGGACCCAGGCAACGCCGGCACCATCATCCGGGCGGCCGATGCGGCCGGGTGCCGGGCGCTGGTACTGGTGGATGAGTGTGTGGACCCCTACAATCCCAAGGTCCTGCGTTCCACCGCCGGTTCCATTTTCCATATCCCCGTGGTCCGCCTGTCAACGGATGACTTCTTCGGGCACTGCGACAGCCTGGGCCTGGACGTGCTGGCGGCGGACGTCTACGGCACCACCGATCTCAGGCCGGAATCCCTGCCCGACTACCTGGCGCGTACACGCGACTGCGGTATGAGGCCCACGGCGGTCCTGTTCGGCAACGAAGCCAGGGGACTACCCGAATCGGTCCTGGCCCGGACCCGGGACATCGTCTCCATCCCAATATACGGGCAGGCCGAATCGCTCAACCTGGCTACCTCGGCCTCGGTCATGCTTTACGCCCTTGCTATGTCGAGTCGTCTTGGAAGAATGTGACCACAGTGAGAAGACTGGAATGACGGCGGTTTTCGTGGGGTTTCCTCCGCGGGGAAGGGCTCAAATTGGCAGATGAGGGATTCGATCCGGCCGCAGTGACCGACGAGGTCGCCGAAGGCATCCAGAAGGTCCGCGAGGCATCCACGTTGGAGGAGCTCAAGGCCCTGAAAGCCAGGTATGCAGGGGCCGGTTCGGCCATGGTGCAGGCCAGCAGGTCGATCGGCTCACTGCCTGTGGACCAGAAAAAGACCGCTGGACAGCTGATGGGCAAGCTCAAGGCCGATTTCGGCCGGGCCTATGGTCTTATGGAGAATCGGCTGGCCGAGCAGGCCGAGCAGGCCAAGCTGGCCGCCGAACGTGTGGACATGACCCTGCCGGTTGAGCGCCGTCCCCTAGGGGCACGCCACCCTCTGGCCAAGCTGATGGAGGATGTGGAGGACTTCTTCGTCTCCATGGGCTGGCGCATCTCTTCGGGGCCTGAGGTGGAGAGCGAGTGGTATAACTTCGACGCGCTGAACCTGAGCCCGGATCATCCGGCCAGGCAGATGCAGGACACCTTCTATGTAAAGGGTTCCCAGGCCAAGGACGCGGCCGGTTTCGTCGGTTCCAACCTCGTCCTGCGCACCCAGACCTCATCCGACCAGGTTCGGGCGTTGATCGAGCGCGGCGTGCCCCTCTACATCGCCAGTCCGGGGCGCGTCTTCCGCACCGACGAGCTGGATGCCACCCACACACCCGTATTCCATCAGTGCGAGGCCTTGGCCGTGGATGAAGGCCTGACCATGGCTGATCTGAAGGGTGTGTTGGACAAGTTGGCCGTCGCCATGTTCGGCGAGGGCGCCCGTACGCGTCTGCGTCCCTCCTACTTCCCCTTTACCGAGCCTTCAGCCGAGATGGACCTGTGGTTCCCCGACAAAAAGGGCGGTCCCGGCTGGATCGAGTGGGGGGGCTGCGGCATGGTCAACCCGAACGTCCTCAAGTCCGCCGGCATCGACTCCGACAGGTATTCCGGCTTCGCCTTCGGTGTCGGGATGGAGCGCACCCTGCTGCTGCGCCACGATATCAACGACATGCACGACCTGGTCGAGGGCGACGTGCGATTCAGCGATCAGTTCGTGATGGGGGAGTGAGCAAGCCATGCCGATGGTGGATATAGATTGGTTGCAGAGCCACGTTGAGCTGCCCGACGGACTGACATACGAGCAGCTGGCCAAGGACCTGGTCAGGGTGGGCCTTGAGGAGGAGGAGATCCACCGTTCCACGGTGACCGGGCCGATCGTGGTCGGCTATGTTGTCTCGGCCGAACCTGAGCCGCAGAGGAACGGGAAGGTCATCAACTGGTGCCAGGTCGATGTGGGCGATCAGTACAATGCTGTGGATGAGACCGGTAACAAGGTCCCCCGTGGCATCGTCTGTGGCGCCCCCAACATGGCGGCCGGCGAGAAGGTCGTCGTGACCCTGCCGGGAGCTGTCCTGCCCGGCGATTTCAGGATCGAACCACGCAAGACATACGGACACGTCTCGGACGGCATGTGCGCCTCCGAGCGGGAGCTCGGTCTGGGCTCCGACCACAACGGCATCATCCTCCTGCGTGAGTACGGCTTCTCCCCCCAGGAGTACGAGTCGCTCAAGCCTGGTGATGACGCCATGAAGCTCCTCCATCTGGACAATCCCATCCTGGAGATCAACATCACGCCGGACCGTGGTTATGCCCTCTCGTACAGGGGGGTGGCTCGCGAATACCATCACTCGACCGGCGCGGCTTACGCCGATCCGGTGGCTGAGCTTTCTGGCAGGTTGACCGCCGAAGCGGATGCCGCAAGGGCACCGGTGGATGTGGAGGTCGATGACCGCGCGCCCATCCACGGCCGGTCCGGTTGTGACAGGTACTACCTGCGCGCCGTGCGCGGATACGAGCCGGGGTCAGCCACACCGAACTGGATGCGTCGACGGCTGATCCGCGCGGGGATGCGTTCCCTGTCCCTGCCGGTGGACGTGACCAACTATGTCATGCTCGACCTGGGGCAACCGCTGCATGCCTATGACATGGACAAGTTGGAAGGACCGATCGTTGTCCGCAGGGCCAAGGCGGGTGAGCGTCTGACCACGTTGGATGGCAAGGAACGCGAACTCAGTGTCGAGGATCTGCTGATCACCGACTCGCCCAACGGCGAGCGCGGATCGCGCATCCTGGGCATCGCCGGCGTCATGGGCGGGCTCTATGGCGAGGTGACGGACCAGACACGCAACATCATGATTGAGTCGGCCCACTTTGACACGGTCTCGATCGCCCGTTCCGCCCGCCGCCACAAGTTGCCTTCCGAGGCATCCAAGCGCTTCGAGCGGGGCGTTGACTGGAGGATGCAGCCCGCTGCCGCCCAGATGGCCGCAGACCTGCTGGCTGAGTACGGTTCCGCCCGGCCCGACACCGTAGCCGTCGATTATGACCGTACCGAGGGCATGGCGCCGATCGATTTTCCGGTCGGCGATGTCAAGCGCCTGGTGGCCTTGGATACGGCGGCTGATCGAATCGCGGGTATCCTGACCGACGTAGGCTGCCGTGTGGAGCCCCATGGCGAGGGTCATCTGTTGGTCACGCCGCCAAGCTGGCGTCCGGACATCACCCAGCCCTGCGACCTGGTGGAGGAAGTCGCTCGGCTGGTGGGCTATGACCACATCCCGGTTACGATACCTTCCCCGCATGTGGCAGGGGAAGTCGGTCTGACGGGCGAGCAGGTCCGCAAGCGTTGGGTGGCCGACACCCTGGCCGAGTACGGTCTGACCGAAGTGCTCGACTATCCCTTCGTCGGCCCGGAGGACTTCAAGGCCTTCGGCTACCAGGAAGAGGCTGTAGCTCCTGTCTCGGTCGAGATCGCCAACCCGTTGGCAGGCGACCGTCCGTACCTGCGCCGTGAACTCCTGCTGCCCCTGGCCAACACCGTCCGGCGCAACATACGGCGGGGCAACGAGAATGTCAGGTTGTACGAGCTGGGTAGCGTCTTCATGAACGACCCCAAGGCCCCGCCGGTCCCTGCCCTTCCTGGTGGCCGGCGGCCCAGCGACGAGCAGCTGAGGCAACTGGACGCCGGTCTGCCTGAGCAGCGGCTTCACGTTGCCGCTTTGCTGACCGGCAAGGCTTTGGACGATGGCTGGCTGGGTGACAGGCGGGATGTCGACTGGACGGATGCGGTCGAGGCTGCACGTCGGGTCCTGGACCGGCTGGGTGTGCGTTATCGTTTGGAGCAGTCGGAACCCGGGGCGGTGCCGGACCAGTGGCATCCGGGCCGGACCGCCCGGGTGACCATGGACGGTGGCCAGGCCATCGGCATCGTCGGCGAGCTCCACCCGCACGTGGATGAAGCACTGGGCTTGCCGGAGCATACTGCGGCTTTTGAGCTGGACCTGGATGCCATCTTCGCCGGCCTGGATTTCAAACCCCTGCAGGCCAAGCCGATATCCACCTTCCCACCGGTGCGGCAGGATCTGGCTTTCACGGTGCCCGATTCGGTCTCGGCTTCGCAGTTGACGGCCGCCATCGAGGAGGCCGCAGGGAATCTGCTTGAGTCCATCGAACTCTTCGATGTGTTCACCGGCGAGCAGATTGGAGCAGGTGTCAGATCACTGGCATTCGCGGTCACCTTCCGCGCCCCCGACAGGACGCTCACCTCCCAGGAGAGCGAACGGATTCGCCAGGCCATCGTGGAGCGGACGGAACACCTGGGCGCCAGCCTGAGGGCTTGAGACGACCATGGCGTACATATTGGGGAACAAAGGTGAGGAGCCATCACGGATACTGATCTGAACGGCCGGGACTCGGCCGATGGCACCCCTGGGCAGGCTCAGGCGGCCACTCCCTCCCAGCCGGCTTACGGGCAGAGGGCCCAGCCGGAGTATGGTGCACGAGCCGAACAGTACCCGGGCTGGAACCCCTATCTGTATGGCGGTCCGGAGCAGTCCCATGACGATTCGGACGCCGAAACCGCCGGGAAACGGGGCATGAGGCCCCATGCCCCTCATGACAGGGGCTCCCGCCGGCCATCGGCGCCTATAGCTGGCGGTCGATCGAACCGGGGCAAGCACCTCTTCAACGGCATCGACCTGGATGATCCTGAGCAGAACCCGGCATACGGCCACTGGGACCCGTACGCCGTAATCGCATTCGTCATGGCCCTGTTCCTGCCCGTCCCGTTGATTTCCGCAATCATGGGCGCCATCGCGATATACCGCACACGAACCTTCCATATGAAGGGGTTCGGCCTGGCGGTGGCCGCGGTCGTCATTAACCTGATCTATACGGCCCTGGTCGTATGGCTGGCCATGTCCGGCATGACCGCTGATGATTTCTACCGGCAGATGATGCAGGCCATGGTCCCCGGACAGGGCGACGGGGGCGGTTCCGGTGATCAGGTGACGGCCTGATCCGGGAATATCAGCCCTGCCCTGGACTGCGCATAGGTATTCATCTGCCGCTATAGTCTGTAGACTGGTTGAATGGAACGCTA
The DNA here is from genome assembly GCF_003315615.1 of Bifidobacterium xylocopae. Lineage (GTDB taxonomy): Bacteria > Actinomycetota > Actinomycetes > Actinomycetales > Bifidobacteriaceae > Bombiscardovia > Bombiscardovia xylocopae. The sequence goes on from NZ_PDCH01000001.1 coordinate 111,997, forward strand.
TGTGAGGAGGCAAACGTGCGACCTGCAAGCAAGACGGCACGTCTCGATGCAATCCGTCAGTTGGTGGCCCAGGACCAGGTCACATCCCAGCAGCAGCTGGCCAAGCTTCTGAACGGGCAAGGGATCGAGGTGACCCAGGCCACGCTGAGTCGTGATCTGGACGAGTTGGGGGCCGCGAAGATCCGATACCCCGATGGCGTCCTGGCCTATTGGATCCCCGACGTGGCCAATCAGAGCCTGCTCGAGGCCGCGACGGTCTCCATGGCCCAGGGCGGCGAGGTAAACAAGACAGAGGCCTATCTGACTCGAGTCCTGACCGGTTTGATCACCTCGGTCAAGCGCGCCGGCAACCTCCTGCTCGTACGCACCCCGTCCGGTGCAGCCCAGTACGCGGCCAGCGCCTTGGACCGCCAACCCCTGACGGGCATACTTGGCACCATCGCCGGAGACGATACGGTCCTGATAATCGCCAATGACGATCAGTCCGCCCAGGAACGGGGCGACTGGCTCCTGGACCTGACTTCCGGGGAGGGTGGATCCAGGTCCAAGCCTTGACGGATTCCGGGATGCTTACGGCGGCCGACCGCTGCAGTGTCGGCCTCACCTGAGAGAATAAGGCCGTTCGAGAGCTTCAACCACCAATATATCGATAGGGGAGCAACGCACTCATGGCACAGGTCACCGATTTCAAGGAAGCGGGCTTCGATTCGCTCTTTGAGGAGCTGAAGTGGCGCGGTCTGGTTGCCCAGTGCACGGACGAGCGCCAGCTGGGCGAGCTCCTGGCTTCCGGACCGGTCACCTATTATTGTGGTTTCGATCCGACCGCACCCTCCCTCCACGTGGGCAATTTGGTGCAACTGCTCAACATGCGTCATCTGCAAGCCGCCGGCCACAATCCGATTGCGCTCGTGGGCGGGGCCACCGGCCTGATCGGTGATCCGCGCCAATCGGGCGAGCGCACCCTGAACCCCAGGGAAACGGTGGCCCAATGGGCGGAACGGCTTCGTTCCCAGATCGGCCGCTTCCTGCCGGCCGAGGGTTCCAACCCTGTACGTTTCGTCTCGAACTATGAGTGGACCGGTTCCATGGGGGTCATCGATTTCCTGCGGGATGTGGGCAAGAATTTCCGTATGGGGACCATGCTGGCCAAGGATACGGTGGCTCGCCGGCTCAATTCCGATGAGGGCATCTCCTTCACGGAGTTCAGCTACCAGGTCCTGCAGGGCAACGACTTCCTGGAGCTCTTCGACCGCTATGACTGCCGCTTGCAGCTGGGCGGCAACGACCAGTGGGGGAATCTGACATCCGGGCTTGACCTGATTCGCAAGGTGCGCGGCAAGGCCGTGCAGGTGATGACCAGCCCATTGATCACCGACTCCCAGGGCAAGAAGTTCGGCAAGTCCGAAGGAAACGCCGTCTGGCTGGATCCGTCCATGTTCTCCCCCTACCGCTTCTACCAGTTCTGGTTCAACCAGCCCGATGATCAGGTGGTGAAGCTGTTGAAGACCTTCACCTTCCTGCCCAGGGCAGAGATCGAGCGTCTGGCCGGCGAGGTTGAAACCAACCCAGGGGCGCGTGAGGCCCAGCGGGTACTCGCCTGGGAGGTAACGTCATATGTGCACGGCGACCAGGCCGCACAGGGGGCTCTCGATGCTGCCGGAGCCCTCTTCGGGCGTGGGACCGCCCTGTCAGACCTGGACGAGCGGGTGCTTGAGGGTGCCCTCCAGGGGCTCATGGTCGACGACGGTCAGGGCGGCAAGGCCTTCGCCCGGGCCGAGTCCGGCGACCGCCTGGTCGACGCGGCGGTGGGCAGTGGGCTTTTCGGCTCGGTTTCCGAGGTTCGCAAGACCATCAAGTCCGGCGGTGTCTACCTGAACAATGAGCGGGTGGAGGACCAGGGGCGCCTGCTGACCGACGAAGATTTCCTGGGCGGCCGCTTCGCACTGATTCGTAGGGGCAAGAAAGCCTTGGGAGCGCTTGAACGCCGCTGATGACAGCGGACGGACGAGGAATGAACGGGGGGTCGCTGCCGGCGGCCCCATGTGAATATGAGGACATGACATGACAGATGAAGGCAGGGGCGGCCGAGGTCGCGCAGGCGGAGATGGTCGGAAATCCCACTCGGGCTATGGACGTTCGGGCGGCAGTGGCAAGGGCGGATTCCACAGGGGCGGTCAAGGACACGGTGGCTACCGCGGCCATGGTTCCGGCGGCGGACAATACGGCGGCCATGGATACACCCACTACGATGACCGACGGGAGGACCGACACGGAGCTGCCGGATCCGAACATGGGTACAGGGGCGGTGGGCCACGCCGCGACGACCGCCGGGGCTATCGCGCCCATGACGACGAGCGTGGGGGCGACCGCGGGCATGCTTACCGCAATCATGACGGCCGCCGTGACGATGGCAGGAAGCCCTATAATCGCCGCGACCATGATGATCGCCGCGACGGTTTCCGCCGCGACGACCGCGACAAGCGCGGCCATGGCTACCGGGACCGTCAGGACGATGATCGCCGGGGCGGCCATAGGAACTATCGGCATACCGATGACAGGAAGCCCTACGGTCACCGCGACCATGATGATCGCCGGGGCGGTTTCCGCCGTGATGATCACCGTGGTGGATACCGTGGCAACGGTCGTGACGAGCAGGGTGATGGACGGGGTGGCCGGGGCCATGGCTACCGTGACGGCGGCCGTGGGCACTCCTATGGCGATCGCCGCCGGGTGGAGCAGGGCGGCTATGGGCGTGAGCACGACCGTCGTGACGACCGCAGGCATGACGACCGACGTTCCGATTCCTGGCAAGGCGACCGCAATCGGCGCGGCGGCCAGGATCGGCGTTCCGGTGGGTCCCGAGGCGGTTGGCAGGACCGGCGCCAAGACCGTGGATCCGAACGTCGCGGTCGGGACTTCCAGGACGGTCCCAGGCGTAATTCGGACGGCACTGTTTCCTATCCCTCGCAGAACCCATACACCGATCCCAGGCCGGGTGAGCCGAAGATGCCCAAGGGCTTGGAGTGGTCCATGCTCTCCAAGGACGACAAGGAACGCCTCCGTGGCCTGAGCAAGGAGCACGCCGAGAACACGGGCCTGCACATCCTAGCTGCATATGCCCTGGAGGAAAGCGACCCTGAGCGGGCCCTGGCCCACGCCAAGTGGGTGGCCAAGCAGGCTTCACGCGTGGACATCTCCCGCGAGACCCTCGCCCTGGTCGCTTACCGGCAGGGGGACTACAAGCTGGCCTTGCGTGAGTTCAGGACCGCCTATCGGATGAACGGCTACCTGGACTATTTGCCCTTCATCGCCGACTGCGAGCGTGGGTTGGGGCATCCCCGGAAAGCCATAGAGGAGGCCACCTCACCCGAGGGGCAGGCCTTGCGGGGCGAATCCAAGGCCGAAATGTTCCTGGTCTATGCGGGTGCGTTGGGAGATCTGGGCCTATGGGACCAGGCCGTCGAGACCGTGCGCAAACTGGTGCGTGCCAAGGGTCTGTCCGGTGACTACCGCATGCGGGCCATCCAGGCCGAGCAGAATCTTCTGGAGCAGGCCGGTCGCGGGGACGAATCCCAGCGGCTGGATGAGGTTCTTGCGCGACTGGAGACCGAGTACGCCGATGCCGACGAGGACGGGGACACCGGCGAGATCATCGTCGATAATGACCTGGAACACGCGACCGCGACGATGCTGGAGGACCTGGAGATCCCCTTGGAGGGTCTGGATGAGCCCTACAGCTATCAGCCTGTGGACGAGCCCGGCGAGGATGTGCCTTCTGCTGCCGAACCAGGTATCGGCGAGGCCGCCGGACAGACTCCGGATGTAAGGGGCGACGACCAGGCCGGAGCTGCGTCCACCGGCTCCGACGGCGATGGCGTCCATGATGCGCGTGAGGCCGCCGGGCCGAAGAGCGCCGCCGGCCCTAAGGGAACGCAGGAAGACAAGGACCAGGCCCCGTCGGTTGTCGAACCGTCTGATGGTCCTGACTCCGCGGAGACCGTCTCGGCCCCGTTGGCGACAGCGCATGTGCATGATCTCGCCGACGCTCCAGCGGACGCCTCGACCGTCAATCGGTCTGACAAGTCGACGCAATCTACGGATCCGGAGGCGACTGACGTACATGCGGATGAGGCCGGGAATGGGGCTTCCCAGGCCGTCAGGACAGAAACCGACGCACTGGAGTCGGACAGGGCCGGGGCCGGGCAAGAGCCTCTCGCTGCCACCGGGCTGATCGTGCCCCCGCTGGCATTCGGCGAATCAGCTGACAGTGACAAGGAGGATGACCAGGCATGAGCAAGGCCTTTCTGAAGGGCAGCGACAAGCCTCTCTGCCAGGCTTACTCCCTGGCCCTGCTGGACCTGGACGGAGTCGTTTACCGGGGGGCGGACCCAGTGGAACACGCCGCCGAGGGTATAGACCGGGCGGTCGGGCACGGTATGGCCATGGCCTATACGACCAACAACCCCTCCCGCTACCCGTCAGTGGTCGCCGACCAGCTACGCGGCTTCGGTCTGGAGTTGGAGGATAGGCAGGTCATTACCTCCGGCATCGTCGGCGCGCGCATGCTCAGACAGCATCTGCCTGCCGGGTCCAAGGTCCTGGTCATCGGCTCCGATCATCTGCGCGACGAAGTCAAGGCCAATGGTCTGCAGGTCGTGGAGAGCAATAGGGATGAACCGCAGGCGGTCATACAGTCCTGGTATCCCGATCTCAAGTTGGAGGACCTGAACCAGGCCACCTACGCCATTGAACGGGGGGCCCACTATTACGTCACCAATCGGGATCTGACCATCCCGCGCGAGGATGGTATCGCCCCAGGCAACGGGGCCTTGCAGCTGCCGGTCATCGCTGCCAGCGGCCACGAGCCGGAGGATTCGGCCGGCAAGCCCGAGTCCGCTATCTATGATGAGGCCCGCAGGCTCTTTTCCGATGGCGACCGACCCGTGCCGAAGCCGGCCTCACTGCCTGTCGGTGACCGGCTGGATACGGACATTGAGGCGGCTGTGCGCGGCGGTTACGATTCTCTGATTGTGCTGACCGGCGTGGCCACGCCCCAGGCGATCATCACCGCAGCGCCCAACCAGCGACCGAGCTTTATAGCGGGTGACCTGCGCGGTCTGCTTGAGGCCCACCCACAGCCCGTCAAAGAACAGGATGGATCCTGGAGCTGCCGGGGGAGCCAGGCGCGAATCGTGGATGGAGCCGTAACAGTGACGGCCCGGGACACCAGTGGGCATGAACTCGACCCGACAGGCCAACTCGATGCCTTGCGTGCGGTGACCTGCGCGGTTTGGGAGGTCATGGACGCGGGCCTGGATCCCAGCGGATTGACCCTACCTACCTTCCATATCCATGACTGAGCCGGACAACAGCGCTCCCAAGGCGGCTACGGCACAGACGCCAGCGGATGAGGGGCAACGTGGGGTTGACGGTCCCGATGGAGAGCGGCTCCTGGAAAGCTTTCCGCAATTACGCGGCCTCGACGACCTGCCGCTCGACCGGCAGGTCGAGGTCTTCCGGACCGTTCTGAGCGAGCTCCGGGGTCGTCTGGACGGCAATGATGAGTGAAGGTGGGCACATGGGGCCGGACGGAACCCGGGCCGACCGGGAGGACCTGTCGCGTCTGGACCAGGCTTTGGTCCGCCGCGGACTGGTGGGTACCCGTTCCCGGGCGGCGGCTTTGGTCCGCAAGGGCGCGGTCACGGTGGATGGGGTGATTCACCGCAAGCCTTCATACCTGGTCGGGCCTGGTGACCGGCTGGTCGCCGACAAGGGCGAGGATTATGCATCCAGGGGGGCGTTCAAGCTGCTGGGGGCCTTCGAAGCCTTCGACGGGGACGGCCTGCCGGAACCCAAGGGGCGGCTCTGCCTTGATATCGGAGCCTCTACCGGCGGCTTCACCGATGTGCTGCTACGCCGGGGTGCGGCCAGCGTGATCGCCCTGGATGTCGGCCATGACCAGTTGGACGGCCGCCTGGCCGCCGACGACCGTGTCCATGAACTCAGCGGAGTAAACATCCGCCAGGTCGAGGCAGGGGATCTGCCATACCGTCCGGACTATGTGGTCTCCGATGTGTCTTTCATCTCCCTGACCTATGTGATCCCGGTAATTGACCGCGTTGCGGCCCGGGGCGCCCAGGTCATCCTTCTGGTCAAGCCCCAGTTCGAGGTTGGTCGCAGCGGTTTGGGACACGGAGGCGTGGTACGCCAAGCCGGGCGCCGGCAGGAGGCTTTGGCCCGGGTGAAGGCGAGCGCCCGGGCCCATGGCTTCATTGAACGAGGCCAGGCGCCGTCGCCGATAGCGGGCGCCCATGGCAACGAGGAATACCTGCTCTGGCTGAGTCTGGACTGACCTGGGTGGAAACCCGCCTCGCCTGACACTCCGGACGAAGCCCTTGGCGGCGCCTGTACCGGTGCCTAGTGTCCGGCGACGTGCAGGCGCTTCGGCGCCCCCGTGATGAGGATTGCGGCCGAGGACTTGTCGGTGGTCATCGTGGCCAAGCAGACAGCCTCGTGTACGAAGGACCCCTCGCGCAGGTCGGCCCTGCAGGTGTGGAGTATGCGGCAGATGCATTTATGGATCTCCGCCCTTTGACAGGTGATGGCTCGGACTTTCGAGGCCCTGACCATCCATCTGATATGCTCCAGGGGCACCACCTTGGGGTGCATGTTGCGGATGCGGATATGGCTGGCTATCATCGTCGAGGCTTCGGCCACGCCGAGGATGTCGATGGATCGCGCCACGACCCGTTGCTGTCCCTGCATGAGCCCTTGGAAGGTGAAAGATTGTTTGACATAGATGTCCCCTTCCGTGCGGAGCAGACCCTGGAAATCGAGCTTGGCGGCTCGGATCGTCCCCCTTCCTAGGATCCGGCCATGTCCGGACAGCGTCCCGACCTTCAGTACGCCGGTTGGCAGTTGCAGGGAGCCGTCCACTTTGATCGAGCCGCCGTGGATATCCACGCAGATCGTGTCGCCGGTCACATGCAGGGATTGAAAACTGGTACCTGGTTCGATATAGACGCGGCCACCCGTCTTGATGTGCCCGTACGCGCCACGTCTGACAGTCCCACCGTGCAAGAGTGTGAGGTTGTGCATGGTTTTATCCGTACTCCTATTGATTACCGTCAGGACTGACGGATGCCCCCCCTGCATCCACCTGCCGTTTATGTTCGCTTGGATATCGTCAAGTCTCGCTCACCCTGCTCCCGTGCAGGTGCGAAGATATTCTTATTGATTTATATAATGGGAACCTGGGAATAGTTGACAATTATGCAGAGTGAGGGATTTTCTGCTCATAATTTTCATAGTTGTGGGACGGGCATGAGACGACACACCCAGTTGATGGAAGCCGTTGGGTGCGCTAATATGGTGGAGTTGTCGCGGTAAGCAAATTACCGTGGTGGCATGCGCCAGTAGCCCAGCGGATTAGAGCAGCTGACTACGGATCAGCAGGTCGCAGGTTCGAATCCTGTCTGGCGCACGAGAAGGCAATGGTTCCAAGGCTTGTAAGCCTTGGAACCATTCTTGTTTTAGGAATCGGGCATATCGTATCTGCAGGGTCCTTCCGGGCTCACTCCGGCCGCACCGTGTTGCGGCTGATAAGGTCCGCCACATCGGGGGGTTAAGTAGCAGAATGTGTGTCTAATGGTTGGGTTGTTTCGGGTGTGTTGGGGTCAGGTAGCTTCTGTCGGCCCATCCTTTCCTGGTGCACAGTCCCTCATCGGCGATGGTGGCGGTGCCGTAGGGTGAAGGGTGTTCTTGCCGCTTGTGTGTGGTTGTGGGTTTGGGGTCTTGGTCTCATGACGGACATGGGGTCGGGGCTGGCCAGGTATATGGTCCGTTCCACGATGCGTCTCATGTGCTCCTCGCTGCAGCCGTTCGTGAGTGTACCGCCACTTCCTGCCGGCGATGGCCTTGGGATGGTGGGGGTCCCTTGAGGCCAAGGTCCTCTCCTTGATGGTGTGGCCGTGTTCCAGGTGCCACTGGTTGAGCGGAGCCAGCTAGGAGGCGGCACCCTGCGGATCCCTGACCCTTGTCAGGCGTTGGGCCAGGCAGTGTTGGGCCCGGGTGCCGGGCCAGCTGACCTTGACCTGGGCCAGGCAGCCCCTGTCACCGTCGCAGGTGAGGGCATCGGGTGCGGGCATGCCATGGAACAGGGCCCGGTAGGAGGCCCGGCTCTCGCTGTCGCACCAATGGACGGCCAGGGGCCGGCTCCTGGCGTCGGCGAGGACCAGCAGGCACCAGCCATGGGCCAGGTAGGTCCCGTCGAAGGTCAGGCTGTGGTGCCTGTCGAGCACCGGGGGCAGGGCGGGTTCCAGGTCCCAGCACCAGGACATGCACCTGGCCAGGGTCCACCGGCTCGCCCCGGCGTCCGCGGCCAGGTCGGCCATGGAGCGCCTTCCCGACACCCATTACAGGAACAGCCTCAAGGACGCCAGGCGTCCGGCATTCACCCGTGTGGCCACGCCGGTGGACCGGCAGGTAGTTGTCAGCCCCCCCCCCCCCAGACAGATTTGTTGCTACAGTGCCAAACTCACAACACACACAACGCGATCAATTCCTATGGGCATGGATGACATATTTATTGTGAAAACTCCACGTCTTTGTCGTACGGGCCTTATGGACGTCTTTGCTTCTCATCATTTGCCTTGTTCCGGTGCTCGTCGCTCATCCTTGAAGCTGGTTATACTTTGCCCAGTCCATCGTTTGAAGGCACGCGAAAAGGAAGATACATCTCGATATCCAGCCAGATGTGCCACTTCAGCGGCAGTTAGGTCACCCTGACTAAGATAGTCGGTGGCCAGGTGCTGCTGGACTTGTGCGGTGAGAGCGGCAAAGCTGGTGCCTTTTGACTTCAGACGTCGTTGAAGGGTACGTGGGCTGACCCCTAATCGTGAAGCCACATTCTTGAGTGTGTGCTGGTTTCCAGGTATGAAGTGCATAAGCGCACGCTCGACTTGATAGGTCAGACAGTCACCTTTTGACAGATCTTCTAGACGTTCGTCTAATCCGGATTTCAGGTATTCCCACATCACATTGTTTCTGCTGAGGAAAGGTGTCTGCATGTCCTGCATGGAGAAAGCCAGGATATTAAACGCCGCCTTCGTGGGACGCATACCAAAGTGTCTCATCAATACCGGGCTGTAGCTGTAAGGGGATGCGATTCTTATGGGTAGTATATGTTTGCCGGTTCCGGTTCGGATAAGACCGACAAGTGCGGCCTGCTCACTGATCAGCGCAAATCTTGGTATTAGTCCATCGAGTCCGTCGTATCCCACATGGATAACAATCTGGTCATAGTCGAGGGTCAAGGTCATTTCTAGTGGGCAGACCAGCCTTTTATACAGAGCAAAGCGGCGGAAACCTTCAATGGCATTGGGGGCACATAGGGCAGCGAAAAAGGGTGGCATGAACATCCCAACCTGCTTCACATCACTAATTGCAATGATCTGTTCGTCGCTCACCCTCCCATCAAGAGCGCTTAGAAGAGCCTGATATTGGGATTCATCCAGCTCTACCTCATCACGTAAGTCAAGGCTGGGTACCCCTGTCATATCCGTAAGTTGTGTCAGGGGCAGGTTAATCGCATTAGTGAAATCTCGAAATTGCCGAGAAAGAGTTATTCGCACGAGCTATATCTTAGCGTAAGATTAGCGTAAGACGGTTTGTTTCATTATCCAATCTAAGGCACGGCTGGGCAGCAATCGGGACATGAGTATGCTGGTCTTTGCTGCAAGAGAATCCTGATAACGCGTCTTGGGCTTCCTAGCCTCTATCGCCTTGAGAACTATTTGTGCAATGCTCTTAGGATCATTGACCAGTGCTGACGGTTTGGAATACATTTGACGGTAATAATCAGCCACTTGCTTGGTCGTGGACTCGTAGGGACTGTCTTTACCGGTATCGGACAGATGATCAGCTGCTATGGAACCCCATTCGGTCATCACTCCACTTGGTTCTATGACCGAGACTTGGATGTTGAAGTCTGCCACATCCATGCGTATGGAGTTGCACAAGGCCTCTAAAGCAAACTTGGATACATGGTACCAGCCTCCGAGATAGCTTGTGAGTCTACCTCCGACAGAGGATGTGACGATGATTCTGCCCTGGCCCTGTTTCCTCATCTGAGGAAGGACCAATTTGCTCATGAGCGCGACTCCAAGCACATTGACATCGAGCTGCCTGCGGGCCTCGTCCAAACTCACCTGCTCAATGGGACCATAAGAGCCATAACCCGCATTGTTGAAAAGGACATCTATTCGTCCTTCCTGTTCTATGACAGTATGCACGGCCTCTCTGGCCGACGACTCATTGGTCACATCAAGGCTAAGTGGTGTTACCCCCAGCTGCACAAGGTCATGCATCCGTTCCGTTCTCCTAGCCCCTGCGTAAACCTTGTACCCGCGCTTGGCCAGCAACTCAGCTGTCTCATAACCGATACCACTACTTGCCCCAGTAATGAGCACAACTTTCACGATGACCTCCCTGATATATGGTGATATCTTGATTATAAAATCACCAAGGCTGACATGTATATACCTAATGACGTCACTGTTATATCAGTACGCGCCAATGTATCGAGTCATGTAGAAAACGTGGACATTTTGACTGTTCGTTTCGTATGTTGGTGTCAGATGTTTCAACTGATCCATCATTTCCTGTGCCAGGCTGAAGTCCTCCGTCCCGGCGTTGCCGGTACGCTGAACGCCATTGACCCTGATGCCAACCTCGTCACCCTGAAGAAGGCCGGTTTCCTGACCTGTGACGCCGTGTGGTCGAGCGCAAGAATAGGGCTGTAGGAACAGAATATGTGGATTGAGATGCTGGTTTGGTCTTACAGAAGTAGAAGTAGGTGCGTCTAGGGTTAATTTGTAGTTGGACGGGTAATAAGTTTCTTGTCGAGGTATCTGTTTCCGTTTGATGGGGCAATGACGACCAGATCGAAACACACCCGGCCCTGCTGGGTGTGCGGGTTACCCATGCACATGAACAGGCGCACCAGTACGGCCCGGCAGCGTTTGCAACGCTACAGTTGCAGTCTGCACACCACCAGCCGTAAACACGGGCCTTGCCTGCTGCGCGACTGGGAAAGTTCCTGAATTGAGTACTGTCGGGCGAGACCTAACTGCTGTAACATATAAAACATCCAGCCCCGAAAGAAGATAGAAACAGTGGGGCTGCTAACAACACTGAAAATACATCATGGAGGTGCCAGACACCAACCGTGCTTCCCGCTTGAAGCTCATGGCTCATCCCCGTTCATACTCAACCAGGCCGGACAGCAGCCAAATAGTGTAATCGCTTTGACACACTACAACACATTCTGCTACTTAACCCGCCATCGACCTACGGGACAGCCACCATCACCAAGGAAGGACTTTCCGCCAGCAAAGAATGGTCCGGGCGAACCGCCTAACCCCATACATCTGAAAACTTACACCATAAACCACACTATTTGCTACATAACCCGAGTTTGTCAAAAGACGGCAGCTGAATTCAATCGGGCACATTGATGCACTAACGTACCCGTTTCAGCTCGTATCAGTTAGTACTTGGAATGTGCTAGCATCGGAAGTATTCCAGTCGCTATTAGCAACAGTTAAGGCAGCTAGCATGTACACGTACAGCAGCCTTTCTCAACAGCAGGTCGCAGGTTCGAATCCTGTCTGGCGCACCCGTGATGAGAGTCCTACAGGCCATGGCCTGTAGGACTCTTTGCTATCGTCCTCCGTACGAAGGTCCCAGACTCGCTGTCGCTGGCCCCGGTGGTGGTAGCCGTAGCCGATTTTTGCCTGCACGCACTGTGGCCAGGGTTGTCTCTACTGTTCCTCGCTGAGAACGGAATCCACGATTTGCGGAGGGTAGAGCTGGCGGAGTGCGTATTCGGCGTCGGCAGGGGTGAACTTGTACTTGCTGCTGGTCAGCCGTTTCATCATGGCCTCCGGGTCCTGCACACCCTGCCCCTGGAGGTCCTTCGCGATTATGAGCGCATTCGCCGGGTAGTCTGCGGTTACATGTTCGATTGCATACTGTGCGGCCCACTGCGAGTAGTGGTCGCGTTTGCCGGTCAGCTGGTCGCGGATGCCTTCCTCGGACAAATGCATGGAGTCCACGTATTGCTGGGCTTTGACCGCGGCTTCCTTATAGGAGGCTGGCAGGGGGGTGGGCACCGGTGCGTGCTTGCGTTTGGGCGCCGCTGTCGACCGCGTCGGCTCTGGTGAATGGGTTATGGCGCGGCCCACTGCCTGCCAGTTGACGACACCGCTCTGCCAGATCAGGAAGCCGGCGAGGGCCACGAGCACCAGCACTATCTTCCATCCACGGGCATGCCTCTGGCGAGGTTCGCTGGTCCACCAAGGACTGGCATGCTGGGAAGGAGGGATGGACATAGGGCCGCGTGTCTCCTCTTCGCTTCGTGTTCTTAGGCCATCTGACGTATGAGGGCCACCTGCCTTATCCTAACTCGACGTGGGGTCCGAAGCCGTCCAGCCGAGTTGCAGGGCGCCGGGACGGACGGCAGGCCGTTTCGCTGGTGGACATGCCATCCATGTGGGCGGGCTTCGGCTGGAGGCATGCAGCGCCCCGGCGGAGCTCCTGTCGAAGCGGCCGCACAAGACGGCTCCACACCTATGCGTTCATCGCAGCCGGGACAGAACCGAATGCCGTTCTTCTCAGCGTATCCTTTGGTGGCATTCCGGACATCGTTGAGACCAACCACCCCCTGCTCGCCCGGTGCAGCAGCAGGCACCTGGGCCGATCGGCGTTGAGGATCGGTGGGAGGAAGGACTGCCGTGCCCTCTGGCTGCAGCGTTCGGCACGCCCACCGGTGGATGGGATGGATAGTAGGGGCGATGGAGTAGGAATAGTAAGTATGCATTGTCGGGTCCACCGGTTCGGCGGACGGTTTGGAAAGCGAGCGGACGCATGGCGTTGAGCAAGAAACAGGTCAAGCAGCTGCGGGCCCTGGCAAACGGGACCGGCCCGACCCTGTGGATCGGCAAAGAGGGCGTGACGGCGGCGGCCGCCAAGCAGGCCTCCGAGACCTTGGACGCCCATGAGCTGGTCAAAGCCGTCGTGCATGACGGCGGGCCAGTCGATGCACGTGAGGCCGGAGAGGCTCTGGCCGGGCAGCTGGAAGCCGAGCTTGTGCAAGTGATCGGACGTCGTTTCGTCCTTTACCGCGCCAGCGACAAGGAAGGTCTCAAACCCATCCGGTTGGTCCGCGGCTGACAGGTCGGGCATGCCATCTCGTCCTGCGGCAGCGGCTGAAGCGTCGAAGCCGGAGCCGGGTTGGGCGGACGAAGACAACGAAGGGAAACGGGGCGAAGGAGGACCAGGATGACGGAAGCGGACGAGCGGTTACGGCCGGCAGGGGAGCGGGGCACGGAAGACGGAACGCCGTTCGGGCCGACCTACCATCGGGGGTCAGTGATCATGCGGGGGCCCATGATTCCACAGGACAACTCAAACACCAGTCTGTTCACGCCTGATAAGGACACCGATTGGCTGCACATGGACCCCTGGCGGGTGCTGCGCATCCAAGCCGAGTTCGTAGACGGATTCGGGGCGTTGGCCGAGCTGGGACCGGCGGCGGCCATCTTCGGTTCCGCGCGTACCGGGAGCGATGACCCGGCCTATCAGGCGGCCAGGCGCATGGGGCACGACATCGCCCAGCAGGGCATGGCCGTAATCACCGGCGGCGGCCCCGGCATCATGGAGGCGGCCAACAGAGGCGCAGCCGAGGCCGGTGGCAAGTCGGTGGGGCTGGGTATCGAGCTTCCCCACGAGCAGGGCATCAACCAGTGGGTGAACCTGGGCATGACCTTCCGCTATTTCTTCGTACGCAAGACCATGTTCGTCAAGTATTCGTCCGGAGTGATCGTCTGCCCGGGTGGCTTCGGCACCATGGATGAGATGTTCGAACTGTTGACCCTTGTTCAGACCAACAAGGTGACCCGCACGCCCATCGTGCTCTTCGACACCGCATACTGGGAGGGCCTGTTCGACTGGATCAGCACGACCGTGCGCAAGAGAGGGATGATCTCGGACCTGGATCCGGACCTGCTGGTACGTACGGATGACCCGGAAGAAGCCGTACGCGTGGTCCTAGGGCAGGGTCGGCCCGGTAGGTGATGGCTGGGTGAGCGCTGACCGTGCGGAGCTGAGGGGCCATTGCGCTCACGGTGGCCATCCGAAGAGAACGGCGATACGGGGCTGAATGCCCTCAGCGTTTGGAAGCCAGCAGGACCCCGCTGCCGATTGGCAGGAGGCATGAGTCGAAATCCACGCCCTGGGTCTGCTGGCAGTCTTCCACCAGCTGACGGAGGAGCACCGCACGTGGGGACCGGTTCGCTGCGTTCATCACCCCGCCGGCCTCCTCGTCCTCCTGATAGCACATGATGTCGGTGAAGATGATCTGCCCATTGGCTTGCAGGAGGCGGGGAGCCTCCGCCATGGCGTCACGGTAGTTGGATTCGTCACCGGCCACGACGATCAGGTCATAGTCACGGGGATTGAGACGGGGGAAATAAGTCCTCGCCCGTACATTGACGGCACGCAGGCGCACACCATGGCCGATGTCGGCCGACCGGAAGGCGCGCCGTATCAGATCGGCCCCCTGGGGGGAGGAGTCGACGGCGGTGAACTGGCCTTCCTCGCCCAGGCCGTCTATCAGCCTCAGGGCCTCGACCACGGAACCTGTGCCTACCAGGATGATGGAGCGCGCATGGCTGGCCTGGGCGACGATTTTCAGGAAAGCGCCTTGGGCCACGGACCCCTGTGTGAAACCGGCCTGCACGGCCTGCTTCCTCACGGCCTGCAGATAGTCGGGTTCAGCGTTGAGCTCGCAGGCTTCGGCATACTGCCAAGCCTTGGCGTGGTTGGTGTAGGAAGTCCTGTTCATATTCATCACTCTAACGAGGCCCCCTCACAAGTGGGAGGGCTGCTGCGGATGGTGCGAGCGTTCAATCAAATCCCAGATGGTCTCGCCGACATCAATGCCCCGGGGACAGGGCCTGCTGCAGGCGCGGATGGATTGGCAGGCCGACAGGCCGTCCTCGCCACCCAGATCTTCCAGGCGCTGTATGGCGCGGTCGTCGCGTGAATCATGGATGAAACGGGCGGCTGCGACCAGGGCTGCCGGACCGATGAAGGCCTCGCCGCCCGACCAGATAGGGCAGGCGGCTTCGCACAGCCCACAGTCGATGCAGTCGCTGAGCTGTTCATAGGCGGCCAGCTGGTCCTTGGTCTGCCGGACCTCCAGGCTGCCAGGACCTCCTTTCGGATTCGTGGCGGCACCCTCGGCATCCAGGGCGCCATCGGCTGGGCCCGGCTGCAGCCAGGGGTGGATTTGGTCGATTGCGTCGAACATGAGGGTCGTGTCTACGATGAGGTCGCGCAGGACCGGGAAACCGGGGAGGGGGCCCAGTTCCACCAGTAGATGGTCCTGGGATAGCTGGGCTGGGTCGTGGAATGGTCCGGGCTGATCCAGGTGGCCCGGGGAGGGCCGCCGTTCGGACCCGGTCCCGGTGGGACGGAAGGGGGCTGCTTGCGTATACGCCTGGCAGTCCGCCACGGTGGCTTCGCACAGGAGGGCCGGCTTGCCATTGACGGCGGCGCCGTCCGAGCCGCACATTCCATGCCCGCAGGAGTAGCGGAAGGCCAGGCCCGGGTCCTGTTCACGCTTGATGGTGAGCAGGAGGTCGAGCAGGGTGTCCTCTGGTCGGGCATCGAGCAGGTAGTCCTGGGTCCAGCGCTTCAGGCGCTGTCGCCGACCGGGTCCGGCAGGGCCATGGTCGGTGGCGAAGGGGTTGCTCCGGTGCCGGCCGGACGGGGCGCCCGCGTGGTCCGGCATGGGTTTGGCGCGGTGGATGCGGATGGTCACACGCCGGATCGATTGGTTATCTGCCTGCTGTTTCCCGTTCATTCTTGCCTATCCTCCTCCTGTCTCGCAGCGACCCTCTCCCTGGCCCGTTCGCCTGCCCGGGCTCAGTATCTCCGTGAACCGGGTGGGAAGTCCTCGATGTGTACGGGACTCCATCCGATATGTCCGGTTCGATTCACGAGGGAGTGCCGCAGGTAGTTGTCATCGTCGCGGTGGGGGTAATCCAGGCGCTTGAATGAGCCTCGGGATTCTTTGCGTTCCAGACTTGCCTGGAGGGCCGCACGGGCCAGACGCAGCAGGGAGCGTGTTTCGAAGACGGCGGTCAATTCCTGGTTCCAAACGGGGGAGGGGTCGTGCGGGTGGAGGCGGTCTGCGGCGGGGTCCAACTCGTGGTCGAGCCGGTTCAAGGCGCTGCTGATGCCCTCGGCTTCGCAGCGCACGGCGAGGGTACGGTCCATCAGCCGTCCGAGCTGTTCGGCCAGCCGGTATGGATTGCCGTCTTCGGGAGCGGGAACGGTGCTGTCTCTCCGGTCCCCGTCCTCACCCGGATCTTCCACCTTCTTGCCGGCCCGGGCCAGCAGGTCCGTCACGTCCTGCCGGCGCCGTCCGGCTCGTTGATCCAGCAGTTCATGGTTATGCGACCCCCCGCCTGCAGCAGGCATGGTCACGAAACGGTAGGCATCTGAACCGGCCCTGCGCCCGAACAGGCAGGCATCCAGAAGGGAGTTGCCCCCCAGGCGGTTGGCACCGTGAACCCCAACGCATGAGCACTCGCCGGCTGCGTACAGTCCATCCACCACCTGCGCCTGCCCACCTTGCCAGGAGAGCACGTGGCCGTCGGTGTCGATGGGGATGCCGCCCATCATGTAGTGGGCGGTGGGCTTGACGGGGACCAGGTCATGGCCGGGGTTCAGGCCGGCGTAGCGGCGGATGGTCTCATCCACCTGTGGAAGCCTGGCGTGCATAACCTGGGCGCTGATGCCGCGCAGATCCAACCACACGCAGTCCCTGGGTCCGTCGGGGTCGCCCGGGTCCGTCACACCCCGCCCCTGATCGACTTCGGCAGCAATGGACCTGCTGATCACGTCGCGGGCGGCCAGGTCGCCATGCCTGGGGGCGTAGCGATGCATGAAGGGATCGCCGTCCGCATTGCGCAGGACCCCGCCTTCCCCCCTGGCGGCCTCGGAGAGAAGGATGCCGGTGTGACCCAAACCGGTGGGGTGGAATTGGATGAGTTCGGCATCCTCCAGGGCGAGCCCGGCATCCAAGGCCAGTGCCATACCGTCCCCGGTCAGGTCCCAGGAATTGGAGGTGGTGTGGAAGAGACGGCCGGCACCGCCGGTGCATAGGGCCAGGGCTCGGGCGCGGATGGTATGCACGGTCCCGGTGTTTTCGTCAAGGGCCACCAGGCCTTCTACGCTGGTACCCGTAGCTGACAGGACCAGATCGGTCACATACCATTCGTCGGCGAAGGTCACACCCCGCTTGAGGCACTGCTGCCAAAGGGAGCTCAGGATCCGGTGGCCGATCCGGTCGGCCGCATAGGCCGCCCGCTTGACCGGCCGGCCCCCGAAGTCGGCGGTGTGCCCGCCGAAGCGCCGTTGGCTTATTCTGCCATCTTCGCGGCGGGAAAAGGCCACTCCGGCATGTTCCAGGCCGATGACCGTCGAGCGCGCCTGCCGGGCCAGGAGTTTGGCCGCATCCTGGTCCACGAGCCAGTCGCCGCCCTTGACGGTGTCGTAGTAATGCCAGCGCCAGTCATCCTGCTCCTCGTTTCCCAGACTGGCCGCGATCCCGCCTTCGGCAGATCCGGTGTGGGAACGCAGCGGCTGGAGTTTGGAGATCACCAGGACGCTGGGCTTGGCGCCACTGCCAGCCGCGTCCAGGAGTCCGAGAGCGGTGGACAGGCCAGCGGCCCCGGCCCCCACGATGACGACGTCATACCCTGTTTTGATATGTGCTGGACCCATGTCTCGATTCTCTCACAAGCCCGGACCTGGGGGTGGTGGGTGGCGCTGGATCATTGGGGTCGGCCGTATGGCACTGTCATGGCCCGTTGCGAATATGGGTGCATGGCGGATTCGACGGTGGCATCATCCCCTTCTTTCTTCGAACAGGTCTATGAGGTGGTCAAGCGTATCCCGTATGGTGCCGTGGCCACCTACGGCCAGGTCGCGGCCCTGGCAGGTCGCCCCAGGTCCGCGCGTTATGTTGGCTATGCCCTCCACTCCAATCCGGCCCCAGGCGTGGTGCCCTGCCACCGGGTGGTCTTCAGGGATGGTTCCCTTGCCCCGGGCTTCGCTTTCGGCGGACCCGAACGGCAGAGGGCACTTCTGGAGAGCGAGGGCGTGGTCTTCAGGCCGGCGACGGACCGCGCGAACAGCGGTGCGCCAGGCTGGCTGGTCGATCTGGACCGCTGCGGATGGCGGGTCTGACCGGTCTCATCGCCTTTCTTTTTCCTGCCCGTCTCGTGTAGGCGTGAGAACGCCTCCCTCGCTGGCGAGCAAGCCGGTCAGCTCCATGGCCCCCGCCGTCTGCAGCACCTCCTGCAAGGTATATGCCGGATGGCCCTCCTGCTCCAACAGGGCGGATACGTTCTCACAGGTGGCTTCCAGGTGTCTGGCCCGGCAGGCCCGGACGGCCTTGAGCAGCGTGCGTTGCTCTTCCGGCAGATCCTTGCGACTCTTCTTGGATCGTCCGTCGTCGTCGCAGCCATGATTTCCGTCGGTCGGCCTGGCCGCTGACGCGACGGTCGGTTCTGTTACGCACTCAGTCAATCCTGCCTGCACTTGGGTTGTCCCCGGGCCGGCCGTCGGGGTTGGGCTTTCGCCGATCGGTTCATGGCTGGCATGACAGATTCCCTCCAGGTTGTTGGCGGAGATCAGGATCATGGCCTTGCCGTCGTGGATCAGGTGATTGCAGCCTGTGTTCTCGGGGTTGTCGATGCCGCCGGGGGCGGCGTAGACCTCCCGTCCCAGTTCGGCGGCCCATGTGGCGGTGTTGAGCGCACCGGATCGGTGACGGGCCTGGGCCACGACCACCGTGCGTGCCAAGGCAGCGATGATACGGTTGCGCAGCAGGAATCGGCGGGCCTCGGGGATGGTGCCGGGAGGCAGCTCGCTGATCAGGGCACCCCCCTGGCGCTCGATGGCCGCGAAGAGACCGGCGTTGTGCCGTGGTCCCATATGGTCCAGTCCGCCGGCGAATACGGCCACGGTACGTCCAGGTGGCGGTGCGCCGTCCCGGGCGGCCGACAAAGCGCCCCAATGGGCGTTGGCATCGGCCCCGAAGGCGCCACCGGAGACGACCAGGTGGCCGCCTTCAGCCGCTTTCAACCCAACCTGCCGGGCGACGAATCGCCCATAATCGTTGCAGGAGCGTGAGCCGACCACGGCCAGTGGGGTCGGGCAGGAGACGAGGGCGGCGGGGTCTCCACGCCCCCACAGGCACAGCGGTGGGGCCCAATCGGAACGTGTGGCCAGGTCGCCCAGCTGGTCGGGCCAGCTGGGGTCGTCCGGACCGATTACCCAAAAGTGTCCGTTTCCGGTCAGCCAGGCGATCAGGTCTTCTGAGCCGGCGCTGTTCAAGGAAGCCAGTCTTTGCCGCCATTTGCTAGCGGCCCGGTGGAACCTGGTCATGCTGCGCTGGTCGGCATGACGGCCCCACCGGGCCAAGCCGGACAGGAACATGCCGTCGAGGTGGGCCATGCCCCTGGATGACCGGCCTTCGATAAATTGGGAGACCGACGTTTCGCGTAGCGCCTCCAGAAGTTCCTGTGCGCCGCCTGCTCCGAGCAGGGTTGCATGGAGCAGGGCGTCGGGGCCGTCCACGCAGTAGGTGAGCAAGGCGCGGGCCAGGGATTCAGGCGACAGGGTATGGTTGCCGGTCGTCCCTGTCGTCGGGCGGTTCATTGCAGCCTCGTTCGCATCATGATCCCGGCATTCACGTCCTCGGCCCTGGGGCTGGTCCGTCCATCCAGGTCGGCCAGGGTCCAGGCCAATCGCATGGCTCGGTCCGCCCCCCGCAGGCTCAGACGCTTGGCCTCCAGTGCAGCACTGACCAGGCCTATGGCCTTCGCCGATGTTTCCCTGCGGAGCCATTCGCCGGAGGCCTGGGCGTTGCAGGACCAGCCCTCCTTGCTGAAACGGGCCCTGGCCACCGCCCGTGCCCCTGTCACACGTGAGCGGATCTGGGCGCTGGAGTCGCGGGGCTCCTCCGAAGTGGGCAGAAGGGAGGAGACCGGGGGGACGGACACCTGGATGTCGATCCGGTCCAGGATGGGGCCGGACAGGCGGTTCCAGTAGCGGGTGCGTTCACGAGGAGAGCAGGTGCAGCGTTCACCAGTGCCATAACCGAAGCCGCAGGGGCAGGGATTGGCAGCCATGATCAGCTGGAATCGGGCCGGGTAGGAAGCGGTTCCCTTCGAGCGGGAGAGGAGGATGCGCCCGGTCTCCAGTGGTTCGCGCAGGGTCTGGAGGGCGCGTGGTGAGAACTCGGGTGCCTCATCCATGAAAAGGACGCCGCAGTGGGAGCGGGTGATGGCTCCGGGCATGGCCACACCAGACCCGCCCCCGACCAGGGCTGCGGTGGAGGCCGTATGGTGGGGAGCCTCAAAAGGCGGCACATCCGTTATGCCATGACGTTGCAGATCTCCACACAGGGAGCGTATGGAAGCCACCTCCAACTGCTCTTTGTTGTTCAAAGGAGGCATGATGGAGGGCAGTCGGGAGGCCAGCATGGTTTTGCCGGAACCGGGTGGTCCGGTCATCAGCATGTGGTGTCCGCCGGCCGCCGCGACGGTCAATGCCCACTTGGTCTGTTCCTGACCGACGACCTGGGCCATGTCCGGCAGATCGTTCGTTGCGGTGTCCGTGCCTGTGATGGTTGCCCCCGTGGCGGCTTCATCGGATAGCCGGTACCTGGCCTTGCCGCCCACATGCTCGATCAGCTCGCCCAAGTGACGTACCCCGACCACTTCCACGCCCGGCACCATGCGTGCTTCGTCCAGGTTTCCGTAAGGCAGATAGGCTCGTTTGATGCCGTGTTTGCGGGCGTGCAGGAGGATGGGTAGCAGACCGTTGACAGGAAGGACCGTGCCGTCAAGGTTGAGTTCACCCAGGGTCAGGGCACCTTCGAAGCCCTGGTCGGGTATGGAGCCGGCCGCGTCCATGACCGCGACCGCGATGGCCAAGTCGTGGGTCGATCCGTGCTTGGGCATGGAGGCGGGGGAGAGGTTGACGGTCACCCGGGTTTCGGGCCATTTGAAGCCGGTTGCCGAACAGGCTGATTTGACCCTCTCGCGCGATTCGGACAAGGAGGCGTCGGGCAGACCGATGATTGAGAAATAGGGCAGGCCTGGGGAGATGAAGGCCTGGGCCTGGATGGTGAATGCCTCGAGTCCCACCAGTCCAACGGACGTTCCGGTGCCTATGCGCATCAGAAGGCCCCCCTGATCAGACGCACCCTGGCCTGGACCCCGCCACCGGAGGGGCCTGGTCCGATGAAGAGTGCGGCCACGTCGAAGCGCACGCTCCCGTGCCTGGGCGTAGAGCCTTCCCCGTTCGCCTTCAACCAGAGAATGGCCGCACGCCTCAATCGCAATCGTTTGCCGGCCGCCACTGCTTCTTCGGGTCTGCCGTAGGTGCGGCTGCGTCGGGTCTTGACCTCCACGAAGACCAGCCGCTTCTCCTGGTCGAGGGCCACGATGTCCAGTTCTCCGAAGCGGCAGGACCAGTTGCGGTCCAAGATCCGCCAGCCCATGCATTGCAGCCAGCGGGTCACGTATTCCTCGCCCAGGGCGCCCAGGCGTTTGGGGCTTATTCGGGGCGCACACAGGGCCGCCTCGGTTCGGGGCAGGTCGTGGGCGGGATCGATGGGCTTGTGCGGCGGTGGTGTTGTATCCATGCACACAGTTCACCACGGGTGGGCAGGGAAACCGAAGGGGGAACGGGATTGTGGTCGAATGTGACCTTGCCGTGGTCGGATATGAACCGGGCCTGCGTCAGGGCCGCCTGGCTCCGTGTCCCGGGCCTGTCCGCGTCGCCCGGGCCGTGGTCCGCACCCGGCTTATTCCTGCCTGTCAACCAGTGCGGTCATGAGGTTCAGGTCGAGCTCGAAACTGACCCCTCGACGTTCGTAGTCGGGTTGGGTCTGGGTATGTGCCATGGCGGATCGGACGAACTCCCCTGCGATTCGCGCCGCCTGGTCCAGGCTACGTCCGGCGAACACGGCCCCGCACAAGGCAGAGGCGAAGGCATCCCCGGTGCCATGGATCATGTAAGGGAGCTTGCTGTGCTTGAGTTCGACGCGTCCGTCCGTCCCGCCCAGGCCTTCTCCGGCCGCAAAGTTGCGCAAGTCCCCGTCGCCGCGGTCGATCCCTTTGAGGATCACGTGCCGCGCGCCCATGCCCAGCAGCGCCTCCAGCAGCTCTGCCACCTGGGCATCGTCCAGGTCCTGGCCTTCATAGGGCAGTCCGGTCAGCAAGGAGGCTTCGGTCAGGTTGGGCATCAGTACATCCGCACCGTCGGCCAGGCGAGCGGTGGCGCGGCAGAGCTCATCGGTGTAGGTGGGGTACATTCTGCCCCCGTCGCCCATGACCGGGTCCACCAGGCGCAGGGCCTGCGGGTACTCGCGGTACATGCGTTCGATGATCCCCACCTGCTCGGCCGAGCCCAGGAAACCGGAATAGATGCCGTCCAGCTGGACACCCTCCTGCCGCCAGGCATCCAGGTATCCGGGCAGCATGTCGGTGGTGTCGTGGAATGTGTAGTGTTCGAACTTGGTGTGGGCCGAAAACAGGGCGGTGGGCACCGGGCACACGTCGCAGCCGGCTGCAGACAGGATCGGGATGGCTGCGGTCAGGGAGCACTTGCCGTAGCCGCACATATCGTGCACGGCCGCAACACGCGGGATGTAATCGGGTTGACGCTGGTACAAGGGAGCGCTCATGGGCTTGGCCCTCTCCTTCTTCGCTTGGCGGATGGTTGTGGTGGATGGTGACGGCTGTATGGGTTCGTGGCCCTGAGCCCGACTGTAGCGCGGTGTGCGGGCATGGGCCAGGTCGGGTCGGTGAAGCGAAGCCGGGCGGCAGTGGGTCGTCGGTCCCCGCTTTCAGTCCTTCTGCCGTCGGTCGGGCCAACCGGTGATCAAGGCGTGCAGGCCCTGGCGGTAGCTGGTCTCCATGATGGAGTCCGTGCCGTCCAGGGCGGATACGAAGGCGGACAGCCCCGTGTGGTCCAGCTGCGCACGCGCGGCCGGTCTCGTTTCCCCCCCGGCCCCGCCCGCGGGCGGTTCGGCTTCGGCGATGGCGCATCCGATGGTCAGCCCGGCAAGGCTGTTGAACAGGTGCATGGTGCTCTTGTCGACCTCCAGGCCGTGCGCGCCAAGCAGGTCGAGCCACCCCTCCACCATGGTGTGGGATTGCTCGGTGTCGATGGGGTGCGTGGCCATCAGCGCGATGGCGTTGGGATGGTCCAGCAGGGTCCGATAGACCTGAAGCATGGCTGTTTCCAGGCCCTCTTTCCACCCGATGCCGGCGGGCAGGTCGTCAAGGGCGGTCGCCGACTGCCATATCAGCTCGACCACCCCGTCAAGCAAGTCGGCTTTGCTGTGGATGTGGCGGTAGATGGCGGTCTGGGAGACACCCATCTGCCGGCCCAGGGCACGCAGGCTTAGGGCGGACAGGCCCTGCTCATCAATCAGGTAGAGGGCCGAGCGCAGGATGTAGTCGCGGCTGAGCGCCGTCCTTGTGGGTGCCTTGGGCCGGACGGGCATGCCTACTCCTTTCGCTGGATTCCTCTCTTGAATAGTACAGCCGCCAGGACGGCAAGGGCCAGAAGGAAGGCCAGTAGGGCACTGATATCCGAGCGGACGGCAGCCAGGTCGGCCGAGTCGAAGTTGATTGCGCCGATGGCGTCCATGGCCCAGTAGACGGGGCTGACGGCAGCCAGGTGCTGCGCCCAGCCGGGGAAACCGGACACCGGTGACAGCGCTCCGCCGATACCGGCCAGGAGCATACCCAGGATGTTGTTCAAGGACATGGCCATTTCCTCGGTGGAGGACCAGATGTAGTTGAGCAGCCCGAAGAGGGTGAGCACGGCGCAGGTGAGCAGGAAGACGACGGTGAGGGCCGGGACTGAGCCGTTCGGATGGTAGTGGAAGATGGCGGAGCCCACGAGCATGACGGCCCCCACCTGGACCAGTTGTATCAGGAAGGCCACGGTCAGTTTGGCCATGACCGTGTCCAGCAGGGAGGCCGTCGAGACACGCATGCGCTCCCAGGTATGCCATTGGTGTTCGTTGTAGAAGAGCTGGAGCACCATCTGCAGGGAGAACATGGAAAAGAGGATGGCGAAGCCTGGGAGGGCCTGCTCTGAGCCGTTGGCCGTCACGTGCCCCTGCGCTCGCAGCGTGTCCTTGCAGGCCGGAAGCATGAAGGGGATGATGATCAGCGGGATGGCCATGATGACCGCTTGCATCCATAGGTTGCGCAGTTGGACCATGAAGTTCAGGCGGAAGGCCGCCGCGTATCTGGGCAGGGTCATGTCAGTCCTCCCCGTTTCCTGTTCCCGACTGGCGCATGTCGTCGGTGTCCATGCCCATGATGGTCCTGTAGGCGGATTCGATGTCCGGTTGGATGACGGTGATGTCGTTTACCGAAGCGTCCTGCATGGACGGCCTGCGGAACAGTTCCGCGATCTCCCGTTCCGGGTTCGAGACAGGGTGGTCGGGCTCCAGGTGGCCGTCCACCATCCGCCAACCCTCCACATGACTGGGGGGCCGGCCCACGAAACCCACACGTAGGGAGGCTTTCGCATACAGACGCACCACCTCATCGAGCGGTCCCTGGACTGATATCCGTCCGTCGACCAGAAAGGCCAGAGCTGCGTCCAGGTGCTCGATCTCCTGCAGGTAATGGGTGGTGTAGATGATGCTGGCACCTTGCTCCGCCATGGTCCTGACCATGGCCAGGATCCCGGTGCGGGCCTCCACGTCAGCGCCTACCGTGGGTTCGTCCAGGAAGAGCACCCGGGGTCGGTGGACCAGGGCGATGGCGGTATGCAGGCGGCGCTTCTGGCCCCCGGAGAGATCCCTGGCCCGGGTCGCGGCCTGTGGGCGCAGTCCCATCAGTTCGATCAGCTCATCGGCCCTGGAGCGTGCCTGGCGCATGCTGAGTCCCTGGATGCCTCCGAACCCGCGCAGGTTGTCTCGTACGGTCAGATTCGGGTAGATGCCCAGATCCTGGGGTGCAAGGCCGACTATCCGACCGAATACCCGCGAAGGTGTGCGGTAGGGGTCATGGCCGCCGACGCTGATGGTGCCGGAATCCGGCTCCTCCAGACCGGCCAAGGCCGATATGAGCGTCGACTTGCCTGTGCCGTTCTTGCCGAGCAGGCCCAGGATCCGGCCCTGCGGCAGGTTCAGGTCCACCCCCTTGAGCACCGCCCTGCCCCCGAATGCCTTGGTCACGGAGCGGCAGGCCAAGGCCGGTCTTTCCTCTGTTGCGACTGTGTTCATATTGGACCTTTCCATGTGGAGTTTACAACGTTAACAAAAGTAACACTGTAAACACCTTGTGCGCAAACCGGGTTGAGAACGAACACAGGCCTCATCCCGAAGGATGATGCGCCGCCGTCCCTGCGGGCTGACGGACCTTGCTGAATTCACTCCTGGGCATGATGCCGTCGGCTTGCGCGCTCAAGTAGATTCACAGGTGGATATGCGGGAGACACCCGCGCTTCAGCAGCAGAAGGGGACGCGAGATGACTTATCAGCAGAGCAGCCTGAGAACGCCAAGGCCGGTGGAGGGCACCGCGGTGCAGGCCGTCGGTCTGGTCAAGGACTATGGCAGGGGGGAGAACCTGGTGCATGCCCTGCGGGGGGTGGATGTGGCTTTCCAACGCGGTCGCTTCACCGCCATCATGGGACCCTCCGGTTCGGGCAAATCAACCCTCATGCACACCCTGGCCGGCCTTGATTCCGCTACGGCGGGTCGGGTGCTGCTCTATGGGGTTCAGCCGGGTGCCGGCAGGGGGCAGCGCCGGCAGGCCGCCCACGCCTGCCGGACCGACCCGCATGCCTTCGTCGATGTCACCAAGCTCGGCGACAACGAACTGACACTCCTGCGCCGGCACTCGATTGGTTTCATCTTCCAATCCTTCAACCTCCTGCCCATGTTCACAGCCGAGCAGAACATACTGATGCCTCTGACACTGGAGGGCGCCAAGCCGGATAGGAGCTGGCTGGACCTGCTGGTGCACACCCTGGGCCTGCAGGGCAGGCTCAACCACCGGCCCAGCGAGCTGTCCGGCGGCCAGCAGCAGCGGGTGGCGATCGCCCGGGCGCTGATCGGCAAGCCAGCCATCGTGTTCGCCGACGAGCCCACCGGCAACCTGGATTCGGTCTCGTCGGCCGAGGTTCTGAGCTTCCTCAAACGCTCTGTGCAAGAGCTGGGGCAGACCGTGATCATGGTCACCCACGATCCGGTTGCCGCCTCCTACGCGGACCGGGCCATCGTCTTTGCGGACGGGCGGATAGTGGCCGACGAGGTCGCTCCCACCGCCGAGCGCATGAGTGACCTGCTCACACGGCAGGCGGAATCGGCCCCCACCTCGACCCCGCCCCCCGACACGACGACCGGGCCGGCGCACGCGGCCCATCAAGCCCGCTGAGCGGAGAGGAAGCCAAGCATCATGTGGTCAATATCCTGGAAGATGATGAAGCGCGACGGGCGCATGTTGGTTCCGGCCGGCATCGCCATCCTGGTCGGCTCCCTTTTCATAGCCGCCACCTTCCTGTTCGGCAATACCATGGACGGATCCCTCCGCAAGCAGGTATCATCCTCCTTCGGCGAAGCCAACTATGCCATTGCGCCCAAGCAGGGCGTCAGCGATGCTGACTCGGATTTGCATGTGGTCAAGGACTACCACCTGGACGCAATACGGGCATGTGCAGGTGTACGGGGAGCCAGGGCGGACGTGCTCATGCTGGTGGAACTGTCCTCAGTGGACGGTGCCAAGCATACGAACACAGCCGGCACGGCCGTGGCCGAACCTGACACGCTGATGCCAATGCCTCTGGTGGACGGCCGCTGGCCGGCTTCGGACTCCGAGGTGGCCCTGCCTCGAAACGCGGCCGACCGGCTTGGGGTCAGGCTGGGGGACGATGTAAACCTGAAAGCCATATCGGGCGGACAGGATGGACCTGGGGGGAGCTCCAGCATCCGCATGAAGCTGGTGGGCCTGAACGAAGACAAGGAGGGCCCCTACATAAACTACGGGGGCGCAAGTGTGATGGCCGAGGGCGCCATGGCCCGCCTGCACGGTGAACCAGCCTCCATGGGCATCGGCACTTATCCAGCGCCGTACGTCTACCTGTCCATCGACCGTTCACAAGCCGGTGAGCCCACCCTGCGCCGGATACGCGGCCTTCTGCCCAAGGGCTTTCAGCTGCGGACACGTGCGGCTTTCGAGGACCAGCAGATCAAGCAGCTCAGTGGTCAGACCAGCATCATGACCACTTTCCTGCTCTCCTTCGGCGTGCTGGCCATGTTCGTGGCCGCCCTGGTCATCGCCAACACCTTCCAGGTGATGGTGGCCCGGCAGCGCCGGACCCTTGCCCTCCTGCGCACCATAGGCGCCAAGAAAGGACAGGTGCGTGCCTCGGTGCTCATGCAATCCGGCGTTCTTGGTCTTATCTCCTCACTTCTGGGCACCCTGGCCGCCCTTGGCCTCATGGCGCTCGCCCATGCCATGGGACTGCGGGTCGGGGCGGTCATCCTGAAGCCGATCATCACGCCCCCGGTCCTGCTGGTTCCGGTTGTCTTCGGCACGGGTATGACCATCCTGGCTTCGCTGTCATCGGCCGCCGCCGCCACCCGGGTCACACCCCTGGAGGCCCTGCGGCCGGTTCAGGTAGGCGGAGGCAAGCGCTCGGGCAAGCTCCGTCTGTTCGTCGCCTGTCTGATGATCGTGGTGGGCGCGGCCGTGGCCGCTTGGGTCGTCTACCAGGCGGTGCAGGATTCACGCGGAGTCAGGGGCACCATAATCAGCACGCATGCAGACACGGCTCTGGCCATCGCAGTCGGTGCCGTGGCCTTGCTCTTCCTTGGTCTGCTCTTGTGCGCCAATCGCTGGATTCCTTGGGTGCTCAGGGGAATCGGTGCGTTGGTGGCCCAAGTCGGACCGTCCTCCAAGGTGGCCGTAGGCAACATCTCCCGCAATCCCGCCCGTGTGGCCGCCACCGGCACAGCCCTCCTGATAGGCGTGACCCTGGTCTCCTGCCTGGGCACCGGCGCTGTTTCGGCCAAGCAGACCCTAGGCACCGCCCTCGATTCGCACTACAGCGTGGATGTGGAGATCGACCTGCCCAAAGCCGACAGCGCAGGCCTGGACAAAGTGCGCCAGGTCAAGGGCGTCAAGGCGGCCGACATGGTTCCCGTCTACCGTGCCGAAGTGGAAGCGGGCAAGAAGGGCGCGGATGTGGCGGTGTTCGCGCTCACCCCAGGCCAATCCGGGCGGCTGATGAACGTGGACCAGGAGTCATCCATGGCCGGTGGGTCCAAGCTGGTCATGCCCGAGGGGCAGCTGAGCGGCAAGTCCCAGGTCAAAGCCGGGCAGGGCGTCCGCCTGACGCAAGGAGCCGGTAAGAACGGGGGGCCACGGGCTGGTTTCTCGTTCAGGACGGTGGCGGGTTCCTACAATGGTCTCAGCGACAATACCGGGCTGTATGGTGTCGCCCTCGTAGACCGGGCCGATTCCTTGGGCCAGCCGGACCACTATGAGATCTGGGCCAAGTCCGACGGCACCCAGCCGGCCGGGGTCTTTACCGAGGACATTCGCCAGGCCATGAGTTCGGCGGCTGAGGCGAGTGTGGCCGGCGGCATCGCCATGAAAGCCATGTATGAGCAGGTGATCGACATATTCCTGGGGATCATGCTGGCCTTGCTCGCCGTAGCGGTGGTGATCGCGCTGATCGGCGTGGCCAACACCCTCTCCCTGTCGGTGATCGAGCGCAGCAAGGAGTCGGCCACCTTGCGTGCCATCGGCATGACCCGCCGCCAGCTCAAACGTTCCCTGGGGGTGGAAGCCCTGCTCATCGCCCTGGGTGCAACCCTGGCCGGCTTGGTCCTGGGCACGCTCTTCGGCTGGATCGGTTCCTACATTGTGTTCGAGTCCCTGGGCAAGGTGGCGCTGCCCGTCGATTGGGGCATGTATGCCCTGATTGTGGTGGTCGCTGCCCTGGCTGCGCTTATGGCCAGCCTGCTGCCGGCTCGCCGCGCCGCCAAGACGCCTCCGGTCGAGGCCCTGGCCGAGGCGTAGCGGGGTGGAGCCCGGCGGTCCGGCGGTGGCGGACCGCCGGTTTGGGGCCGTATCCGGCAGTCGGTCGGATACGGCCCCAAACCGTGGGTGACAGTGGGGAAAGCGATCGGATATCGTTTGCTCCGGACCTCCGCAAGGTCGTATCAGACCAGTTTGTTGTCGTAGGCGAAGACCACGGCCTGCACCCTGTCACGGGCGTGGATCTTGGCCAGGATGTGCGCCACATGTGTCTTGACCGTGGGCAAGGAGATGAAAAGCCTGTCGGCGATCTCCTGGTTGGACAGGCCGTGGGCGATCTCCACGAGCACTTCCAGTTCTCGTTCGGTCAGATCATCCAATTCCGGGTCCCGGTAGTCGGCCGGCCCTGCGGAAGTGCTGTCCTGGGTGGTGGCCGGCGCCGCTTCGTTGCTCATATTCGCCTGGGGGCCGGGGGAGGCCTGCGCCATGTGCTCGATCAGACGTTTGGTGGCCGAGGGCGCGATGATGGCGTTGCCCTGGTACACCGTGCGAATCGAAGCCAGCAGTGTTTCGGGTTCGGTGTCCTTGAGGAGAAAACCTGAAGCGCCAGCCTTGATGGCTGCCATCACATACTCGTCCAGGTCGAACGTGGTCAGGATGATGACGTGCGTCAGGCCGTGGGCTTCGGGTCCATCGCCGCACTGACCGGGAACAGGGCCGCAGATGCGGCGTGTGGCCTCCAGCCCATCCATGCCGGGCATGCGTACATCCATGAGTATCACGTCCGGTCGCAAACGTTGGGCCAGATCGATGGCTTCCTCCCCCTGCGAGGCCTGCCCCACCACATCCATATCGTCTTGCGAACCGATGACCATGGCGAATCCGGCGCGCACCAAATCCTGGTCATCGGCGATGACGACCCTGATCGGCCTTCCGGCTCCCTGTCCGCTTGCGCCCAACCCGACCTCCCGTTCGGCACCGATTATTGACTTCATGCTAGCGGGTCGCGTCTACAGGAGCGTCCTAGTCCGCGATGATGGTCAGCTGCCGTCCCCGGACCGCCCTACAGGATGAAGTCGAAGACCGGATGAAGCCTGGTCGGTTTTGTGATCGGCGTCCGAGGAGCCGCTCTGACGAAGGATGTCGAGCAGCTGACGCATGCGGGCCAAGGCCGCTCTGCCTTCCTGGCCGATCGTTTCGAATGCCTGATCTACATCATCGGCCGGTATCGTCGAGTCGTCTCGCCGCTTGCGGACGATGAGGGCGATGCCTGCGTCGGCGCCGGCGATCACACGGCTGAGCGTGGCGCTGACTTCGGCCTGGATGTCTGCGCCGATTCTCGCCCGCTCCGCGTTCGCGGCCAGCCTTCGACGTTGAGCCTCACCCTGGCGCAAGGCCTCCTCGCGTTCCTGCAGGAGCAGGATGCTGGACCCCGACACCCGCCGCCACAGTCCGAGGACCAGGGCGCAGGTGCAGCAGATGGCCGATACCGCCAGGATACCGCCGGCGATGGCAGCGGGGGAACCGTTTTTCGAGACAGCTGGACCCGGACGCTCACCCATGGCCCAGGCCAAGAGGGTGGTGGAGCCGTACAGGACTTCGACTCTCAGCCGCAGGTACATCAACGCCAGTTCGGTGACTACTGTGGCCGGTACCCAGATGCGTGTCCTGCCCCGGCCGTATGCCGTCGCAGAGTAGATGGAGACCAGGACCAGCAGGTTGACCGAGCCCAGCCAGGGGACGGCTATGAGTTCCACGGCGCCGACGGTCGCTATGACGGCGGCGCTCAGGTTGGGTGTGCGTCGGCGCAGGACGAGCGGCAGCGCCAGGCAGGCCGACTCGGCCGCGACCGCAGCGGTCGGCACCATGTTCCCCTGCTCCCACAGGTTGGTGTCCAATGCGAAGAACGAGGTGTCCGACACGGTCATCAGCAGCAGGAACGGCACCAGCAGGAAGGCGTCGACCAGCAGGTAATGCCTGCCGGCCCAGGCGGACAGACGCTCGATGGGGTTGGCCTGGTATGGTGAGGCCGAAACCAGTGCGGCTTTCGTGTCCTGGGGTCGGACCTTGAGCGGGCCGGTGCTGGTGCCAGGCGGCTGTTCGGTGCCTGCGACGGTTTCGGAGGGTGTCATCGTTGGGTTCGGCTGGGAGCCAAAAGGTATGAGGGCCTCCACCAGGAAGCCGCCCCCTGCAAGTGGACCTGCCTGTACACTGCCTCCTATGGCCTCCACCCGTTCACGCATGCCCAGCAGTCCGTAGCCGTGGTGGTCGGGCGCTTCCAACCGGGAGGCACCGCCCCGCCCGTCGTCGCTGATGGAGATCCGCACGTCCCTGGCCGACCAGTGTTCGTGGATGACCGCATGCGCGTTCGTTCCCGCGTGCTTGCGAATGTTCGACAGGGCCTCCTGGACGCAACGGTAAGCCACCAGACTGGCCTCGGCACTCAATTCATCAGGTTCGGGGGTGCCTTCGAACGTCCTCTCCAATCGCAGGTCGGGGGAGGCCGTGCGGGCCTGCCGTACCAGGCCGTCAATGGCGGTGTAGGAATACTTGCCGGTCGCCTCCTCTCTGGTTGACGTGCGGGCTGGCTTATCTGGGGTCTGAAGGCGGCCGGCGGGTGCGTACGTATCCGTGGGCCGGCGGGATGTCGAAGCGTTCATTGCGTCCGCCGGACTCGGATTGTTGGTCTGTGCCTTCCTCGAATCGGACGGGGGTTGCGTCCGCTCCGTATGCCCGTCGTCGGTCCGGCCTGCATCCGCAAAGCTGCCGAATAGCCCGTCCAAGTCCCTCAATGCCCGTCCGGCCTCCCGGCGTATCGTCTCCATCACTTTCAGAGCCAGTGCAGGGTCCTTGGCCCCGGCATAGCGGCCCGCGTCGGACTGCACGATCACAATCGAGAGGGTGTGCGCCACGAGGTCGTGCATGTCCCTCGCAATCCGCGCCCGTTCGGCGGAGGCAGCCAGCCGGTCCTGCTCGCGTTGCCGGTATTCGATGGCCTCGTTGCGCTTACGCATGGCGTCCAGGGACTGCCGCCGGGCCCGGTTCCAATGGGCCAGGATGATGACCAGAAGCAGGAGCAGGGCATATCCCGACAGATATATGGCAAAGCGCAGGATTGTGTTCGGCAGGCAATCCGACGGGCCCCTGCCCGACGACGGTGCGCACGCCGGCCTGATCCCATGATTTGCCGTCTCGCTGAATCCGGGGATGCGGAGGAATTCCAGCAACGGGCCGAAATTGTAAGCCAGGGCGTTCAGCAAGGCCGCCAGGGCCACCAGTGAGAAGCCGGTGAGTGCATATCTGCGGCCCTGCTTTCTTGGTCCGTAGGTGATCACCGAATACAGCATGATGAGCCCTAGGGCATCGCAGATGAGGAGGGTGGGTCCGATCAGCAGCTGTGCCAGGCAGATGGCGACGAAGGACTGGGCGGCGGGTTCTGGCCGGCTGCGGCGGAAAATCAATGGCAGGCCCAGGATCAGGCTGAATGTCAGGGCGGTCACGTGACGGGAGGGGAAGATGAATCCATCATTCAGTATCGGCGCCTGTCCGTAGTCACAGAGCACCCAGGTCAGTAGGCAGGCCGGCAGGCCGTCACGTAGGAGGACATGGCCCCTCCAATAGGCGGTCATTCGCCCCCATGCCCGACTTGCTGCGCTCATATCATCAGAGAATAGCCTGACCGCTTCATCACAGGCCTCGGCCCCAGGTATGATTCTCGGGTCGCCCCTTCCTTCCTCGGGCCGGACACGGCGCGGCACCGATTGGACAAAACGGGCATAATGGGTGCCATCGGTCCGATCAAGGAGGAACCAATGGAACACCTGGAGTCCTACTCCATGCCAGGCATGCATGTCGAGGAGGGGTCGATTCCCGTTCCCTTGGATTGGGAAGGTCTGGATCCGGGCGACGACATAGGCGCCGGCCCCCGGCTACGTCTCTTCTATCGGGTCCTGACCGCGCCCGGCCGGATCCATGACGACCTGCCGCTGCTGGTTTTCCTTCAAGGGGGGCCCGGGGGAGCCGGTCCCAGACCCCTGACCCCGCAATCGGACCCCTGGATCGCCGAAGCCCTCCGGCATTTCCGTGTGGTCCTTCCGGACCAGCGGGGTACCGGCCGCTCAAGTGCCATTGATGGCACCGGTTTCGCCGCCATCGGCGGTCCGGGGGAGCAGGCCGCCTACCTGCGCCGTTTCCTGGCCGGTTCCATCGTCCGTGACTTCGAACACCTGCGCAGGACGGTCTTCGGCGGTCGTCGTTGGCTGAGCCTGGGCCAGTCCTATGGCGGCTTTCTGACGCTGGCGTATCTGTCGGCCTTCCCCGAAGGCCTGGCGGCTTGTTTCACCACCGGCGGCATCCCGCATGTGCCGGCCGATGCAAGTGAGGTCTATGAGCACACCTTTCCCAGGATGAAAGCCAAGACACAGGCCTTTTACGATCGGTATCCCCAGGATCGCCAGCGGGTGGCGGCGGTGGCAGACATCCTGGCGGAGGGGGGCGCGCGCCTGCCGGGGGGTGATCCGCTGACGGTGGAACGCTTCCAGACCCTGGGATCGGATTTTGGCATGAAGCCTTGCTTCGAGCGCCTGCATTGGCTGCTGGACACGGCCTTCCCCGACGGTGATGGGAGCCTGAAAACGGGGTCGACGGCTCGTCTCTCCGATATTTTCCTGGCCGGGGTCGATCGGTCCACGGCCTCCGCACCGCTGTACTGGCCCTTGCAGGAGTTCATATACGCGGATGGGGAGTGCGGTCCCATCGATTGGGCCGCCCAGCGGGTGCGGGACCAGGACCCGTCTTTCAGCCCCGATGGCCGGCCGTTGATGTTCACCGGTGAAGCCATCTTCCCCTGGATGTTCGAACAGGAGAGGAACCTTCGCCCGTTCCGCCAGGCTGTGCAACTGCTCATGCAGGAGGGGACCTGGCCCAGGATATATGACCCAGAGCGGCTGGCTGGCAACGAGGTTCCCCTGCAGGCGGCCGTCTACTACAACGACATGTACGTGGACCGTGAGCTGCAGATGGACACGCTCTCCCGGATCGGTTCGTCACATGCGTGGGTGACTTCGGGGTACGAGCATGACGGCTTGCACGAGGGAGGTGTGTTCTCCGAATTGCTGGCCCAGGCCATGGATCGCGGCGGTCTGGACGGCTTGCTCTAAGGCTTCCGGTTCCACCGGCCCTTGCGATACGATGAGGGCGAATATCGGTAACGGGCCTATGCTATTGGCCCTGTGCAAGCGGACAAGGGGCTGAGCAGTGACGAAAGAGAACGTGACGATCGGGTTCATCGGATTTGGTGCCATGGGTCAGGCCATCGCCCAAGGACTGGTCGACGCCGGCGTGGTGGACGGCGCGCATATCATCGCCACGACACCGCACTTCGATCGGGTGCAGGCGTCGGCCGGGCGTATCGGGGCCAAGGCGGTGCCTTCGGCCGCCGAAGTCGTCGAGGCGGCGGACATCGTCGTGGTTGCGGTCAAGCCGGACCAAGTCGAGGATGCCTTGCGCCCTGTGTTGGACGAGTTGGCAGGCCCGGACCGTTTCGTACTCTCCATCGTCGGCGGCTGCACCCACGCCTGGTACGAGGATCTCCTCCAGGCCGGTACCCATCTGATTTGCTCGGTGCCCAACACCCCGATTGCCGTTGGCCGCGGCATCCTGGTGACCGAGAACGACCACAGCCTGACACCTGGTCAATACCGAACCTTCAAATCGGTATTCGGGCCGGTCGCATTGATCGAGGAGGTGCCGGCCGCCCAACTGGGTATCGCCACCACTGTGGCTGGTTGTGCGCCGGCCTTCACCGCCATGTATATGGAGGCCCTTGCTGATGCGGGTGTCAAGCATGGCTTGTCCCGGTTGTCCTCCTACCGGTTGGCCGCGCAGATGGTGGAGGGGACCGGCGCCCTGTATCTGGCCACCGGCACCAATCCCGGAGCCATGAAGGACCAGGTCACCTCACCCGGTGGCTCCACGATCAAAGGGGTGGCTGCCTTGGAGAAGGACGGATTCCGTGGGGCGGTTATCGATGCGGTGGATGCAATCGAAGGCGAGTGAGGCATACCGCTGATACGCAGGGGCGGCGCCCGGCATCCCGCAGGCGCCGCCCCTGCCTGTGATTGGTCAGCGGCGCGGATAGACTGGGAACCATGTCTTTGACCATAGGAATCGTCGGCCTGCCCAACGTGGGCAAGTCCACCCTCTTCAACGCACTTACCCGTAACAATGTCCTGGCGGAGAACTACCCCTTCGCCACGATTGAACCCAACACCGGCATCGTGCCGCTGCCGGACCCGCGCCTTCCCAAGCTGGCCAAGCTGGTCCACACGGAGAAGATCGTGCCCGCCACGGTCACGTTCGTGGACATCGCCGGCATCGTCAAGGGTGCTTCCGAGGGTGAGGGCCTGGGCAACCAGTTCCTGGC
This sequence comes from Bifidobacterium xylocopae, assembly GCF_003315615.1. GTDB lineage: Bacteria > Actinomycetota > Actinomycetes > Actinomycetales > Bifidobacteriaceae > Bombiscardovia > Bombiscardovia xylocopae. The sequence continues at coordinate 147,584 of NZ_PDCH01000001.1, forward strand.
CAACATCCGCGAGGCGGACGCCATCTGCGAGGTGGTTCGTGCCTTCGAGGACGACGATATCGTCCACGTCAGCGGTCATGTGGATCCTTCGGACGACATCGAGACCATAAACACCGAGTTGATCCTGGCCGACCTACAGACCATCGAGCACGCCCTGCCGAAGCTGGAGAAGGACCTGCGCGGCGGTAAGATCGAACAGTCCTACATGGATGCGGTCAAGCAAGCCCGGCAGATCCTGGGCGAGGGTGAGACCATCGACCATGCGGCCACGGCCGGCACAATCGACAAGGCCGAGATATCCGAGCTCCATCTCATGACCGCCAAGCCCTTCATCTACGTGTTCAACCTCGATGACGACGAGCTGGCCGACGACGGGCTCAAGGCCAGGCTGGCCGCTTCCGTCGCTCCGGCCCAGTCCATCTTCCTCAACGCCCAGTTCGAGGCCGACCTGACCGAGCTGGACGAGGCCGACGCACGAGAGATGCTGGCCGACGCGGGTCTCAAGGAATCCGGCCTGGACCAGCTGGCCCGTGTGGGCTTCGACGTGCTGGGCCTGCAGACCTTCCTGACCGCCGGGGAAAAGGAAGTCAGAGCCTGGCAGATTCACCAGGGTTGGACCGCCCCCCAGGCCGCCGGCGTGATCCACTCCGACTTCGAGCGCGGTTTCATCAAGGCCGAGATCGTATCCTACGGCGACTTCGTGGCAGCCAACGGCTCCATGCCGACCATCAAGGAGGAGGGCAGGCTCCGCCAGGAGGGCCGTGACTACGTGATGCAGCCCGACGACATCGTGGACTTCAAGTTCAACGTATGACCTTGCGCCGCCTATGATAGGGCCCCGCCGCCGGCTGAGCGCCAGGTGCGGGGCCCTTGCTGTATGCGGCTACGAGGCCTCAGGCGCCGATCAGGGAGATGCGCTCGTGGATGTGGCCGCCCGAGAGGGCTTCGTCGACCATGCCGATGGCATAGTCGGCGTATGAGATCGCGGATTCGCCGTTGTCGTTCGTGGAGTATTCCTCGCCGCGCAGCAGGTACTTGCCGGTGCGGGTGCCGTTGGCCCGGAAGTCGGCGGCCGGGCTCACATAGGTCCAGCGCACCTCCTCGCGCAGGCGCAGTTGCTCAAGGCTCTGGCTCATGATCTTGGACAAGGGGTAGGCGTCCCGGGGGAAGTCTGCACTGTCCTTGAGCTCCTGGTTGTGCCCCGGGTCCGTGTAGAGGCTGCCTGCGCCGCCAACGACCAGCAGCCGGGTCTTCGAGTAGGCCAGCTGGTCGCACAGGTGCTTCAGGGATGTCATGTGTTCGGGCAGGTCCTCCAGCTTGAAGGCGCCGAAGGCGTCGACCACGGCATCGAAGGGCTTCAGGTCCGCGGCGGTCAGGTCGAACAGGTCCTTGCGCAGGCTATGCTGGGCCTCGGTCCTGTTCTCATGACGTACGATGGCGGTCACGTCGATGCCGCGGTCCACCGCCTCCTTGACGATGGCCGAACCGGCCTTACCGTTTGCTGCAACAACAGCCAGTTTCATATCGGTCATGATGCCCTCCTCCTGTCAGGGCCGCTCCTGCTGACGGCCTGCTGCACATGTGTTTCCAACCGTACCCGGTATGGCGGTCCGGTGCCCGTAGACCACTGAAAACTGCCATGGGGTCAGGCAATCAGGGCCATTCCCAGGGTGAATCCGCCCCAGCCGGCCAGCAGGGGACCAAGCAGGGAGGAGGTCAGATACAGACCGGCCTGCCTGAGTTTGAGTCCCTGGACCAGCGACACCACTTCCGCCATGGCTGTGGAGAAGGTGGAGAAGCCGCCCAGCAGGCCGGTGGCCAGCAGGAGGCGGGTAGTTGGATCCAGGAGCAGGCCGGCGGCCATGGCGGCCACAAGGCCAGCGAACAGGGATGCGATGAGGTTGATGAGCAAGGTGGACAAGGGGAAGGGACTGCGCCAGGCTTTCTTTACCGTGCTGTCCAGCAGGTAGCGTAATCCGGCGCCCGCGCCTCCGCACAGGCAGACGAGCAGGGCGGTCATCGTGTCCCCTCCCGCAGACGGGCCAGTCTACGGCCCAAGCCTCCGCCCAGCCAGGCCAGGCCGATTCCGCAGGCGAATGTGGCCAGCAGGTATGCCAGTGCCGACCACAGGTGGAGGTCACGGGCCGTGGTGAAGACCTCGATCGTCAGCGTGGACATGGTCGACAGGCCGCCGCATACTCCCATGCCCAAGGTTCGGCTGACCAGCTCCCTTCGGCGTTGGTCGATCCACCCGGCGCGGGCCATGTAAGCGCTGAGAAGCCCGAAAGCCAGGCAGGCCAGCATGTTTGCGGCGAATGTACCGGTCTGGAAATACCAGGAGTATGCCGGCAGGGCGCTCAAGGCATATCGCAGGCCTGTGCCGACCGCCCCTCCTGCGCACACCAGCAGCAGGACAGGCAGGTCGATGTGGGGTGACAGGGGATGCCTTCGATTCGGTTCCGGCATCATCTCTCCTTTGGTTCGGGGGATGTAGGCCGGCTGGAAGCCATGCAGCGCCGACACCCATCCCAGGGTTTGAGGTAGGAACTGTCAGCGCTCGCGGTTCAGGGAGCCTCTGCAGGAGGTGCCCTTGGCGGGTTCCATCGCCACTGGCAGTATAGCTCAGTCCTGTCGGGCCGGTGGGATATGCCCGTCCCGGGGTGCGGGGTCCAGGTTCTCGGGATCCAGCGTCAGACGGTCGTCGTCGGCATCGTAGTCGAACAGTTCGCCGTAGCGTCCCCAGCCGATCGCCGTCTCGAACTGCTGCACTGCCTCCCTGTCGGAGTGGTGGGCGCGCAGGAGGTCCAGGATCAACGAACCGTGGAGGGTCTTGGAATCCGAGTTCTTCAATGCTCGGTCGATCACCCGGACCAGGGGCACGTGGTCCAGGATCATCGTGGAGAACAGCTCCTTGGCCTTCAGGATGTCGGCCTGCTGCCATTTACGGCCCAATGCGGTCAGCCGTACGTGACCGTTGTCGGCATCGAAGATGCCCAGCAGCAGACCGGCGTCGATCAGGGGGAAGAGGTCATCCACCTCGAAGGAGAGGATGGCGGCCAGGTCGGCCATGTCCATGCCGCCGGGATTGTCAGACAGCACGTCGGCCAGCCCAGCCAGGCCGCCGGGCGTGGCATCGGGCAGCACGCGGGCGCCCAGGTCCTCGGCCTTGATCGAGTTGTTGACCGCCTCCTTGTCGCGCACCTTGGACTGGAGCTTGCGGCGGATGTCGCCCTTGTCGGCGCGACCGGTCAGCACCGAATACAGGAAGTCCACTGTGGTCTGGAACTCATCGGATTGCTTGTCGCGCGGACGGTCCATCGTAATCGGCACGTCGGCAATGACCCGGCCAGGATGCGAGCCCAGCACCACGACCCTGTCGGCCATCTGCACGGCCTCTTCGATGTTGTGGGTCACGATCAGGATTGACTTTATCGAGTCGTGCTCGGCGAACCACACTTTCAGGACCTCCTGGCGCAGGTTCTCGGCCGTCAGGACATCCAGGGCGGAGAAGGGTTCGTCCATGAAGAGGGCATCGGGCTTGAGCACCAGGGCCCGGGCTATGCCCACGCGTTGGCGCATGCCGCCGGAAAGCTCCTTGGGGTAGGCGGTCTCGAACCCATCCAGGCCGATCGCGTCGATCGCCGCCAGGGCTAGCTTGCGCCGCTCGTCGCGAGGGACGCCACGGGCCTGCAGGCCCAGTTCCACATTCGCCTCGACCGTCAGCCAGGGCATGAGGGCGAACGTCTGGAAGACGAGGGCGACACCGGGGTTGGGGCCGTCCAGCTCTTTGCCCCGGTAGGTTACGGAGCCGGAACTTGCTGGGATCAAGCCTGCAAGAATGCGTAGGAAGGTGGACTTTCCGGCGCCGGAGCGACCTAGGATCGCCACCACCTCGCCCGCTTCCAGGGTCAGGTTCATATCGTCCAGGACCTTCCAGTCATTGCCTTCGTCGGACTGGAATTCCTTGGTTACATGCCGCGCTTCGATGATGGTCTTATCGTTCATGCTGTGCTTCCTTATGGATCATGTCAGTTGTGTCATGCCTGTTATCAGCCGTCCGCGGTTCAGGCGATGGCGAAGCGGCGTTGGGCCAGATTCTGCAGGGGGTACCAGAAGATTCGGTTGACGGCCACTACGAACAGGCTCATCACGGCCACTCCCGCGATGATCCGCGCAGTGGCACCGGTGGCGGTCGCCTCAGCTATGTACGAGCCAAGGCCCTGGGCCGTCAGGGCATGTCTGCCGTAGGAAACCACCTCCGAGACGATCGAGGCGTTCCAGGCCCCGCCTGCTGCGGTGACGCCTCCGGTGCACCAGGAGGAGAACACGGCCGGCAGAATCAGGGTCCTCCAACGTTGCCAGGCGGGCTGGCGCAGGGAGCGTGACATCTCGCGGAGGTCGTCGGGGATGGCCGAGGCGCCTGCGATGACATTGAACACGATGTACCACTGGGTCCCAAGTGCCATGAGCAGGATGGACCCCCAATTGATGTCTATGTGCCAGGCCAGGAACAGCATGGTCGCGAACGGGAAGATGAAATTGGCCGGGAATGAGGCAAGGACTTGCACCAGGGGCTGCAGCACCCTCGACAGCTTAGGGTTCATTCCGATCAGCGCACCGACAGGCACCCAGACCATCGAGCTGACCGCCAGCAGGAGGGTCACGCGCAGGAGTGTGAGCAGACCCAGCCAGAAGACATGGACGACTTCGCCCGGGCCCAGGGCGGGAACGACCAGCCGGTAGAGTTCGACCAGGCCCCAGGTGCAGAGCGCTGCGAGGGCGGTCATGTACAGGCCGTTGGACCAGGCCCTGCGGGAGGGGCTGACCGTCCGGGTCCTGCCCCCTGTGACGCCCAGGGGGCGGGTGATCCGGTCCAGGAAGGCTGCCGCCGGACGGCCCAACCGGGCCAGGAGGTCATTGATGCCCGACAGGCGAAGGATGGTTAGCACCGCGCTGCGCTTGGGCTGGGATGACTCACTCTGGGTGATGCGGAACTTTTCGGCCCAAGCGGTCAGCGGTTTCCACAGGAGGAAGTCGATTAGGAGCACCACCGCCACCATGGCCAGGATGGCCCAGCCGATCCTGCCGAGGTTCTGTTCGGCCGAGGCTTCCGCCACGTAGGATCCGATGCCAGGCAGGGCGAAGGTCCTGTTGTTGACCGAAATCATCTCGGAAGCGGTCAGGAAGAACCATCCGCCACCCACACTCATCATGCAGTTCCACAACAACGGGATCATCGATGAGGGCACATCCAGTTTCCAGAATCGCTGCCAGCGGGTAAGGCGCAGGGAGCGCGCCGCCTCCTCCAGCTCCTTGGGCTCGCTGATCAGGGAGTGGTAGAAGGAGAAAGCCATGTTCCACGCCTGCGAGGTGAAGATGGCGAAGATGGAGGCCGCCTCCACCCCTAGGACCGATCCCGGGAACAGCACCAGCCAGATGGAGATGGTCGCAGAGAGGAAACCCAGGATGGGCACGGACTGCAGGATGTCAAGCAGCGGCACCAGGATCGTCGCCGCCCGCTTGCTCCGCGCCGCTGCCAGTCCGTATATGAAGGTGAAGACGAGGGAAAACAGGAGGGCGATGAACATGCGCAGGACCGAGCGAAGGGCGTAGTAAGGCAGATTGGCGGGATCGGTCGAGACGTGCGAGGGGATGCCTGCTGGGCCGATGGGGGCGCCGAGGGCGGGGAGGAGGTAGCCGAGCGCTCCAAAGAGCGCGAGCACGCCGATTGCAACGACTATGGTGGATGCCAGACGTGCGCTCTTGGAGGTCCGTCCGTGGCCGTCGGAGCCGGGCTTGCGCATGGGGTCGGTGAATGAAGTCATGGGCAGTTCTTTCCTGGTGACTGCTCCGCAGGCCGGGCCTGATCCGGGTGGAGCTCAGGCTGAGTGACGGGCCGGAAGGAATTCGAGGCTTGCGGAAGGAATTACGGTGGTGGGAAACGTCGAAAGGGTCGAAAGCGCGGTCAGGCCGCTACTGTGATGGGGAACGTCGTCCATGTGCCTCACCTCCTTCTCAAGTGAATCCCACTTCTGCGTAGGTCCTGAAGGCGGCATAGCAAGCTGGGCGACCGGTCGCACCGGCTATGTCGTTCAAGTTTCGGCTTCGCATGGCGTTCGGGATTGCGTTAGTCCCCGCCTTGATTCGACGGGGACTGCTGACCAGCGCGGAGTGTCTCCATCCCTTTGCGGCAGCAACCCATGTCCATGTGGTAGCTTCGCCTACCGACTGCACCCTTAAGATAAGGGGGTGCGACAATCTTGTCAAGTCAGCGGCCGAGCCCCGGCGGTCCGTGTCTGAGCGGACAATGGCGGTTGGTGCGGACGGCCCCGGAGACGGGCGCCTGGCCGCGTGCAAGGTTCCATGGAAGACGACATATAAAACATATAAAAGGAGGCCCGTCATGAAAGTCGTGGCGATCACAGCGAATCCAGACCCCAAGAGCCTGACCGATGCGGTGGGCAACGCCTTTCTCAATGGTGCGGCCGAGGGTGGCGCAAGCACCGACCTGATCGACTTGAACACCGAGGGCTTCAATCCGGTATATACGATGGAGGACCGTCTGCATTTTCTTGACCAGGGCCCCCTGCCCGAGGATGTGGCTGCAATGCAGGGCCGGATCGCGGACGCCGATGTATTGGCCTTCGTCTTCCCGGTCTACTGGTTCTCCATGCCCGCTCTGATGAAAGGCTTCATCGACCGGGTCCTGTGCCGGCGGTTCGCATACAACGTCGATGGTACGCCTGGTGTCCTTGCCGGTAGGAAAGTCCGGCTGATCATGCTGTGCGGGGCCGAGGAGGAACGCCTGCGAGCCGATGGTGTGGATGAGGCGATCGACATTCAGCTGGTCCGGAGGACCCTGGGTGACTATTGCGGGGTCGGCGACGTGGAGAAAATATACGTGGACCAGCTGGTCGCCGGGGATGATGACCCGCAGGTGCGCGAAGCGATCGAGCGCCGCCTGGTCGAGATCACCTTGATGGGTCGGCGGCTGGCAGTCGAAGGAGAGGCCGGCAGGTCCGGCGGGCAGGCATGAGGCCGTTGCGCGTCGGATTCGTCTTCGACGACAGCCTGGATGCGGCTGACGGGGTCCAGCAGCATATCCTGACCCTGGGCGGGGAACTGCAACGTCGGGGGCATGAGGTCCACTACCTGGTCGGACAGACCGATCATCCCCCGGTGGGGGGTGTCCATGCACTGAGCCGTAATGTCGCCGTCTCCTTCAACGGCAACCGCATGCGCATCCCACTGCTGGCCAGCGACCGCGGCATACGTTCGGTCCTGGCTCGTGGCCGCTTCGACATCCTGCACGTTCAGGCCCCGTACAGTCCCATGCTGGCCGGCCGTGTCTTGGATCGGGCTGATCCCTCCTGTGGGGTGGTGGCGACCTACCACATCGCTGTAGACACCCCCCTGCAGCTGCTGGCGGGTCGGGCCCTCGGCCTTCTTGACCGTCGCAGTCATGAACGGATCGACCGCGTGATCGCCGTGTCCCCGGTGGCGGCCCGTTATGCGGCTCTGACCGCTGGTGCCCGGGGCGTGGTCATCCCCAACCCGGTTGATGTGGCACGACTGCGTGAGCGCCGTGACCGTGTGGGTGTCGACGTTGTCGAACGTTATAGGGACGGAGGGCCCCACGTCGTCTTCCTGGGGCGTTTCGTGCAGCGCAAGGGCGCGCGCATCCTTCTGGACGCCTTGGCCTGGGGGGAGCGGACCGGTTCGCTGCCGGCAGGGCTGCACGTCACCATGGCAGGCAAGGGCCCCCTGCTCCAGGAGTGCATGCGTCGGGCCGCCGGCCTGTCCACGCCGGTGGACTTTCCCGGTTTCGTGTCCGAGGACGACAAGACCGCCCTCCTGGCTTCGGCGGACCTTGCGGTATTCCCCTCGACAGGCGGCGAATCCTTCGGCATCGTCCTGCTGGAGGCCATCGCCTGCGGGGCCGGAGCGACGTTGGCCGGCGACAATCCGGGATACCGGTCCACGCTGCTCAACGACGAGGCCGCCCTCTTCCCGGTTTCCGGGCGAACGGTGGCGCAGGCCCTGGCGGAGCGTATGGTCAGGGCCCTGAGCGACCCGGTGTGGGCGCGATCGCTTGCTGGCCGGGAGCGCGACCTCCTGGGTCGATACGACGTCAGGGGTGTGGCCGGCCGCGTGGAGACGGTATACGCGCAGGCTCTGGCTGCTCGCGGGCGCAGCTGAGGACCGCCGCACCGGGGTTTGTCGGGCTGGGCAAGGACGTCCGCTGCATGTAAGCTGGCTGTATGTCTTTCTTTGACTTATTCGGTGCCATGTTCGACCCCGATCAGGATCCACGTAACCGGCGGCCGGGCCGTTCCGACGATGACCCGGTGATCATCGACGTCCAGGAGGACGGGCGAGCCGGCGCGCGGCCTTCGTCGGGTCCGGTGGGCGGGCGGCGGGGTCCCGGTGGTCCCCATGGTCCGCAGCTGCCCCGCCTGAACCGCCGTACCAACGGCATGCCCGGTATGAGCCGTGGGTCGAAGATGCTGCTTGCTGTGCTGGGGGCCCTCGTCCTCCTGCTGGTCCTGCTGTTCGCCACTTCCCGCTTTATCACCGATCTCATGTGGTACGGCCAACTGGGGGCCAGCCGGGTGGTGTGGACCCAGTTGGGTGTCAAATTCGGCCTGTGGCTGGCCTATGCCCTGATTCTCGCCCTGATCACACTGGCCTCGGCCACCCTTGCCATCCGTGCGAGGCCGGATTCACCTGACGGCTCAACGATTCGCATCAAGGGTGACGTAATCGAGATCGGTAACGGAGTTTCGTCCAAGGCCGCCCGCCGTATCGCGGGTGTGGTGTCCCTCGTGGTCGGTGTGGTCTTCGGCTCCCAGTTCAACGCCGACTGGACCAGGATCATCCTCCTGTTCAACCGCCAGTCCTTCGGGTCCAGGGATCCCCAGTTCGGCCTGGACAACGGGTTCTATGTCTTCACCCTGCCTGGCCTGAAGCTCCTCGCTTCGGCCTTCCTGCTGATTGTGGTCCTGGCCGGTCTTTTCTCCCTGATCACCCACTTCCTTATGGGCGGTGTCCGCCTGACCATGCCGGTGCATGGCCGGGGCATCGTGGAGATGACCCGACACGCGCGCCGGCAGCTGGCGGTCTGGCTGATCCTGGCCATGCTTGCCTGGGCCGGCAACATCGCCCTGGGTGTATTCGACCGGCTGACGGAGCAGGGGGATCAGGTGGCCGGGGCCGCCCGGATCACCGGTGCCTCCTACACTTCGGTCAATGCCAACATCCCCGTCACTTTCATCATGGCCGTCCTGGTCGCCCTGGTAGGTATAGTCCTGGGTGCCTGGTTGCTTACCGCCAAGACACTGGGGGAGGGCAGGCCTACGGCCGCCTCGGCTGGGGCTGCATTGAAGCAGTGGCGGCTGCCGGTCGCCGCCATAGGCGCCCTTGTGGTCGCGGCTGTTCTCCTTACCGGGGTGTGGCCCATGGTGGTGCAGCGGTTCCGGGTGAGTCCAAACGCCCAGGAGATGGAGTCCAAGTTCATCCAGCGCAACATTTCCGCCACCTCCCAGGCCTATGGCCTCAAGGGTCTTAAGACCGAGCAGTACCAGGCCACCACGCAAGTGCGTTCCGGGGCTTTGGCACAGGACGCAGACACCACCGCGCAGATCCGCCTACTGGACCCGCAGGTGGTTTCGCCCACCTTCCGCCAGCTCCAGCAGTCCAAGCAATACTATTCCTTCGAGGACACGCTGGCCGTTGACAAGTATGAGATAGACGGAGTCAGCCAGGACACGGTGATCGGTGCACGCGAGCTGGACCTGAACGGCAACGACAACCGCAATTGGGTCAACGACCACACGGTCTTCACCCATGGTTACGGGGTCGTGGCCGCTTACGGCAACAAGGTCACTGCTGACGGGCAGCCGGAGTTCTTCGAGCAGGACATCCCCACCCATGGAAAGCTCACCGACCAGGAGCATTACGAGCCGCGGATATACTTCTCACCCAATGCCCCCGAGTACTCTATCGTTGGATCTGCCGACGGCACCAAGACCAAGGGCTGGGAGTTCGATTATCCGACGGGTTCCAATGGGGCGACCAACACTTTCGTCGGCCATGGGGGCCCTTCGGTCGGTAATTTCCTGAGCCGTCTGCTCTATTCCATCCGTTTCGGATCCGATCAGATCCTTTTCTCGGACCGTGTGACACCCTCTTCGCAGATTCTCTATGATCGTTCCCCCAAGGAACGCGTGGCCAAGGTAGCCCCCTACCTGACGCTCGACGGCCGCGTCTATCCGGCTGTGGTGGACGGTCGGGTCAAGTGGATCGTCGACGGCTACACCACATCGGATATGTACCCCTATTCCCAGAAGGTGGATCTCGGCCCAATCACCCAGGACAGCACGACGGTGACCTCCCAGGCCGTGAAGGGACTCGGATCCCAGTCCGCCAATTACATCCGCAATTCGGTCAAGGCTACGGTCGACGCCTATGACGGCTCGGTTGACCTGTACGCCTGGGATGCCCATGATCCAGTGCTGAAGGCCTGGCAGAAGGTGTTCCCTGGCCAATACAAGCCACTGAGTCGGATTTCGGGCGATCTGATGAGTCACATGCGTTACCCGGAGAGCCTCTTCAAGGTCCAGCGTCAGCTGCTCTCCCAGTATCATGTCGGTCAGGCGAACCAGTTCTTCTCTGGCGAGGATTTCTGGCAGACACCCGTCGACCCGACCGGGTCGGACGCCGAGCAGAAGAGCGGCGTCAAGCAGCCGCCCTACTACCTGACCATGCAGACCCCGGGGACGGCCTCGCCGACCTTCTCGCTGACTTCGACCTACATCCCGGCCGGCACATCCACGCGCGAGATCCTCACCGGTTTCATGTCCGTCGACTCAGACGCGGGCAGGACCCCGGGCAAGATCGGGGCGGACTACGGTACCCTGCGGCTGTTGGAGTTGCCGAAGAACTCGAATGTGCCCGGTCCGGGCCAGGCCCAGAATAACTTCAACTCGGATGCGGCCATCTCCACAGAGCTGAACCTTCTTCAGTCGGGTTCCACCAAGGTCAAACGAGGCAATCTGCTGACCCTGCCTGTGGGCAATGGTCTGATATACGTCCAACCTGTCTATGTCCAATCCTCTGGCGCCACTTCCTTCCCCCTGCTCAAGCGCGTGTTGGTGGCCTTCGGTGACAAGGTCAGCTCTGCGCCCACCCTGGATGCCGCCTTGGACAAGACCTTCAAGGGGCATTCGGGCGCGTCGGCTGGCGATGCGGAGAACGCCGGCAAGACCGATCAAACGGCCGTCCCTGGCAGTGACGACGGAACCGAAGGCAGGCAGCCATCCAAGCCGGGCACGGGGCAGGCGCCAGCGGCCCCGGGGGGTGATGGACATGCCCTCCAGCAATCCTTGTCCGACGCCGACCAGGCCATGAAGGACTCGGACTCCGCTCTGAGGAAGGGCGATTTCACCGCCTATGGGGAAGCCCAGAACCGCCTCAAGGAGGCCCTGAACAAGGCCTTGGAATCCCAGAAGAGGGGATGAGGCGAATCTTCGGACCGGTCACCGGCGCTGTGTACAATGCTCAAGGTTCGTGGTTCCTCGGACGGGAAGTGGGCATGTATGGCTTCGCAATTCTGGTTGGTGGCCGGTCTGGGCAACCCGGGCCCCAAGTACGAGGGGACCCGCCACAACATGGGCTTCATGTGTGCGGACCTGCTGGCGGAGCGTTGGTCCGTTTGCCTGTCCGACCACAAAGGGCTGGCGGAGCTGGGCAAAGGAGTCATGAGCCTGGATGGGCGGTCGGTCAAGTTCTTCCTCGCCAAGCCTGTGACATTCATGAACGACTCGGGCGATGCCGTCTCATCGATCGCCTCATACTACGACATCGCTCCTGAGCGGATCGTCGTCATCCACGACGACATGGACCTTGATTTCGGGCGGATCAAGGTCAAGGCCGGCGGTTCGGCCGGCGGTCACAACGGCATCCGCTCCATAGACCGTTCCCTTGGTACGAATGCATATGCCCGGGTGCGTCTGGGGGTGGGGCACGCCCAGCGCGGTCCAGGCGCCCATGAGCGTACGGTCGACTGGGTTTTGGGTCGGTTTTCCCCCTCCCAGCGCAAGGAGCTCGACGAATTCCTGGCAGACGGCGCGGATGCCGTCGAAACCCTGATGGCGCGTGGCATGGCCCATGCCCAGGAGCGATTCAATGGCCGGTGATTCCCTGGGGGCGTTGGCCGGTTCCCTGGCGCCTCTGCTCGATGTCCTAAGGATGGATCCGGCATTCGACCGGCTGTCCAAGGGTGGGTTGGACGATCCCGCTGGCCGTTTCGGGGGATTGGGCGTGCAGGCGCCGGCGGGAGTCCGCCCGGCTCTGGTCGCAGCCTTGGCCGCCGGCCAGGATGTGGTCGTGGTGGTGCCCTCCGGCCGGGACGCCGAAGAGATGGCGGCGTCGGTGCGTTCCTGGTATTCCGGCGATCCCAAGTCCGTCGCCCTGCTGCAGGCTTGGGAGACATTGCCGCATGAGCGCCTCTCACCCAGGGCCGATACAGTGGCCGGTCGGATGTCGGTCTTCCGCCGCTTGGCCCACCCGAAGGCCGATGACGAACTCTTCGGCCCCATACGCATACTGGTCATGCCCATACGTTCCCTGATCCAACCCGTGGTGCAGGGATTGGGTGAATTGGAACCACTCGTTTTCAGAACGGGTACCGAGCTTCCGCTGGACCAGGCGGTCACCCGCCTGCAGACCGCATCGTACGCCCGGACCGAGCTGGTCATGAACCGGGGCGAATACGCGGTGCGCGGCGGCATCGTGGATGTGTTCGTGCCGACCGCTGCACACCCGGTGCGCATCGAGTACTTCGGGGATACGGTCGACTCCATCCGCGCCTTCCATGCCTCCGACCAGCGCACATACGGTGATGATCTGGACCAGGTCTGGGCCACACCTTGCCGAGAGATCCAGCTGACCGACCAGGTGCGAGCACGGGCGGCCTCCCTCAAGGGGCGCATCCCCAATGCGGACGACATGTTGGAATCGATTGCGCAGGGCATACCGGTGGAGGGGATGGAATCCCTGCTGCCGGCCTTGGTGGACCGTCTCACTCCGGTCTCATCCTTGCTGCCGGAGCAGTCGGCCGTTGTCCTGTCCGATCCGGAGCTTCTGCGGCGCTCGGCCCAGGACCTGGCGAAGACCGCCAATGAGTTCCTGGCCGCCTCCTGGCATGTGGCGGCCTCCGGTCAAGGGGCCGGTGCCCCGATTTCCTTCGACCAGGCGTCTTTCATCGACTACGACGAGGCCGTCTCCTCCCTGGACGGTGGTCGGCGGGATGTGCTTGCGTTCACCGATTTCAGCGTGGATGTGGGGCCGCAGCCGGATCTGGCACTGGATATCCAGGCGCCGGATCAATTCCGCGGCGACGAGGACAAGGCGCGCTCAGGCATAGAGGGTCTGCTGGCCGCAGGCGAGCGCGTGGTCGTGACGGCGGCCGGGCAGGGGACCCTGAACCGCCTCAAGCGGGCTGTGGAGGCCACCGGCGCCACAGGGGTGGACTACATCCGCTCCCTGGCAGCCGACGGGTTCGTGGATGGCAAGGCCCGTTTGGCCCTGCTGACCGAGCGTGACCTGACCGGCCGCTCTTCGGCGGTGAATGCCCCGAAGTCGGCCAAACGCAGGCGCAAGGCGATCGACCTCACCGAACTCAAACCTGGTGATTATGTGGTCCACGAGGCGCATGGCATCGGCCGTTTCCTGGGTATGCGCCAGCGGCAGGTAGGTCTCAAGGCCTCCAAAGGCACCCGTGAATACCTGGTCCTTGAATATGCCCCCTCCAAGCGGGGTGGGCCGGCCGACCGGCTCTTCGTGCCGGCAGACCAGCTGGACCAGGTCAGCAAGTACATCGGCTCGGAGGCCCCCAAACTCAACAAGTTGGGCGGTTCGGACTGGGCCCAGACCAAGGCGAAGGCCAGAAAACACGTCCACGAGATCGCCCAGGACCTGGTCAAGCTCTATTCGGCCCGTCAGCGCACGCGCGGATTCGCTTTCAGCCCTGACACCCCTTGGCAGAGGGAACTGGAGGATGCCTTCCCCTACCAGGAGACGCCCGACCAGTTGACTGCGATCGACGAGGTCAAACGCGACATGGAGCGGCCGGTCCCCATGGATCGTTTGATCTGCGGGGATGTGGGCTTCGGTAAAACCGAGATCGCCATCCGAGCGGCCTTCAAGGCCGTGCAGGACGGCAAGCAGGTGGCGGTCCTGGTGCCCACGACCCTGCTGGTCCAGCAGCATTATCAGACCTTCACCGAGCGCTTCGAGGGTTTCCCGGTGCAGGTGGCCCAGCTCAGTCGCTTCCAGTCGGCAAAGGAGAACGCCGCTACCATGGCCGCACTGGCGGACGGGACAGTGGATGTGGTCATCGGCACCCATAAGTTGCTCAATCCCAAGGTTGGGTTCAAGGACCTGGGACTGATGATCATCGACGAGGAGCAGCGCTTCGGCGTGGAGGACAAGGAGACGCTCAAAGCCATCCGTACCAATGTGGATGTATTGTCCTTGTCCGCCACACCCATCCCGAGGACGCTGGAGATGGCGGTGACCGGCATCCGTGAGATGTCAACCCTGGCAACGCCTCCCGAGGACCGTCTCCCGGTGCTCACCTATGTGGGTGCCTATGAGGATGCACAGGTGACGGCGGCCATCCGGCGTGAACTTCTGCGCGGCGGCCAGGTCTTCTACATCCATAATCGCGTGGAGGACATAGCCAAGGTCTCCGCTCGGGTCCATGAACTGGTCCCTGAGGCCAGGGTGGCGGTGGCCCATGGAAAGATGGGGGAGAAGCAGCTTGATTCGGTGATCCAGGACTTCTGGCACCGGGACGTCGACGTGCTGGTGTGTACCACGATTGTTGAGACGGGTCTGGATATCCCCAACGCCAACACCCTGCTGGTGGATCGGGCCGACCGCTTCGGCCTCAGCCAGCTGCACCAACTGCGTGGCCGCGTAGGCCGGGGACGGGAGCGGGCTTACGCCTACTTCCTCTACGACCCTTCCAAGCCCATGACCCAGACCGCCCACGATCGGCTGGCCACCATCGCCCAGAACACGGCCCTGGGTTCGGGCTACGACGTGGCCATGAAGGATCTGGAATTGCGTGGCACCGGAAATCTCCTTGGGTCGGAACAGTCCGGGCACATCGAGGGTGTCGGATTTGACTTGTATGTGCGCATGGTCTCCCAGGCGGTGGAGGAGTACAAGGAGCCCGAACGCAAGGATTCTGTAGCCGTGACCATCGATCTGCCGGTCGAGGCGTCAATTCCGGTGGACTACATCGACTCGGACAAGTTGCGGCTGGAGGCTTATCGCAAGCTGGCCACCGCCAAGGACGAGCAGGACCTGCAGGATCTGTATGAGGAACTGTCCGACCGTTACGGTCCGCCTCCCGCCGAGTTCGAGACGCTCTTCGCCGTCGCCCGCCTGCGCTCCAAGGCAAGGGCCCTGGGTATCACGGAGGTCAACGGTCAGTCCTCGCGGGTGCGGGTCGGCAAGGTCGACATGCCGGACTCCCTCCAGACTCGTATCGCGCGCATCTACAAGGGTTCGCGCTACCACCCGGTCACGCGCATCCTCCAGGTACCCGCCCCCTTCGCCGGTGGTATGGGGGCCAGGCCCATGGATTCCATGGAGATCCTGTCCTGGACGGACCGTCTTCTGGACGACCTGGCCTGGAGGCACGGGGTGAAGGACTAAGTGGCAATTGGACTGTGAGCGCTCACAATGAATTGGTTCCCATCGTCCATAAAAGGCACTAGTCTGGAAATGACAGCACAACACGAGTGGTAACCGTAAGGAGCAGTTGTGGCAGCAATTGAAAGCGTGTACGCACGCGAGATTCTTGATTCCCGTGGCAATCCGACCGTCGAAGTCATCCTCCAGACCGAGGATGGGGCCGAAGGCCGCGGTCTGGTGCCTTCAGGCGCCTCGACCGGCGAGGCGGAGGCCTGGGAGCGTCGTGACGGCGACAAGAAGCGTTACCAGGGCAAGGGCGTCCTGGATGCGGTCAAGGCCGTCAACGAGACCATCGCCCCCAATGTGATCGGCATGGACGCTTCCGACCAGCGTGCGCTGGATGAGACCATGATCGAGCTGGACGGCACCCCCAACAAGGGCAAGCTGGGCGCCAACGCCATCCTCGGCGTCTCCCTGGCGGCCCTTTATGCGGCCGCCGAGTCGGCCGAACTGCCGCTCTACCGCTACATCGGTGGAACCAACGGCCACATCCTGCCCGTGCCGAACATGAACATCATGAACGGCGGCGCCCACGCTGATTTCGCCACAGACATCCAGGAGTACATGATCTCCCCCTACGGCTTCGACTCCTACCGGGAGGCTTTGCGCGCCGGTGTCGAGGTCTACCACACCCTGAAGGGCATCCTGAAGAAGGACGGGCATGAGACCGGCCTGGGCGACGAGGGTGGTTTCGCGCCGAAGATGAAGTCCAACGAGGACTCCCTGAAGTACATCGTGGACGCCATCGAGCAGGCCGGTTACGAGCCCGGCAAGCAGATAGGTCTGTGCCTGGATGTGGCCTCCTCCGAGTTCTACAGCAAGGACAAGGACAAGTACCACTTCGACGGCGAGGACCGCGACGCTGACTATATGCTCGACTACTACCAGGGTTTGGTCGAGCGCTACCCGCTGGTCTCCATCGAGGATCCTTTCGCCGAGGAGGATTGGGCCGCCTGGCAGAAGATCACCGCCGCCATGGGCGACCGTCTGCAGTTCGTCGGCGACGACCTCCTGGTCACCAACCCCAAGCGTCTGCAAAAGGGCATCGATCTGAAGGCCGCCAACTCCCTCCTGGTCAAGCTCAACCAGATCGGCACCGTCACCGAGACGCTCGACGCCATCGAGCTGGCTACGGCGAACGGCTTCACCTCCATGGTCTCCCATCGGTCCGGTGAGACCCCGGACACCACCATCTCCGACCTGGCCGTGGCCAAGAACACCCGCCAGATCAAGACGGGTGCACCGGCCCGTGGGGAGCGCATCGCCAAGTACAACCGCCTTCTGGAAATCGAGGAGGAGCTCGGCTCCACCGCTGAGTACGCCGGCTACTCCGCCTTCAAGGCCTGCAAGCAGTACACCAAGTGATCTCACGCTGAGCGTCGCCGTCCCCGGCCGGGAATGCCCCGACCGGGGAAACGGCGTTCGGTTCCGCCCGTGGCAAGTCGCGTCGGCTGCCACGGGTATTTTTGTAGCTATGACCAGAGCAAGTCTTCCGGGAGCCAAACGCGCCACGGTCCCGAGTAACGGGGCGAACCCGAAGCGGCGCAAGCAGGGTGCGGTCTCCTTGTGCGTCTGCCTGATCATCGTCTTCATCGGTGCCGTACAGCTCGTCTCAACCTTCCATACATACGCCCTGAGTCTTTCCGAGCTCAATGGGCTCAAAAACCAGCAGGCGGCCCTGGTCGAGCAGAAAAGCCAACTGGAAAACGACATCGCTCGGTGGAACGACCAGGCCTATGTCACCGCCCAGGCCCGGGACAGGCTGGGTTTCGTCTTTCCGGGCGAACAGGCCATACGGGTACTCAACCCCGAATCGGTGACCGGAGGCCGGGCACCATCGGCCAGGCGAACGAAACCGGTTGAGCGGACACAGGCCCGTGCCCCGCTGCCCTGGTACCGGGAACTGGCATACTCTCTGGGCAAAGCGGATACGCCGACGACGCCACAGGCCAAGGGCAGGTCCGGGATGGGCTCGGGTGATGGGGGCCATGTGCAGGGTAGGACCGATTCTAACGGACAAGGGAGCGGACTGTGACCGTGAATGCAGCGACCGTGAATGCAGCGGATGATGGTATGGAGGAAACTGCTGTGGGAGCCGGGACCATCATTGGCCTGGCCGATGCTGTCATGGGCCGTCGGGCCAGCGCCGACGAGGTGGCGGTGGTCGAAGGACAGTTGGGCCGCTACCCGCGAGGCATCGTCGCTGTCGGTGCCCGTTGTGTCTGCGGGAATCCCCTTGCCGTTGTCACACGTCCCCTGCTGCCGGGGGGTACACCGTTCCCGACCACTTGCTATCTGACCGCACCGGAGGCCGTGAAGACTATTTCCCAGCTTGAGGCGGATGGGAGAATGGCCGACTGGAATGCTCGACTGGCCACGGATGCCGATTTGCGTGCTGCGTATCGGCGCGCCCATCAGACCTATCTGGCCTTCCGCTCGGCCCTGGCCGAACGTCTGGGCGACGATGAGAGCCATATCGAAGGCATTTCGGCCGGCGGTATGCCGGTCAGGGTCAAGTGCCTGCATGCGCTCACCGCCCAATCGCTCGTCATGGGTCCAGGCGTCAACCCCATCGGTGACCGGGCTCTTGAAGAGGTCCGGAACCGGTTCGACCCCGCTGTCTGTCGTTGTGCGCAACCCTGGGGGTCGGTCCGGATCATGCAGGGTTGAGTCGCTCCGATTGTCATACAACAGGTGCTGGTATGCGGTGCCGCCGTCGGTGGGGCGTAATGGAGGATATGCGGACAAGGGATAGGGGTGCATGACATGGACGCGGTTACTGTCGCGGGCGTGGACTGTGGTACCAACTCAATCAGGCTCCTGCTGGCAAAGGTGGACCATACCGGTCTGCATCCACTTGCCCCCCGTCTCATGCGCGTCATCCGCCTGGGGGAGGGTGTGGACCGCAATCGCCGCTTTTCCGACCAGGCTCTGGAGCGTGCCTGGCGGGCCGCCCGGGAATTCAAACAGGTTCTGGATGGTCGGCCTGTCGATGCCCTGCGGTTCGTCGCTACGTCGGCCAGTCGCGACGCCGCCAACCGTGACGAGTTCGAGGAAGGCATCCAATCCATCCTGGGCGTGCGACCGGAGGTGATTGCCGGTTCCGAGGAGGCCCGGCTGAGCTTCCTGGGGGCTGTGAGCGTCATGCAGGCCATCCGACAGCCCGCGGGTCTTCCTGAGCCCCCTTACCTGGTCACCGATCTGGGTGGTGGATCCACGGAGCTGGTCATGGGAGGCGATGGCCGCCGGTCCCCGGTCGACGAAGCGGGTGCCGCCTATTCGATGGATATCGGTTCGGTGCGTATGACCGAGCGGCACCTGCTCTCCGATCCACCCACCGCCGAGCAGATCCGAGCCGCCCTGGAGGACATCGACCGGCATGTCGATGCCGCCTTCGAGGCGGTGCCCGTCAGGGAGGTCAGGACACTCATCGGGGTTTCGGGCACGGTCACGACGATGAGCGCCCTGGCTATGGGGCTCGAAGCCTACGACCCCCGTATGGTGGATGGTTCCAGGGTGAGGGTGTCCGAAATACGCCGAGTTGTCGGGCGGATCCTGGCCATGAACAGGCAGGAGCGGGCGGGGCTCAAGGCCATACATCCGGGCCGTGTGGATGTGATAGGCGGGGGTGCTTTGGTCCTGGACCGGCTGTTGGACCGGCTGCGGCGGGAGGCGCCTGGTCTGGGCACGGATTTCGTGGCATCGGAGCACGGATTGTTGGATGGCATCGTCCTCGACCTTGGTCGGAGGCTCCTGGAGGGAGGGCCGTCCCCCTGTTCAGCTCATGGGGTATAGTGACCCCATGAGCCAGGCCCCGGTGGCGGAACGGTAGACGCAGCGGACTTAAAATCCGCCGCCCTTGCGGGCGTGTGGGTTCGATACCCACCCGGGGCACGTCGGCGACCGGCAGGGTCGGTTCGCGATTGGTAAGGAATGATGAGAACCGGTATCCTGGGTTTGAATCGCAAGTACGGAGGACAGTCATGACAGCAGAGGGCATGCCGGAGGTCAACGCCGACTTCGGCGCGTATCCGACCGTTGAATTCACGGGCGACGCACCGAACGGGCTTCGGGTGGCCGAGTTGGTGGAGGGCGATGGCCCGCTCGTTCGCAAGGGCGACACAATCACCGTCAACTACCACGGTCTGGTCTGGGGTTCGGATTCGCCGTTCGATTCGTCCTTCGATCGTCATCAGCCCGCCTCCTTCGCCATCGGCGTTGGGCAGGTGATCAAGGGCTGGGACCAGAGTTTGCCGGGCCACAATGTAGGCTCCCGGCTCGTGGTGTCCATTCCTCCTCAGTATGGCTATGGGACCCGGGGAATGCCCCAGGCGGGCATCGGAGGTGAGGACACGCTTGTCTTTGTGGTGGATATCATCTCCACCCGTTGACATCCTGACCGTCGGGCGCCGGTCAGTACCGGCGCTTTTTTGATATTCATCCGAACCGTGCGCAGATGCCCGGGGGGCGAATGTGGCGGGGGCGGCATGGAACACGCCGTAGGGGGACAACAAACCGTGATGTCACCGGCCGTAGGGCGATGACATCGGAAGCGTTTAGGGAGCGCTCGCGATAAGCGTTCATACGTGAACAGCAAAGGAGAACATGATGGCTGAAGAACAGACTATTCTGCTCACCCAGGAGGCTTACGACAAGCTGCAGGACGAGCTCAAGCACCGGCAGGGGGAGTACCGGGATGAGATCACCGAGCGCATCGCCGCTGCGCGCGCCGAGGGAGACCTGAGCGAGAACGGTGGCTACCAGGCCGCACGTGAGGAGCAAGGCAAGAACGAGGGACGAATCAATGAGCTGATCGTCAAGCTGCGCAACGCCAAGATCCTGACGGCCCCCAAAGCGGGTACGGTCGGCAACGGCTCGGTCGTGACGCTGACCCTGGCCGGCAGCGACCAGGTCTATGTGCTGGGATCACGTGATATAGCCGTGGCCACCGATTATGACGTGATCAGCCCGGAGTCGCCGATTGGGGCGGCGATCATGGGCCATAAGAAGGGGGACGAAGTTTCATACGCCGCACCATCCGGCAAGGAGATCAAGGTGACGGTCAAGGACGCACAGCCTCTGAAGTGACCAACCGGGGCCTAACGGCCCTGGGGAATGCCATCAATGCCATTGACGGGGTCCGGCCGTAGGTACCGCGCATGTAGGGCCAACGGATGTCCTTCCGTCACATCAGATGGCAGGTCACCAGATAGATAGCCACCACATGGCAGGCGTAGCCGGCGACAGTGCCGCAGTGGAAGATTTCATGGAATCCAAAGGTCCGTGGCCAGGGGTCCGGCATACGTAGGGCATAGACGATGGCACCAGCGATATAGCACAGGCCGCCGGCTATGAGCAGCCAGACCACCGCTGGGCCGGCGGCGGCCGAACGCCAGAACAGGTCCAGGAAGGCCACCCCGGCCACACCGAAGATCACATAGACGGAAGTGTAGAGCCAGCGTGGTGCGCTGATCCAGACCACATGGATGAACATGACCACCAGTGTGGCAGACCAGATGCCGAACAGGATGACCTTGCGCCAGAAATGGTCCAGAGCGAAGGAGACCGGTGTATAGGTGCCGGCGATCAGCAGAAAGATATTGACATGGTCCAGCCGCCGCAGGACGTCTGTGACGCGTGGGGACCAGTCACCCAGGTGGTAGAGGGCCGAGTTGCCGAACAGGGCGATCGAGCTCAGCATGAAGACCGCACAGGCCCACTTGAGTCCCGTCCCTGGTGCGATGCAGATGAGCACGATGCCTGATGCCATCGCCAATGGCGTGGCGGCGGCATGAATCCAACCGCGCATCAGGGGTTTGGGTCGGCCGTGCACGTCCAAGCGTACCTTGCGTGCGATTGCAGCGATGGGGCTGCCTGCGATCCGTGGGGCACCACTTCCTGTAGCGTTTGCGGCCCGGTTTGAGCCTTCCCTGGCATTGGCCTGTTTGCCTACCCCGGAATCCTTCGGATACGCTTCATGGTCCGGTTCGCTCCAGTGCCGGGCATCCGGCAGCGCTCGTCGACCTTGGCTGCGTTCGACCATACCGCGTTCATCGGTTCCCTTTCCGGGTGTTTCGGCCATCCTTCTCCTAGCTCCTTGGTGCCCCCGCTCGGTCGACAACCCGGGCATGCCTGTTCGTCTTCAGTCTATCGCCAGGCGTTCACCGGTCTGCAGGTCAGGTCGTTCCCGGCGTTCAGCCCATGGAGACGGGGCCTGTCGCGTGGGTGCCCCGCTTGGCTATGATGTTGGCTATGGCTGATTTTTCCGAGATACTCGCAAGCTTTCAGGACTTTGACGAGGCCGACCGCGAGTGGCTCCACCTGCTCGTGGCAGACTGGCAGGTGGTCGCCGATCTGTGCTTCGCTGACCTCCTGCTCCTGCTGCGCCGCAAGGATGGACGCTATGTGGTGGCCGAACAGTGCAGACCATCCACTGTCATGTCCCTGCGTACCGAGGACGTGGTCGGTGACCTGCTTCCCGAGGAGCGCAAGGCTGAGTTGGATGCGGCCATGGATGCCAGGACCGTGCTCCGGTCGAACAAGATGCGCACGATAGGGAAGGCCACGGTCTGCGACGTGTACGCGCCGGTGCGCCACCAGGGTAAGACACTGGGCCTGGTCGCCCGCGAGACCAATATGGCCACCCGCGAGTCCAACGGCCGCTATGAGGGGGAGAGCATCAATGCAGGTAAGGCCCTGTTCGAGATGGTCACTCGGGGGCAGTTCCCCTACTCCGATTCGGTCATGAACCAGCGGCACAATGCCCGCGTTGCTGACGGGTTCATCATCCTGACCGCCGGCGGAATCGTGCGGTACGCATCACCGAATGCGATTTCCTGCTTCCGTCGCCTGGGCTCTGTGGAGACCATGCCCGGACAGTACCTGAGCGAGATCGGCACTTCCCTCATCAGGCAGAACGACCCCTTACCCGAGTCCCTGCCTTTGGTGCTGACCGGTAAGGCGGCTGTGGATTCCGAGCTGGTGGTCAACCGCTCTGCCGTCTCCATGCGTTCCCTGCCCCTGTACGGAGAGGAGGGCCGTGTGGGCGGCATCGTCCTGTGCCGGGATGTGAGCGAGCTGAGGCGGCGGGAACGCGAGCTGCAGACCAAGGACGCCACGATTTCGGAGATTCACCACAGGGTCAAGAACAACCTGCAGACCGTTTCCGCCCTCCTGCGGCTGCAGAGCCGACGGACCAAGTCAGACGAGGTGCGTAAGGAGCTTGAGGAGGCCCAGCGGCGTGTGCAGACCATAGCGGTCGTGCACGAAGGCTTGAGCCAGACGGCGGATGAGATCGTGGATTTCGACAAGGTCATCGCCAACCTGCTCAAGCTGAGCGTGGACCTGGCCACCACTTCCGACCAGCACATCTCCATCTCCTACATCGGCAAGTTCGGCATGATGCCCGCGCAGGACGCCACGCCACTGTCGCTGGTGCTCACCGAGTTGATCAACAACGCCGTGGAGCATGGTTTCGAAGGTCGCAAAGAGGGCCACATCACCATATCCGTCGGTCGTGGTGGTGACAACCTGAACGTGGTTGTCGAGGACGACGGAAACGGTTACGACACGGAGTCCAACGCCGGACAGGCCCGTCCGTCGGGTTCGGGTCTGGGCACGCAGATCATCAACACATTCGTGACCAATGATTTCGGGGGCACCGTGCGGTGGGGTCCCAGGCGGGACGGCGGCACCCGGGTGACCATCGACATCAGGCTGCGTGTCGGGCAGAAGGCCGGGGAAAAAGGCCGCTGAGACCCGCAGCAGGTATGACGACGATGTGGGGGTCGACGACAATCGTGTCGTCGACCCCCACATGTTGTACAGATTCGTAAAAGTGCCGCCTAAATCCCCGTTCAGGACTGCTGCATGGCCTGTGTACGCCGGGCCCGCATGGCCCTGCGCTTAAGGGCCCTGCGCTCATCCTCGCTCAGGCCGCCCCATACGCCATAATCCTGGTTGGTGTCCAGGGCGCACTTCAGGCAGGCATCTATCACCTCGCAGGTGCGGCACACGGCCTTGGCCTCCTCAATCTGCTGGTAGGCTGCACCTGTGTTCCCGACCGGGAAGAAGAGTTCCGGATCCTTGTCGCGGCACGCGGCCTTGGCCCGCCAATCGAATGCGCTGCTCATGCTTGCTGTTCCCCTGCCTTCCATCGTCTGTGAAAAATCAAACTTATTATAGGGAAGCACGATTAGGCCGACTTTTCAAGACTTGCTTGCGGATTTGCCTGAGGGCGCGCACTGGATGAGGTGGGTGGAACCCCGATTGCGCAGGACGGCCCGCCCAGGTGTAGCAGCGTCTTCGGCACTCATCATGGCCTGCAGTCGGGAAGGAATGCCTGACATCAGGTCTGTGCCCCGTTCCCCGGAGGGGAACACGACCTGGACAGGGAAAAGTTCTAGGCGGCGTAGGGAACGGACGGATTCAACGGTGAGGACTGTATCGGTCCCCGGATCCTCTAGCGCCTGCCGGACTTGAACGGCCATGGGCTCCTGGCTCAAGGGTTCCAGCAGTTTGTCGGCCCCATCGACCAGCCAAATCCGGCGGGGTGGGCCTGGAAGGGCCTCCAGCCCGCATTCGCGCCGGTATTGACGCGGTTTGATGCGACGTTTGCGGAATCCCTGCGAAGACGGTTGCACACAGGTGAGTTGGAAAGACGTGGAGCTGTCCTGGCCGGACAAGTTGGCCAACTGGGTCTGAACCGTCATCAGGCAGGTGCTCTTGCCTCTGCCGGAACCTCCGATGATGGCGATGTTGCCTTGGACCGGCAGAAGGCATGCTGCAATCCCGACACCGTCGTCTTCCAGACCGATCGGCAGGAGGGGATGACCGTCCTGCCAGACTGGGCGGCCGAGCCGGGACAGGTGGCCGGCCGGCAGCTCCTTAGGCAGTGGTGAGGTGAACAGGGGGGCGGCCGGTTTCATGCCGATGAAGCCGGCGGCCATGAGTACCTGGTCCACCACCTTGCCGGTCGCCTGGCAGGGGGAGCAGCGAAAGGCCTGCGGGTGCCCACCGGCGCACCAGAAGCCGGCACCGGGCATCTCCGGGCCGATGTCGGCGGCGCAGCCCGTTCCCAGCAGCTCCATGGATTGGATGGGCTCACGCACCCTTAGGCTGATGTTCAGATTCATGTTCGCCTTCATGTGGGGGCTCACCTGGCCCATTGGGTTCTGCGTGCAGGCGATCAGATTCATGCGCAGTGACCTGCCCAGTGAGGCGAGCTGAATCAGATGCTCCATGGAGTCAGGCAGCTGCTGGCGAAGGGCTTGGAATTCGTCGATCACCACAATCAGGCGGGCGGGGGGCACACGCAGGTCGTCGGCGTCACAGGCCCCTTCGGCCGCCACGAGACGTTCCCGGTGTTTGAGCTCGCGTTCGATGCCTGCTATGGCCCGGACAGCATGGTCCAGGTCAAGGTCGGAGACCGATCCGGCGGTATGGGGCAGTCGACTGAGCTGGTTGAAGGCCGATCCGCCTTTGAAGTCCAGGAAGACGAAGTTGAGGCGGCTGGGCGGAATTCGACAGGCCAGTGCCAGGCACCATGCCTGGAGGAGGACGGATTTACCGGAGCCGGTGGTGCCGGCCACCAGCGCATGGGGGCCCTCCCTGGGCAGATTCAACGCGAAGGGGCCGTCGGCGCATACGCCTATGACCGCATCCTCGGCTTGTACGTCGGGCCCTGGCTCAAGCCCCTGTGAGAGCCAATGTTGCACGATGCCCTGCCATTGGGCACCGCCGGTCTGCCTGGCCTTCTGTCCGGGCAGGATATCCTCCAGCGCAGGTGCGGACAGGGACCTGAAGACGTGGCATGGGTCTTCATGGGACGCCTTGGATCCGGGGTCGGCTGCACTTCCGCACAAGGATGGGTCGGTAGTTGTCCTCCGCTCACGACGTTGCCCAAGGTATCCGGCGAGTGCGACCGCGAGACAGGCTATCAGACTTGGTACGAGGAGGGCGGCATAGAGCCAACGGCCTTGGGAGAGCATGATGACGACGAGGCCGACCTGGGCGAAGACGGGTGCTATCTGCCCTACCATACGCAGGGCTATGATGTGATCTTGGCTTCCGCTGCCTTCAACGGCACCGTCAGGACTGTGCCTTCTTCGTGCTTTCTCCATGGGTCACAATCCTGCGCCGCACATACGGGCAGGTCCAGCCGGACAGCGGTCTGTGGTCGAATGTATCCGGGCCGAGCGGGAATGTGATCACATGCCTCCTACGGTACCGGGTTCATGACGGCCTTCCGCCAATTGGCCGAAGAGATCAAGGTTACGTTTGTCATTGAGCAGGACAGTGGACCCCAGACCGTCGGGCTCATAATCGGGGTCCGTCCAATATACCGAGCCGGTTACTCCCTTGGGGCTTGATGCGTCTCGGAAGGCAAGGAGCATGTGGTAGAGGGTCCATGGATTGCTTTCCTCGTCCACGGTGATTGCCCCGAGGGCGGCCTTGGCCAGTTTGATGTCGGTCGAGGGATTTCTCAGGGTCGCGGGGGAGGCTGCTTTCTGTGCGATCGCCCCGATAACCATCCGTTGGCGCTCGGCTCTGCCGAAGTCGCCTTTCGGGTCGGCGTATCGCATACGGGAGAAGGCGAGTGCGTTGCCACCGTCCACGTCGTGGCAACCGGCGGTCCAGTTGAGGCCCGAATAGGGGTCCTGGACGGTCTGGTCATAGCACAGGTTGACTCCACCGATGGCGTTCACCACCCCTTCCAGTCCACCGAAACTGATCAGGGCTGTGTGGTCGATCTTGTTGCCGGTGATGGCTTCCACCCGGCCTGTAAGAGCCGGGTAACCCGACAGATTGGCCACGGCGTTGATCTTCATGCCTTGGCCGTCGAGCGAGACGAGTGAGTCGCGGGGCACGGAGACCAAGGACGCCGGACCGCGCTTGGGCTTGGTCAGAACTAGGATCGTGTCGGTACGGAAGCCAGGCGTGTCGTCGGATGAACCCGTGCCTTGTGTGCCATCGCGCTCATCCGATCCCAGGATGAGCCATGAAGTGGCAGGGCCTGCGTCCATGCCGGTGAGCATGTCCTTATGCTTGAGTTGGTGGTCGACCCAGTACCAGCCATAACAGCAGCCTGCCGCTGTCAGGGCGAGTATCAGAACAAGGAGCGCTGCCAGGGTCTTACGGGCACGATGGCCACCGGACCGCCTGAGGCTGACGGCGGCATGGGGGGTTGCGGGCGGTCTGCCGCCTGCACGTAGCGGGGCGGCTGGTGCCGAGGCTTGCCTTGAAGAGCCGCTGGAACGTCTGACTGTCCTTCTGGGCGCAGGCGCGGTGGGGCCCGATGCCGAGCGCCTGGGGGAGAAGGCCGGCGGCTCCTGTGCTGATTGTCGGCCGCCGCGCTTGCGTGCATGGGTGCTCGACCGGACCGGTTGGATGGTCTTGGCTTTACGCGTCTGGCGGCGAAGCTGCTGGGAACTGCTGGATGGCAGGAAGGAAGGCGGCTCCTCAGTGGGAGACGACTGGCCGTGGCCTCGCTGGTTCATCAGGCTCCATCCCCTTGTCTCGCCCCCGGTTCTCTAGCAATCAGACTTAACATGTCACTTCCGTCAGTCCTTCTGCGCCGGGCTACTTCTGCGCAGGAACGGCACATACTGTGACGGACAGGTATCTGTCGGCGATGCCGATGTATTGGCCGGTGGCGGCGTCGCGGATGGAGCCGTCATCCGGGTCCACGATGCCTCCGGTGACCGGATCTATCAACTGGCCGTCCTTGCTGATCAGTCCTGTCCTGGGATCGGGGGCCTGTTGACTGGGCGAAGACTGGGGAGCTGCCTGCTGATCTGCCTGTGCCTGGGGTGTCTGTGGGCCGGTGGTGGATTCGTCTTCCTTGTCCATGGCTTCGTTGGTCAGGGGCTTCTCGGCCTTGAGCGTCTCCCAGACCTCCGTCGCATCCGAGGTCCAGACGACCCTGTTGCTGTCGTTGACGTCGGGGGTCACCGGCAGCGTGCGCGAATAGATGTGGGATGCGTCGATGTTTTTGAGGCTGTCGGCCAGACCGTACAGGGTCATGAGGTTGCCGAGGCCTTCGCTCAGCTGGAGGGCGGACAGTGAGGTCTTGGCGAGCTGGAACATCTTGCTGAAATTGGAATACACCTCTTTGCTGTGCGCCTCGTTCATCAGGGACTTCACCAGGTACTGCTGGCGGGTGGTGCGCATGATGTCGGACCCATCCGATCCGGATCCATGCCGCATGCGGGCGTACTGGGTCGCCTGGGTCCCGTCCAGATGCTGCAGGCCGCGCTTCACTCTCAGACCGGTATACCCGTCCCAGGTGTCGTTGGGGATGCAGATGTCCACACCGCCCAGGGCATCGATCATATCCTTCATCCCGTTGAAATCGGCGACGACGAACTGCTGGATGTCCAAGCCCGTCAGGGCGTTCACTGCAGTGAGCGTGCATGAGGCGGCCGAGGCCACGTCGCCACCCTGCTGGTAGCCGGTCGCGAAGATCGAGTTGAACATGACGTGGCGACGGGCAGGGATCGTGCCTCCGTTGCTGGTTGTGCAGGCTGGGGCATTGACCATGGAGTCGCGGGGGATGGGCACCAGGTTGATGTATGAGCGGTCGGCTGCGATCTGGGCCACCATGGCGGTGTCGGACTGGTGGTTCTCGGCGTCATCCGGGTCGTTTCCCCCGATTGCGGCGTTTCCTGCACCGGCCCGGGTGTCCTGGCCCAGGATGAGCACGTTGAGGGTCCTGCCCTTGTAGATGTCCTCGGGCTTGGGATTCCCGGAGCCCGGCTTGGCGGCTTTGATGGATGGGACGACGTTGATGCTTCCCAGGATTTCCGCCGCGGCGGCGGCCACAAAGGTACCCACGAACGCGACCACTGCGCACAATCCCATGGCTATGCCCCTGCGCACACGGTGGGAGACACGGAAGCCGAGCGAGTGCTTCGGGCCGGATGAGGCGCGCCCCTTGATGTTGGGCAGGTCGTGGGTGTTCTCTTTGTGTGAGGTCACATTTACGCCTTCCTGGTCACCGCGCCTGTCCTTGTGCCGCCCGAGAAGCCATGGCTCGGCCACGGGCATTCACATGCATGCTGTTGATAATTGTATGACGTGGGCTGCCCCTGTCTGCTTTCGTATCCTCACCCCGGGCTCAAATGCGGCACCTTGGGTTGATTGCCGGCCGACGTTTGTGCCTGCCAAGTCCGCTCCATGACTGGGTTCGCGCAGGAAGTGGGGGGACAATGTGAAAACTGTGCAAGAACCATGGGCCCGGAAGCTTGGGACAAGGCCTTGCGTAGACTGGTCCCTATGACTTTGCCCTCTTCCACGTCCACTGACGTTCACCAGGTTCTCTCCGATGTCCTGGCCGCCCGCCACCGGTCGAACGGTCAGGAGGTGGAGCCTTCTGTCGCCGCCTTGGTGAGCGTTGAGAGCGACCTGGCATATTTGCAGGCAACGCTGAACGCTGTGTTCACACAGCGCCTCCTGCCCGGTTTGGTCATCATCGCCGATTGCTCGGGCCGGACCAAGGAACCTCTGTACGCCGAATTCGCCCTCGAACAGCCGGCGGACGGGTCGCTTCCGCCTGACCGGGTGAGCATCGAAGTGGTCCGTGCCCATGGAGCCAAATCATACGGGGACGCGATTCGCAGGGCCCTGGGCTATGCCCATATCCCCCAAACCGTTCGTGCCCTCTGGCTCTTGCATGACGACTCGCGCCCTCTGGACCCGCATTGCCTGGAGGCCCTGGTGGGGACCTGGAGGGATACGCCGACCGCATCGCTACTGGGTGCCAAGCAGCTCGACTGGAGGGGGGAAGGGCTGCATAACGTCGGCCTGTATGCGGTACGGGGGGGCGTGAACAGCCTCGTGGTGGACGGAGAGCCTGACCAGGAGCAGTATGACGGCCGCCGGGACGTCTTCGCTGTCAGCCTGGCCGGGGCCCTGCTGCCCTTGCAGACCGTCTCGGCCATGTCCGGCCTGGGTTCCTGGGCGAGCACCTTCGGCCTATCCATGGATTTCTCCCGACGGGTCTGCCTGTCAGGGGGAAGGGTGGTGATTGTGCCAGGAGCCAGGATCGGCCACCGCCGCGCCCGTTTCGAAGGGGTGCGGAGCAAGGGGGGCGAAGGGGGACTGGAGGACACCCCCAGGGACAGCTCCATGCAGGTCATCGATGCCCGTGAGACATATCTGTACAGTGGTCATAGTCCGCTGGCCTGGCCGTTCATATGGATCATACGGCTTTTCGCCGCCCTCTGGTTCGCGGGTGCTCGATTGACCGCCAAACAGCCCTATGCAGCAGCCTGTGAACTCTGCTCGCCCTGGCGGGTGCTTGCCCACTCGGGACATCTTCTATCGGCACGGCGGCACTTGTCGCGCGTATCGCGCACTTCGATGGGTCATTTGGAGACCTTGCAGGCCTCCCGTCCGCAGATCAGGCAATGGCGGGCGCGCAGCAAGGCCTATGAAGCCCAATTGGCTCATCCACTGATGTCAAACCTGGCCCGGGCCCATCTGCGCAGGCAGCTGCGAATCCGTCTGTGCTGGGCCATGGGCATGGTCCTGTCCGTCCTGGCGTTCACCGCCTGGACCGCCTGGCCGGTCATCAAGGGCTTGTTCTCAGGTGGTCAGTTGTCGTCGGAATATCTGCCAGGAACGGCCGCGGGTCTGGGGCAGCTGGCCCGTTCGGCCACGGTCCCGTGGACCTGGGGTCTGGGTCTGGGGGTACCGGCCGCGCCCACGCCCTTCCTTCTGCTTCTGTTGCCGGTGGCCCTGCTCACCGGCGGCCGGTTGTCGGTGGCTGTGGGGCTGCTGTTCTTCCTGTGCCTGCCGCTGGCCGCCCTGTCCTTCTGGGCCCTGGCTGGCATCTTCACTCGTTCCAACCCCATTCGGGCCCTGGCAGGTTTGCTCTGGGCAGCCTTGGCCTTCGCCCTGCCCATATATGCCGACGGTGACCTGCCGCTCCTGGTGGTTCTGGCTTTCCTGCCCGCCGCTTTTGCTTTCACCTTCCGCG
The DNA here is from genome assembly GCF_003315615.1 of Bifidobacterium xylocopae. Classification (GTDB taxonomy): domain Bacteria; phylum Actinomycetota; class Actinomycetes; order Actinomycetales; family Bifidobacteriaceae; genus Bombiscardovia; species Bombiscardovia xylocopae. The sequence goes on from NZ_PDCH01000001.1 coordinate 178,332, forward strand.
CCGTGGGCATGTACCTGACCGAGCAGCCTGAGCGGCCGCATCCCTCGGTCCGGTCCGCCGCCTGCGCGGCCCTGTGCTTCACTTGTGTGGTCCTGGCGGAGCCGCAGCTCCTGCTGGCTTTGGTGGTGGTTTTCGTCCTGTTCACCGTTCTGGTGGTAGGCCATCGGACCATGCTGGTCCTGATCCCCGTGCCCGCAGCACTGGCAATGGCACCAACACTGGTCAAGGCCGTTGCTGGCCTGAGGCAGGGGGGCTGGCGGCAGTTGTTCGGTGATATCACCCTGGCGTCCCCGTCCCGCTTCGGTGGACCCCACGCCTCCAGTCTCTTCAAGCTGATCACACGTCTGCTGGGCCTGGACCTATCGGGGGGGCCGTCCTCCTGGCTGTCCGCGAACGACTGGGGGGGTCTAGGCTTGTGTGCGGCTGTGGTCATCGTTGTGATCATAGCCCTGGTCAGTCTCTGCCTGCCGTCCATCGCCCGTGTCTCCCGACTCATGTGGTTCCTTGCAATCGTAGGTGCGGCCTTGTGCCTGGTCTCTTCTCGCGTGGCGGTCGCCCAGGATTGGTCCGGCACTGCGGCGGGGTCGCCCCTGCCTGGTCTTCTGCTTGCCTTCCTTGGGCTTCTGGCCTGCGTATCGATGGTCGCTGGGGGCGCCGTCAGACCCTTTGACACGGCCGTTGCCACTCGCCAAGTCCGCCATCCCGCCGACCATGCACCGGTTCAAGCCACCGAATTCTCGGAATCGCGGCCAGTTCCCGCGGGCGGCCAGGTCGCTGTCGGGGCTTCACCGGATGGCGGGGCCGCCGACGGCAAGGCCCAAGGCTCTCGCTGGTCCATGGGACGGATGGCCAGGATCTGCCTCACGCTCGTCTTGCTTGCCGTCCTCGCCGGCACTGGGGCCTCGGGGCTGGCGGCTGGGCACCGGTCGCGCCTTGTGGCCGATCGTTCCGGTCTGCCTATGGTGGCCGTCGATTACCTCAACCGCTCGCCGGCTCACCGGATCCTGGTTCTGGCTCCAGTCAGCGACCGGCAGGTCGGGTTCGCCAGCATGCGTACCGGCAGGGGTGACCTGATCGACTCTTCGGCGGCTGCCAGGGCCCTCCCCTTGAACGGTCAGGAACGTCGGGCCGACCACGAACTGGCTTCCGCAGCCGCGGCACTGCTTTCCAATGCGGATTCGGACGCGATCGCATCAATCGGCCGCCTAGGATTCGGCGGCGTGTTCGTACCCGCGGAACGTGGGGAGGGCAACGGACAAGGCCTGGATTCAACGGTCGAGGAACTGACCGCCAACATCACCGGATCCGATGGTACGCAGCAAGTGGTTACAGGGCCCACCGGAACCTACTTCCGTCTCACCGTGTCCGATCCGGATCATCAGGGGATCCCCCTCGAGGGGGAGAGATCGGCTGCGGACCTTTGGTGGCGGCCGGTCTGGCTCTGGAGCCTGGCCCTGGTTCTGACTGCCTATTGCCTGGTCGCCCTGCCTCGGTGGTCATTCATGGAGAGGAGTGCGGCATGAACGCGAACGAGACCACATCCAAGGCCGAGAAGGCCACTGTCGGCAGTCGTGGGAGCATGGTCAAAACCGTGTTGGTCACGTCGGTGTCCGCTCTGGTGGTCCTTGCCCTGGCTTCGGCCCTTGTCTTGTTTGAACCACTCCCGGCACTGGTGGACCAAGGCCGGAGTGCCGACTCCGGCGCCCGTAGGATCAGTCAGTTGAACCTGACCACCTACTGTCCTTCGCGTATGAAGGTGGCGGATGCCGCAGGATTCGGCGAGGTCAAGCCAGACGAGGGCGATATCGCCTCATCTGTGCGGTACGCCGCCTTCGGTCCGGTCTATTCGTCTACAGCCACCGGTCTGGATGGGCGCAAACCGATACGGCTGCAGGATACGGACCCCGGTGACGACGACCAGGTTCAAACCGCCACGGGCAATGCCGACAAAAACGCCAGTCTGCAGACCACACGGTTGCTGAAGGCCTCGGTCGGCGCAGGCACGGCGGCCGCCACCGTGTCCTGGGCCACCTCCGGCGACTTGCGCGGTGTCCAGGCGGCCTCCTGCACTCCAGCCGCCTTCGAGCATGATTTCCTCCTGCCGGCGACCCAAAAAGGCTGGGCCCAGCAGCTCGTCGTCTTCAACCCCTCGACCAAGGCGGCCTCGGTCAACCTGGAAGCCTATGGGACGAAAGCGGGGGGTGCGCTGTCGTTGAACACCCGTGGAACGGTAACGGTCAAAGCCGGAGGGGAGGCAACCTACGATCTTGCAGCCGCTGCGCCCGACCAGGCCGGCCTTTATGTGCATCTGACCGGCAGCGATGCACCGGTCTGCGCAGTGGTACGCCTCACCTCCATGTCCGGCAACGAAGCCCGGGGTTCCGACTTTGCCAGTGAAGCCGGTCCGCCTGCCCGGGAGGCATTCCTGCCGGGCGTGGAAGGGGGTGATCAGGCCCAACTGCTCCTGATGAGCCGTGGCCGGGCCCACATCCAGGCTTTCTGGGTTACCGCTTCCGGACCGGTGAAAGCGAAGGAGGCCAATCTGCCCGGTGGCCGTGTGGGGGTGATCGGCCTGGGCCAGGCTCCGGATGATGCTGTGGGTTTGAAGGTGGAGGCCGATGGCCCGGTTTCGGCCACTGCGGAATTGTCCCGTTCAGGATCCGGCGGCCAGACCGATTTCGCCATGCTGTCTCCGCAGCCCCCCCTCGGTGTCGGTGCCCTGACCTTGCCCGACCAGGCCCGCGGACGTATCCTCCTGCTCAACACCACTGCGCGTACGGTCTCCGCCAAGATCCTGGGATTCGACGCCAAGGGCACGCGTGCAGGTTCCAAGACCGTTAAATTGGATGCGGATCAGGGGCTGGGCATTGGTATGGATGAGCTGGGTGCAGGTGCGGTGATCGCCCGGCTGGATGACAGCGACAAGGCCCTATCGTGGGCAGTGAGGGTCGATGTGGAAGCCGTCTCGAAAGCCGACCTGGCCGGTCTTGCCATCGTGACGCCACAGAGTCTGCAGCCGCGGACCGCGACGGTCAGCGCCAGGGAGGACCGGTCGCTGGCCCGGTGAGGGAAGGCATCGGCTCACTGGCCCCAGAAAGGGTCTATGTCCTCGGGGTGGCGGCCGTAAAGCTCAGCCAGGCGCGCGACCATTTCATCGCGGATCAACGGTTCCAACTCATAGCGGCTGTGTGCCTTGGTCTGCATTGGCAACCGGTAGAGCACGATGCGTGCACTGATGCCATGACCAGGCACGAAGGCCCGGGAGAGTGCGCAGCGTTCGTCGTCCCAGGGCAATGGGTCCGAGGGGGGCACATCCTCGACTGCGAACTGGACAGGACCAACCAGTTGGGGCCAGGCCTCACCCAGGCGTTTGATCTGGGCGGCCACCATGGAGTCGAAGAGTCCTGCTCGCGTACGGCTCCGGGGCAGGCGGGCGCCGAAGGTCGGGCGTCGGATGCCACGGCCGTGCAAGTCGCGGTAGGAGCCGCGCATCCAGGGGGCTTGTGCGGGGTTCATAAGCCATAGCGTAACGCGATCGCTTGATATGGCAGGCTTGCTAGGATACTGCTTGTTCGGGCGGCGACGGCATGGCCGTCATAGTGAGGAGGAGCCTTCCATGGGCGTGCAACAGGAAGCGAACATGACCGTTGAGCCGTGGCGGCGGGTGAATCTGGCCGCTATCTGCGCCCAGGCGCGGCTTCTGGCCTTCGATCTCGATACCACGCTGGCTCGGTCCAAGACCCGGATGGACCAGGGCATGGCGGCTCGGTTCGCGGCAATGACCCGCCTGCGTTCAACCGCGATCATATCGGGCGGCCGGTTTGAGCAGTTCAGGGATCAGGTCCTGGATGCGCTGCCGGCGCAGGCCGACTTGTCGTCACTTCATCTCATGCCCACTTCGGGCACCTGCTACTACCGTTGGGACGGCTCGGATTGGCGGCAGGTCTACGCCCACGATTTGAGCGCCGAAGCCCGTCACGCAGCAATGGAGAGCCTGGAGCGACGGGCCCGCCAGCTGGGGGATTGGGAGGAGCGGACCTGGGGGCCGCGTATCGAGGACCGGGGCAGCCAGATCACGTTCTCCGCTCTGGGCCAGGATGCCCCGGTTGAGGCCAAGGAGGCCTGGGATCCGACCAACCAGCGCAAGAACGCCCTGGCACAGGCTGTCGCCAGGGATCTGCCGGACCTGCAGGTGCGCTCGGGTGGGTCCACCAGCGTGGATATTTCCGCCAAGGGGATCGACAAGGCCTACGCTATCGGCCAGCTCTCGCGGATACTGTCCATTCCGGCGGACAGTATGGTGTTCGTCGGGGACAGGATGGATCCCGACGGCAATGACTATCCCGCCGCCCTGGCCGGAACCATGGCCCTGCGGGTCAGCGACCCGGACGACACCATGGCCCTCCTGGATGCCATGGAGCCCCTGCTGGGAGCCTGACCGGCCCCTGGCCGGCAGGCCACATCCGACCACACGGCCTGGTTCGGCTAGATGCTTGGTCCGTGTTCTCCATAACCTCGAGATATGAGTCTCATTATTGGCCTGTCGCGGTCCATGCTTGCAGCGGTATGCGGGGAGGTTCGCGACCTTCTCTTCCCCAGGGGCTGTGCCGGTTGCGACCTGCCCGACGAGGTCCTTTGCCCTTCCTGCTCCGCCTTGTTCATGGAACGGTACGAATTTCCGGTCGCAGGCCTTTTCCATGGTCCAGGGTTGGCATGCGCCAAGTATCGTGGCCCGGCCAGGCGGGCGATCCTGGGATGGAAGGACCACGATGACCAGGAGCTGACCGGCCCTCTGAGCGAGGCCTTGTCCCACTTGGCGCTCGATGCCGGTCAGGTGTTCGGGGCGCCGATGGGACCCATCCTGGTCGTGCCCGCCCCATCCTCGGCTGCCTCCATGCGGCGGCGGGGGCGGATGCATATGCTACCGCTGGCTAGGGCGGTGGCCGCCGCTTTTACTAAGGCCGGACGCCCCGCCCGGGCCTGCCCGGCTCTGGTCATGGAGGCGGTCAGGGGCAAGGCGGTCGAGTTACATGGTTCTACAGCCCGTGCCGGCCGTCTGAGCGGACGCATCCATGTGAAACGGGGATCGGGGGTGGACGGGCGGTCGGTAATCGTGGTGGACGACATCGTCACGACGGGTTCGACCGTTCGCCAGTGCATCCTCGCCTTGCGTGCGGCCAATGCCAAGCCGCTGGCCGTTCTGGCTCTTGCTCTGGCCGGTCCGGAGCAGGGAGCGGATGCCGGCCCGGTCAGGTCATATGGCATGAACCGTGGCCATCTCGTCCCAACGGGTTGTGCAGCGCGGTGAGAGCATTCGCCGATTCATGGCCCACTCGCCACCGGTATCGTCGTCCTGCTGACCTTGGCCCCGCACCCCTCCGTAGCCGATGCCCACCCGGAAGGGGCCGAAACGCCGGGCCGCCTCCTCCAGGACTGGTCCCAGGCCCTGGTCGCGGCCGGCTTCGAAGCCGGCCAAGGGCTGGTAGCCTCCGGCGTTCTGCAATCCTTCCAGGACCACCCCCGCTCGGATGTACTCGGCATGGGGGTCAATGCCGCCGGCCAAGGCCTTCCGGGCCGCCTTGGTTATGGTCAGAGGGTCGTCGGATGGGTCCTCCAGGTCGATGCTGCCCGACGCTGAGGAGTATTGCCCCCTGGTGTATGGGCTGGAGGAGCAGAAGGCGCGCACCCGGGAGCATAGGCTGCCCTGCCGTCGTAGGTGGGAGCAGGCTTTCTGGGCATAGACGCCCAGGGCCTGGCTGAGGGTTTCGAATCCGGTGACCGGTTGTGAGAACATGCGCGAACACAGAATCTGCTGCCTCCGCACGCCGTCGTTGGCATCCTCCTCGGGTTCGATGGATGGTCGCCCGTTCAGCTCCAGGACCGTGCGCTCCAGGAGGACGGAGAACCGTCTGCGAATCATCACCGGGTCAGCCTGTCGGAGGTCCAAGGCGGTCAGGATGCCCATGCTCTCTAGTTTTCGGGTCAGCCTCCGACCCACCCCCCAGACTTCGCCGACAGGCACGGATGCCAGGGCCCGGTCCCCGTCTTCAGTGGCCACCCGGCTCCACAGGGTGACCCCGTCCGAGGAAGGGTGGTTCTTTGCCCAATGGTTGGCGACTTTGGCCAAGGTCTTGGTCGGTGCCACACCGACACTGACCGGGATGCCGACCGAGCGCAGGACGGCGGTGCGCAGGTCGGTGCAGATGGCCTGGGTCCGCTGGTCGTCCCAAAGGGAAAGCATGAAGCACTCGTCGATTGAGTAGACCTCCTGCTCCGGCAGGAAGCGGGCCATGACGTGCATCATCCGGTGGGAGAGGGAAGCATAGAGTTCATAATTGGAGGAGCGGGCCACCACCCCGTCCGCATCGGCCCGCTCCCGGATCTTGAACCATGGTGTTCCGTTGACTATGCCCAGACGTTTGGCTGCTGGGGAGCGGGCCACCACGCATCCGTCGTTATTGGATAGGACGACGACCGGGCGCCCTGCCAGGGACGGGTCGAAGACGGATTCACAGGATGCGAAGAAGGAGTTGGCGTCGGCCAGCACATACTGGGGGGTCAGGCGCGTGCCAGGAATCCTGTAGGCAGTAGGGCTCTCGATGCCCATCCGTCTCTCGTCGAGTGTCATCGTATCCTCCTTGTGTAAGCCATGTGTAAGCCAAATTACATCCGTCACATATAGAACATATGTTCGAATAAGGCTTGGACACCCGGAAAGTGGAGGAAAGGAAAAGCCCCGCCGAAGCGGGGCCTTGAGGGGCAGCGGTGGCTTATTTGAATAAATCCCAGAGGCTGAAGCTGGTCTTGTGGTAGATCTTGTTGTAGGCGGCTTTCCTGGGGTTCTTGACCCAGCCCATGCCTTTCCTGCCGTACCCGGGGATGATGGCTTTCTTCACCTGGCGTTTGAGCCTGCCGGTGGTGCGTGCGCTGATCGAGCGTTTGACGCTGGGTTTCCTCATGCCGAATCTCATGGTTGCCTCTTTCCTTGTTAGTTCATCCAGCGCAGGCGGCCGTCCCTGGCGGTCCTGCAGGTCAGTGTGGCGCCGTTCTGGTCGGAGGATCCGGTGGCTCCGGCTCCCGAACAGAAGGCGCCCCGGTGGACCGTGCCCTGTGACCGCGTCTGCGGCTGGGCCTGCTGCTGGGCTTGCTGTTGGGCGGCCTGCTGCTGTTGTTGCTGGGCCTGTTGCCGGGCGGCCTGTTCGGCAGCTGCTTTCTCCTGCGCCGCCTTGTCCGCCGCTGCTTTCTCCCGCGCCTGCTTCTCCTGGTCGGCCTTCTGCTCGGCCGCTTTCCTGTCCGCCTGCTCCTTGTCCCACTGGTCGGCCTTCTCCTTGGCCTTGTCCGCCTTCTTCTCGGCGTCCTTCAGTTGCGCGCGTGACCTGCGCAGGTCGTTCTGGGTCTTCGAGTAGTCGGATTGCAGGTCCTTGTATGCCTGCGACTCCTTGGGGTCGGTGTTGCGGCAGGAGCCGAAGCCGATGCCGATGAGGAAGGCGAGCAGTACGGCGGCGACCGTTTTCCACCTGTGTTTGCCTTTGCCGGCGCGGGGCTTGCTGTGGTTTCCGCCGTCAGGCGGCACCGGCGGGGGAACTGCACCAGCCGGTGTTTCCGCTGTTGCAAGTGGCAGGACGGTCGTCCTCTCTTCGCCGCCCACCGAAGGGAATACGCTCGTCCCATCATCCGCACCCATGATCGCTCCTTCACTCAGTCACCGATGACAGCACCAACATAGCAGACACAACGATACGGACAGGAGAAGCCTGCTCTAACCCGTGGGGCGTCGTTAAATTCCTAGAAGCCTGCTTTTCGCCGCACTGAATTCTGCGTTGCTCAACGCTCCAGAAAAATGTAATTCCGACAGCTGTTCTAGTTGTTTCCCGAGATTGCTCGTAGCTGGATTCGGTGGGGCTAGTGTAGCGCTTATCTGGTGAGCGGTCTCGTATTGCCTGACGGCGTTGTTCACTTTGCCCGCGAACTTCGCCGCCGCAGAGATTAACCCCTCTCCGGCTTCCACTGTCCAGACAAAGTCTGGGCCTTCTATGACTACGAACTGGCTCCCCTGGACTTGCTTTTTAGCGGCCAGGGCAAGCACGCCCAAAGCCAGGACTCGGCCGGCCGACACTTTCTTGTGTGCCTCTTCCCCGTTGGCAAGGTACGCGTGGACACCTTCAAGTTTCTTGTCGAATGAGCCGTCACTTATATGGTCCACATACAGGATGATGGTCGTGCGGTCTTCACCGATGAACGCATCGATACGTCCGTCGCTCTTGAACTGATCGGATAGCTTGGCCTTATACCTGCGAGCCACCCTGAGAGATTCCGGTAAAGGCAGTGGTGAAACTGGCAGCATCGGCGAAAGCTCATTAACGAAACGATCGGCCGCTTTTTTCCTCAGCATTGGCAGTGGAAGCGTGTACGGGTTCTTTGGGGTGAGTTTCGCGTCCGATCTTGAGCCATCCTGAAACGTGGTGGAGAAGACGAGGTACTTGGTGCCTAAATGCGAACGTATGCTAATGCTTGACAGGCAACGAATCGGAATCGATGCAGTAGGTAAAGAAAACTCGTTCTTACATGACCATGAGAACAATATGCGAACCGCTTCATCCTCAATGGATACAGTGCCAGAGCTTGTTTTAACAGATACCATGCTGACGCCTTTCCTGGCTACTATGCCTTGCGTAATCATGATACCCCGCTCGGTCCACGCACTTACGAGCACATCCTCGCTCCAATCGTGCCTTTACGGCTGGATGCCGGTTGGTAGAGTTGTTGTCTGTGAGACTTGAGAAGTGGGAGAAGGCCACCGAATGGCCTTTGACTGTACTGTCCGTGGTGTTCATAGCCATCTATGCATGGCAGATCCTGGCCGAGCCGACCGGGTGGATGGGCGCGCTCGCGGACTGGTCGATGAACGCGCTATGGGTTATTTTCGCCTTGGATTACCTGGTATCGCTGGCTCTGGCCCCCCGCAGGTGGGAGTGGATCAAGCATCATCTGTTCGACCTGGCGGTGGTGCTGCTGCCCATGATCCGCCCCTTAAGGGTGTTGCGGGTCCTGTCGGCCTTGAATGTGCTGCATCGCACGGGCGGCATGGCCTTACGCGGCAGGATCGTCATGTACGCGGCGGCCTCGGTACTGATGCTGGTCCTGGTCGGCGGGCTCGCGGTCCTGGATGCCGAACGGTACGCGCCGGGCTCCTCGATTAAGTCGTACGGCGAGGCGTTGTGGTGGGCGTTCGTGACGATCACAACGGTCGGGTACGGGGATTACTCGCCGGTGACACCCACCGGCCGCATCATCGCATTCGCGTTGATGCTGGCCGGCATCGCCCTGATCGGCGTGGTGACCGCCACCCTGGCGTCCTGGATCGTGGGTGAGGTCAGCGCCGACGAGCAAAGGGCCACTGAAGTCACCCGCGAACAAGTCGAAGCAGTGTCTAAAAGGCTCGAACGCATCGAACGCCGGCTCGGTGTGCTCGCGGCGGGGGAGGCGGATCGAGGGCAAGTCGTAAGCTCTAACGACGACGAAGACCCGGACGATTAGCTCGCCGACACAGATGTCTCATCCCAATCGACCCGCAGGGGCATGGACCTCCCGTATTCATCGAGCATGTCCGGTAGTCGGTGACGACCTGGAGAGTAACGTCGAGTTCGCAGGCGATTGTGTGGGTGTCGCTGATGCATGAGCCTAAATGTGTCTGGCGTTCGCTTAAACCCTCCTATTCGTGCATAGTAAAAGTCGCAACTGTTATGATTCCTTATGTACGCAGCGGTATGCGGGGAATCTCCATTACGGGGGACTGGCCCGGTGAGGAAAGAGTCGACTATGGATTTCGAGGAAAGCATCAGCCAGGTTGCGGCCAAGGTCCGGGATCTTAAGGGGGGTGTCGAGACTGAGGAGGCGACTAAAAACGCCTTTATCTTGCCTTTCATCGGTCAGGTCCTTGGCTATGACGTGTTCAATCCGAATGAGGTGATTCCCGAATTCACTGCCGATGTCGGGCTGAAGAAGGGTGAAAAGGTCGATTATGCCCTGGTCCGGGATGGGAAGGTCCAGATACTGATTGAGTGCAAGAAGGTCAGTTGTCCACTGAGCTTGGAAAACGCTAGTCAGTTGTACCGGTATTTCGCCGTCACCGATGCCAGAATCGCTGTACTGACCAATGGCCAGGTATGGAATTTCTATATGGATATTGATGAGCCGAATCGTATGGACTCCAAACCATTCTTGGTCCTGGATCTTCTTGATGCCGATCCCACTGTGTTCCCGGCTTTGCAGAAATTGACCAAACCTGATTTCGACCTTGATTCCATAGCCAGCAGCGCCGAGGAGCTTAAGTATGTTGGTCCCCTGAAACGGGCCATAGGCGAGGAGTTCAAGGATCCGTCCCCGGATTTCGTCAAGCTGCTCGCGGGTCATGTGTATGAGGGTGCGTTCTATGCGTCGGTCATGGAGAAGTTCCAGCCGTTGGTGGCCAAGGCGCTGAAGCAATTCCTATCCGATCAGGTCAACGACCGTCTTAAGACCGCATTGGGTGCTGACGATGTTAAGGCCGGTGTGACGTCCACGGCCCTTGACGACGCTGCAGGGGCGGCTTCTGTCGATGAAGATGATGGCGAAGATGATGGCGAAGATGGTGGGGATGGGGCTCGGGACGGTGTGGTGACGACCGAAGAGGAGCTTGACGCGTATCACATCATCAAGGCAATAGCCTGCTCGAATGTGGATCCGTCAAGAATCACCTTGCGTGACGCGAAAGCCTATTGTGCCATATTCCTCGACGACAACAACCGGAAACCGATCGCTAGATTATATTTCAACACCAAACAGAAGTATCTCGGCCTATTCGGCGAAGACAAGCAATGTGAGAGGGTGCCCATCGAGACCCTGGATGGAATCTATGCCTATGCCGACCGGATCAGGCAGGAAGTGGACAGGGTCATATGATCATCCAACCGTTGTGGTTGAGGGAGGGTAAAGTTGTCTCCTCAGCCGCAACGATCGTGCATAGGTATGCTTCGCCCATCACGCATAGGCACAGTTGCGGCCGGTCGGATTGAGCTTGACCTTTTCCTCCAGCAGTTGTTGATAGTCCCGGGTGACTTGGAGGGTAACGTCGAGTTCGCAGGCTATCTGGTAGGCGTCGCCGTCGTAGATGCGTTCGGCGATCCGGTATTCGGTCGGGGAGATGAGAAGCTGTGCTGTCTGCCTGCGTGTGCGCCGCTCCGCCCTGCACCCTTGCAAGCCCCCGCTCGTCGTGCATGCAGGGCTGGCCCCCGCGGTATGTGAAAAGCCTCGCCGGAGCGGTGCAGGGAATTGCGGGAGTGGGCTAATCGATTGCGCCGAACTCCTCCAGCTTGGGTGACCCCTCCGTCCCGCTCACTTCGCACCTGAGCGTCTGCGTCCTGGTCGAACCGAAGGCGGTTCCGATCTTCGCGTTGTTGAAGGTGATGACCACATTGCCGCCCTCGTGGGTGATGTCGGTGTCTAATGTGCTTGTCTCGACCCCGTATTTGGCTTCGGACTTCGCCTCCTTCTTGCACAGGACCAAGGCGGTCGAATCCTTGACAGGCCCCGTCTTCGATGACGAGCTTCCAGTGCAGCCTGTAAATACCCAGGCAATCAATGTCACCAATATAGCCGCCACGATGATATAGCCGGCACTCGATCCGGTGGACTGATTTCTTTGCTGAGGCTTTTCCGCTGCCATTGTGGTGCTCCTTCGCCTCCTCCGGCACGCAATGCCCGGTACAATACCCTCAAAACCCTAGCGCGTGGTCGGGTCATGCGCCGGCGAGCACGTCCTCGCTCCAGTCATGCCGGTAGGGCTGGATGATGTGCAGCTCGTCGAGCAGGAGCTGTGGTTGGTATGATTCGGTTGTGAAAAAGGTTGGGTACATAGTCGTAGGGCTCCTTTTCGCATGCTTGGTGATAGCCAGTCCGGCCGTAGGCTTCATCGCGGCGCTGCTTATATTCGGCGTCTACTGCCTGGTGCAGGCCATCAAGAGGAGTGGCAAGCGGGCAAAAGGCAAGCACGGCAGCGAAGGGCGGTCACCGGAGGATGGCGGGCGTCCTGACGAACATCCGGGCCGTCTGGGCTACAGGGTGGAGCCAAGGCCCGACCATGAGGAGAGCGTCGAGGAGCAGGAGGCACGGTTCCGTCGCAGTTACCGGGCCGCTTTCGACTGCGAGCCCTGCAACATGCGGCCCGCCGGCGACCTGATCGCCGACATCGAGGAATGCGCCGGCGTGGACGTGGCGAAACGTGGGAAGCACCAGGAGCAGTTCGCCCGCTACGGCAAGGGCGCGTGGATGTGGGTCATCGTAACCCGCGAGCACATCCGGAAGGGCCGCTACGAGGGCTGGCCTACGATCGAAGTGTGGCTGGACGGTGAGTCGGCCGGCTATCTCACACCGTTGCAGACCTCACGCCACTACTTCCAGGTGCCGGAAGGCGGCGGGGTGACCCAGGCGCACATCCAGCAGGACAACAAAACCGGTGTCTACCACATGCGCGTGGAGCTTCCGCCCAAGCATGATGAGATCTTCCTGGAGCCCTTCATCGAGCGCCATCCTGTCGCACGCCCGGTCCCACGGCTGTCGGCTGGACCGCCTCCACCGCCACCGAGCATGTAAGCGTCAGCAGACGTAGACATCATCGCGCCAGCGACCGCGCAGGGGAGTGGTCTTCTCGTATTCATCAAGGAACTGCTGGTAATCCTTGAGGACCTGGACGGTGACGCCCAGCTCGCAGGCCATTTTCCAGGACTGTCCTTCGTATTCGGCTTCGGCAATCCTATATTCGAGCGGGGTTATCAGTCGGCATGCGGTTTCTCTCCTGGTCCTGCGCTCGGCCTTGCGTATTAGGGATGATAGGCTGCATCCCTGGTCTCCATGCTCCGCGTGAATGAGCTCATGCTGGAGGGCGCACAATTGCTGCCGCTGGTTCATGCGTGGGTCAAGGCAAATCATCTTTGATTTGTCGTCGTAGATGCCTTGGCAGCCTGCCGGCAGGTAGGCTTCCTGGACGTTGAGCCCCATTCGGTCCGCCTGTGCGAACAGATCCTCGATCTTGGGCATCGATCCCCTCTTTGTTGGTTTGCTTATTCGTCCGGTGTGTTTGCTTCGGCATCCTTGTCCGGGTTCATGTTGGCCACAATCCCCAGGTCTTCGGGATTGAACGTGATGGGCGATTCCCACCGTTGGTTCCTGGCTGCGGCTCCGTTGGCGAGGCGCCGGGCCATCTCATCCATGAGCTCATCGTCGCTCGCGTTCCGCAGGGCCTTTTCCGTGCCGGCGCTGGCCGGTTCATCGGGTCGAAGGTATCCGAACGCGACAAGAGCGGATACTGGGTTCTTGCGGTATGCGCGGGCTATGAGGATGACGTTCTCGGCGGTGAAGCCGAGGGCGTTGTTGTATTGCCTCCAGGCTGTCGCCGATGAGATGCCGGCCTTGGTCGCCATCTCGTTGACGCTATCGTCGCCCATTGCTTTGGCTAGCCATTCGTCTTTGTTCATAGTTTTCATTATGAAATACACTGCTCTTCATGTCAAGACACGCCGGCGTGTTTTCGTATTGACATTCTCCTTTTCATAATGATATGTTGGTATTCATAACGAAGTGGATTTCTTCACTATGAATACAGGGAGGTGGATTTGAGCTACCAAATGGTTTTCAAGGATGGGTTCCTTGAACGGGCAAAACGCATGAGCGGGCTGAAAACGGAGAGCGCATTCGCCGGGGCGCTTGGGGTAAGCGAAAGCGCCCTGAGCAAAGCCAAGCGAACAGGCGTGGCTTCCCCGATATTGATTGTCGGACTCTACAGTGCATTCGGCTTTACACCGGGGGAGGTCGCGACGGTCAAGGAAGTACCTGATGCGCCAGTCGCTTCTTCCCAGCGTCTGACGGCTTAGGGGGTGGTGGGAATGGGTAATCGGCTTATCGGATTCCAGGTGCGTAGGACGTTGCGTTCACTTAAGAGGGCTGATGCGCAGCTCACCGGCTTGTGGTCTGCCTTAAAGGATTCGGACCGGCAGTATGTCCGTCGATTGAGTGACCAACTGCTGCGTTCCAACACCGAGGACCTGGCCGATGACGTGCGAGACATCTGGGAATTGGTCAGCGAGAAAGGGGGTGAGTGATGGAGAAAGAGGAGGTGGTGAAGGTAAACAACAACATGGGGTACGTCACCGCTGATCAGATTGGGGCGATTGCTCGGGCGCAGGATCGTGCTGCTTTTCAGTTTGCCTATACCGTTCAATCCCCGATGGAGAGATGGTGTCGGACGGTAGTGGTATTTGCGTCTGTTGCAATGCTGCTGTATATCCTGCTGTTCCTAGATCTCTTGTTAGGGAGTATGACAGCTTCCACTTTCCTGGGCCCAACGGCTTGTTGTGTTCTGCTTGTAGTTGCTTCCGGATTCTGGTTCGTTGCATTTCTGCTGATGCTCTGTCTGCGGTGACCAGTGGTGACTGATCGCTCGTACTCAGCCATTCGGAGAACAGTTTTCCTCTGTTTTCCGCCGATATCCAGTAAATGAGAATCCAGGTCTGCGCGGGGTCGTAGTTCTCCAGTTCGAAGTTCAGGACGGTCCCTTGCTGTAAGACCCACGACGGGACGAGTTCGGTGCCGTCGGTGTACACGGTGGCGTGCGCGAAGACGATTGCGGACAGGAGGGCGGTTCCTTTGCCGAGATTGGTTATGGACACCCGTTGCGTAGTGCGTCCGTCCGAGTACTGGTCGGTTCCCCAGGTGTACGCGATCCATGAGAAGTCTGCTACGGACCGCAGTCTTTTGATCCATTCGGCCAGGACGAACGAGAACGTGGCTATCGAGATGAGCGTTCCGAGGATGGTTGCCGCTGCTACGAGATCGTGCATAACAAAGATTTTCCCACAACAAAGTAAATGCCGCCGATTGCAGCGGCGGCGATGACAAAGAAAGGTGAATCAATGTCATCTACAACATTAACACCCCGGCCCTTCGAGTTCGAGGGGCACGCGGTCAGGACCCTGACGTTCGAGACGGGACTGACCTGGTGGGTGCTTTCGGACGTGGCCAAAGCGTTGGAAGTGCAAAATGCCTCCGATCTGGCTAAACGGCTGGACCAGGACGAACGGTCTAGATTCAATCTAGGTCGTCAAGGCGAGGCCTGGATTGTCAACGAGTCCGGCCTGTACAAGATCGTCCTCCGGTCGGATAAGCCGGAGGCCAAGCGTTTCCAGCGGTGGGTCACCCACGATGTGCTGCCGCAGATCCGCCGCACTGGCGGCTACATCCCGCAGGCCGAGTCGCCGTCGGAGACGATGGCGCGGGCGGTGCTGATCGCGCAGCGCACCATCGAGCAGCAGGAGCGCAAGCTGGCGGCCCAGGAGCCCAAGGTGCTGTTCGCCGACGCGGTCACCGCTTCCGACTCCAACATCCTGGTCGGGGTGATGGCGAAGATCCTCCGCCAGAACGGCGTTCCCGGCATGGGGCAGAACCGTTTCTTCAAATGGCTTCGGGAGCACGGGTATTTGAGCGGGCGTAAGGGCGGGGATTGGAACATGCCCACGCAGCGGAGCGCGGACATGGGCCTGTTCTTCGTCAAGGAGACGCCGGTGGCGCACCGTGACGGGCATACGAGCGTCGAGCGCACGACGCTGGTGACGCCCAAGGGGCAGATGTACTTCGTGAACCGGTTTCTGGACCCCAAGCTGAAGGAGGCGGCGTGACGAAGCGGGAGAAGGTCGTGAACGTCGTGCCGTTCGAACTGCTGAGCGAGGAGAAGGCACGGGGGCGCACACCGTTCGGGGAGAAACTGTTCCGCGAACACTTCGGACACTTGTACCACGCACCTAAGAAAGGCAGGAAAGGCGGGTACCTGGCAACGGACTTACAAGCCGCCATCGAAGCCTGGCCGATCGAATCTCGCGATCCAAGGGACAGGCAATGACCGCCCGCGAATGGTTTGCCGCGCTCGTGGCCGCGGTGGCTGCGCTGGCGGCTTGCTGGGCGGCTGTGTGGCTGCGCTGGCGGCTTGCTGGGCGGCTGTGTGGCTGCTGGCGGGCCTGGTGCATGGGGTGGTGAGCGTGCTGCATCTGCTGGTCCTGCTGGCGGCTGTGCCGTCGGCGGGACGGGCTTTGAACGGATTGGAGGATGTGCCATGCGGGTTCTGACTCCCAGGGACATCAACCGCGCGGATTTCGATCTGCGTTGGATGGGCCGCGGCTATGACACGGACCAGGTGGATGCGGTGCTGGACGAGTGCGCGTACACGGTGCGCCTGGTGGGTATGGAGTGCCTGCGCCTGACGGCGCAGACGCGACGGCAGGCGGCGTGCCTGTCCTCCCATCGGGTCGCGTCGGCCGGATCGAGGGTCTCGTACCGGGGGCGGACGGTCGGCCCGCGGGGAAGGCGGGTGAGCCCGTGGGCCAGCAGGTAGTGGCCTTCGTGCTGATGGGGCTGGCCGTGTGGGTCAGCTGGATGAACAACAAACTCGGAAAGTGAAAGGAAGACAAGTGAGCGAATGGTATGAGGGCCTGACAGGCGAGGAGCTTTCGGGCAAACATGTGCGTGTGGTCACCCGGGACGGTGCCCTCCTGGAGGGCCGTCTTGATGGTCGAGGTCAGCTGGTGCTGACGAAGGCTGGTGAGTCGCTTTGGTTGTTTGACCGTAGCGACGGTGGTTGGAGGTCGCGTTCCTTCGCGCAGTCCGTATCCCTGGTGTGGGACGAGCGCGACTGGGAGCAGATAAGCCTGGATGACGTGCGCCCTGGTGACTCGCTGGTGGTGTCGGGCGCCTTGTACGAGGTGGCGACCGTGGGCGACGGGGACGCTTCGCGCCGCTTCCTGGTGGCTGGCGGGGATGCCGTGGTAATCGCCGACATGGTGTCCTGTGCGCTACGTCGCAAGCAGCAGGTACCGGAGGAGCCGGGATACTACAGGGACAATGATGGTGAACTTTGGAAGATGCGCCTCTATTACGGCATGCCTGTATGGCAGCCGATGCTTGTGACTATCGGCGAGGTCTGCCATATGAACTCCGAAGATGAGATGTACAGGCTGCTGCCGCTGATTCCGGTCCATTTCGAGGACGGGCCAGCCAAGACAAGCGACAACAGCAATGCCAAGGAGGGTAAGTGATGGGTAAGAGTATCCAGGATCAGCTGGCGGACGGGGATTTGACGCCGTATGAGGCGAGCGAGCAGCTCACGATGGCGACGGCGATGCAGAAGGTGCTCAAGGAGCGGGTGGACGCGCTGAAGAGGTATGTGGCCGGTGAGTTGGATCCCAGGGAGCATCTGACCACGAGCACGGGCGTGGTGACGGCCAAGCGTGGATCGGAGCCCAAGTGGAGGGTGAAGGACCCGCAGGCGTACGCGCGCTGGCTGGACGCACATGGCGAGGGCGGCAGCGTGGAGGAGACGCTCATGCCGGTGGACGTGGTCACCAGGCACGATGCGATCGAGCACCTGATCCGTCAGTTCGAGGGCGAGGTGCCGGACGGCGTGGAGATGTCGAAGGGCACGTTGGACACGGTGGCGGTCAGCAAGGTCAAAGCCTGGGCCGACATCTTCGGTGACGCGGAGCTGGTCGGCCTGGCGCGGCAGGTGCTGGGCATCGAGGCCGGCAGCGATGGAGCGGAGGACGAAAAGGATGAGTGGGCATGAGGGCGATTGACTTGACCGGGGCTCGGTTCGGGCGTCTCACCGTCATTGCCAAAGCTCCCAATACGTCCTATGGGACGACCCAGTGGCGGTGCAGATGCAGTTGTGGCAAAGAGACGATATCCTCGACCTCCCATCTGAGGTGCGGGGACACCAGGAGCTGCGGCTGCCTGCATGCCGAGGTGACAGCCGGGATCAATTACAAGCACGGCGAATCCTACGGGCACGGTTCCAGGACGCGCCTTTACCGGATCTGGACGAACATGCACCAGAGGTGCGGGAACCGCAGGAACCCGGACTTCCGCAATTACGGGGCTCGTGGCATACGGGTTTGCGAGAAGTGGGCGGAATACCGCGAGTTCCGTGACTGGGCCCTCGGACACGGGTACAGGGACGATCTGACGATTGACCGGATAGACAACGATTCCGGGTATTCGCCTTCCAACTGCCGGTGGGCCGACAGGTTCACCCAGGCACGCAATAAACGCAGGACTACCAAGCATCTAAGGAGGGTCGCATGAGCAGCGATTTGACGATTACCGAAAAGCAGGATGGTTTCACACAGAACCAGGTCGCGGCCCTGCGGCAGATGGGTGTGCAGAACGCCTCCCAGGGTGACCTTGCCGTGTTTTTCCATCAGGTGCAGCGGACGGGGCTGGACCCCTTCGCCAGGCAGATCTACATGATCAGCCGTGCAGGTAAGCAGACCATCCAGACCGGCATCGATGGATTCCGGCTGATTGCCAGGCGGGCCGCCGAGCGCAGTCATGAGACCTTCGGTGAGCCGGAGACCGTGTGGTGCGGGGAGGATGGCCGGTGGCGCGATGTGTGGCTTGACCCTCAGAATCCACCTGTGGCTTCCAAGGTCGTGGTGCAGCGCGGTCAGGGCACTTTCGTAGGAGTGGCGACGCTGGCCGAGTACGTGGGACGCAAGAAAGACGGGAGTCTGACCAGCATGTGGGCCAGCAAGCCGGCCGTCATGCTGTCCAAGTGCGCGGAAGCTCTGGCCTTGCGCAAGGCGTTCCCCCAGGATCTGAGCGGTCTTTACACGGCCGACGAGATGCAGGACGACGAAGCTAGACAGCAGTCGTCCACCGCCGCCGGGCATGAGAATCATGTCCGCGTTGATGTGATGGCGCCGAAGGAGCAGCAGCAGGAGATCGCCGCCCTCATGAAGCAGGGTGGCGTGTCCAGCAGTGCTCAGGCTGGTAGGGCATTCGGCGTTTTGGTCGGTAAGCAGCTCACCAGTACCAGCCAGTTGACCCTGGCCGATGCCGAGACGCTGCTGAGCGCCCCGGAGCTGGTGGTCTCGCGCACCAGGGAGGCCCTGGCGGGGGAGGTGTCGGCGTGATTGCGGCTGATGATCTGCTGCGGGGTGCGGTCCGCAGGTGCGAGCATTGCGGCCGGCCTGATGTGGGGGCGTGGCGCTGCCCCCACGCGATTGACAAGCGCTGCACCTGCCCGAACTGGAAGATGCCGAAACATCTGAGTGACGCGATGAAGAGAGGACTTTGATATGAGACTGATTAAGACACTGGACTATAAAGGCGACTACTGGCTGGGCGTGTACGAGTGCGAGACTTGCCATGGTCACTACTTCGACCGCAAGGCGAATCCTCTTCCCGCCCCACAGTGCGGTCGGACGGTCGAGGGCTTGGAGTGCGCGCTGTGCGACAGCGGCTCACCATTGTCTGAACGGTACTGGATGGCGCTATGCACGGTGGCGTGGGCCTGTCAGCCCCACGGCGATTTTGTGCATACGAAGCGTTACGGGTTCCCGTCGTTCTGGTACGTGTATACAGATGAGCACGACATCCGCTCCATCTGTATCCGATTTGACTACAACGGGAAGTCCGTCGAAGTGGGCCCTCGTTGGATTATGACGGGAGAGGGTACCCAAGCCGACTTTGAATATCTGCTCGACGCCGACAGTGATGAGTTCGACCAGCGCTCTTTGGCGCAAGTGGCGGTGAATTTGTGCCTGCATGACTTGCTGGGTATGGACGATGGCAAGGAGGCTGAGTGATGGCGGGAGAGACGACGATCACGATTGTCGGCAATCTTACGGCGGACCCGGAGGTGCGGGTGACTGGCAGTGGGGGGACGGTGGCGAACTTCACGATCGCATCGACCCCGCGCCAGTACAACCGCCAGTCGGGCCAATGGGAGGACGGTGAGGCCCTGTTCCTGCGCTGTTCGGTCTGGGATTCCCAGTACACGCCCCTGGCTTCGAACGTGCAGGCCAGCCTGGGCAAGGGCATGCGGGTGATCGCCCGCGGCAACCTGGCGCAGCACGACTGGCAGGACCGGGACGGCAACAAGCGCACCGGCTACGAGATGCATGTGTCGGAGATCGGGCCGGCCTTGTCCCGTGCACGGCCCAGGTGACCCGCAACCCCCGGCAGGGGCAGGGCCAGTCGCAGGGCGACCAGTGGGGCCGGCAGCAGGAAGCGGCGGGCCAGCGTCCGCCGGCCCGTCAGCAGCCGGCCGGCGACCCGTGGGGCGCGCAGGACTTCAGAGGAGGCAGCGATGAGCCGGAGTTCTGACCGGGGACACGGGACAGGGGGCCTGTCATGAGACCGTTCTGTGCGGCATGGGACGGGCCGGAGACACCGCCCGAACCCGAGTACTGCCAATGGTGCGGCGGGCCCCTCAACGCCATGCACGAATGCCACTGCCACGGGTACGAGGAGAGTTTCCTATGAGCGCTGACAAGGCCCTGTTCCGGTTGGCGATCGACGTGCCCAAGAGCCTGCTGCTCAAGAGCAACGGGTCCCAGGGCAGCATCTACGCCAATACCTCCAAGTCCAACGAGCTGCGACGCCTGGGATGCATCATGGCCCGAAGACTGCGCCTGGAAGGGCCGGTGGGGGAGCGCATCGACCTGCTGACCGTGGTGCGCTACCCACGGCGCACCGCCAAGGCCGACGCCCCCAACCTTTACCCGACTGTCAAGCACTTGGAGGACGGGCTGGTGGACGCGGGCGTACTGGTGGACGACTCCTACCAGTACATCCGCCGCCACGCCTTCCAGGTTGGCGAGCCGACCGGCAGGCCGGGCGTGTGGCAGGTCGTCGTCAGCGGCCACCGGATCAAGGAGGAGTGATGTTCGACACTGATAAGGCCGTCAACAAGTACCGGGACTACCTCGCGGAGTATGAGGAATACGAAGACGAGGATGCGCACGCTGAAAGTCTTGAGGACTTTCGACTCGGTTACGAGCAGGCGCGGAATGACGTCTGGCTGACCGTGGACAGCATCGACGCGATGGCGAAAGTGGTCCACGAGTCGCTGCGCGATAGGGGGCTCAGCACTGCTGATGACGACTGGGATAGTGAATACGAGATAGTTCAAGACCACTACCGTGATGCCATTGAAGCAGCACTGAGGAATTACCTCTACGGTGAGAAGCCAGGAGTAAAGGAATCATGAGTGAGACGATACCAGTTTCATATCTGGTTGAATCAGGTCAATGTTCTTCGGCATGTCTACTGGCTTTAAGTAGTGATACTACCTGCTGTTCTTGTAAGTGTGGTGGAGCTTATCACGGGTCACTATCTGATGCGTTAGTTAAGCGGAACAAGGTGGCTGGACTCTGGTACGAACCTCAGGACGTAGTCATGCTTGGTAGTGATGAATTCGTTGATTTTGAACGTGGTGGAGTGAATGAGTTTAACCGTGTATACAGGCTCTCTCATGGAACATTCGGTGCTGTTATCAAACGAGGGAATCGTGATTACCAGGTTGAATTCGACCACCAGGATTCAAGAAGCGTGGCAAGTATAGAGCGCTGGGAGCACTTCTGCCGGTTCTGTGATGCTTTGCTTCTTTCCGCTCGGGTGAGATCAATTGTTTATCCGACGAGGCCGTTTGGGGAATATGAATTCTTCTTCTCTGCAACAGGTATTCCATCGTTAAAAGAGGCGACGGTCATTCATGACGCTGCATTGAATCTCAGATATGACACTTTGAGCGACTGGACGGACAGGTTTACGCAGCGTCTGGTTCCACTGATTCAAAGAAAGGAGGTGTGCAATGACTTGGTTCAAAGTGGACGATAATTTGCCGCGTAACCCGAAGATGATCCAGGCGAGCTTGAGCGCGATTGGCCTGTGGGTTGAAGCAGGTGCTTGGGCTTCTGCTTCGCAAACTGATGGGCAGGTGCTTAAGCGGGTGCTTCGCACTTTGCACCCCGATGCGACCGAAGAGGACGCGCAGACACTCGTCGATGTCGGACTGTGGGAAGACAACGGCGACTACTGGCAGATCCACGATTTTCTCGACTACAACCCGTCGAAAGATGAGGTCGAGGCGGAAAAAGCCCGGAAAACTGCGGCTGGCAAGCTCGGCGGGATTCGTTCAGGCAAGTCGAGGCGAAGCAGAAAGCAAGCAGACGCTAAAGCACCTGCTTCAGCACCTGCTCAAGCAAGTGCCCAAGCAGAACCTCAAGCAGAAACGAAGCCCGTACCCGTACCCCTATTTATATCTAAAGATATAAATATAGTGCGAGATTCAAATCCAGAAATCGTCAGCCTATGCGAACGCCTCCAGGAGTGGGTCGTACGCAACGGATCCAAGAAGCCGACCATCACGCAACGCTGGCTGGACGCAGCACGCCTCATGCTCGACACGGACAAGCGTGACCCCATCGAGGCGGCACAGCTCATCGACTGGTGCCAGCGGGACAGCTTCTGGAAGGGCAACATCCTCTCCATGCCCAAGTTCCGAGCCAAATACGATCAGCTGCGCCTGCGGGCCCAAAGCAGCAGCCAAGGAACGGCCCGTACGCAGGCCAACCAGGACGCCAACGCCGCTCTCGTCGCCCGCTACATGGCCGAGGAGCAATCAATGCCCCATGAGGGCAGGAAGGGGATCGGATCGTGAGCCTGAACCTTGCGGAGAGCACGCTGGTGCTGGCGAAGATCCGCGCCCACCACGGCAACGCCACCATCACCGACCTGGAGGCCAGGACCTTCCAGGAGGAACTCAGGGCGGACGCGACCCTGGCCGACGCGATGGAGGCCGTCAGGCGCTTCTACGCGGACAACACCACCGGCCGGTGGATGGGCTCGGGTGATGTGAACGCTGGTATCAAGGTGTTGCGTAAGTCGCGTATCCCGGAGGCTGCTGAGCGTGAGCGTCTCATCGCCTCCACCGGTCACCTCCTGGACAATGGTGCCGCGTATGTCACCTACCGGCAGCAGCTCAACCAGAGCTTGGCGCAAGGGCGGACGCTAGAGCAGGCGCACACGATAGCCGTGCAAGCCGCCCAGCAGCTCGCTATCGAGCCAGCCAAGCCAGACGACCGTAAACCCCTGAGGAGCGGGCAGAGCAGGCTCGGCGCAATGAGTATCAAACAGATTGTTGGGAAGTAGGAAGCATGGGCAAGAAAACAACACTGAGAATTATCGTGACTGACCAGACAGGAGCGGAAGCTTCTGCTGCTCTTGAGAACACGGCGGCTCTCACTGTAAAGGACTTAGCGCTCACGATGCGCCTTTTCAACGACAGTGACGCTATCAACGCTATTAGCCTCACGGAGGATGTATGAACGCGACGAGAGCAAAACGAATGTCAAAAAAAGGGTTGAGAGAAGCCATGGCAAAAGCATGGCAAGAAGGATGGGAGGCTAGGCGTCGTCAGTCTCCTGGTACCTCGATCGACTATGCGAATCACAACCCGTACACCGAGAAAAGTTTCAGCGAGCGCTATCCACGCGAGATTGCCGATCTTGAATCGGATTACCGGTGCAACGAGGATACGATTCTCCAGAAGATACAATTCTCTAGGCCTCCGCTCATCCCCACCTTCGTGGTCAGCAAGCAACCGGAAGACATCGAATTGAAATTAACTACCGGTTTTGCTTCTACATGGACATTCCTCCCAGACCGGTTGGCATGCAGGCTTGGTCTATGGCTGATTAACCATACCGAGGAGGAGTCATGAGCAGGCAGAGTAGGCAGGCCCACGCTTTGCAGGACATCAGGGACGGTGCCGACGATGGGACGATACGCGCAAAGTACGGGTATCCGCCGGCCGTCATCCAAGCCATGAGGGACACCGTTAGGCGTGAAGTCGGATATGAGGAAGGACCGGAGTTTTGACCAGAGACTGCCCAGTGTGCATCGGGGCCCCACGCGGACCACTGTGCAAGGAGCACCGCCACCAGCTCGCCCGCACCCTTCACGAGCTGCGCCTGAGCATGTACGAGCTCAAGGACGCGGCCGACCGTAAAGTCAGGCTCGGACGCCGTGGCGGGGGAGCGCGGCCAGCGTTCGCGCCCACGCCCATGGATCTGAGCGCCGCCGACCTGTACGACCAGGTGGAGGACATCATCCAGGACGTGGCCGGTGACATCGGACTGTGGGGTGGCAGGGCACCGCAGGTCCTACGCAAGCTGACCGCCAGGATCGGGCGCCTGTACGACGCGCCAAACTCGGGCCGCGACTACCGGGAGCTGGCGGACGCTTTGCGCAGGGTCGGCGAGCGCGTGTCCGCGCCAGGCGAGCGTGTCGTGTACGGACGCTGCCTCAACCCCATGTGCAAAACGGTGCTCAGTGGGCCTCCTGACGGGTTGGCAGCCACCTGCCCTGAGTGCGGGTCCACCTGGACCGTGAAAGCCCTCACAGAGGCCCGCGTGGACACTCTCAGGGGTCAGACCATCACCTGCACGCCCAAAGCTGCCGGCCAGTGGCTGGAATGGAAGACCGGCAAACGGGTGACACGCAACCGGGTGGACATGTGGCTGCGCCGAGGCCGGCTCCCCAGTGCGCAAAGGACGGACGGGCCCGGACGTTGGACGTTTGACACGGGCGAGCTGCTGGAATGCCTGGGAGCGTAATCCCGGCTTGCATTGCAGAGGTTGTTACGCTATTTTGGATATAGTTGATTTTAGTGTAAGGGTCGGGCCGCAAGGTCCGGCCCTTCGCCGTTCCCGGGGGTGGTGCGATGAAGCGGGAAACCGTCACCTGCACCGCCTACGAACTGCCGGGCTGGCTGCGCCGGTACGCCGAATGGCGGCATTACAAGCGCTGGACCATTACCAAGGACAAAAAGCAGGACGACACCAGCCAGGCTGAGGCCGTCACCGAAGGAACCACTAGAGAGACCGTTGAAATTCCGGATAGCGCGGAGGAGCTCCGGTACAAGGAACGGGAACGCACCCGTGATCTCCTCACCGACAAATGGAGGGACCGGATCTGCCCGGTCTGCGGCGGTCGCGACTTCCAGGCCGGCGACACCATGGTTCTGCGCGACCGCTCCTACACCAGCTTCATGCCCGTCTGCCAGGTCATCTGCCTGGCGTGCGGGCACACGATGCTCTTCAACGCGCTCGTCCTGGGCGTTAAGACCGCCCAGGACTACACCGCACGACGAATGGACGGAGACAGGGTGTGAACGTCGAAACGAGCGCTATGGACATCCGAGACATCACATTCGGTCGTATCGCGGTCGGGCCGGTCACCCAGGGCGACATCGCCGTGCCCGGCATCAAGGTCACGAGGAAGAACATCACCCACTGGATCGAGCGAGGGCAAATGCCCAGCCTTAAGTCGTTGGAGGAGGGCTGGTATGAGTTCAGCATCGGCGAGCTAGTGGCTTTGGCTGAGAAGCTTGATGCGAGGCGGTTGCTTGCGGGCCGCGCCGACCGTATCACTGCAAGATAGGCATAGGTGTTACGCACTTGTGCATGTATAGTTATATCGACATACTGGTGTTGGTCATTCTGCAGAAGCCGTGCCAACTATCATGAAACCCGATCATCAGCGTTTCAAAGTCGTCTCTGGTGATGCGTCCTTGGAGGTTTGTGAATGTGCTTATTGGGTGCCAGTCGTGAAGGATCGCTTGACAAAACAGACAGTTATATTTTAGGTTTACATTGCTCTCATTAAGTGTGGGGATGGTTGTGAATGGCAGTCTTATTAATTGTCCTAGTGCCGCGAGGTGTGTGATTTGATGCGTTCAGCAAGCGCTGAGAGAATGCATGACGCCGATGTCCGGCAGGCCACATGGGCTATGATTAATCGCTGCAAAAGCAACAATGGGCCCGACGTACTCAAACTTGATGAGTTCGCCCTATGTAGTGAAGTTCGGGCCGACATCACTGTCATCAACGGGCATATGACCGGATACGAGCTGAAAAGTGCGAGCGATAATCTTAAGAGGCTACCCAAACAGGTATCCTTCTATTCGAAGGTGCTGGATTACTGCAATCTAGTGGTTGCAGAGAATCATTTCGATAGAGCTCTTCAGTTGTTACCCTCATCGTGGGGGATTTATATAGCAAAGGGCACAAAGAAGGGTTCTCTTCATATTCGCAGATACAGGACTGCACGGATTGATAGAAGCATGTTTGACGCGAGGCTGGCAGTGGAGCTACTCTGGCGCGACGAAGCCTTGGACATACTCACCCAGTATGGATATGACAGAGGGGTCAGATCTCTGACGAGACCTTTCATCTGGGATAGGATGGTAGAACGATTCACCCCATCCCAGATC
Organism: Bifidobacterium xylocopae; assembly: GCF_003315615.1. GTDB lineage: Bacteria > Actinomycetota > Actinomycetes > Actinomycetales > Bifidobacteriaceae > Bombiscardovia > Bombiscardovia xylocopae. The sequence continues at coordinate 204,472 of NZ_PDCH01000001.1, forward strand.
AGACAACTTGTACGGCATCAGCTCAAATCACGCCAGCATTGGAGAGTTGTCTCACCACATATGCCAGATGATGAGAGCTGCTCCACTTCAGCCACTGACTGCCTGAACCGGTAGGGATGGGGACTTTTTTGGCACTGATAGCAGCAGGATAGTCATATTGCGCAGCCAAATGGAATTTCGAATCCCCTTCAGAAAATTGAGGATTGTCAACTATCCTTGTTTTTATCAACTGATTCGAAATTTTATATATGCCGGTTCCGGGGTGATACTTATTTGAACTTTTCCCCCTAACCAACACCCATCTATCATCTTGAGTATAGCGGATATTGGGAGCTGGGCTTCCGAACGAGTTATTACTCATCTTTGGGTTGAAGACCGAGTAATCACCGTAAAGAATGGCATTGTATTTATTCCTTATGCTTTTCCAGACTGCGTATTCACGGCGGAAATGGAATGCCATATTGCCTAAAGGGAGTCCTCCAGGTGGCGGCACTCGAGCAGTATCTTTGACGAAAGAAATCTGTTGTGGGAATGATCCACCAAGCATGAAAATCTGATAAAACCTATCAATCAGTTGATGAGTTGATAATTCTTTCAATATATTCATGCACAAGCGGCCCGCTTCTAATACGACGCTCTCATTCGCGCAGTCATTCCCAGAGTCAGTTTTCGTGTCATGACCATGGATATAACCTAAGTCAAGGATCAGACTAACTGGCATACCTGATTTAACAGTCGTCTTATTCAATAAGCTTTGCAGGTCTCGGACTAAAGCATTCGGCACTTGCCGGCCACTCAACTTCACGCGAACCGCCACGAAAGAAGGCTTTAACGTGGATGTGATCGTGGAGAAATCGCCCGGGGAAGTACCCAAAGGCATGCTAATCCCAAAGCTGTTCTGCATTTGACTGGGGACGCTCAAGTCCTTGATGATGCTTATCGATTTCGGAGTGATGGTATCCCCGAGATCCACGCACAGATTTACTTGATTATTCGTTTTCAGCAGCCTTGTAAGGTTATTAAAAGTATCGGAAACTCTACCATCGGACAAGACAAGAGCGATAATTTTGTCAAGCTCACTTTGTTTAAGGTCATTAAGCGCACCTAGCTCGCTTGCTCTGGGATGTACAGCTGATAAATATGCTTTTTGCCGGATCATGCTTCTCCTTTGATAGTAGGACCACAACAACTCCTATCTTAGGGCACAGTGCTTCATCACTCCATTCTGATCAGATAGGCGCTTCGCAATCCTCTACGACGACTGCGTGACCGAGTTTATGAGCGCGCACATAACAGGCAACCCGAAGGGGCCACTGCGAATCTCATTGCCAGAATCACATACATGGAACGACCTGATGATGTAACTTAGGATGCGACCCGCGCCGCGGGCATGCCCACCCACGACTATCTGACCCCGCCTCACGGCACGGCTACATCCCCTGGCTCCCCACCCAGGTCGAGCTCCTGTCCGACCAGTGGCAGCTCTGCGACGCGACCGGCAAGCCCATCGGCTGACCAACACTTGCCCGCAGTCCTTCACTTACTTCCCCGCGGGCACCCCGCTTGCGCGGCGGCCTCCACGGCGAGAGGCAGGCCAAACCGAAAGCCGTGGACGGGTGTCCAAGCCTTCCACGCCGTGCTACCGCTTGCGAGGTCTTCCACCATGGCCAGGACGCTGAGAGTCCCAAGCCTCGATGGTGTGGGGCTCCCACCCACGGATTGTGCCTATGGTCGCGTCCGGGGGTGGGAGCTTGTAGCCCGCGAGCGCGCTTTTGCTGATGCCCAGCTGCTGAGCCACTTGGGTGAGGGAGAGGTAGTGTCTGGTCACTGGTGTGGGTCCTTGTGGATGGATGTTGCGAGTCCGAAGCCTCCCGCTGCGAGCGCGAAGAGCCCACCGCTCCAGGGCACTGATCCGAGCGAACAGATGAGGCCTGCGATCCCGCAGGCGAGGCTGGCGATACCCATATAGGTTTTACTTGTCATAGTGTGCCATGAGATAGGATTGGGGCGGGGTTCCGGATACTAGGTTTATTCGGAACCCCTTTTGGTTACTTGCCTTGGTGGGTGATGTCGTGTATGAGCACGGCCACGGCTATGAGCGTGGTTATCACCGAGCTGACGGCTTGTATCCAATCCGTTATCTTCATGTTCACCTCCTTTCTTTGCTGACATTAATATAATAACTCAGTTCTGTAATTAAGGCAAGGCGACACGACAGAAAGAACGGGAAACATGCCGGAACCAGCACTCAGAAAACATATCGTCGAGCCACCAGCAAACAACCAGCTACACGGCATCGAGCATCAGCTCACGCGCATAGCCGACACCATGTCAGGCCAAAGCATGCAAATCGACCGCGACGATGCACTCAAAGCCTGGCCGCTGCGCGTCTACCAAGACGAATACTTAAGAGCCTTGCAAGACCTAGGCATTGAGCTGCTCTGATGCCCATAAGGCCACAAGGCAGGTGCACCAAGGCAGGCTGCAAAGCCAAAGCCGTCACGATGGGGCGCTGCGCCGACCATCAGCCCAAACCATGGGCCAGGCCATCCGCGCACACACAGACCATCGACCACGCAAGATGGAGCGTCGCCAGGCAGGCCGCACTAGCCAGGGACGGACGCCAATGCGTGCGTTGCGGGGCCAAAGCCACCGAGGTCGACCACATCTGGGAGGTCGCCGACGGCGGCAGCCTCTACGGCACAAGCAACCTACAGTCACTGTGCCATGCATGCCACCAAGCCAAGACAGCCATCGCCAGACGCAGACGCGCCGGCGACACCGGTGAGCCAAGCCTCGCGGCTCGCCTGTTCGACCAAATCGAAGGCGACTGACCCCAAGTTATCCACAATCCCAAGAATGGCGTAATTGCAACGATTCTAAGGGGTATGGGGTAATTATCAACAAAAATTGTGGATAACTGGGGCGCCGCCGAAACTGCTTTTTTCGCGTCTCAGGTTTCCCAAATCGTTTTTCGCCTGACAGGGGGTGCCACCATGGGTCAGCGGGGTCCGATGAAGGCGCCGACCAAGCTGCGACTGATCAACGGGAGGGGTGAAGGCCGTGACTCCGGGGGACGCAAGGTCGAGAAGGAAATCGGATTCGAGCGAGACAAGCCCAGGATGCCGTCCTATCTGCCAGAAGGGGCCAAGACCGTGTGGAAGAGCGTTGTCGAGACGCTGGATGGACTCGGCATCCTCAAGAAAGTGGACGGTCCGAGCCTGGAGGCGTACTGCACGGCTGTTTGGCAGATGCGTGAGTCCATGAAGCAGCTCCTGGAAGAAGGCATGACGGTCGAGACATCCCAGGGGGTGCCCAAACCACATCCAGCTGTGGCCGCGTTGAAGGCGGCCAGGGCCGACGTGCACACATTCGCGCGTGACTTCGGGCTCAATCCAGCGGCGGAAGGACAGATACAGGGGCTAGGTGAGGACGATGGCGACCAGGAAGCAAACCCCTTCGCCATCGGAGACTGAAACCATCGAACTTCCCTCCGATCAGGAGCTGGAACGGCTGAAGATCTCACCTGAGGTCGCCTGGTACATGCTCTCCCGCGGGCTGGAGCTGCCCAAGGAATGGCAGACCCCCAAGATCAAGACCTCCGAGCCCAGGGACATGGAGGGGGCCAGCTTCGACCCGTCCCGTGTGGACCGCGTCCTGGCCTCCTTCCACGTGCTGCGCCACACGCAAGGCAAATGGGCCGGACAGCCGCTGGACCCGGCCCCCTGGCAGGTCGCCTGGATCCTCGCTCCCGTCTTCGGGTGGGTCCACGAGAACGGCGACGGCCAGATCGTGCGCGTCATCAACGACCTGTACGTGGACGTACCCCGCAAGAACGGCAAGTCCACGCTTTCGGGCGGCATCGCCGTCTACATGCTCGGCGCCGACGGAGAGGAAGGCGCACAGGTCGTGTGCGCCGCCAGCACCGAACACCAAGCCGGTTTCGTCTTCCAACCTGTCAAGCAACTGGTGGAGAAGACACCGGCCCTCAAGGGCGTGATGAAAGCCCACCAGAAACGCATCGTCCACAACGCCTCCGGCAGCTACATGGAAGTCATCAGCTCCGCCGCCGACGCCGCCCACGGCATGAACCTCCACTGCTTCATCTGCGACGAGCTTCACGTGTACAAGACCCCTGACCTGGTACGCACACTGGAGACCGGTCGCGGCTCGCGCTCGCAGCCTCTCGGCGTGCGGATCACCACGCCTGACGCGGGGAAGTCGGGCACGATCTACGACGAGACCCGTCATTATGTGGAGCAGCTTGCAGCCGGCACCATCGAGGACAGTTCATGGTACGGGGTGGTGTGGGGGGCCGATGAGGACGATGACCCGTTCGCGGTGAAGACGCAGATGAAGGCAAATCCGGGCTATGGGGTCCCTCCCGGTGCCGACTACCTTGCCAAGGTCGCAACCAGGGCTAGGAACTCACCCGCCGAGCTGGCCAACTACCTTCGCCTGCACTTGGGCATCCGCACCAAGCAGGAGACCAGGTTCATCACCCTGAAGGCATGGGACCGCAACGCCGGGACCGTGGACGATAAGAAGCTGGAGCGCAGGGAATGCTATGGCGGCTGGGACCTGGGCTCCGTATCAGACCTTACGGCCTGGTGCCTGCTTTTCCCCCAAGGTGAGGGGTACCGGTGCCGCATGCGCTTCTGGTGCCCGGAGGCCGCTCTGGACGAGCTGGACAAACGCACTTCCGGCAACGCGAGCGTGTGGGTGAGGCAGGGCTTCCTGACGCCCACGCCTGGTGACGTGACCGATTACTCGTACATCGAGCAGCAGATCCGCGCCGACCTTGAGACGTACGACATCCGCAGCATCGGCTACGACCCATGGAACGCCACACAGGTGGTCAACGACCTGGAGGAGTCGGGTTTAAGCGATGAACGCCTGACTCCGGTGCGCCAAGGATTCAAGACCCTCTCGCCGGTGCTCAAGGAGCTGCAGCGCCTATTGCTGACCGGTAGCGAGGACCATCCGCTCTTCCAACATGGCGGAAACCCCGTTCTGCGCTGGAACGTTGACAATTTGGCGGTTAAATCCGATGAGAACGGCAACGTGCAGCCCAGCAAGAAGGACTCACGGGACAAGATCGACGGCGTGGCCGCCATCTGCGACGCCCTCTCCGAGGCCATGACCCGCAAGACGACCCTCAAAGACAACCCGTACGCCTCGCACGGGCTGTACGCATGAGCAAGGAGGACGGCATGATCTGGCCATTCACCAGGCGCAAGCAGGTCGAGAAGTCCGTCCAGGACTTCCAGGCCGGCACCGTGAGGGGACGCTGGTACGTCGTGGACCCGGGCATGCCCCTGTCCGCCAATTCCGAGGCGCTCTCCGTGTTCTCCACACAGCCGTCCGTGCGCAAGACCGTGGAGTTCGTGGCCCGCAACGCGGCCCGCATCCCCATGAAGGTCTACCGTCGCGACGGGGACAACGACCGGCCTGTGGTCACCAGCGGTCCACTCTACGACCTGGTGAAATACCCCACCCGGTACCACGGTGCCTACCGGTTCTGGTACGATCTGATCTGCGACCTGCTAATCTATGACCGCTTCGCCATCAAGCTCCTGCCTAGCGCATCAACCCGCAGCGGCTACGAGCTCTACCGCCTGCCCGCCTACTCGTGGACCTTCACCTGGAGCGGCTACGAGGATGTCCACGGCATCCAGCTGTCCACCGCCGACAGCCACTCCGCCACCATCGGCCTGGACGGCATCCTGTGGGACAAGGGCTACGGCAGCGCCAACGGCGTGAGTCCCATGCGGACCCTCTCCCAGACCTTGCGCGAATACGCCGAATCGGTCAAATGGCGGCAGGCCATCTGGCAGAACGGTGCCCGCATCCCCGGCATCTTCGCCATGGATGCCGACATGAAGCCACTGGAACGCGGCGATCAGAAACGGCTTGAGACCGACATCAACGACTATCTGGAGAACGGCGGCCACGAGGGGCGCTCCCCGGTCCTTCAGGGCATCCATTGGGAGAAGGTCGAGTCCTTCAGCCCCAAGGACGCCCAGGAGGTCGAGGGCCGGACCCTGGCCGACATCGAGGTGGCCTCCGCATACCACGTACCGCCCGAGATGGTGGGGGCCAGGGAGGCCGACTACTCCTCGACCCAGGCGTTCCGCGACAGCCTGTACAAGGAGACCCTCGGACCCCTGTTCACCCAGTTGGAGCAGGCCTTCAATGCACAGATCGTGCCCCTGGTGTCCACCGATCCCCGCGAATACGTCGAGTTCGACCTCAACGCCGCCCTGCGCGGCTCCTTCCTCGAGCAGGCCGAGATCCTGCAGAAGGCCGTCGGAGGTCCTTACCTGAGCATCAACGAGGGCCGCAAGGAGCAAGGCTTCCCAGGATTGGGTCCCGAATATGACCAGATCATCGACCTGCTGAACACCGTGCGCGGGGGAGGCCCGCAGGCAGACCCCACCGACTCAGGGTCACAGAACATAGGAGGAAGCCAATGAAGCAGCACACCCTCAAACGCTCCACCGGGGCAACGCTCAAAAGTGTCGGTGACGAGGGAAGCCTGGGTGACGGCAGGTTCAGCGCCCTGGTGAGCGTCTTCGGCAACGTCGACTCCCTGGGCGAGGTGGTCATGCCTGGGGCCTTCACGGAGACACTGTCCAAATGGAAGGCCTCGGGCGATCCCATCCCCGTGGTCTGGTCCCACGACTGGCGCAACCCCATGAGCCACATCGGCGAGGTCCTCGAGGCCAAGGAGACCGACATGGGCCTGGAGGTCACGGCGCAGCTGGACATGACCAACCCCACCGCCGTGCAGGTCTTCAAACTCCTCAAGGACCGCAGGGTCAAGGAGTTCTCCTATTCGGGGGTCGAGTCCGACTTCAACGTCGTGGCCGGACCCGACGGCGACCCCATCTACCAGGTCGGCAAGGTCGACCTCATAGAGCTGGGCCCGTGCATGAAGGGAGCCAACCCAGCTACCGTGCTGCTCTCCACCAAGGCCGACCAGGTCGAAGTGGACGCCGAAACCGTGGAGGATGCAGATCCACAAACCGAATACGGTGCCGGAGATGACGGCGGTCGGACAGATGACGTGTTGGAGCCTGACGAGGGCCTGCGCGAACTGGTCCGCCAGACCGTGCTCCAAGAACTTGCCTCACGATCCGAGCCCCAAGGCGAGGAAGAGGAGGGACAGGACGGCGCGGATGACATCGCGAAGTCCTGGACAGTGCCCGAAACCACCGCCTGGGCAGCGGAAACGGAAATCAACCTCATGGAAGGAACACTATGAGCCTGCAAAACGAACTGAAGGACATCCTCGCCCAGACGAACACCCTGGCGAAGAAAGCCCAGGAGGAGAAGCGCGAATTCACTCCCGAGGAGAACGACCTGATCCTCGAATGGAAGCAGAAAGCCGACGACCTTCGCGAGCGGATTAGGAAGGCCGACGAGGCCGCCGAGGCCTTCAAGAGCCTAGCCGGTGGCGACGGCGAGGACAGCGCCTCCCCCGTGGAGCAGTCCAGGAGCGTCACGGCTAAGTCCTACGGCCAGGCGTTCACCGCCACGGAGGCCTACAAGAGCTTCCAGGCTGACCAGCCCCACGGCACCCCCGTGTCCATCACCGCCCGGAACCTGCGCGTCAAGGCAGACCCCGACCCGCTGTCCACCGCACTGCCCGGTGCCATCGTCCCCCAGATGTTGCCCGGGGTAGCCGACCTGACCTACCCGCAGCCCAACACCTTCCTGTCCCTGATTACCCTGGGCACCACCACAAGCCAGTTCCTCAAGTACCGGCAGCTGGTCTCCGTGACCAACAACGCCAAGAAGGTCAAGGAGGGCGAGCTCAAGCCCCTGAGCACTCTATCCACCGCCTTGGCCGAGGCCCACGCCTTCACGGTGGCCGACGGCACCAAGGTCACCAACCAGGAGCTGGCCGACGACGGGGTGATCAGCTCCCTGATCGATTCAGTCCTGACCCGCAACCTTTCCGCCTACAAGGAGAACCTGGTTCTCAACGGCCTGGGCGGCACCGACGAGCCCAAGGGCATCCTGAACACCCCCGGCACCCTGCAGATCCCCTTCGACACGGATGTGGTCACCACCGTGTCTCACGCCATCACCCAGCTCCAGCAGGCGGTCTCCGGGATAGGCGTGCAGGCCGTGGTCATGAACCCGGCCGACAACGAGGCCCTGAACCTCATGAAGGACAAGAACGACCGCTACCTGTCCAACGCTCCCTTCGCCACCGGCCCCTTCACCCTGTTCGGCGTGCCCCGCATCACCTCCAGCATCGTGCCGCAGGGCAAGGTCCTGGTCGGCGACTTCCACTCGGTGCAGCTCCTGCAGAAGACCCCGCTGTCCATCCTGGCCTTCAACCAGAACGAGGACGACGCGCGACACAACCTCACCTACGTGAGGGCCGAGGAGGAGTACCTGCTCATGATCCGTGAACCACGCCGCATCGCCGTGGCCACCATCGCCGGAGCCCCCTCCGGCAACGGCAGCCACTGACACCGATAGGAGGCCGCAATGAGCGAGCTGACGGAAACCAGGACGTTGGCGGCGGCCGAGGACCTGGCCATGCGCATCGGCTGCAAGGCCGATGACGGCAAGCTGCTGCTCTCCCTGCGCCTGGCCTCCGACCGGTTCGCCGGCCAAAGCCACAACCCCATCGCCAAGGTCGAGCATGAGGAGATCGTCCTGGATGCCACCGGCACCAGGAGCGTGCGCCTTCCCCTGTGGCCGGTCCTCGCCGTCGACCGGGTGCTGCTTTCAGGCACGCTGGTCGACTTCGAGTGGTCGGCCGACGGCATGCTGCGCTTCGAGCGCCCACTGCCCGACAGGTGGCGGGCGCTGATGGTCACCTATTCGCATGGCTATGACCCCATCCCCGGGGACGTGTCCGACGCTGTCCTGGAGCAGGCGGCCGCCATCTACCAGGTGCTGCCGGGCCTTGCCTCCTACACCACGGGGGCGGAGTCACGCACCTACAGCCTGGCCCTGAGCGTGGGCACCTCGGCGGCCTGGTCAGCTGCGGTGGACAAGTACCGGATCGGACTGGCCTCATGATCGGCACGCACGGGGAGGCCATCACCGTCCAGCGCAGGACACTGGGCGAGCCCGACGTGGATGGCGAGCAGACGGAGACAGTCACCGAGACCATGGTGGAAGGGTGCGGCGTCCAGCCGGTCATGGACATGGGCCAGGCCCTGTTCGAGCAGACCGTCATCGTGCCGCGCTGGAAAGTAATAGGCCCATACGGCCAGTACTTGTCCACGCTGATCGACGGCAACAGCCGCATCCTATGGCGAGACAAGGCGTACAAGCCCACTGGCCCGGTGCAGGACTATCGGACAGCCGACCGCCTGGGCGACCATAGCGAGTTCTACATGCTGGAGGAGGGGCGATGAGCAGCGGAGCCATGGTGGATGACGAGTGGATCGACCGCAACATCCTGCATAACCCGGAGGTCAGGGGGGCGCTCGTGGGCACAGCCAAACGACTGCTGCCCATCTGCCAGCGGCTCGCCATCCAGGAGGGATGCACCGAATTCGCCGACTCCCTGCGCATCGAACAGGGCACCCGCCCCGGCACCAAATCGCCCACCGGCATCAAACGCCCCTACGCGCGCGTCATCGCCGGCAGCGAGGACGCCGCCGAACAGGAGCACGGATCCCTGCGCTACCCGCGCCACGCCTTCTTCAACCGCGCCACCGCCCAACTCTAAGGAGGCCGGCATGGATCCGATCCAATGGCCGCAGCACCTGCGGCTGGTCAACCAATGGCTGGCCGACCGCACGGGGATGAAACCATACACGCGCGTGCCCGACAAGCCCGCGGCCATGCTGCCCCTCATCCACACCGGCCTCGCACCATCGGGCAGCCTCGGCCGCGTCGAACGCTCCGTGAGCGTCGACATCGACGTGCTGGCCGACGGGTGGAAGAGCATGAACCCGCTCATCCAACAGGTCGACTCGGCCATGGCCGCGCTCGCAGGCAACGGCAACCAATACGGGTACGTGGACGACCTCGCCGGCACCGCCTTCGCCGACGTGCCCTGGGGCGACCCCTCCATCCTGCGCTGCACGGCCACCTTCACCCTGACCATGCGGCCCATCAGCCAATAACCACCAACCCAGACGCAAAGCCATCCCAATCCCGGGGTGGCTTCTTTTATAAGGAGTGAAATCATGCCCGATACCATGCCCGACATCACACCGCTGGACGGCGGGGCCCCGACTCCGCCGCAGACCATCGCGGACCTCCAGTCCTACATGGACCTGGCGCCATCGAACGTGCGCAAGCACGGCACCATGCTCATGGCCATCGCCGACTACTCCACGAAGGCGCCGGAGAAGTTCTTCGGCGAGGACGGCCTGCCTCTGCGCCTGCCCGAAGGGTACAAGCAGATGGGCTACATCACCACCAAGGGCATCGTGGAGAAACGCGCCGTCAAGACCGACGACACCACCATGATGCAGGACCTGGAGCCGGTGCGCAGCGATCTGAGCTCCTCCACCCGCGACCTGGACGTCACCTTCGGCGAGGCCAACGCATGGACCGAGTCCCTGCGCGCCGGCCTGCCCGTCTCCGCCTGGCCTGCCGACAAGAACTCCAAGACCTGGTCCATCGACGAGAAAAGCATGAGCGAGATGCCCAAGTACCGCATCTACCTCATCGCCCAGGACGGCGTGGGCGCCGACGCCGTCTACCGCGTCGAATTCGCCTACAAGGCCTCCATCAGCGGCTTCGGCGACCGCACCATGGACCGCGCCGACAGCGAGGACCTGGGCTTCACCTTCGCCTGCCTGACCGACGAGAAGACCGGTGGCAAGCAGTACACCAAGAAGTCCAGCACCAAGACCACCGCCTGACCGGCGGACAGCCGCCATCCGGATAACCACATCAGCAATTAAGGAGCAACCACCATGCCCACCAAGTACTCATTGCACGCCGTCCGCCAGAAGTACAAGGAGACCCACCCCGGCGTCGATGACACCATCGGCTTCACCATCAGCGATGAACCAATGTCCACCGTCTACCACATCGAGCACCCGCTCATGCAGACCAACAAGACCAAGCGTGCCCTCGCCGCGGCGCAGAAGGACGGCAGCGACTACGACCTGGCCAAGGCGCTACTGGGTGACCAGTGGGGCCAGTTCGAGGATGACGGAGGCCAGGCTTCGGATGTGCTCCTGCTCATCAATCAGATTACCGAGGAGCTGACAGACACCATGCCCGACGGGTCCCCTACTCAGCGCTAGACCTCCTGGAAGCGAGCGGGCACCCGGAGGAGCTGGAAGCGGCGCTGTGCGCCCAGTACAGCCCCCGGGACCCCATTGCGGAGTTCTGGCGCGGAGACATCACACTGCGCGCGCTGCGCGTCCTGGTCATGGGACTGACCGAACCCAACGCGCTCGCCTCGGCCCTGGCACGGGACCGGAGGGAGGCGGAGACCCGAAAACCCGAGGACCGTCTCGCACCTCGGCAGAAGCAGGAGATGGACGCTTTGGCGTCACGGCTAGCAGGAGGATGACATGGCCACGAAGCCCGTATTCGTCGATGTGCTGCCCAATCTGGCGGGCTTCGGCTCCCTGCTCCTGGGAGGGACCACGGACGCGGCCAGCAAGGCGGGTCGTTCGGCCGGCGACGCCTGGTCGAGGTCCATGGCCGCCGCGTCCAAGAGCGACGTGCTCAAAAGCCAGGTGGCCGCGCTGCAAGAGGCGGAATCCAAGGCGAAGAGGGCCGTCCAGGACGCCACCAGGGACATCGCCAAGGCTCGGGATGCCGCCGCCGTGGCCGCCAAGAACGAGCAGGCAGCCGAGAAGCGGCTGGACGAGCAGGTCGAGAAATACGGCCCATCATCCTCGCAGGCCATCAAGGCTGAGGCACAACTGGAAGCCGCGCGGGCCAAGGTCCGTCAGACCACCGAGCGGGTAGACGCCTCCGAGAAAGCGCTCAAGGCCTCCAAGAACGCCACCAAGGAGACCACCGAGCAGCTCACCAAGGCCAACAAGGAACTGGCCAAGGCCACAGAGGAGCAGCCATCAAGGTGGGCGAGTTTCGGCAGTTCGCTTGAAGGGGTGAACGCCAAAAGCGGCATGCTGCGCCGGACCTGGGACAAGGCGCGCGGAAGCCTCAAGCTGCTGGGGGTCGGGATCGGGGCCGTGGGCCTGGCCCAGTGGATGAAGACCAGCGCCGACGCCACCGAGACCTTCCAGAAGCAGATGAACCTGCTGGTCACCGCCGGCGGCGAGTCGACCAGCCAGCTGGGCCGTGTCGAGCAGGGCATCAAGGACATCGCGGTTCAGACCGGCATCAGCACAAGCCAGCTGGCCGAAGGCATGTACACGATGGAAAAGGCCCAACTGCGAGGAGCCGACGGTCTCAAGGTCCTCAAGGCCGCCGCCCAGGGCGCCACCGACGAACAGGTGGACCTCGGTGTCATGACGAATGCGCTGACCTCCATCATGCGTTCCTACAACATCCCTGCCGGTAAGGCTTCCAGCGTGACCAACCAGCTTGTCGCGGCCAGCGGGGAAGCCAAGACCACGATGCAGGAATTCGCAGGATCGCTGTCAACCGTGCTGCCCGTGGCTTCGGCCGCCGGCATCAGCTTCGACCAGGTGGGCGGCGCCATCGCCACCCTCACCTCGCACGGCACCAGCGCACAGGAGTCCACCCAGGAACTATCCAATACGATCCGCAGCCTTCAGGCCCCCAACCAGGTGGCAGTCAAGGAGATGCAGCAGTTCGGCATCAGCAGCGTGGACGTGGCCCAGAATCTGGGCAAGCGAGGCCTGACCGGCACGATCGGCTACCTGAGCGAGACGATCCTGCAGAAGATGGGGCCATCCGGCACCGTCCTCCTGGACGCCTTCAACCAATCGAAGTTCGCGGCCCAGGACGCAGCGACAATGTTCGGCAAGCTTACCGGCAAGTCCAAGGAGCTCGCCAAAGGTGTAATGGACGGGTCAGTGACCCTCCAGGACTACCGGCAGGGGCTGAAGGCCCTGCCCGACCAGCAGGCCGCCCTGGTGCGCCAGTGGGAGCAGATGTACACCAAGAGCAAGGGCTTCAACGACCAGCTCAAGCAGGGTTCGCCGCAGGCGCAGACCTACACCGAGGCACTGAAGAAGATCATGGGCGGCGCCACCGGTATGAACACCGCCCTGATGCTCTCCGGTGGATCAACCAAGACGTTCGCCAACAACGTCAAGGGCATTTCCGACGCGGCCAAGCAGAACGGACAGGACATCAGCACCTGGGCCGAGACGCAGAAGACTGCCAAGGTGCAGACCGACCGTTTCAATCAGGTCCTCGACACCAGCCGCATCACCATGGCATCGAAGTTCCTTCCTGCCATCACCAACACCATGCGTGGCCTGACTAACGGAGCGGTCGCTATAGGTGACTTCACCTCCAAGCATAAGGTCCTCGTCGGTGCAATGGGAGGAGTTGCCGGTGCCCTGGCCCTCACTGTCGCCGGCGTGAAGGCGTATATAGCAATCACAAAGGCCGGGACGGCGGCCAACATCATCTTCACCAATGGAATGAAACTCCTGAAAGCTGCTTTCATCAGCAGCCCCTGGGGGTGGGTCGTCATTGTCATCGGTGCGATCGTCGCCGCCATCATAGCGGCATATAACCACATCAAGCCGTTCCACGATTTCGTGAACAAGATGTTCTCGGGGATCAAGAACATCGCCATGAGCGTGGGCAAGTGGTTCTCCGGTCCGTTCGTGAACTTTTTCAAGAGCGCGTGGGGAGCAATCAAGGCAGGAGCGCAGGGGTTCTGGAACTTCCTGAAAATCGTGTTCAACGGCATAGGGAAGATTTTCAAGTTCGCCATCACCCTGTATGGGACCATCTTCTTCACGCCGTTCGTCATCGCGTTCAACCTGCTGAAGAAACCGGTCATGGACCTGTGGCACAAGGTCATCCAACCGGCGTTCGTGGGTATCAAGGACATCATGCATGCGGAATGGGGCTGGATAGACGCGCATGTGCTCAAGCCCTTCAAGGACGGCCTGAGTATGTTGGGCAAGTCCATGAGTGCGGTATGGAACGAGACCATTCGACCCGTGTGGGATTGGATTCGGGACAAGTTCTCGACCACTTGGAACTGGATCAAGGACCACGTCATCACCGCGTGGAACAACGAGATCCGTGGATGGGCCCGCATCTTCCATTGGTTGTACGACAACGCCATCAGCCCTGTCTGGGATTGGATTCGGGACAAGTCGAGCGCTGCGTGGAACTGGATCAGCGAGCATGTGTTCGCACCTTTCAAACAGGGCATCCACGACATCGGCCAGGCCTTCGAGACGACGAAGGACTGGATAGGACGCTCCTGGGACATGATCAAGGACGCGGCTGCCAAGCCCGTGCACTGGGTTGTAGACACCGTGTACACCAAGGGCATACAGGGTGTGTGGAACACGATCGCCGGGAAGGTTGGCCTCGACCTGAAACTGCCTGACGCGCCCATGTTCGCGGACGGCGGCATCAATCCCGGTTACGCCCCCGGCCAGGACTCGATCCTGGCGCTCACCTCGCCTGGTGAGGCGTGGATGGTGCCTGAGTGGACACGCGCCGTGGGAGCCGACAACATCAACCGTTGGAACCGTCTGGCACGCCAGGCGGGGCCGGCCGCCGTGCGTGCGGACATGGGCTTCTCCGTCGGAGGGGTCGTACAAGGTTTCGACCTGGGTGGCATCGTGGACTCCGCCAAGGACTGGCTGTCCAACGCCGCCCATAACGTTGCTGACTTCTTCGCCGACCCGGGTGGCGTCATCAGCCGGATGATCCTGGACCCTGTACGCAACGCCATAAAAGGCGCTGCCGGCGGGGACTGGGGGCAGTTGGTCGGGCAGATGCCGATCAAGGTGGCCGGACAGCTCGTGCAGAAGGCCAAGGACGCCGTTTCCAAGCTGCTTAACGCCGGCGGAGGTGGCGGAGGAGTGGAACGCTGGCGCCCTCTGGTATCCCAGGCGCTGCGGATGCTGGGCCAGCCCGACAGCTGGACCGACACCGTGTTGCGACGCATGAACCAGGAGAGCGGCGGCAACCCCGGCGCAATCAACAAGTGGGATTCGAACGCGAAGGCCGGCATGCCCTCACAAGGGCTCATGCAGGTTATACCGCCCACCTTCGCCGCTTACTCGGGCCCGTTCGCAGGCAAGCCGATCACCGATCCGTTGGCCAACATCTACGCCGGATTGAATTACGCGATCCACCGGTACGGAAGCTTATCCGCCCTGGACAGGCCCGGCGGATACGCCGACGGCGGCGTGGTGCCCAGCCTGTACGACAAGGGCGGCTGGCTCCGACCGGGCACCACGGTTGTCAGCAACCAGACCGGCAGTCCCGAACTGGTGCTCACTCCCGAACAGCAGTCGCGCCTGTTCGACAAGGATGACCGCAGCCGGGAGACCAACGTGGAGCGCACTGCGCCGATGATTGTCAACATCACCAATAACGGGGTCAAAGACCCCTACGTGACCGGGACGATCACCGGAAGGACGGCGGCCCGCCAGTTGCGCGCGTCGAAGATGGGGGTGTCATGAGCTACCAGCCAACCTATGCGGTCCTGTATTACCGGGACCGGTCGGTGCGTTTCAGCGGCAGCAAGACCCAACCCATCCCCGAAGACCTGGGCATCAGCCAGGAAGGCATCGAGGGCTGGCGCAGCACACCCGAGGCGAAGGTCACGCTCACAGAGCGGGCATCCGGCAACGGTGCGCACGACATCAACCCCGACGCCATTCTCTACTCCGCACGCACCGTCACCCTGCACTGGGTGGCGTTGGGTGATGAACGCGTCCAGGTCCTCGCCGCACTGGACAGAGCCCTCGCATCGGCCGGTACCGTGGTCAGGCTGCGGGTCGTGGACGGATCCGATGACACGTACGTGTCCGGCTACGCGAGCGTCAGCGCTGACCAGGCATGGCACCAGGGCACCATGACCGGCACCCTTACGGTCGTGTGCCCGCGCCCGGAGCGTCTGGCTTGGGATGCGCAGTCCGCGCAGCTGATGGCCCCGAGCTCCACGTCGGGCGGCTTGTCGTATGGGTCGGCGGGCAATGGGCTTGTGTATCCGCTGGATTACGGGGCGGCGTCGGCTGACCAGTCCCAGATGCTGCTGCGCAACAGCGGCACGTCCCGGGCGTATCCGGTGCTGACCGCGTCGGGTGACTGGCCTGAGGGGGTGCTGCTCATGTGGGGCGAGGGCCGGGCATTGGAGTGGCGGGGCCGGGTGTGGCCCGGCGTGCCGCTGGAGCTGGACTGCCGCTCGCAGACCGCGTCGATGGGCGGTGTGGACGTGTCCCGCGGCCTGGTGCGTCGTGGCTTCCCCCGGATCGAGCCGGGGTCCGACATCATGCTGCGCCTGCTTTCCGCCGGTGGCGGCTGGGTGACGTGCGAGACGCGCGACACATACATCTGATTGATTTTCATGTCGTTTTAGGAGGCTTGTCATGGTGACGGCTTTGGGGGTGGCCCGGGATGAGCATGGCGTGGGCATGGACGCGCTCACGCACCGGCGGATCCTGGGGGCGTATTGGGAGAATCTCGGCGTGGTGTCCGGCTTGGAGGTGTCCGGCGCTGCCGGACTGCGCTACCAGGCGTCGGCCGGGGTGGCTGTGTGCTCGACGGGAGGGTCGGACGGCTCGGTGGAGGCGTACTGGCCGGGTGGCGTGACGGTGGAGGCGGTGCGGGCCGGCGACGGCGCGTATCCGCGTATCGACTTGGTGTATCTGCTGGCCGACACGAGTGCCGGCGGGCAGGTGTCGCTGCATGTGGCGCAGGGCGTGCCTGCCGCGTCGCCGTCGCCTCCCGCGCTGCCTGCCGGCGGCCTGCGCCTTCGGGACCTGTCGGTGCCGGCGGGCGCGTCCTCGACGCAGTCGGCCACGCCGGTGGGCAGTGTGGACTACGCGATCCCGTACGGGGCGAGCCTGGGCCGGCTGGGCATCTATGAGGACAAGCGGTCCCTGGATGCGGTGGGCACCGAGGTGCGCCGCTGGTATCCCGAGTATGACACGGCTTTTTACGTGCCCACCGACCGTCTGATCGAGCTGGTCTATGACACCGATGTGATCTGCCGCGGCGGCTCGTGGCTGAGCTGGGCGTCGACCTTCCAGCTGGACGGTCAGGACGTGCCGAACAGCTCGATGGAGACCGAGGCGAGCAGCCGGGTGTCGGCGCACCAGCATAACTCGAGGATTCTGGAGGTGTCGCAAGGCAACCACGTAGCCAGGGTCAAGCACGGTATGGCCGCCGGTGAGGGCCATCCCTATTTCCATTACGGCATGCAGCCGGAGAATGGGCTGACATACCCGGGCCGGACCCTGCAGGTGTGGGACCGGGGGCCGGCGAAGTGAGCTGGCGGCACTGGATATGCGACGCCAGGGACGGGCGGCTCATCTGTCCCATCGACATCCCGTCCTTCAGCTGGGACATGGGTATCGGCGACTTCGGCTTCTCCACCACCGACAAGGGTGCGGGCAAGATCGACGAGAGCGGGCTTACGCTGCCGTGGGCGGCCATACCAGCGAGCACGCCCGACGAGCGATCGGCGATGCTTGATTCCCAACGCCGCGCCATCGTCACCACATGGGCGGCAAGTGACGACCCGGAGGACAAGGGAACTCCCCTGTTCTGGGGTAAGATCACGGGGCGGGACGACACTTGGCTGGACACGAGCTTCGGCCTGGAGAGCCCGATGGCCATCCTTTCAAGTCGGTATGCGGTGCGTGATGGGGCGTTCAAGGACGGGCACAGTTCCGATAGCATAGCCTTCACCGGCATGTCCTATCGAGGCATTTGCAGTGAGCTGGGCAGAATTGCGACCGATGGCAAGCAGGGAGGCGAGCTGCCTTTCGACTGGACCTATACGGGCGAACGTGGCTCGCATGACCGTACCGACTACCAGGCGTGGAATGTCCAAAATCTCGCCGTTGACCAGCTGCTCACTAACATCGCCAACTGCCAGGGCGGACCGGACATCGCTTTCCGTCCTTACTGGGCCGACGAACAGCACATACGCGTGCGGTTCCTGGCCGGTAGTGACGCTGATGTCTATCTGGACATGGATCATTCGCCTGTCTGTCTCAGCAGCTTCCCCGATGGCGGCAGTCTTGAGGACATCCATGTGTCATATCAGGATGGCTATCACCGCTGGTATGCCACCGGTGCGGGCACCGACCAGGGTACGCTGACCTGCTACGTCGAGAGCATGGCTCCTATCACTCAATCCATGGACCCCCCCGTGCTCCGCGAGGCGGTCTACGGCGACACTGACACCGACAACCTCGACTTGCTGCGTCGGCATGTGGGAGGAGTTGCCCAGAACAACTCGGGGAAACTCATGCAGATAACCGGGAGCATCGACTTCGGCGATACGGATCAGTTCGGTGTCCCCCTGCACCCTCTTGGCTCTATGTGGCCGGGAGAAAGCGTGACGCTTTCAATTGCAGGTTTCCCCACCCTGCCAGACGGAGACTACGGACTGCGGCTCATGGAGATGAGCGGAGACCAGGGAAGCAAGGCTGATTTGAAATTCGACGTGCTCGAAGCACCTTTCCAATGAATAAGGACCGGATATGGCTTATCACGCAGACATCACTCCCAAGGATCGCATCGAAACGGCACAGGACCTGGCATGGTTGGCGCTCCGCAAATCTCGGGAGCAGCAAACAAAGAAGGCGGCGAGCATCGTCATACCTAATGCTGATGGCACCAGCACCATAGCCGGCGACATGGCAGGTGAGCAGGGTGTAGCCCTGTGGGTGGGGGACACCACGCCTCCGGGCCGTCCTTTGGGGATTTCGGTCACGAGCCGGAACGCGGCGGTGTGGGTGGAGTGGGATGGCCGTCTGGAGGGCGGCGTCCCGGCTGATTTCCATCATGTGGAGATCACGGCTTCCGTGAAGGGTCGGTCCATCGACCTGGGGTCCCTGCGTGAGGCGGGTCATGTGACGGCGGCCGACCTGCCGGTGGGTGAGACGGTGGTGGTGTCGGCCGTGGCGTTTGACGACGCGCACGCGCAGGACGGGTCGCCCGCCCCGAACGCGTCCGTCCCGTCCGAACCGGTGAGTGTGGTGGTGGCCAGTGCGGTGGACCCCGGCGAGCTCAAGCAGCTGCGTGAGAACATGGACCGTCTGGACAAGGACACGCTGCCCGCGCTCAGGCAGGACCAGGCCAGGCTAGGGGAGGACCAGGCGAGGCTGGGCGGGGACCTGGCGGGAGCGAAGGATGACCTCAGGGGCCTGGCGGCCAGGCAGGACGAGACGGCGGAGGCCGTGGGCGTGGTGGACCAGGCGGTCGGCAGGCTGGACAAGGAGACGATACCTGGCCTGAGGGAGACGCAGGACAGGCTCGGCTCTGACCTCTCGGCCGCGAAGGCGGATCTCGCCGCCTCGAGGGATGACATCAAAACCATCGATGAGGATCTCGACCAGGCCAGGTCCGATATCGCCGGTATCGGGAGGAAGGCCGACGAGGCCAGTGGCGTGGCCGAGGCCGCGCAACGGTCGGCCGATGGGAAGAACCGGATCGTATACTCCTATGACGACCCGTCGGATACGGCGGGGCACGCGAGGGGTGACGTGTGGTATAGGCTCGGCCGGTCGGGTGGCGGCTTGGTGGCGGCGATGTGGATATTCGACGGCGATGCCTGGTCGCAGAAGCTTATGGACAACCAGGTCATCGGCAGCCTTGACGCGGGGAAGATAACAGCCGGCGCTCTGGACGCGGCCCGTATCGGGGCGCATAGCATATCGGCGGACAAGCTGGTCATCGGGGATGCCGCCAATCTGTGGAAGAACCAGCGGTTTGATCCGGATGGCGATCTGCTTGGGGCCGCGTCTTCGGCCAAGGCACCGGTCGGGTCGGCCCGACTTTTGGCTCTTAGGGATCATTACGGTACGCCGGACACGTCTTGGGAGGTGTCGGCCGGGGACCAATATGTGATCGAGGCGACCGTCAAGCGTACGCAAGGGGATATCCCTCTGCGAGCCGGATTGTATTACACCAAGCTGACTTCCGGGAATGCGTGGGACACGCTTGTGTACGGGCAAGGCACGGGCGTCACGTATCCGGACGGCTGGGAGCGGGTGCGCTGGGTGGTCACCGTCCCCAGCGGGAAAAGCAAGGCGGTTGTCTACTTCCAGATCGATCAGGACGGGGCCGACGGTCCCGGTCACACGCATTGGCTGGTGTCCGACCTGGTGGTCCGCCGCCGTTCGGGCGGTGAGCTGATCGTGGACGGGTCGGTCGACGCCTCGAAGCTGACGGCCGGCGCGGTGACGGCCGGCAAGATAGCGGCCGGCGCGGTGGGGGCGGACCAGATTAAGGCGCATTCGATCGGCGCTGACAAGCTGCAGGCGCATTCGATCGGCGCGGACCAGCTGGTCGCTTTGAGCATCGGCGCGGACCAGATCGCCGCGAACGCCATCGACGCGGGCAAGCTGCGCGCCAATTCGGTGACGGCCGGGAAGCTGGCCGCCGGGGCCGTGACCGCGGACAAGGTGGACGCCGGTTCCGTCAGCGCCGCCCTCGTCAGATCCGGCGCTTTCAAGACACCGGACGGGCTGACCGGCTTCGACGATTCGGGCTTCTGGGTCAAGGGCCCAGACGGCAGCAAGCGGTTCCAGGCGTCCTCGAAGGGGGTGCAGGCGGTGGGGGGGTTCGCCACGGCCGCCTCCGGCAACCGGATCGTGCTGAGCCAGCGGCTGGTCAAGGGGTCGAGGATCGGTGGCGTGCAGGGCATGGAGGGCGAGGACGAGTCCTCGCTGATCTGGTTCATCTGGGGGTACGGCAGCAAGGCCGATTCGACGGGCCAGACGCTGCAGATGGGGGTGAGCCCGCAGGCCCCGGAGTTCCAGGCGCAGGTGGGCGGGCCGGCCGGCGGCAACTACGCGGCCGTCGTGGCCTCGCGCGCGGCGGTGGTGGGCAGCCGCACGCTGGACCTGCAGTCCGACGCTCTGGATGTGCAGGCCGCCCGGGTCAAGGTGCGCGGCACGGGCCTGCCGCTGGCGGGCATGGCCTTCGATCCCGAGGGCCGGTCCGGCTGGCGGGAGTTCACGTTCCGCCAGGTGTCCAGCCCGTACGAAGGCCCCCGGTTCACGCTGGCCGTGTCGGCGGGCACCAGCGGGCTGCGCATCCCGGTGTCCGGCTGGTACCAGGTGGGCGGGTGCGCCAACCTGTGCTACGCGAGCGGGGACCTGACCTGCCTGGTCGCCGGCTGCAACCCCGGCAAGGGCCAGGCCTGGCAGGACCTGGGCTGGCCGTGGCATGATGCAGACCTCCGTGTCGGCCAACCACTGGGTGTGCCAGACGCTGCCCGAGCAGGTGCTTCGCCTGGAGGAGGGCGACATCGTCACCCTGCGCTGCAACGACAGCTACGACATCGGGGCCGGCACGCAGATCCGCGCGACCCTTCTGCCCTACTAAAGGAGGTCCTGATGGCATTGTCCGAGCTGTTGATGGACAGGGACCTGCTGCTGGTGCTGCTGCCCGCGGTCGTGGGGTCCGGGGCGTTGAGCGCCCTGGTGACGGTGTGGGCCGGGCGGCGTCAGAGGAGGGCGCAGGCGGGCCAGGCGGACGCGACCAGCGAGCAGCTGGCGGTGCAGGCGGCGCACGAGGCCAGCCAGATCCTGCGCGACGACATCATCGCCCCCCTGCGCGAGCAGGTGGAGGCGCAGGAACGCCAGATCCGCGACCTGCAGGCCCGTCAGGCCAAGCAGGTGGCCGAGCTGCGCCGCCTGCGCGACGGGCAGGCCCAGTACCGGGTCGCCATCCGCTACATCCGCCGTCTGTGCCACTGGCTGGACCCGGCGGTCACGGCCATGGATCCCGGGTACATGGCCAGGCACCCCAAGCCGCACCTGCCCGACGAGCTCAGGGGGCAGATCGCCCCGGAGAGCCTGGGCGGGCCGCCCGGCTGACCGGCCGGCGGTCAACGAACCCACGGCCATCCCGATCCCCGGGGTGGCTTTACGCATGCCCTTCGGGGCGGATAGGAGACACATCATGGACGAGACGATTCGTGAGGCGGGCGTCGCGCAGCCGCAGGGGGGTTCCCTGCCGCCGGAGGCTTCCGTCAAGCCCCTGTCGCAGGACGAGCTGATCGGCCTGCTGCAAGGCGGCGCTGATGCCTAGCCTGGAACGTTTCGAGGCGCGGATGCGCTACTGGTGCGACGAGGCCGACATGGGCTACTCGCAGGCCGACCGGTGGGACTTCAACCCCCTGGGCGGCAACTGCGACTGCAGCTCCCTGGTGATCCACTGCCTGCGGGAGGCGGGCTTCGACACGGGTGGGGCGACCTACACCGGCAACCTCAGCGGCGAGCTGACCGCCCGGGGGTGGGTCAGGGTCGCCGTCTCGGGCGACCCGCTGCCCGGCGACATCCTGCTCAACGACTCGGACCATGTGGCCGTGTGCGTGGGCGGGGGGCTGCTGTGCCAGGCGTCGATCAGCGAGACGGGGGGCGCGGCCGGCGCTGCCGGCGACCAGACCGGCGGCGAGACCAACACCTCACCCTATTACGACTACCCGTGGGACTGCTACCTGCGCTATGTGGGCCCCTCCGACGGCGCAACCACCCAAGACGGCACGAATGACAAAAGGAAGAAAATGGAAGCGATCATACAGATCAACGACGAGCCCGGCCTGTACTACTTCGACGGTGCCAGGCTCCACCAGCTCCACCACCCCGACGAGCTCAAGGCGCTGCAGATGGTGGCCCAGCAATGCGGCCGCGACCTGCCGGCCTTCAAGCTCGGCTCCGGGGACGCGCCCTGGGGCACCCGGCTGATGGAGGCCCTGCGATGAGCGGGACCGGCATCGGCGACACCCCTCCTTCACCGCCGGACCGGACGTCCTGCCTGTCCGACTGGGTCAGGGCCGCCGCCGTGCGCGCCGTGAAGACCGCCGCCCAGGCGGCCGTAGCCGCCGTACCCGCCAGCGCCGCCACCATCGGCACCGTGGACTGGCCCCTGGTGGCCGGCACCGCCGCCCTGGCCGCCCTCATGAGCCTGCTCACCAGCATCGCCGGCCTGCCCGAGGTCGACTCCGGGGCCAGCGTCCGGCGTATCGCCGGCAAGTAGCTGTGTAACATCCGGGCGAATATTTTTCCACCAGCATCCATGTGGCATCCATGTGGTGAGTATTGAGCCTGGTTACTGCATTAATGAGCGCCCCCGCCTCCGGAAGACCGGAGAGCGGGGGCGCTTTTTCGTGTTTCCAAAACCAGTCCTGTTTAGCGGAATTCCCGTTGAAGAAATTTGCTTAATGTCAAAAGTTACACTCATCTAAAGAAGGTTAGGCAAAGTGCGGCTATGGACAGATAGTAGCCTGCTACTGCCAATACCTTATTGCTTGAGTACTCCTTGCTACCTTTGAAAGCCAACCACGTGTCTACAACGGCTATGAGCAGTGCGAGTACGGTAAGTGCGATGTCAACATATCGAGTTTTTGTGCAGATTCTGATGCTGACGCAAATAAGGATGATTAATATTGAGATTAGGGTTTCAGCCACAAACCAGTTCCTTTTGAAAAAACTCGGTTCGGATTGTTGAGGTGATTCTGGGCCCTTATCCTCAGTATTGCCTGGTTGGTCACAGTCAGTAGTGGTCATTTATATAACCCCCGTTCTTGAATGTCCTATTAGGCGTGCGTCATTATAGTAACGTTTATTTTCGCATTATCGTTTCTTGACCAATGTGAAAGTTGGATTTAAAAACGATAGATTGAAATCAAAGCTGATTAAGAATCATCGAACGGGTGATGATGGGCAGATTTTAGAGACCTATGAAAGAGGCGTTACCCCGCGTTTGCGGGCTGTTATCTCGCTGAGCCCCAGGCTCTCGTCCAGGGTCTCCATGGCCTTGAGGCGCTCGGCGTCGTCTGCGTGCCGGTAATGCTCAACCATCGCGTCGCTAGAATGCCCGACGATCTCCTTGATGAGCTGGAAGTCCACGCCCTGTGCGGCCAGGAGGGTGACCACGCTGTGCCTGGTCTCATGGCCCGTGTGCGTACTGGGGTCGATGCCAGCTTGGCGCATGAGGTCGTGGAAGGCCACCGAATCCTCGTGGGGTTTGATGGGTGATCCGTCCGGTCTTCTGAAGATGAGCCCGTATGGGTTGGGACGGTCCCGTGTCGCCGCCCGGTATCTATCCATGACCATCCGCAGAGGTGGGACGACGGGGACGACTCTTCCGGTCTGAGACTTTGGTCTGGTGAGTGCCAGGCCTCGGCTCATTTCCCGCATCGCGAAACCAGCTGGCACACGCCAGACCGCTTCCGGGCAGTTCCTTGCGCTGCTGTAACCGCAGGGCCATTCACCGCCGCTTTTCGGCCCGCACCCGTGGATGCGGGGGAGGGGCTGCGCCTGCCAGTTGACGGTATATGTGTGGGCTTTGGAATTGTAATCCTCCCACAGCGCGCCGATGATCTCCCCTTGCCGCATGCCGGTCAGAAGGCGCCACCACCAGATGGCCCCATCCTCCACCGGCATGCGGGATGCCACGTCGAGCATGGACTTGAGCTCCGGTATGCTGAAGGCCGTGCGTCGCATCTCCTTGTCCTTACGTTTTGGTGCGGGTACCGCCAGTACGGGGTTCGACGGGATGAGCCTGTCGGCGAGCGCTGACTGCATGATCTGGTTGAGGCAGGATCGAATCTGCCCTTTGAGGACGAATCCGGCCTCTCCCGTGGTTTCGCCGTTCCGGTCGTGTCGTTTGGCGTTGTCGATGATTTTTCGGATGGTGGAGGGGACCATATCGCCTATCGGTATCCATGAGTAGTCGGCGAGGTGCTTGTTGACGATGGTGTTGTAAAGCTTGTAGGAGTTCGGGTCGAGCTCGTTCCTTCTTCCGGTGAGCCATTGGTGCGCGTATTCCCCTAGCCTGACGTGCCGATTTATGGGTGCGCCGTTCCCGCGGATCTCGTCGGTGAGGTCCTTCAGTTTTTGCTTGCATGCCCGGTATGTGGCTGCGGTCACGGTCTTTCGGCGTCGTTTTCCGTCCTCGCTGACTCCAAGGTCGATGCTGGCCATCCAGCGTTGTTCGCCGCGGCTGGTGGTGTACCTGTATGGCTCTCTGACTCCGTTGCCTCTTTTGCGTGGCATGGTGCCTCCTTGTGTAAGCCATGTGTAAGCCAAACGACTGCCCGGTTATCGCCGGGTGATCGTTAGCAGACTACCGCAAAAACGTTGCAATTTCAACACTTTGAATGATTCTTTGTTGTCATTTCAACTATCTTGAATGGCCGTAGACGATATGAAGGAGTTGGCGTCGGCCAGCACATACTGGGGAGTCAGGCGCGTATGCCCGCGGCGGTGGCAGGAGCCGGTGATCGGTTCAGGCATGATCCTCCCAGCCGCGGGAGGGATAGGGGGAGCGTCGTTCCTGGTCGGGGTCAGCCGACTGGTGGGTTTTCCTGGTCTCCGGCCGGGTTTGGAGCGGGCGGCGTTTGCCGGTATGGGCACCTGGCTGGGGATAGGTCACCTCCGGTGCGTTCTGACGCCCGGTCTTCGTAGGGCACTCCTCCCGCTGCCGGTGATAGCTGCCGGTCACCACCCCCCAGATGACTAGGACTTCGTCCTCCTGGGGGCGAAAGTCGGGGTAGGCCGGGTTCTCGGCCTGCAACCAGGTCCGTCCGTCCCCACTGCGTAGCCGTTTGACGGTCAGCTCGTCGTTCAGGATGGCGATGACCACATCCCCGTCGCAGGGGTCCAGTGCCCTGTCCACAACCAGGAGGTCGCTGTCGAAGATGCCGGCCCCGGTCATCGAATCGCCGGCGACCTTGACCACGAACGTGGAATCGGGATGGACGAAGACGTGCTCGTCGAAGGAGAAATCACCTGAGAAGTAGTCCTGCGCCACGGAGGGAAAACCCGCATGGACCGCCTCCAGGGCGATCGGGACTTTCCGAGGCCTGGCCGCAGCCGACCGGATGGAGGCCACTGTGGAAACCCCCGCGGGGCCCTCACGTCCCCTCTGCTCCGCTGTTTGCCGTTGCTGGGGCGCCACCCCGGTTCGTCGTCCCATTGTCATCACCTCATCGGCAGATATTCGAACATATGTTCGAATTAGTATGGACCGACGGGCGGACAAGGGTCAGGGTCGCCGACGCGGCTCCTCGTCCTCTTCCTGCTCAATGTGGTACTTGGGAAGGGTGATTTCGAAATCGGCCCCGCGTGTGTCGTCGACGACGTGGATCTGTCCGCCGTGGAGCTGGGCGGCCCAGCGGGCGATGGACAGACCCAGGCCGGTGCCGCCGGACTCGGTGCCGGGCCGGGAGCGCCCCTTGACGAAGCGACGGAAGATGTCGGAACGGGCCTCGGGCGGAATCTGCGAGCCGAAGTTCACCACATTGGTCACGATCGTGCCCTCCGTCTCATCCTCATGGGCTTCGATCAGGACCGTTGATCCGTCGACCGAGTGTTTCAGGGCGTTGGAGATGACATTGGTGAACAGCTGGCGCAGACGGTTCTGGTCGCCCTCCATGGTTATACCGGCGGGCATGTCGATATGGATGTCGTGGGCGTGCCCGGCGTCCGCAATCTCGAGGGGACCGACCGTGTCGTCGATGAAGTCGGCGAAGTTGAACCGCTCGATCTCCAGGCTGGCGGCGCCGGCCTCCATGCGGGAGAGGTCCAGCAGGAAGGCGATCAGGTCGGACAGACGGTGGGTCTGGTCCAGGATTCCTTCCAGGTTGGCGCTCGTAGGTTCGGTCACCCCATCGGCCATATTCTCCACCATGGCTTGCAGTGCCGAGACCGGCGTGCGCAGCTCATGGGAGACGTTGGCCACCATGTCCCGGCGCATCTGGTCGGCGTGCTCAAGCTCTTCCGCCATCTCATTGAAGGAACGCGCCAGGAGTCCGACCTCGTCATGGGACCCTTCGGCGGACTGGACCCGGACCGTGTAATCCCCGTCGGCCATGGCTTCGGCCGCGTCCCGCATCTGACGCAGGGGGGCGGTCAGGCCCCGGGAGAAGTAGTAGGTGATGCCCAGGGCCACAACCAGGGTCAGGGGCATGGCGATCCAGCCCGACCAGCCCATCTTGAGCAGGAACCAGGCCATCACGAAGGCGATGGCGGTTGAGATCGTGATCAGGACGGACAGCTCCATCTTCAGGGAGGAGAATATGCCTATGGGTCGTCCGCCGCTGGCTTGGGAGCCTACGGCGGAGGTGAGCCCACCCACTGCGCCCTTGCCAGCCGCCTTCGGGCGGCGTGCGTTGCGTTCCTTCATTGGGCCGTTCCCGTTCAGGCCTGAACGCCGTCCTGGCCCTCCTCGGGCGGTTCGAAGGCATACCCCACCCCGTGAACGGTGCGGATGAGGTGGGCGCCCAGTTTGTGGCGCAGGGCCTTGACATGGGAGTCGACGGTACGGGTGCCGGAGGCGTCCACCCAGTCCCAGACCTCCTCCAAAAGCTTTTCGCGCGTCAGGACGGACTTGGGCTTGCGGGCCAGTGTGGCCAGCAGGTCGAACTCGGTGGGGGTCAGGTGAATCTGTTCACCCTTCTGGGTCACGATCCGCTGGGCCGGGTCGATGACCAGGGAGCCGAAGTCCAGCAGCTTCTCATTCTCGGAGTTCTTGGCGATGACCTTGGCCCGTTCTACGCGGCGCAGGAGGGCCTTGCAACGGGCGATAAGCTCGCGCATGGAGAAGGGCTTGGTCATGTAGTCGTCGGCTCCGGCTCCAAGGCCGGTCACCTTGTCGGCCTCGTCGTCGCGGGCGGTCAGGATCAGGACCGGCACCGGCCGCTCTGCCACGATGCGCTTGGTGGCCTCCAGGCCGTCCATGACCGGCAGCATGATGTCCATGATTACCAGGTCGGGTCTGAACTGGGAGGCCGCCTGGACCGCGCTGGCACCGTCCGAGGCCACCCTCGCCGACCAACCCTCGGCTGTGATTCGCTGGGCGATGGCCGTGGCCAGTGTCGGCTCGTCCTCGACCACCAGGACTGTGGCCGTCACCGATTGGCGGTTCGTGTTCTTTAACATGCTCGCTTCTGCCTTTACTGCCTGGACTGACGCGTGTGCTGACGCGATAAACGTAAACCCTCCTACCAAGAATAGTCATAGGGCCGAAGAAGTGTGCCGCCGCCCTGTCCGGCGCGATTATCGCAGGGGCGTACGTCCACGGTCAATGCGAGGATACTGGGGTATTGGTATGCGTGCTACGCGCCGGGCTGCATCATCGGTCCTGTCGGCGCGGCGATGGAGGGTACATGGGATATAAGGTCGGCGATATGGTGGTCTATCCGCGGCACGGTGCCGCCCGGGTGGATGCCTTGCGGGAGCGGACCGTTAAAGGGGTCACCCGCCAGTACCTCCAGCTCTCCGTCCTCTCCTCGGATGGTCTGGTCATCGACGTGCCGGTCGAGAACGCCAAGAAGGTCGGTGTACGGGACATCGTCGACGGCAAGGCGGTGGCCAAGGTCTTCCAGATCCTGCGCACCCCCATCGTCGAGGAGAAGGAGATGAACTGGTCCCGGCGCTACAAGCTCAACGTGGAGAAGATAGCGACCGGCGACGTCAACAAGATCGCAGAGGTGGTCAGGGATCTCTCCCAGCGCGACGTGGACGAACACGGTCTGTCGGCGGGGGAGAAGCGGATGCTGGGCAAGGCCCGCTCCATCCTGACTTCCGAGATCGCCTTGTCGGAGAAGATCGCTGAGGACGAAGCCCAGCGGCTGCTGGACGTCAACCTGGGATATCAGGGTCCCCGCCCGGGTGATGAGAAGCACCACAGTAAGGTTCCCAAGGAGCCCGCCGATCAGACCCTGGCCAGGGTGGCCGAGCAGGCCAAGTCCAAGACGGCTAAGCCGAAGGCCAAGCCCAAAGCCAAGGCCAAGAAGTAGGCGCTGGAACGGTTCGACGGTAGTGCGGGACGGATGCGGGCGGATGCCCGGCCGTCCCATTGTCGTACGGGTGGCCCCCACTCGGTCGGTTCCGCCCCGCTCAGCCTCGCGCACGCCTGGCCGACAGCTTGCTGCCGCCCATGGCCAGTCCCCACATCAGTGTGGAAAGGGTCACGATGATGAAGGAGGGCGGAGCGGGGAACATGGCTGACAGGATCAGACCTCCCCAGATCGAGACCAGGCAGTCCAGGCCCGAGACCGCCATGGCCTTGATGGGGGAAGCCACCAGGATGTTGGCGGTGGCTGCAGGGGTCACGATAAGGGCGAAGATCAGCAGGGTGCCCACCGCGGGCACTGCGATTGTGATGACTCCGGCCATCAGCGCCATATAGATCAGGTTCATCACGCCAATCGGCACGCCCTTGGCCTGGGCCACCTGTTCGTCCAGCGACGAGAAGAGCAGGGGGTGGTAGACCAGGGCCAGGGCGGCTACTAGGGCCAGGTCGAAGATAGCGAAACCGACGACCTGCCCGGAGGTGACGGTCAGGATCGATCCGAACAGGATGGCCTGCATCTGCTGGGACGCCGACGAGGACAGGCGGGCGAAGAAGAGGCCCAGACCGGTGGCGAAGGCCAGTACCGTGCCCGTTGCGATCTCCCGCTCGGATGCCTTTTTGCCCAGGGCGCCGATGACCAACGCGCCGCCTAGGGCGAACAGGCCCAGTCCGGCCGAGACCGGCAGTCCCAGCAGGACCGCGCCGGTGGCGCCGGGCAGACCGATATGTGCCAGGGCGTGCGCCGCGAAAGTGGAGTGACGGGCGATGGTGAAGTATCCCATGGCACCGGCGGCGACCGCGATCAGGGCCCCGGCGATCAGGGCTTTGAGCATGAAGGGTGATCCAAGGGTCTCGAGCCAGTGGGAATCGAAGAAAAAGACGTTCATGCCTGTGCTCCCGTCCGCCGTCCATGGCGGTGTTCGTTGACGATTTCCGAGCTGCTGTGGAGGTCGTGCCGCCCCTGGTCGGGCGCGTCTGCACTGGGTTGGATGAACATCTCACCCTGGGGGGTGGTGACCACTTCCACCTGGGTGCCGTACAGGTGGGTCAGCAGTCCCGAGTCCATCACCTCGTGGATGCCGGCGTAGTGGGGGTGTCCGTCCAGCAGGTAGACGGCCCCGTCCAGGATGGGCAGGAGCATGTTCAGGTCATGGGCGACCACTTGGATGGTCATGCCCAGCTCCCGGTTGAGTCGGGCCAGGACATGTACGATCTCCCGTTGGCTGGCCAGGTCCAGGTTGGCCAGGGGCTCGTCCAGCATCAGCAGTCTCGGGCGCCCGGCCAAAGCCTGGGCGATGGCCGCCCGCTGCCGCAGCCCGCCGGAGAGTTCGGAGAGCCGGGCCTCTGATCTGTCCCCTATCCCGGTGAAGGCCATGGCCCGTCGGGCATGGTCCCGTTCTGTCGGGCTTGTGCGTCTCGGTCCGAAGCGGGTGCCGTTGACTCCCAGAAGGACGTACTGTCCGACACTCAGGTCGGCATCGACCTCGCTGGTGTAGGACTGGGGCACGTAGCCGATCAGCCTGGTCGCCGCGCCCGCTGGCCGGTCCAGGACCCGCACGCTCCCGCCGCTCAGGGACAGCAGTCCCAGCTCGGCCTTCATCAGGGTGGTCTTGCCGGCGCCGTTGGTCCCCACGATTGCGGTCACGCTGCCTGTGGGGATGGCGAAGGTTCCCCGGGACCAGATGGTGCGCCCGCCACGCGCAATCGACGCGTCGGTCAGGACGATGGCGTCCTTCCCCCGCTTGTCCGCTGGCATGGGTCAATCCCGCCTTTCCGTGGTCATGGTCTGCAGCCGGTTCCGGAGTCATCGTACGGCTCCTGGCCGCTCCTCTTATTGATTATGATTCTCAATATAGACATATGGCCGGGAGGCTTCCGGTCGGCGGTGCCGGTGGCTAGGCTTGGTGAACATGACAACCGTCGGAATCGAGCGGGAAGGCGGCCGTATGGCTTTGAAACTGGATGGCAATGCGCAGGCCGAACGGATCAAGTGCGAGCTGAAGGCACGGGTCTCGGCGCTCGCCGACCAGGGACTGCGACCAGGTTTGGGAACCCTGCTGGTAGGGGAGGATCCTGGCTCACTCAAGTATGTGGAGGGCAAACACCGGGATTGCGCCCAGGTGGGCATTCGCTCCATCCGGCGGCAGTTGCCTGCGTCGGCGGACACCCGGGAGGTCGTCAATGCGGTGGAGGCGCTGAACGCCGACCCTGCCTGCACTGGCTTCATCGTCCAGCTCCCCCTGCCCAGAGGAGTAAATCAGAACACTGTCATCGAGGCGGTCGATCCGGCCAAGGACGCCGACGGGATGCACCCGGTCAACCTGGGCCAGCTGGTCCTGCGCACCTCGGGCCCCCTGGCGTCCCCGCTGCCCTGCACCCCCCGCGGGGTGCTGGCCCTGTTGGACGCCTACGGGATCGACCTGTCCGGCAAGGATGTCTGCGTCCTGGGCCGGGGGTTGACGGTGGGCCGTACGATCGGTCTCCTGCTCACCAGGCGGGAGGTCAACGCCACGGTCACCCTGTGTCACACAGGCACCCGGAACCTGTCCGACCATTTGCGCCGGGCCGACGTGGTCGTCGCGGCCGCCGGCAGTGCGGGGCTGGTGCGCGCCGAGGACGTCAAGCCGGGTGTGGTCCTGGTCGATGTCGGCGTCAGCCGCGTCTGGGACGGGGGCCAGGGGCGCTGGCGGATCAAGGGCGACATCGATCCGGGGGCTAGACGGTCCGCCGCCGCCTATACGCCCAACCCGGGAGGGGTGGGACCCATGACCCGTGCCATGCTCCTGGCCAATGTGGTCGAGGCCGCGGAGCGGGAGGCCCGGCACCGGTGACGACACGCCCGGAGGCCGTCGGCTGATTTGACCGCCCCGTCCCTTATGATGAAGAGGACTAGTCATATGCGGCAGCGTATGCTGGCCGATAATTCAAGATCCATAACTGAATATGGCCGGAAATCATTCACCAACTATAAGAAAACAACTCATTAATGGCAGAGAATACACAGGAAGTCCCGCAGGTCGCTATCAACGACATCGGCTCCACAGAGGACTTCATCAAGGCAGTCGATTCCACGATCAAGAACTTCGATGACGGCGATTTGGTGCAGGGCACCGTTGTCAAGATCGATCACGATGAGGTGCTGCTGGACATCGGTTATAAGACCGAGGGCGTGATCCCCTCCCGCGAGCTTTCCATCAAGAAGGACGTGGACCCGGACGAGGTTGTCCAGGTTGGCGATGAGGTCGAAGCCCTCGTCGTGACCAAGGAGGACAAGGAAGGCCGTCTGATCCTCTCCAAGAAGCGGGCCCAGTACGAGCGCGCCTGGGGCGACATCGAGAAGATCAAGGATTCCGATGGCGTGGTCGAGGGTACTGTCATCGAGGCTGTCAAGGGCGGCCTGATCGTAGACATCGGCCTGCGCGGCTTCCTGCCGGCTTCCCTGGTCGAGATGCGCCGTGTGCGCGATCTGTCCCCCTACATCGGCCAGAAGATCCAGGCTAAGATCCTGGAGCTTGACAAGAACCGCAACAATGTGGTCATCTCCCGCCGCCAGTACCTGGAGGAGACTCAGTCCGAGGTGCGCGAGACCTTCATGGCCCAGCTCAAGAAGGGCCAGATCCGCGAGGGTACGGTCTCTTCGATCGTCAACTTCGGCGCGTTCGTCGATCTGGGTGGTGTGGACGGCCTGATTCACGTCTCCGAACTCTCCTGGAAGCACATCGACCACCCCTCCGAGGTCGTCAAGGTCGGTCAGAAGGTCACGGTCGAGGTCCTGGATGTCGATATGGACCGCGAGCGTATCTCCCTGTCGCTCAAGGCCACCCAAGAGGATCCATGGCAGCGTTTCGCCCGCACCCACGTGCCCGGGCAGATCGTCAAGGGCAAGGTCACCAAGATCGTGCAGTTCGGCGTCTTCGTCTCCGTCGACGACGGTATCGAGGGTCTTGTCCACATCTCCGAACTGGCCAACCGCCACGTGGAGAACCCCGAGACCGTGGTCAAGCAGGGCGAGGAGATCTTCGTCAAGGTCATCGACGTCGATCTGGATCGTCGCCGCATCTCCCTGTCCCTCAAGCAGGCCGACGATTCGGTCGATCCGGCCTCCGAGGACTTCGATCCGGCGATTTACGGCATGCCCGCCGAATATGATGACGAAGGCAACTACAAGTACCCCGAGGGCTTCGACCCGGAGACCAACGAGTGGATCGCCGGTTACGAGAAGCAGCGCGAGGAATGGGAGGCCCAGTATGCGGCCGCTCACGACCTGTGGGAGCAGCACAAGGCCTTTGTAGTCAAGGAGTTGGAAAACGCCGAGGCCTCCGCGGCCGAGGACGCCAAGAGCGCCGAGGCGTCCACCCCCAGCCCCTCCGCCGGTAAGGGCAACCGTCAGTCCGCCGAGGGCTCCTCGACCAACTACACTTCCGAGGCTTCCTCGGAAGGCACTCTGGCCTCCGATGACCAGCTGGCCGCCCTGCGCGAGCAGCTCCTGAAGGAGAAGCACTGAACCGTCCGCCCGTCTGACGGGTGGTGGTGAGACAGGCGAGGCCCGGTTCCCCGATGGGGGCCGGGCCTCGCCTTGTACGCACTGTCGACAATGCGGATGGAGGTTTTGTTGTGTTGAGGGTCGGACTGACCGGGGGCATAGCCGCCGGCAAAAGTACTGTCTCCGGACACTTGGCCGACCTTGGGGCGCGAATCATCGACTACGATGCGATAGCCCACCGGATCATGGAGCCCGGCGGTGAGGCCGTGGGCCCAGTTCGTGAGGCTTTCGGTCCACGGGCCATAAGGGTTGACGGGTCGGTGGACCGCCCATGGTTGGCCCGCCTGGTCTTTTCGGATGACCGGAATCGCCGCAGGCTCAATGCCCTTACCCACCCTTTGATTGTGGAACTTGCCTGTCGGCAGGATGCGGCCTGGGGCCACCAAGCCGAGGTGGTGGTGCATGACATCCCCCTGTTGGCGGATGTGCGGGGGGCCATTCCTTTCACTTTCGCGCATGTGATCACCGTTGAGGCGCCCGCGGAGGTCAGGATTGCGCGCATGGTGAACGAGCGGCATATGACCCGCGACCAGGCGGTTGCAAGGGTGGAGAGCCAGGCAGTGGCCGAGGACCGGGAGCGCCTGGCTGACATTGTCATCGACTCATCCGTGCCTATCGAACAGATGTTCGAGCGGCTTGATACCATATATGAAGACCTGCGACGGCAGGCGGCGGGGGAGTCGGACCTGGCTCTGTGAACGTCAGCGTCCCGTACCGGCGGAGGAAGAGGAACAGCATGGGGTTCAATATCGAGCGCACTGACAAGCCCTTCGTGGTCAAGTCGCCTTACTGGCCTTCGGGTGATCAGCCCCAGGCCATCGACGAGCTGGCACGTCGTATCGAGAACGGCGAGAACGACGTGGTTCTTATGGGTGCCACAGGCACCGGTAAGACGGCTACGACGGCCTGGCTGATCGAGAAGCTCCAACGTCCGACGCTGATCCTGGAGCCGAACAAAACCCTCGCTGCCCAATTGTGTGCGGAGTTCCGCGAGCTCATGCCCGACAATGCGGTCTCGTATTTCGTCTCCTACTATGACTATTACCAGCCGGAAGCCTATATCCCCCAGACGGACACCTACATCGAGAAGGACTCGAACATCAACGACGACGTGGAGCGACTTCGCCATGCCGCCACAGCCAACCTGCTGACCCGCCGTGACTGTGTGGTCGTGGCCACGGTCTCCTGCATCTACGGCCTCGGCACGCCGGAGGAGTACGCCGGTCGGATGCTTTTCCTGCGCGAGGGCCAGCAGATCTCCCGCGAGGACCTTCTGCACAAGTTCGTCGATATGCAGTACAAGCGCAATGACATAGCCTTCACCAGAGGCACGTTCAGGGTGCGCGGCGATACGGTCGAGATAATACCCGTTTACGAGGAGCTTGCTGTCCGTATCGAGTTCTTCGGGGATGAGATAGACCGCATATCCACGTTGCATCCGTTGACCGGCGATGAGATTGCCCATGAGACGCAGGTGCACATCTTCCCCGCCTCCCACTATGTGGCCGGACCTGAGCGTATGCAACGCGCCCTGAAGACCATCAAGGAGGAACTGGACTGGCGCACCGGCCAGCTGCGCAAGGAAGGCAAGGAGCTGGAGGCCCAGCGCCTGACCATGCGAACCACCTATGACCTGGAGATGCTCACCCAAATCGGCACCTGCTCTGGAGTGGAGAACTACTCGCGGCATTTCGACGGGCGTGAGCCCGGCACCGCCCCCCACACACTCCTGGATTTCTTCCCGGACGACTTCCTCCTGGTCATCGATGAATCACATGTGACCGTGCCCCAGATCGGTGCCATGTACGAAGGTGATGCCTCGCGCAAACGAACCCTGGTCGACCATGGCTTCCGGCTGCCCTCGGCCATGGACAACCGCCCTCTCAAGTGGCCTGAATTTCTGGAGAAAGTCGGTCAGACCGTCTACTTGTCGGCGACCCCGGGCGACTATGAGATGGGCCTGTCTGACGGGGTTGTCGAGCAGATCATCCGCCCCACCGGGCTGCTGGACCCCAAGATCGAGGTCCGCCCGGTCAAAGGCCAGGTGGACGATCTACTGGCCGAAATCAAGGATCGCGTGGCCAGGCATGAACGGGTGCTGGTCACCACCTTGACGAAGAAGATGGCCGAGGACCTTACTGATTACCTGCTTGAGCGGGACATCAAAGTGGAGTATCTGCATTCTGACGTGGACACCCTGCGTAGGGTGGAGCTCCTGCGTGAGCTTCGCGAAGGCAAGATTGACGTGATCGTCGGCATCAACCTCCTGCGCGAGGGCCTGGATCTGCCTGAGGTCTCACTGGTCGCCATACTGGATGCCGACAAGGAAGGCTTCCTGCGTTCCTATCGCTCCCTGATCCAGACGATTGGACGAGCCGCCAGGAACGTCTCCGGGACCGTGATCATGTATGCGGACGAGCGGACGGACTCGATGACGAAGGCCATCGACGAGACGAATCGCCGACGGGCCAAGCAGATCGCCTACAACGAGGAGCATGGACTCGATCCCAAGCCCCTGATTAAAAAGATCTCCGACGTCAACGACATGCTGGCCAAAGAGGATGTGGACACCCAGACCCTGCTGGAGGGCGGATACCGTAATGCCGGCAAGGCCGGCAATTCCCACTTGGGCGTTCCCTCCTTCGACAAGGACGAAGCGGACAAACGACATCAGGAGATTCTGCAGGCGGGTCTGCCGGCCCAGGACCTGGCCGATCTGATCCGTCAGCTGAGCGACCAGATGCATACGGCCGCGGAACAGCTCCAGTTCGAACTGGCAGCCCGCTTGCGTGATGAGATCCGGGATCTGAAGAAAGAGCTGCGGCAGATGGCCGAGGCGAGCAAATGAATGCGCTAAAATCACCGCGGCAGGAGCGCAAACCTGTCGTAAACGGCCGATACAGTGGGCTGCATGTCTGAGACCCCACTTGTTTTCATGGTCGTCACACTGGCTTTCCTGGCGGTGTTCATCGTGGTCGACCTGTTCGTCATCGGACGCAGGCCTCACGTCCCCTCCACCAAGGAGTGCGCCCGGCACATCGCTTTCTTCGTAGGTGCTGCCCTGGTCTTCGGCGGCCTGCTTTGGCTGGTCGCCGGCCCGAAGCCGGCCATCGAGTTCTACTCGGGCTGGCTGACGGAGTACTCCCTGTCCATCGACAACCTCTTCGTGTTCGTGATCATCATGGGGGAGTTCGCGGTCCCCAGGCTCCTGCAAAAGTATGTGCTCAGTGTGGGCATCGCCATCGCCCTGGTCCTGCGCGGTGTGTTCATCCTGGTTGGAGTCAGCCTGATAGACCGGTTCACTTGGATCTTCTTCATCTTCGGTGCCTTTCTGCTCTACACGGCCTGGAAGGTGGCCCGCGGGCAGGACGAGGAGGAGTACAAGGAGAACCGCCTGGTGGCCAGCCTGAGACATGTCATGCGCATCAGCGACGAGTACGACGGGGAGCGCCTGCGGGTCAGCAAGGACGGTGTCTCCTATTTCACGCCGATGCTGATTGTCTTCCTGGCCATAGGCACCACCGATGTGATGTTCGCCTTCGACTCGATCCCGGCCATTTTCGGCCTGACGCGCGACCCCTTCATCGTCTTCACTTCCAATGTGTTCGCCCTCCTGGGTCTCCAGCAGCTCTACTTCCTTCTGGGTGCCATGCTCGATAAGCTTGCTTACTTGCCGGTCGGGCTTTCGATTGTGCTGGCTTTCATAGGCGTCAAGCTGATTCTGGAAGCCCTGCATGGCAACTCGCTGCCGTTCATCAACGGCGGCGAACCGATTGCAGCGGTGCCTGAAATACCCACATGGCTCTCCCTGGCGGTCATCGTGGTGGCCATCGGTGGTGCCGCCGTGGCCTCTCTGGTCAAAGCCCGCAGGCAGGGGCTCAAACTCTCCAGACGCGATCCCGGGGAGGACTGAGGAGGAGATTCCTTGCCGTGCAATGACTGTTAGCGCTAACAGGAATTTTCCCCGTCCGTCGGCTGAGCCGAGTAGACTGGCCATGTGAGCGCCCCGGGACATACCTGGAGGCAAGAACAAGCACCAAGGAAAAGGTAGGCAGGCAGCACATGCGCAAAGCCAAGATCGTAGACACCATCGGACCGGCCTCGGAGTCCCTGGAGGAGATCACGAAGCTGGTCGAGTCCGGCATGGACGTGGCCCGGCTCAACCGCTCCCACGGTACCCCCGAGGATCATCTGAAGGTCTACAACAATCTGCGCCAGGCCGGTAAGACGACCGGCCGCAACGTGGCGGCCCTGGTCGACCTGCAAGGGCCGAAGATTCGGTGTGGCTGGTTCAAGAAGAACGCCGAGGGCGAGGACAAGGTCCAGCTCAAGGAGGGCCAGGAGTTCGTCATCACCACTGATGACATCGAAGGCGACGAGCACATCACCTCCACCACCTTCAAGGGTCTGCCCGGCGACTGCCACAAGGGCGATCCGATTCTGATCGATGACGGCAAGGTCCGCCTGGAGGTCACCGAGGTCGAAGGCAACAACGTCCACACCAAGGTCATCGTGGCCGGTCCCGTCTCCTCGCACAAGGGCATCAACCTGCCCGGCGTGGCCGTGAGCCTGCCCGCTTTGACCGAGAAGGACGAGGCAGACCTGCGCTGGGGCATCCAGACCGGTGCCGACATCATCGCCATGTCCTTCGTCCGCTTCGCCACCGATATCGACCGCGCCCATGAGATCATGGACGAGGAGGGCCGCCGCATCCCGATCGTGGCAAAGATCGAGAAGCCCCAGGCCGTTGAGAATCTGGAGGAAATCGTCAAGGCCTTCGATGGCATCATGGTCGCACGCGGTGACATGGCCGTCGAGATGCCGTTCGAAGAGGTTCCGCTGGTCACGAAGCGGTGCATCGAGTTGGCGCGTCAGTACGCCAAGCCGGTGATTGTGGCCACTGAGGTCCTGGGTTCAATGGTCCATTCTCCGATTCCCACCCGCGCGGAGGCCTCTGACTGCGCCAACGCCGTCCTGGACGGCGCCGACGCGACCATGACTTCGAATGAGACCGCTGTCGGCGACTACCCAGATGTGACCGTCTCCACGATGGCCCGCATCTCAGGCTACGCCACCGCCCATGGTTTCGATCGCATTCCGGTCATGAAGGACCTGGATATGTCCAACTCCGGTGCGGTCTCCTCCGCCGCCGTGGATCTGGCTGACAAGCTCAATGCCAAGGCTATCGTGGCCTTCACCCAGTCCGGTGATACCGTCCACCGTGTCTCCCGCGAGCGTCCGGCAGCTCCGATTTACGCATTGACCAACAGCGAGCACACCTTCCATTGGCTGGCTCTGTCCTGGGGCACTGAGGCCTTCCTGTGCGAGCAGGATTACCATGGGCTGACGCGCGAGGCCCTGATGGCCTACCTCGACAGGATCCTCAAGGGTGCCGGCAAGCTCTCCGACGGCGATAAGGTCGTCGTACTGTCCTGCGGTCAGGGTGAGCATGAGCCCGGTTCCACAGATTCCATCTACGTCCACACCGTCGGCAAGGCCGAATGAGCGGAAGCTGACAGCACCCGCTGACCAGCTGGCAAGGGCCCTTCAACCTCTCCAGGGAGGTTGAAGGGCCCTTGCCCATCCATATCGTGCACAACCGCCTCAGCCCAGGTCGGTCAGTCCGATCCTCATCCTGAGTATGGCGATGACGGTCTTCGCGTCCAGAATCGTGCCTGCGATGACCATCCGGTAGGCTTCGTCCACACTGAACAGGCGCACATCCTGATGGGGCGTCTCCGGGCCCAGACTTCCGCGCTTCACGGGCGTCAGGCTCTGGGCATAGAAGAGGGAGGTGTAGTGGCTGGAGAAGGACGGGGTGTTGATGAAACGGGCGAACTGGCGGAAGGACTTGGCTTCGTAACCGGCCTCCACCCGTAGCTTGCGGGCCGCTACATCCACCGGTCTTTCCTTGTCGCTGACGGGGTGGCCGGCCGGTAATTCCAGGGTCCATCGGTGGGTGGGGAGGCGGTATTGCTCCACCAGCGGAATCCTGTCGTCCTCTGTCATCGCCAGGACCGCTATGGTGTCACCGTTCTTCTCGTGGACGATCGAACGCTTGAACCGCTCCGCGTCGACGGAGACATAGCTGACTTCGTCCACACCGAAATAGTGGCTGTCCATGGTCTCATGACGGTCCACCTCCTGTACGGGGGAAGGCCGCCAGGGATCGAAGCGCCGGTAAGATTGCGTGCTCATAGTGCCCTCCTTAGCCAGATTGGTGGCATCCTTGCCTGCGCTCTCATTCTAGGCCACGCATGTCGTCGGGGCCAAGCAACGCGGGGGTGTGCGTCGTCTCGGACGTGTGCTAGATTCTACCAAGGATGCCATTGGCCCCCGTATCCCAATTGGTAGAGGAAACGGCCTCAAAATCCGTGCAGTGTGAGTTCGAGTCTCACCGGGGGCACGACGCACGCGAGTTCCCGTCCGGCACTTCAGCTGGCAGGCCACATGGCGGGAAGATACAGAAACGAGGTTACATTGGCTTCTGAGAGTAAGACCTATGACGATGAATCCGCCGGACGCACGGTCGTGGTGGCGGAGGATGAGGCCCTGATCAGACTCGACACTGTCGAGGCTCTTGAGGATGCCGGCTATGAGGTGGTCGGGCAGGCCGCCAGCGGTCAGGAGGCCGTCGATCTGACACGTGAGCTCAAGCCCGACGTGGTGGTCATGGATGTGAAGATGCCAGGTAAGGACGGTATCGAGGCAGCCACCGAGATAGGCCAGGAGAATCTGGCGCCGGTGGTCATGCTGACAGCCTTCTCCCAGCAGAGTCTGGTCGAGAAAGCGGCGGATGCGGGCGCCATGGCATACGTGGTCAAGCCGTTCGCTCCAGAAAAGCTTCTGCCGGCAATAGAGGTGGCCATCTCTCGCTATGACCAGATCAACGCCCTCAAGGACGAAGTCTCCGACATGAAGGCCAGGTTCGAGGCCCGAAAGCGGGTTGACCGCGCAAAGGGGCTGCTGATGGAGAACATGGGGCTGACCGAGTCCGAGGCCTTCCGTTGGATTCAGAAGACCTCGATGGACAGGCGGCTGACCATGCAAGAGGTGGCCGACGCCGTCATCGCGCAGATGCAGGGCGACGACTAGGGCGGTTACACGAATGGGGCGGCGAGCATGAGCGAAGCGGACAAACAGAAGAACGGCAAGGGCCCCCTGCTGGTGGTGGACGGTCACTCGCTGGCTTTCAGGGCCTATTATGCCCTCCCGGTCGAGTCGTTCACGACTTCGAAAGGCGAGGCCACCAACGCGGTCTGGGGCTTCGCGATAATGCTTTCGGAAGTGATCGCCGCCGAGCAGCCCACGCGGATGGCTGTGGCGTTCGATATGGCTGGCGGGACCTTCCGCAATGAGATGCTTTCCGGTTATAAGGGCACACGCCAGGCCGCCCCCGAGGAGTTGATCGACCAGCTGCCCAAACTGCAGCACTTCCTGGAGACACTTGGGGTCACTTATATCGAGAAGCAGGGTTATGAGGGTGACGACATCATCGGGACCCTGGCCACGATGGGTGAGGAAGCAGGATACCGGACACTGGTGCTTTCTGGCGACCGGGATGCCTTCCAGCTGGCGGATGAGTCGGTCACGGTCCTGTTCCCCGGCTACCACTTCCGCCAGCTCAAGCGGATGACCCCGGAAGCGATCGAGGAAAAATACCACGTCGGCCCTCGTCTGTATCCCGACCTGGCGGCTCTGAGAGGCGAGCAGTCCGACAACATCCCGGGTGTCCCAGGGGTGGGGGATGCGTACGCCGCGCGCTGGCTCAATGAGTACGGCAGCCTGGAGGGTGTCCTGGCAAGTGCCGATGCCATCAAGGGCAAGAAGGGCCAGGCCTTGCGAGATAGCATCGAACAGGTCAGGCTGAACCGCCGGGTCAACGCGTTGGTGCGTGATCTGGACCTGGGTGTACAGGTCGAGGACCTGACTTTCGGCAAGATTCACACCGATGAGGTCAATGCGCTCTTCAATCAGTTGGAATTCGGTTCCCACACCCGCAACAAGATCCTCAAGGGATTCAACTGCGTGGAGGGTTATGATGATTCGACCGGAACCGGCCAAGATGCCGGTGCCAGTGAGGAGATGGAGTTCGAGCTGCCCTCGTTGGATCCGGTCAAGGATGCCGAGGCGTTCACCGCCTGGTGTGAGAGCCACCTGCCCACCGTGGAGGATTCACGAACGATGGCCGAGGCCATGCCGGATTCCGGTCCGGTCATCACGGCGGCTGGCGATGGCGTGAAAGCCGCTCAAGAGCAGGCTGTGGCTTGCCCCGATCTGGCCGAGAACTCCTGGTATCTCTACGCCGAGGGGGACGACAAGCCCGGTGCCGCGAAGATGGAGCGGCTGGTCATACTGGCTCCTGATTCCCACGCAGTTATGCTGGACGCCCAGGCAGTGGCCGACGACATGCTCCAGGCGGTACAGCAAGCGATAACTGCGCGTATAGCAACCTGCACCGTCCACGGGTACAAGGAGCATGTCCATCTGCTGGGCGCGATTGGCCTGCAGCTGGCTATGCCGTTGTTCGACACCAAGCTGGCCGGTTACCTGGTCGAGCCGGACTTCCATGCCTCCAACCTGGACAAGGCCTTCACCCACTTCCTTAAGATCTCCCTGGACGAGAAGCCCGAAGTGGAGCAGGGGGCCCTCGATTTCGGCGGCGATGGCAAGGACGAACCGCACACCCTGACGAAAGAGGAGACCATCCTGCGAAGGGTGGAATCCGTCAGACTCCTGGCTGCTCATCTGGAATCGTTGATCGAGGAACGCAAACAGTTCAACCTCCTGCGAGTCATCGAAATGCCGACCTCGACGGTCCTGTCCGGCATGGAGGATCAGGGAGCCAAGGTTGACCTGGAACGCCTGCGCACCATGGGGGACCAGTTCGAGGCCGAGGCGCAGCAGGCCGAAGCCATTGCCTGGGACAGAGCGGGGGCAAAGGTCAATCTGCAAAGCCCCAAGCAGCTGCAGAAGATCCTCTTCGAGGACATGGGGCTCAAACCGGTCCAGCGTACCAAGCG
This sequence comes from Bifidobacterium xylocopae, assembly GCF_003315615.1. Classification (GTDB taxonomy): domain Bacteria; phylum Actinomycetota; class Actinomycetes; order Actinomycetales; family Bifidobacteriaceae; genus Bombiscardovia; species Bombiscardovia xylocopae. The sequence goes on from NZ_PDCH01000001.1 coordinate 246,946, forward strand.
CGGGTCCTACTCGACCAATGCGGCTTCGCTCCAGCGGCTGTACGTCAGTTCGGTCGGCAATGAACGGGCCAACGACTTCCTCGGGGCCCTCCTCAAGCACCGGGAAACCAACAAACTCAAGCAGATTGTCAACTCATTGATGGAGTCGGTCAATCCAAATGACGGGCGCATCCATACCACCTTCGAGCAGACCGTGGCGGCGACCGGTCGATTAAGCTCGGTCGATCCGAATCTGCAAAACATACCAAACAAGAACGCGGCCGGCCGCGAGATCCGCTCGGCGTTCGTGCCTGGCGAAGGGTTCGAATCCCTGCTCAGCTGCGACTACTCTCAGGTCGAGCTGCGCATCATGGCCGACCTGTCCGGGGACGAGGCGCTGATCGAGGCCTTCAAGTCCGGTACCGACTTCCACAAATACGTAGCCTCTCTGGTATATGGAATCGGTGTGGATGAGGTTTCCTCCGACCAGCGCTCCCACGTCAAGGCCATGAGCTACGGCCTGGCCTACGGGCTGTCCACATACGGACTCGCCCAGCAGCTCGATGTCAGTCCCGCTGAGGCTGATGTCTTGAAATCCCAGTACTTCTCCACGTTCGGCAAGGTGCACGACTACCTGGAATCCCTGGTCGAAGATGCCCGTGTCAAGGGATACACCGAGACGATCTTCGGACGGCGTCGCTACTTCCCTGGACTGAAGTCCAAGCGGCGGCCCACCCGTGATGCAGCAGAACGTGCCGCGCTGAATGCACCTATCCAGGGGTCCGCCGCCGACATTATGAAGATAGCGATGATAAAGGCCCAACACACCATGAGTGAGGCTGGCTGCCGAAGCCGCATCGTACTGCAGATCCATGATGAACTCGTGGTGGAGATCGCCGCGGGTGAGGAGAAACAGGTGGCCGCCTTGGTCAAGGAAGCCATGGAGCATGCGGTCAGGCTGGCCGTGCCTTTGGACGTCTCCACCGGCATAGGCGGGGATTGGCAACAAGCAGCCCACTGACTCGCCGTGCACCGTGCCGGACCAGGTCGGAACAAGTCCGGAAGCTTATCCAGGGTGCTCGGTGCGGGTTGGACTGTCACAGGGAAGGGAGGTCGGCATGGCACAGTCTTCGCTGCAGTCCCGGGCGTCAACCGTGGTTTTGGCGGATGTGGTCAAGGTCCTGGAAGAGCTGTATCCACTCTCGTATGCCGAGGAATGGGACCACCCCGGATTGATTGTAGGTGGTCTGGGGTGGCCGGTCAGCCGTGTCTTCTGCGCGGTGGACCCGACCGTGGAAGTGGTCGAGGAGGCCATCCGAGCCGGGGCGCAACTGTTGATCTGCCATCATCCTCTGTTCTTCCGTCCGGTTCATGAGGTGGGCGGTCGCGGCTTCCGTGGAGCCATCGTCACCCGGCTGATGGAGGCGCATTGTGGCTTGTGGGTGGGGCACACGAACGCCGATGCCGCTGTGCGGGGTGTCGCCCAGGCAGCGGCCGACCTCCTGGGGCTTACCGGGCAGCGGCCTTTGGAACCAATTCAGGTGGATCCGTCGGATTGGCATGCCATGCACGGTGAGAGCGGGTTCGCGGTCGGATTGGGACGGGTAGGCCGGTTGCCTGCGCCCATTCGTTTCGGTGACTTCGTCGAGCGCGTCGCTGGTCTCCTTCCCCGAACCGAGCTTGGTGTCCAGGCAGCAGGTGAACCGGATGCCGGAATAAGCACCGTGGCCATCCTTCCCGGATCAGGCGACTCCATGTTCGAACAGGTCCGTGCCAGCGGCGTGGATGTCTATGTGACCAGCGATCTGCGCCACCATCCAGCCACAGACGCCTATCAGCAGGCCCGCTATGAGGCGGAACTGCGAGCCCGGGCAGGCGGCGACGGGGCAGTGAGACCCATGCTTGTCAACACACCGCACTCGGCCATCGAAAGTCTGTGGTTCGCTTATGCCGGTCAGGACATCCCCAAGGCCATCGAGGAGGAGACCGGGGTGCATGTGGATTTGCGGGTCATCGATCATTCGACGGACCCTTGGACATTCTCCGTCAAATAGGGCCACAAGGAGCCTGGGCCGGCCTGGATCCATGGTGGGCTGGCGGCTAGCTGGCGCGGAGGGATGCGTAAGCTACCTGTGGGGCTGGATGTATGGGAAGCAGGGGGTAGGACATTGACCATGAATCGAAGCGGAGCAACAGGCAATCAGCGTCGGCTCTTCACGGCAGGCACGGATGGGGTGGATATGGACATACCCGTCGATGAGCTGGGCAGTCGCACCCTCTTCAAAGGGCCGATATTCACCATTGAGGACAAACGGATAGCTCTGGCAAGAATCGACGGGGGCCGTACCGTCATCCGCCGGCAGCTGGTGCATCATGCGCCCTGCGTCGTCATGCTGGCCCACGACACGGCCCGGGACCTGTACCTGGTGGAGCGGGAATACCGGGTAGGCGTCGGTGGTTATACCTTCGGTCTGCCGGCTGGATTCATCGATGCCGGGGAGGATCCGAAGGCCGCGGCTTTGCGCGAGCTGCGCGAAGAGACCGGTGTGGTTCCCGGCGGGCCTCAGGCCTATCGGATCGAGCCTGTGGCCGACTGCTATTCCTCCGAGGGGATGAGTGATGAGCTGGTTCACATCATGGTCGTACGGCTGGATTCCTGGACCCAGGTTCAAACCCGCTTCGATCCCGACGAACATGTCCAGTCCGCCTGGCTGGAATGGTCGGCCCTTCGGACGCTGCCCATCACGGCTTCCAATGCTGTGATTGCCGTACAGTCTGAGGCCCTGCATCGCTTGGCGGGGGTCCACTAGTCCGAGCTGGTGCTACAGGCACAGTCATGCTGGGGTGGCGGCCTTGGCGAACACGCCTGTGCGGGCGTACAGCCCGGTCGATAGCGCGATCATGAGCGCCGCGAAGCATCCGATGCCGGTATAGCCCGTATAGCGATCGATAAGGGGGCCGCCTATGATTCCAGCCAGTGTCTGTCCAAGATACATGGCGGCGTTGGAGAGCGAGGAGATGGTGGATCTGGCTTGGCTGACGCTTGATTGCAGGGTGGTCATGAAGAGCGGGAAGATGAATCCGTTGACCAGATAGATGACGGTCAGCAAGGTTTCCGCCATCCAGAACCCCTTGGCGAATGGTGCCATGGCATAGAGTATGACCAGGGCGGTGAGTTCGCTCAGAAATGTGTGTCCCAGGCCGAATGCCGAAACGATGCGGGATCCGAAGAGCGAGCCCAGCAGATTCCCTGCACCGATGGCGATCATTGCCGTTCCCACGCTTGAGAGGTCGAGGCCGAAACTGCCTGTGAACCAGGTGGATATGAATGTGGTGGCGGCGAAGGAGCCGGTTTGGAAGACGAAATAAGCCGACAATCGGGCCAGGGCCTTCTTGTTGGATAGGATCTGGACGTAGGTTCTGATAAATGATGGGCGCCGGGCGTCGGACTGTTTGGTTCGATTGACGGGGAGTACAAGAGCGATGACCGGCATAAGCATCACCGCGGCCGCGGCTATGGCATAGAAGGGGATGCGCCAGGAGACGACGGCGAGGTAGGAGCCGATGGGGATGCCGACCAGCTGGGAGACGGAGAGGCCTGCCGTGGCATAACCCATGACCTTGATGATGCGGATCTTGTCAACGATGACCGGGATGGTGGCCCAGACCTGTGGCGTCACGAACGAGGCGCTCACCCCGGCGAGGAAGCGGAAGGCCAGCATGAGTCGGAAGCTGAAGGCGAAACCGCACAGAGCCGTTGAGCAGGCGAAGAACGCCAAGCCCCAGAGCATGACCTGTTTACGGTCTCGGCCGTCCGAGATGGGGCCGGATATGAAGGCGGCGAGCACATAGCCGATGGCGTAGGCTGAAACCAACCAGCCGGAGATGGAGGTGGGCGTGCCGTACATCGCGCTCAGGGTGGGCAAAAGGGGTGAGATAAGAAAGGTGTCCGTCCCGATAAGGAACATGGTCAGGAAGAAAGTGAGGGAGTAACGGTACACAGGATTCCATTCGATAGTTTTATGAATATCAAACAACGAATTTCAATCTACTGCAACCTTCTCCGTTATAGGTGACGTTCACTGGTAGAGAAGCCGAATGGTTCAGCGTGTGTCCTGGATCGGTCAGTGGCTACTTGTCCAAGGAATCAAGGAAATGTGGCAAGAGGCTGTCGAACGCGTCCTCATTGAGCGAGACGAACCTGTTCTGCCCCTCCTTGCGGGTGCTCGTGAGCCCGGCTTCCCGCAGGATGCGAAAATGGTAGGAGACTGTGGACTTGTTGAGGTCCAGATGCTCGCCGATTTGTCCGCAATTCATCTCGGAGCCATGCTTATGCAGCATTCGCACCATCTGCAGGCGGCTCTCATCGGCGAGCGCCTTGAGTGCGCCCACCAGCCGTGCGTCCCCATCCCGAAATTCAATGGTCATAAACCCATCGTACCGGTGGATGGTCACATTGGTGCCCTGATCACTAGCGCCAGCCTATCCGGCATGGTGTATCTATGCCGAACCCTGTTCGGGCATCCGTATGATGAAATGGGAGTGCTGCTTCGGAGCCAGGGGTAATACGCAGCGCGTAGTCATGGCTTGTCTGCAAGGAAGGACTGAATGGCGCCCTCCACCAGCCCGGGCTCGAAATCATGCAGGCAATAAGGTGTACCGGCTCCGGGCTGCAACAAGAGCCGGACCTGTTCACTGCCTGCCATCCGTTCGCTGGGATCGTCTCCCGGCGCATGATACCGCCGTTTGCTTGTTGCGCAGATCGACGGCACAGGGAACGGCAATACGACCATTGCCAGGATGACGACCAGGATTACGGTGGTGTTCAGGTGGGCCATAACAGACTGCTCGGGTGAATGCTTTCCCTAAGCCTGTAACTGTATGTACGGGCTATTCTACCAATGGTGCTTGGAGCACCGCCGATGCCGGTAAGCATCGAAATATGCTAAGCGCCCCACGGGTTCTGGTCGATGGGGCGCTTCGCATGGAACTCAGCCGGCGGAAGATGAACCGCAAGACTGGGTGGGGTCAGTCAACGAGATTGGGGTTGACCTTGTTGATACGGGCCTTCGTGGCGGAGGACAGTGCGGGCTTCTCGGCGCGGGCCATGGCCTGCTCGAAGTCTCGTGTGCCCATAAAGACTTCGGAGGTCCATGGGTTGACGTGGTGCTGCCTGGCGCGGTAGAGGATGTAGGCCAGGGCGAGCACATTCGCAGCCAGGGAGATGATGGAGACGATCAGGTTGACATTGGGGTTGTTGACCGACTGGACGGCGAATTTGGAGTGGTTGGAGTCCAGGAAGAGCGGAAAGACCTGGGCGAACATGCACCAGAGGGCCAGGGTGTTGGCGCGGTTCTGGATCCAGCCGCCCTTGTTCCACAGGAAGTTGGCGAAGGTCGGTGCCAGAAGCAGGGCCAGGCCGCAGTACCAGGAGTGGGTGGGCAGGCAGTTGTAGGTGTAGGTGAAGTTCCAGATGTCATAGGCCACGATGAAGACCCAGGTCATGTCAGGCCAGAGCATGTCCTGGCGGTTCTTGGAGGCGTAGATGCCGAACCAGCCGGTCATGCAGAAGATGTTGATCAGGCCGGCGATGCCGTTGAAGACGTTGAACCAGCCGCCCATCAGGGTCACGCCCTCGCTGGAGACGAAGGTGCCGCCCCAGCCGCGGAAGGCGGACTCGAAGTCGGATGCCACGGCGATGAGGATGTTGATGGCCACGATGATGAAGGGGAAGCACTTGAACCAGTTGACCTTGCCCAGCTTGCCCCAGCCATACTTGAGGATCATGAAGCCGATGCAGCCGGCGGTGGCTGCGTAGAGCTTGGCGTAGTGGAACCAGCCGTTCATCTCCGTGTAGGTAGGGTTGTTCAGGGCCCAGCCAGCGCCCGCTGCGGCACCGGCGTAGATGGCGATGAAGTATGCGGTCAGGGCCACGGGAATGGCCACAAAGCAGACGAGACCGCCGGCCTTGGACCGTCGAGCGATCTCGTTCGCGGCTATCAGGCAGCCGAAGACGAGAATCCAGCCCAGCCATTGGTATAAGGCGTTGGGTCCGTAGACTTGGAATAACATGGCACTCACTTTCCTTGCTTCTCTTTCGGGTGTTCTTTTTGCGTCCCTTCCTCTGGAACTGGCCGGTCGGAAGGTGGCGCGAAAGGTTGTACGTATGCCTCCAGATGCAAGGTCTGGACGAAAATATCCTTGATGGTGCGGTCGTCGGTACCGGGATTCTCTCGCAGAAGTGCTATGGCCCCGGCTATGAGCGTCATCAGGGATTCCTTGATATGACTGATGCCTGGCCTGCCATGTATTCGTTCGAAATCCTTGACGGTGGTCCCGCTGATATAGTCGGCCACGCGTTCGGACAAGCGATCGACGAATTGGATGTACAGGCCGCCGTTGCCGGCCTGTACCAGTTTTCTGCTGAAGGGGCCTTCGTCGTTGATGATGACCCGCATCAGCGCGATGAGGTCATCGAGGGATTTGTCGACATTGCCGGGTATTCGGGACTCGTTCCAGGATCTGAGCTCGCCGATGATTGTGTCGGAGATGTCGTCCAGGACCGCCGCGGACACGTCATCCTTGCTGCGGAAGTAGTGGTAGAAGAGGGAGCGGGTCATGCCTGCCCTGCTGGCTATGTCGCTCACCGTGATGTGAGTGAAACCCTTCTCCAGGCTCAACTCGTGGGCGGCACGCACAATCTGTTCGCGTCTGTCCCTGACGTGCGGCCTGCGGGCTTCAGTGCTCCGGGACTGGACGTCGTTGCCCAAGGTAGCGATTCGCGTCATCCTGCTCTTCTTGCCGCTTGTGTCAGTACCTTCGCCGCCCTGGCCGCTGTCGGGGAAGTAAACATATTGACAAGTCGTCAACTTTCTTAGCCATAGTATAGGTACGGTTTTGACAGTATGTCAATTCGCTCCCCACCGCCAGCAGCGAGCCCGGTGCAGTGCGTGCTAGCGGTGCCATGAAGGTACTGCCATCGGGAGTTGCGGATGAAAGGGCCAGATGAATACGGTGGAGCGCCTGGGCAGAAGCGGTGGCCGGACAGATAGAAGTCGCGCAGGGCTCCGGACGGCTTCAGGTTCGGTTTCCAGCAGCACTGTCTGCATGACCGCCATGGTCAGCGTCGACCGATGGAGTATCGTGATCCTCCTGGGTCGGGTCTTTACCCACCGGAGAGGAAACACCCTAGGGGGGTGTGGATGCGCATGACAGGTATGGCCGACGGCTGCCGCTTCGAGTCATATGAAGTGAAGCGCTGGTCGGGCTGGCGGGATTTGAACCCACGACATCCTGCACCCAAAGCAGGCGCGCTACCAAGCTGCGCTACAGCCCGAGGCCCGAAACAATCAGGCACAGTCCAATAGTATAGCGCGGGGTTGGGAGTGGCCGCCGCCTGCTCGCGTGTGGGGTCGGGTCGGCCGGATGGCCGGGGGATAGACTGGTACGGTTAGTATCGCAGCGGGTACAGGCATGCGAGGCGAGGGGAAGCTGACTGTGTGCACGGGCGTTTCGTCACAATCGGGAAATGAGGACCAGTATGAGCGACGAACCATCGGCTTCCCAGGGGAACGAAGAAAGTAGGCCACAAGCTGGAAGTCCCGCGGAGTTGCAGCAGCGGGAGGTCGCGGGGACAACAGGGCGTGAAGAAGTGGAGGCCGGTCAGGGGATGGGGGGTCCGGCGGTACAGACCAATCCTGTGGTACCGGCCGGTCCAGGTATGGTCTACACTCCTGTACAGCCTGCGGCGACGGCATCCGATTATCTGGTGGCCGCCCAACCCGGGGATCCGGACGGCATGGGCAAGACCCAAAGGCGTTCCCTGATCGTGGCAGTGGTCGCCGTGGTTGTGGCCGCCCTGGTCGCCGCCCTCCTGGTATTGCGGCCCTGGGCACCCAGCCCGGCGGATTACCGGATGGCCGCCGACTCCGCCGTGGACATGCATAATCAGAGCAACAAGATATCCGAGCAGCTGGTCTCGGCCTACGATGACGCAGGCCACGGGGGCTTCAGCGCGCACGATGCCGGCGAACTCAAGCGGTCCATCGACAAGTTCGACCGAATGAACAAGGACTTCGCCAGTCAGAAGGCCCTGAAGGACAAGGATGTGGCTGCCAGATACCAGGCATACATGGTCAAGTCCAGGAGCTACGGGAATTTCAGCAGGTACCTGGCGGACTCCGCACCCATCTACTCCAGAGCCTCCCAGTCATGCAAGAAGGTGCCCGACTTCGGCGATGTGTCGGACACCAAGGCCTATATGGGGAAGGTAAACGACTACGTATCCACCTGCAAGACCGATCTGGACCAGCTGGCCAAGGCACCGGATAAGGTCCTGGCCGACTACGCCGGGCAGGCATCCACGGTCCTGGGCAAAATGCAGGACCTCCTCAAACAGGTCAGTGACCTGGTCGACCACCTGAGCGCCGACAACCTGGACCAGAGCATGGACAAGATGAATGACCTGGAGGACCAGGAGAAAGCTCTGGAGGGGGAGACACCGAAGAGCACCGACATCAGCATGAAGTTGCTCGCCGAAGAACGCAAGGCGAACCCCGATCCGGCCTACCTCAGCCTCCACCAGGCTCTGGAGGACAAGGCCAAGCGCTGATACAGCCGGTCCGACGTATGCAGGCGGTCACCCGTAGGGATTGGTATGCGGTTCGCCCTTGGGGTCCTTTGTCCACTTGTCCATCCGGCCGATGTCGGCGCTGCCGGATCATCGGCTTCCGACTGGGCCGGTAGGCGCTTCGCCGTGCCAGCCGGCCTATCATGGAGCATATGAGTATGAGCGCAGATCAGCAGGCATGGCAGGCACCGACGGCCCCTGGGGCCCTGAATGCCCGTGTGAAGGTGCCCGGCAGCAAATCCTTATCCAACCGCTACCTGGTCCTGGCGGCTCTGGGGCAGCGGCAGGTGTGCCTGGAAGGCCTCCTGCGCTCGCGGGACACGGACCTCATGATCGGTGCTCTGACCACCCTAGGCGCACTCTGCCATGTCGACGGCGACGACCCCAGCCGGGTGGAGGTGACGCCCCCCGCGTCGGGGCTCTTCACTGCAGGGGGGTGCGTCGACTGCGGTCTGGCCGGCACTGTCATGCGTTTTGCACCCGCCCTGGCCATGCTGGGAGACGGTCCTACTCGGTTCATCGGAGACCGGCAGGCCGAGGCCCGGCCCATGCGGCCGCTCCTTGATGGACTGGCACAGCTGGGGGCGGTAATCGAATACCAGGGGGAGGAGGGCCATCTGCCCTTCACCCTGTACCCGCCACAGGGCTGCAAGGGAGGACGGGTCGACATCGATTCGTCGGGATCCTCCCAGTTCATCTCCGGGCTTCTTCTCCTGGGATCCAGGCTTCCGCAGGGTCTCATCGTCCATCACGAAGGCGGGCCGGTGCCCAGTCTGCCTCATATACGGATGACAGTCAGCGACCTGCGCCAGGCGGGAATCCGGGTGGAGGCTGATGAGAAGGATGGCTGCTGGAGGGTGCAGGCAGCTGAAGGACGGCCATACCCACAGCTTCCCGAACGTGTGCAGGTGGAACCTGACCTGTCCAATGCGGCACCCTTCCTCGGAGCGGCCATGGTCGCCGGCGGATCGGTCAGTGTAGTGGGCTGGCCGGCCAGCAGCACGCAGCCGGGTGCCCTCCTGCCGGGCATATTGAGCGACATGGGGGCACAGGTGGATTGCACGGATGGCGTCGGTGGTAACAAGGCCTGCACAGTCTGTGGTTCCGGAAAGGTCAGCGGCCTGGGTGATTATGACCTGTCGGCGGCCGGCGAGTTGGCTCCGACCTTGGCCGCCCTCCTGGTCTTCGCGGATGGACCCACCCGCCTGCACGGCATTGGGCATCTGCGCGGACATGAGACCAACCGCCTGGCGGCCCTGACCGCAGAGATCAACCGTGTGGGCGGCCGTGCCCGGGAGTTGGAGGATGGGTTGGAAATCAATCCCGTAGGGCGCGACGCCATGCACCCTGCGGTCCTTGAGAGCTATGGCGACCATCGGATGGCCACCTTCGGCGCCCTGTTGGGCCTGGGCATACTAGGTGTCAGGGTGCGTAACATTGCCACCACCGCAAAGACAATGCCGGACTTCGTGGGGATGTGGGCTGGGATGCTCGAAGACGGCAGGGGTTGACCCGGTCCGAAGAGACGTTGTGGCAGCCGCCGCGGATTCCTGCCGGGATAGGCAAAGCCCCCGACGGTTTCCCCGTCGGGGGCTTTGCCTGCGGCCCGCTCAGATCACTTGCCGAATGTGTTGCCGTAGGAGTCGCCGCCGCGGGCGATGGCCTCGGATTGCCGGGCGATCGAGAGCTCCTCGTTGGTGGGAATCACGCAGACGGTCACGCTGCTGTCGGGGGTGGAGATGACCCTGGGCTCCTTGGACCGCTTCTCGTTCTTGGCCTGATCGATCCTGACGCCGAAGGGTGCCAGCTGGTCGATGACCCTTCCACGCACGATTTCGTCGTTCTCACCGACGCCAGCGGTGAAGGTAAGCACATCCAAACCGCCCATCTGGGCCGTGTAATTGCCGATGTAGCCTACGATCCGGTGGACATAGACATCCAGGGCCAGCTTGGCGTCCTCATTGCCTTCGGCCACCAGCCGGTGGACCTCGCGCATGTCACCGAAGCCCGTCATGCCGGTCATGCCGGACTGCTTGTTGAATAGGGTGTCCAGCTGGTCCACGTCCATGTGGGCGTTGCGGATCAGGTGGAAGACCACGGCCGGGTCAATGTCGCCGGTGCGCCCGCCCATGACCAGGCCCTCAAGGGGGGTTAGGCCCATGGAGGTCTCGACCGGCTTGCCGGATACCTGGGCCGAGGCCGAGGCGCCGTTGCCGATGTGCAGGACTATCTGCTTGCAGCCCTCGGGGTTCTTGCCCGCCACCTTCGGCGCGAGCTGGCCGATGTACTGGTGGCTGGTTCCGTGGGCGCCGTAGCGGCGAATCTTGTATTTGTCGGCCACTTCCTTATTGAGGGCGTAGGTGGAGGCCTTGGCCGGCAGATCGGTGAAGAAGGAGGAGTCGAAGACAAAGACCTGGGGGGTGTCGGGAAGCAGCTGGCGCATGACCTGTGCGCCCTCGGCCTCGGGACCGTTGTGCAGGGGCGCCAGGACAGCCAGATCCTTGACCTGAGCCAGTGTCTTGTCGGTCACGAGGGCCGGCTTGGGGAAGATGGAACCGCCCTGGACCACGCGGTGGCCCACGGCGACGATGCCTGATTCGTTCAGGTGCGGGCCGTACTCCTCGAAGAAGCCCAGGACCCGCTTGAGGCCGGCCTCATGGTTGGGGATAGGTTCTTCAAGCTCGTGCTTGGCGCCTTGGTACTCGTGCTTGTAGTGGCCGTCGATGGGCTCGCCGATCTTTTCCACCAGACCCGAGGCCAGGCCCTCGCCGGTCTCCAGGTCAACCAGCTGGTACTTGATCGAGCTGGAGCCCGAATTGATGACTAGGACGGTTCTCGCCATTGTGGCATCCTCCTGATGCAATACGTTGGGGCCGTAAGGGCCCGTACTACCGATAATGAGATTACGCTGTGGGGCTTACAACGCCCGTGATACGAGGGCTCCGCCGGCAGGGTCATGGGCAAGGTCCGCTCCGGCTGAGCCCCGTCAGTGACGTTCAGTCGGCCTGGGCCTCGACTGCGGTCAGAGCTACTGTGTTGATGATGTCCTGGACCAGGGCGCCGCGCGACAGGTCGTTGACCGGCTTGTTGAGGCCCTGGAGGACCGGTCCGATGGCAAGGGCACCCGAGGAGCGCTGGACGGCCTTGTAGCCGATATTGCCGGCGGAGAGTGAGGGGAAGACGAACACGTTGACGTGTCCGGCAACGGCATTGCCCTTGGCCTTTGCGGCAGCGACCGTCGGCGACCAGGCTGCATCGAATTGGATGGAACCGACGATGGGCAGGTCGGGAGCTTTCTCCTGGGCCAGCCTGGTGGCTTCTTCGACCAGGTCGACATCGGGACCCTTGCCTGAGCCCAGTGTGGAGTATGAGAGCATGCCTACGCGGGGTTCGATGCCGAAGGAACGTGCTGTCTGCGCGGACTGGATGGCGATGTCCGCCAGCTGTTCTGCCGAGGGGTTCAGGTTGATGGCGCAGTCGGCGAAGACGGACACATGGTCCTTGAAACACATGAGGAAGGCGCCGGAGACCAGGGATGCGCCGGGTTTGGTCTTGATGACCTGGAGCGCCGGACGCACAGTGTTGGCCGTGGAGTTGATCGAGCCGGAGACCAGTCCGTCGGCAAGGCCTTGGACGACCAGCATGGTGCCGAAGTAGGAGGGGTCAGCCAGCTGCTTGCGGGCCTGTTCCTCGGTCATGCCTTTCTTGGCGCGCAGTTCGCAGAGCTTGGATACCATGGGGGCCAGGACGGCCTCGTCGTCCATGGCCTGGAAGGAGGCCTGGCCCAGGTGCTTCAGGCCGAGCTCTTCGCCCCGCTTGAGGATGGCGGTCCTGTCGCCCACGATGACCAGGTTGACGATGTCGCGTTCCAAGAGGTAGTCGGCCGCCTTGATGATGCGGTCCTCCTCGCCTTCGGGCAGGACGATGGTCTTGCGGTCGGCCTTGGCCCGTGCCAGCAGGTCGTTCTGGAAGGCGATGGGGGTGGTCACGTCCGGGGCTGCGACATGGGCAGCCTTGACGACTTCGTCGGCTGGCGCGCAGGACTGGAAGACCTGGGCGGCGTGGCTGTGGCTGTCCTCGGCATCGGGGGAGGGATCGAAGTCAACCTTGTCGATCATCCAGGTGGGCTGGTCATACCCGGCGAAACGCTCATTGAGCGCTGGCTTCTGTTCGGGCGTGCAGCCGGTGATGAAGATGCCGGCGACGGTGCTGCCGGCCGCTTCGACGATGTCTCGGCAGGAGGCCACGCTCTGGAAGACCTGCTCGGCCGTGCGCTCGATTGTGCAGACGGCCAGGAAGACCGTGGAACGCAAATCTGCGGCGATGTCGGCGTCCAGGAGGAAGCGGTCGGGGTCGGCTACCGGCGTCTTGTCGGAACCGACAACCAGGACCGTCTCGGGCTTGTGCCGGGCGACCAGTTCGCTGTATGCGGCGACGGCGTCGGCCCTGGCCTGCTCCCGGTCCTTGCGTGCCTTTCCCGGGCAGCTGGCTACGGACAGCTCACGGCCGGCCGGGTCGGAGCAAACCTTGATAAGGGTGTCGGTCAGGGTCTCCTTGCGGCAGGCGATAGGCCTCAGTAGGGCGACCTTTCCGGAGTCCGACAGGGCCTTGGCTACGCCGTAAGCCACGACATTGCGCCCGGTTCCCGCCTCAGGGCTGATGATGCTGATAGTGATAGGACTCACTGAAGTCCCCTCCTGTTCCGTGTTGAACTCATTGGGACCGCCGATCATGACTGCTTCGTTCACGTCGATAACCCTGGTCCAGTATAAGGCAGGAGCTCAACAAGAGGCCCTGGTGGCATATGGCAATGCCCTTCCGAGTCTTCTGAACCACCGTGAATTACATGCCATATATGTGTACGCATATACGGCAGGCGCCTCCCCTGCCTGGAAGGCAAAGGAGGCGCCTGCGGCACTCAAAGGCTTGGGGGTTCAGAGGACCCTCAAGACCAGATGAATGTGGTTCTCTTACTCGTTGTCGCCGGCCGTGGCAGCGGTAGCCGAGATGTTCTTCTGACCGGCGCGGTTGGCATCGGGCCAGACCCAGTCGGTGTAGGCGGGGTGGTCAAAGCCCTTGTCCACAGCGAATTGGAAGGCCTCGGTGCGGAACTTGGTCCATTCGTCGATCTTGCCGGCGAACTTCTGGGCGTCCACCATCTGCAGGGCGGAGGCTGCCAGGCACCAACGATCCATGTCGTTGACACGCACCATGTCGAACGGCGTGGTGGTGGAGCCTTGCTCCTTGTATCCGTGGACCGAGAAGTTGTCGTGGTTCGGACGGCCGTGGATCAGGCGGTAGATGGAGCCCGGGTATGCGTGGAAGGCAAACAGGACCGGCTTGTCCTTGCCGAAGAGCTTGACGAACTCCTCATCGGACATGGCTTCGTCATTCTCTTCGGTGTCCTGGATCTTCAACAGGTCAACGACGTTGACGAACTGGACCTTCACGCCCATCTGCTGCAGCATGTCGTTCGCGGCCAGGGCCTCCTGTGTCGGGATGTCACCGGCCGTGGCGATGATCACGTCCGCATCCTCGGCGTCACTGGCGTTCGAGGCCCAGTCCCAACGGGCGGCACCCTTATCCAGCTCTGCCTTGGCCTCGTCCACCGACAGATAGGTGGCAGCGGGCTGCTTGCCAGCGAAGATGGCGTTGATGCAGTTGGTGGACTTGTAGGCACGCTCGCCTACAGCCAGCAGCATGTTCGCATCGGCCGGGAAGTAGATGTTGGTCACGTGGTCGTTGTTGAACGACTTGTTCAGCAGGATGTCCACGAAGCCCGGATCCTGGTGGGAGAAGCCGTTGTGGTCCTGGCGCCACACATGGGAGGTGACCAGGATGTTCAGTCCGGCGATGGGCTTGCGCCACGGAATCTCGCGGACCGTGGCCTCCAGCCACTTGGCGTGCTGGTTGACCATGGAGTCGATCACGTGCACGAAGGATTCATAGGTGGACCAGATGCCGTGGCGCCCGGTGAGCAGGTAACCCTCCAGGAAACCTTCCATCTGGTTCTCCGAGAGCTGCTCGGTGACCTGGCCGGTATGGGCCATATGTTCATCGGTCTGCTCCGACAGGTACTCGGCGTCCCACTGCTTGTTGGTCACCTCATAGGCGGCGGCCAGACGGTTGGAGGCCGTCTCGTCGGGGCCGAAGATGCGGAAGTCGGTTGGGTTCTTCGCGAGCACGTCGCGGGTGTAGTAGCCCAGGACGCGGGTGGCCTCGGTGGCGCCCCAGCCGTGACCATGGCTATTGACATCTATCTCGTAGTCGTGGATGTCGGGCAGGTCCAGCGGCTTCAGCAGACGACCGCCGTTGGCGTTCGGGTTTTCGCCGATGCGCAGGTCGCCCTTGGGCATGAACGAGGTGACCTCGGGGCGGATGGCACCCTTGTCGTCGAAGAGCTCCGCAGGCTTGTAGGATTCGAGCCAGCCCTTGAGCACCTGGAAGTGGGCCTCGGTGTCGCGGGCGGATGCCAGCGGCACCTGATGGGCGCGCCAGGAACCCTCGGTCTTCTTGCCGTCGATGAACTTCGGGCAGGTCCAACCCTTGGGCGTGCGGAAGATGATCATCGGGTAGAAGGGGCGGGTCATGTCGTCGGTCTGGGCCAGCGCCTTGATCTCGCAGATGTCGTCGAAGACGGACTCAAGCAGGTCGGCGAAACGACGGTGGATGGACATATGGTCCTCGTTGTCGAAGCCGGCGACGAACTCGTGGGGTTCGTAACCCATGCCGTGGAAGAACTCGTGCAGCTCCTCATCCGAGATGCGCGCGAGGATGGTCGGGTTGGCGATCTTGTAGCCGTTCAGGTGCAGGATCGGCAGCACGATGCCGTCGGTACGGGGATTGACCAGCTTGTTGGACTGCCAGGAGGTGGCCAGTGCACCGGTCTCGGCTTCACCGTCGCCCACGACCGCGGGAACGAAGAGGGAGGGGTTGTTCATGACAGCGCCGTATGCATGGGACAGGGCGTAGCCCAACTCGCCGCCCTCATGGATGGACCCGGGGGTCTCAGGCGCGAAGTGGGAGGGAATGCCACCGGGGTAGGAGAACTGACGGAAGAACTTCTGCAGGCCCTCCTCGTCCTTGGTGATCTTCGGGAAGTACTCGGTGTAGGTGCCGTCGATGTAGGACTGCGAGGTGCCGGCGGGGCCGCCGTGTCCGGGGCCCATGATGAAGACCGTGTTCTGCTGGTGGTCGGCGATCAGCCGGTTGATGTGGCCCAGCAGGAAGTTCAGGCCGGGCGTGGTGCCCCAGTGGCCGACCAGGCGGTGCTTGACGTCCTCGCGCGTGAACGGCTCCTTCATCAGCGGGTTGCTGCGAAGGTAGATTTGGCCGATGGAAAGGTAGTTGGCTGCGCGCCAGTACTTATCGACCGCTTCCAGGGTCTCCTCGGAGACAGGAGCGTCGAGCTTCTTCCAAGGGGTGCCGATAACAGGATTCGTCATGTGTACTCCTGCACTTTAGTGCGATTGATTGTTTACATTCGGTAGTAAGGCTGCCGACGGACCTGGAGGCCGGACGGTTCCCTATTTCCCTATCGCCCTTATGGTACGAGGAAGAGACGACTTTCAGGGTGTTTTTTGACCGGGCGTGTTCGCATCTGTGCATATGGCGATGCCTTTGTGTTCGCTTGTGTACAAGCGGTCGCGCTTGTTTTTCCCTCAAGCGAGCGAGCCGCGCGTTCTCCTCAGGCGTAACAGTGCCTATGGGCCCGCCGGTGTCAACCCTTCCGCTTCGGGCTTGGTGGGCCGCTGGTTGTCGGAAAGTGCGGACATAATCAATGTATCGGCTTATATATATATGGAATAAGAGGAGCGTCATGGCAACAGGACCTGTTCTGGTCGTTGATTTCGGGGCTCAATACGCCCAGCTGATCGCGAGGCGGGTGCGCGAGGCGGGTGTCTACTCCGAGCTGGTGCCTCATTCGATGCCGGTGGGGGAGATGCTGTCCAAGGACCCCCAGGCCATCATCCTGTCCGGAGGGCCCGCCTCGGTCTATGTCGAAGGCGCTCCCAGGCTCGATCGGTCGATATTCGAAGCAGGGGTGCCTGTGTTGGGTATATGCTACGGCTTCCAGGTTATGGCGCACGAGCTCGGCGGTGTGGTGGATAAGGCGGCTCTGGGCGAGTACGGCAAGACCGAAGCCGTGATAGACCGCGCCGTGGGCATCCTTGCCGGATCGCCGGACCGGCAGGTCACCTGGATGAGCCATGGGGTGGCCGTCGAGCGCCCGCCCGAGGGTTTCGAGGTCCTGGCCCATACTGAGGGGGCGCCGGTCGCCGCCATGCAGGATCCCTCCCGCAAACTCTACGGTGTCCAATGGCACCCGGAGGTGACGAACACCCCATTGGGCCAGGAACTCATCTCCACCTTCCTGCACGGGTGCGCCGAGCTTGAGCGGAACTGGAACGCAAGCGGCATCATCGAAGACCAGGTCGAAAGGATACGCCGTGCAGTAGGTGACGATCAGGTCATCTGCGGCTTGTCCGGTGGGGTCGATTCCGCTGTGGCTGCGGCTTTGGTGCATCGCGCGATCGGCGACCAGCTCACCTGTGTGTTCGTGGACCATGGGCTCCTGCGCAAGGGGGAGGCCGAGCAGGTCAGGCACGACTTCGTGGCCGCCACCGGCATCAAACTCATAGCGGTGGACGCCTCTGATGACTTCCTGCGGGCGCTCAAGGGTGTCTCGGACCCCGAACGTAAGCGCAAGATCATCGGGGAGAAGTTCATCCGCACATTCGAGAAGGCGCAGCGTCAGGTCATCGAAGAGGCCGGGAGGACCGGCAAGGAGGTCAAATACCTGGTGCAGGGCACCCTCTACCCGGACGTCGTCGAATCCGGGGGCGGCGACGGTGCGGCCAACATCAAATCCCACCATAATGTGGGCGGCCTGCCCAAGGACGTCAAGTTCCAGCTGATCGAACCCCTGCGTACGTTGTTTAAGGACGAGGTGCGGGCCATCGGCACCGAGCTGGGCCTGCCCGATGAGATTGTCTGGCGTCAGCCCTTCCCCGGCCCGGGCCTGGGCATCCGCATCGTCGGCGAGATCACCCGCGAGCGCCTGGACACCCTGCGTGATGCCGATGCCATCGTTCGCGAGGAGCTGTCCAAGGCCGGGTTGGACCGGCAGATCTGGCAGTGTCCGGTGGTGCTCCTGGCCGACGTGCATTCGGTGGGCGTTCAGGGCGACGAGCGTACCTACGGTTCGCCCGTCGTCCTGCGACCCGTGTCCTCGGAGGACGCGATGACCGCAGACTGGTCCCGCTTGCCCTACGAGCTGCTGGCCACGATCTCCACCCGCATCACCAACGAGTGCCGGCAGGTCAACCGTGTGGTCCTGGACTGCACCTCCAAGCCCCCGGCGACCATCGAGTGGGAGTGACCAACTTCCGTTGACGGCCATCCGGCGGCAGGGGCCGCTGGTGCAGGCACCGTAGGGCATTCCGACCTGCGGTGCCTGCATCGTATTGCGGGACTCGCGATGTTACGACTCGGACAATCGTCCGGCCTCATGTTGACTTCAAGCCGCTTGAACTTCGTATGCTGCAAGGGTCGGAACAAAGATCGAAGTGCGCTGACCGCAGGTATGCGGATGCGTGCGAGCAGACATGAAGGGTGACGGGAATCATGAAAGCAGCTATGTTCGTGGAGCCGGGCAGGGTGGAGCTCGCGGATGCGCCGATGCCGGTGATCGAGAAGCCGGGCGATGCGATCATCCGCGTGGTGCGTGCCTGCGTATGCGGTTCGGACCTGTGGTGTTATAGGGGCATCTCCCAGCGCCAGGCGGGGACGTTCGTGGGGCACGAGGCGATAGGTGTCGTCGAGGATGTGGGTCCTGATGTAAGCCATATTCATCCCGGTGATTTCGTAGTGGCGCCCTTCACGCATGGGTGCGGACACTGTGCCGCTTGCAAGGCCGGGTTCGACGGTGATTGCATGAGCAAGGAGCCTGGCGGCAACGGTGGATACCAGGGTGAATACTTGCGTTTTGCCAACGCCGATTGGGCCCTGGTCACAATTCCCGGAGCGCCTGCCGAATACAGCGACGATATGCTCAATTCCCTGCTGACGCTCTCGGACGTCATGGCTACTGGCTACCATTCAGCGGCCACCGCACAGGTCAAGGGCGGGGACACTGTCGTTGTCATGGGTGATGGTGCCGTAGGTCTGTGTGGGGTGATTTCGGCCAAGCTGCGTGGGGCCGAGCGCATCATAGCCATGAGCAGGCATGCTGACCGGCAGGCGCTGGCTCGGGGGTTCGGCGCCACGGATGTCGTCGCGGAGCGCGGCGACGAGGCGGTGGAAAGGGTGAAGTCGTTGACCGCGGGTGCAGGGGCGGATGCGGTCCTGGAATGTGTAGGCACCGCACAGTCGGTGGACACGGCCATCAAGGTGGCCCGGGCAGGGGCTGTGGTGGGGCGCGTCGGCGTGCCCCAGCGCGCGCAGATGAACACCAATGAGCTCTTCTGGCGCAACATCGGTCTGCGCGGCGGTATCGCTGCGGTGACCACTTACGACAAGGGGCTCCTGCTTGACGCTGTCTTGAATGGTGACATCCATCCGGGCAAGGTCTTCACCCAGCGTTTCTCCCTGGACAGGATCCAGGAAGCTTACGAGGCCATGGACCAACGTACCGCTATCAAGTCCCTGCTGCTGGTCAGTGAATAAGGAGCGGGATGTCACCGGCGGTCTGCTGTGGGTTGACGCCGACTGGATCAAAGGAGTTTGACATGGCACGGGTGTTGATCATCGGAGCCACCGGCACAGTGGGAAGCGCCACCCGCGAGTACCTGCTGGACCACACGAACGACGAACTCACCCTGATGGCCCGCCGCACCGATGGCCTGCAACCACTGCGGGAGGATCGCGAGCGGATCGTCACCGGTTCGGTCACTGACCCCTTGGCGCTAAGCGAAGCGTTGGGGGAGCAGGATGCGGTCTTCGCGGCTTTGACCGGCAACCTGACCGGCATGGCCCGCGACCTGGTGGAGGGTATGGGGAAAGCCTCAGTCAACCGGCTCATCTTCATCACCTCCATGGGCATCTACGACGAGATCCCCGCCTCAGTCGGCGCTGAGGGCAACCTGTCGCGCAACCCCATGCTCAAGGACTACCGGGGGGCGGCCGATGAGGTAGAGGAGTCGGGTCTGGAGTACACGGTCATCCGGCCCGGCTGGTTCATGGACGGCGAGGACCCGGACTATCAGGTCACCCGCAAGGGCGAGCCCTTCGGTGGTCACGACGTCTGCGTGTCAAGCATCGCCGACCTGGTCATGCGACTCATCCATACCCCGGGCATGGGGATAGGGGAGAGTCTGGGTATCAACCACAGGTGAAATTGGACGCTGGCCTTTTCCGGGTCAGGAAACTGGGGCGTCTCCCGAACCACTGAGGGGCATACGCGGGAAAGCACACGCTGACGCACGTTCACGGGTCCGTGGCGTGTGCCCTCAATATGCCCTAATATGTCTCAGGCATGAGTGGGTAAGATGGCATGCAGGGCCACCAGGGGTTTGGCTCCGAGGCTGATGATGCGGTGGGGGTCAGGGCGGTTCACCGTGGCGGCCTGACTGCGATGCTGTACAGCTCTTTCAAGCGTCCGATCAGTCGTCCGGCGGCGTAGACCCGGTAGCCCGGCTTTGCCGGCATGCTTGCCGTCCCCGAGCCGATTCCACTGGTTGGCCCGGCGACCAGCACCACCCGCCTGCCCGTTCCGGCCGTATCGTGTCCTTGCCGGAATGAGTCAAAGGGCCGCGGGATCGTCGTCGGTCTCGATCGATGTCGTCCCGCGTGGACCTGGGGTGGCGACAAGGACCTGGGGGGCTTGCGAGCTCGTGGCCAGGCAGAAAGTGAATTCCACGTTCGTAGCTGCACCCCAGCGGCCGTTCCTGTCCAGGGCGATGAGGGAGAAGGCGCCTGCCTTGCCATAGCGGTGAAGCAGCTTGTCGATGAACGGATATACGGCCCGGTCGCAGGCCTCCTGCGGCTCCAAACCCTGGCCCATCATACGGACGATCTCGTAGGAGACGCAGCCTTTCATGATGTCTTCACCAAGTCCGGTGGCGGTCGCGCCTCCGATTTCCGAGTCCACGTAGTAGCCCGAGCCGGGCAGGGCGGAGTCTCCGATCCGCCCCGCCTTTTTCATGAACAGGCCGGATGTCGAGGTGGCCGCCGCCATTGAGCCTGATGAGGACAAGGTGATCGCGCCTACGGTATCGTGGCCGTCGTACGGGGCGATCTCGCCGGCCTCCACCTGTTTTTTCCGCTCCCGCCAGCTGGCCGCGGCCTGCTGACTCAGCATCGAAGGGACGGACATTCCCTGCTCGCGCGCGAAACGGCTGGCCCCTTCACCCACTCGGAAGGAGTTGAGGTGTTGCGCGCTCAAGGCGCGTGCCACCGAGACCGAGTGCTTGACATCATGGATGCCGGCGACGGCTCCCTGGGCCAACGTGTCCCCATCCATGAAGGCCGCATCGGTTTCCACCACGCCCTCCTCGTTCGGCAGGCCTCCGTAGCCCACCGACGTGTACCGAGGGTCGGCTTCCACCACTTTGATGAGCTCCTCGACCGCGTCCGCCGCCGTACCGTCCCGATCCAGGATTCCGGCGGCCGTGGCCACCCCGTCGTACGCCATCCGCCATGTCGCGATCGTCGCCCAGGCCATCGGTCTTCCCCTTGTCTTCCGCGCTTCGGAGGGTCGCGTTCACCCACCGCTATATGATGGAAACACTTATACGACGAATAGTAGAACAGCGGTCCGTCAACGTCGATGTGTGGGCCCGTTCAGGTGTGCCGGTGACCGGGGCCCCCACTCTCAGCCGCGGCTACGCAAGCGGATTCCTTCTAGGCGCCGCGTCGTGTGAAAGGAGCTGCAACCATGGACAATCCCAAGCCCACACGGGCCGGCGTCACCGGTCCCCGAGGGGTCTTCACTCTGACGAATTCGCCCTTGCTGGCCCTGGGCATCCTATCCATCTCCTTCCTGATGTCCGTCTCGAACGCCGTCTCGGGTACCATTCCCCTGATGAAGCGGTACTTCTCCAACATCTCCGAGGCGAATGTGGAGCTTCTGATCGTCATTCCGACCGGTGGCGTCCTGCTCGGCACCGTCATTTCAGGATTCGTGTCGAATCTGCTGGGCAAGAAGTACACGGTCATCGCCGGACTGGCCCTCTCGATGGTCTTTGGTGTCATTCCTGCCTTCTTCTATTCCTACCCGGCCATTCTGGTTTCACGCGCCATGTTCGGTGTCGGCATGGGTGTCTTCACGCCCTTGAGCGTTTCCTACATTACCGACCTGTTCCCGGAGGATACACGCAACCGGCTTCTTGGCTGGCGGAACTCGGTGGGGGCCATCGGCGATTCGATCATGCTCTTCATCGCCGGCTTCCTGATCTCAATATCCTGGCACACCACGTACCTGGTCTTCCTCTTCCTGATAGTGCCGATCGTCCTGGTCTCCCTGTTCGTGCCCAAGCGTCTGGACAATGTGGTCGTCGAGGGTGACAGGGAGGTCGAGGAGGTCTCCACGACCAAGCCATCGACCAATGCCGGTGTCATCCAGCTGGCCGTGGTGTTTCTGCTGGTCAACCTCTTCTACGCCGCCATATCCCTTAAACTCGCTTCGCACATCGTCGAGACCGGCATCGGTGATTCGGCGACCGCCACGCGCATCTTCGGCTTCCTGGTCCTGTGTTCGATCGTGTCGGGGGTGGCCTTCGAGAAACTGGCCAAGTGGTGCGGCAGATACACGGTATTCATCTTCGATGCACTGACCGCGGTGGTCATGGCCGCCATGCCTTTCACCCGCTCGATTCCCGTGCTGCTGGTGCTGGTGCTCGTGGCCGGCTTCTGCAATGGCATCATCAACCCTGCGCTGACGGCGCGAATGGTCGCATATTCACCGAAAGGATCCATGAATCTGACCACGTCGATCATCATCATCGGCATCAATATCGGTTCCCTGGCAGCCCCCTACTTCTTCCAAGGACTGGGGCGCCTGATCGGAAACGCCGCCCCCGGAACGATGATTTTGTGGGCGGGAGTGTTCTTCCTGGCGCTGGCCCTATACGACGTATTCATCGTCCACAAGGACGGTCTTCCCATCTGACGTCCACGAACAGCCGCGGACTTGCACCGTACGCGGGGAAAGGAAACGCGATTATGAGCGACAATGTCGAGTGGTTCAGGCGGGCCGGGTACGGCATGATGATCCACTGGGGTCTTTATTCCCTCCTGGCAGGCGAATACCGGGGAAGGTCCTCCTCGGCTTACGCGGAGTGGATCCAGTCCAGGTTCCGCATCCCGAACGAGGAGTATGGGCGCCTGGCGCAGGCCTTCAATCCGATCTGCTTCGACGCGGACCGGATCGTGGATCTCGCCAAGCGTTGTGGTATGCAATATCTGGTGGTGACAGCGAAGCATCACGACGGTTTCGCACTCTATCGTTCCAGGACGGATGCCTACAACGTCTACGATGCGACCCCCTTCCACCGGGATGTGATCGGCGAGCTTGCCCAGGCCTGCCGCAAGGCCGGGCTCAGGTTCGGTCTCTACTACTCACAGGACCTGGACTGGCATGACCCGGACGGCGGCGGCTATATGTCCAACGACATCGAGACCGCGGGCAGTACCTGGGACAACAGCTGGGACTTCACGGGCCCCAAGGATTACTCCCGGGCCTTCGAGCGCAAGATCATGCCGCAGATCCGCGAGATCATGAGCGGGTATGGTGACATCTCCATAGCCTGGTTCGATGTTCCGATGACCCTGACCGACGAACAGAGCCGGGTCATCTACGAGACCGTCAAGGAACTTCAGCCCGGTTGCCTGATCAACTCACGGCTGGGCAATGGCCGATACGACTATGTATCCCTTGGCGACAACGAAATACCGGCAAGCTTGGAGGCGAAGGAGCAAGCCGAGCGCAAGATCGACAGCGTGGACTACAACTCGATCACCGGCTTCAAGCCCTCCAGGCTGGGCCTGTACGAGTCCGCCGGGACCATCAACGACTCCTGGGGCTTTTCCTACCATGACCACAATTGGAAGTCCCCTCGGACCATCCATGACTACAAGAGCCGCCTCAACTCCATGGGCATCAACTATCTGCTCAATATCGGCCTGGACCCCCTGGGGCGGGTGCCGATGGCCGCCGAGCAAACCCTCCTCGCTGTGCGGGAGATGGACGGTCAGGCCGCCTGAACGGCTGGTGGCGTGCGCATCCGCTGACCCTGCCGGATTGACAGATTTCGCTGCCAGGGTAAACTGATGAATACGTTCACTTTCGAGGAGGTTTCGCTATGTTGCACACGCTCCGGCGAGACACCCGTCGATTTAGCTATTGGTGGCGCAGACTGGATCTGTAGCCCCAGGCTTTCAGCGGAAGGGCGCGCAGATCAGCGGCGAATCTGACTGTGTGGCCTCGCTCCAGACGCTGGTAAGCGGATGCTCGAACCCCGCAGCCGGAGAGGCTGCGGGGTTTTCGTATTGGCGACAAGCGGATGGAGAGACGACATGACCATGGCGGATATGACCAACGAGCTGGTGCGGGCGCAGAAACCCAGCGACATCCTGGGTTTCAACGCTGAGATCAGCGCAATCGAAGGCATCGTCAAACTGACGCTGGGGGAGCCCGACTTCCCAACGCCCGACCATGTCAAGCAGGCGGCGATCCGGTCCATCGAAGCCGACCTGTCGCATTACACGCCGAGCCGCGGACTCCGGACCCTGCGCCAAGCAGCCGCAGGCTTCCTCCACGAACGCTATGGTGTCTCCTATGACCCTGACAGTCAGGTGCTGGTGACCGCGGGTGCCACCGGCGGCATCTATTCGGTCCTGACCGCCGTCCTCAACCCTGCAGACACGGTCCTCATCCCAACCCCCATTTTCCCCCTGTACATCCCCATCGCGCGTATGGCGGGAGGGCGTACGGTCCTCATGGACACGTCCGATGACGGCTTCGTCCTGACCCCGGACAAGCTGGAAGCCGCCATTCAGTCGGACCCGGAACATGCCAAGGTCCTGGTCCTGAACTTCCCGACCAATCCTACGGGTGTGACCTACACCCGTGAGCAGCTGGAGGCCCTGGCAGTCGTGGCCCGCAGGCACGACCTAATCGTCCTGTCCGATGAGATTTACTCCGAACTCACCTACGAGGGCGCCCATGTCTCCATGGGCGAGGTGCTGCCTGAGCGGACCATCGTGCTCAACGGTGTGTCCAAATCCCACGCGATGACAGGGTGGAGGATCGGAATTGCTGCCGGACCGGCTGATCTGATAGAGCAGGTCGGCAAGGTCAGTGAATTCTCGATCACCTGCGCGACGGCGAACGCCCAGTATGCGGCCCTTGAGGCTTTCGCCAACGGCCGCGACGATGCCGAGCCCATGCGACGGGCATACCAGCGGAGGCGCGACTTCATGGTCACCGCCCTGCGCGAGGCCGGTCTGGGCGTGATCGATCCACAGGGGGCGTTCTACCTGTTCGTCGAGCTGTCCGAGAGAATGAAGGATTCATGGAAGTTCGCATATTCGTTGGCCCGTGAAGCCAAGGTGGCTCTGATACCGGGGGCCAGTTTCGGCCCTGGCGGTGACGGGTACGTGCGGCTGTCCTACGCGGCCTCGATGGAGGATCTGCGCACGGCTGCCGGGCGAATCAACCACTACATGGGGACCCACTGAAGCTGTGGGCCCCGGTTCCGCGGGGAAATGGAAACCAGAAAACGAAGGAGCGAGGAGGGGACGATCATGACCAAGCTGCTGATGTATTCGGTGAGGCCGGATGAGATGGAGGCCATCCGTGCATGGTCGCGGGACAATGGTGTCCAGGTCGATACGAACGGGCTGGAATTCAACGCATCGACCGCCGACCTGGCCAAGGGATATGACGGGCTGGTCATTCAGCAGCACGGGTCGATTGGCGGTCCGGATGTCTACGCCAAGCTCAAATCCTTCGGCTTGCACCAGATCAGTCTGCGGATCACCGGCTATGACATAGTGGATCTGGATCAAGCCTCGGCAAATGGCCTGGTCGTCACGAACGTTCCGGCCTATTCGCCGCGGTCGGTGGCCGAACTGGTACTGGCCCAGGCCATGCGTCTGGTGCGCCATCTGGGTGAATCCAGTGTCCGGCAGGCCAGTGGTGACTTCTCCTGGAATGGTCTGGAGGCCAGGGAGATCCACGACATGACCGTCGGCATCATCGGCGCTGGCAAGATAGGATCGGCGGTGGCCCGTATCTTCAGAGCCCTGGGGTCCAGGGTCATCGCCAATGATCCGGTCCACCGCCCGGAACTCGCCGACGTGTTGGATTACACGGGTCTGGACGAGCTGCTGGAACAGGCTGATATCGTGACGGTCCACACGCCCCTGGACGGGACGACCCACCATCTGATTAATGGTCGGACCCTGGCTGCGATGAAGCCGACAGCATTCCTGATCAATGCAGCCCGTGGCCCGATTGTGGACACCCAGGCCTTGATCGGCGGCCTTCGTTCCGGGCGCATCGCCGGAGCGGCCTTGGATTCGATTGAGGGGGAGGCGGGCATCTTCGGGGTTGACCGTTCTGTTTCCGGTTATGACAATGCGGCGCTCGATGTACTGGAGGCCATGCCCAATGTGGAGATTTCACCCCATATCGGTTTCTATACCGACGCTGCTGTGTGTAATATGGTCCAAATCGCCCTGGATGATGTCATGACCATCCTATCGGGGGGCGTTAGTCCTCACCAGGTCAACTGACCTGACCTGGGTGCGGAGAGGGTCCGCGCCTACGATCACCATAAACGGCCCCATCGGGGCTCGCCTGAAGGATACCCGACCCTTATGGAAGCGCAAACCGCAACCCCTGATATCCCTGTTGTGAGGACCGGATTTTCGGCTTATGCCGGCACCATCGGCTCCCGCATCGCAAGCATGACGATGAACGTCCTGAACGGCCTGTCCGTGGGGATAATCGTCGCCCTGATCCCCGGGGCCCTGCTCAATGCCATCCTGAAGTACCTGCTGCCGGTCCTGCCCCAGGTCAAAGTGGTGCTGACGATGACGGCGATCGCCCAGGTCCTGCTGCCGGCCGTCTCCGCGGTATGCGTGGGGATGATGGCCAGGTTCACCACGATCCAGACCGCATCACTTGCCCTCGCGGCTGCCATTGGTGCAGGCAACATGCGTATGACCGGAAACGGGCTGACTGTGTCAGGCACCGGGGATGTCATTAATCTTGCGGTCACCATCGCCGTGGGCTGCCTGCTCATCGAGCTGCTGGGCGACGCGCTCAAGGCCTACACGATCTTGCTCATTCCGACGATCGTGGCCCTGGTGGCCGGGGGATTGGGGCTTGTCACGCTCGGACCGGTCTCCTCCATCACCCGCTGGATCGGCATCGGTGTGGAGGGCCTTACATCGGTGTAGCCTCTGCTCATGGGTGTGCTTATGGGCATGGCATTCGCGCTGATCATCGTCAGCCCCATTTCCTCGGTGGGCATCGCCTCGGCCATCTCCCTGACCGGCATCGCGGCGGGCTCATCGAACCTGGGCATCGCGGCATGTGGATTCGTCCTGGCCATCTACGGGCGCAAGGTCAATACTTTCGGAACCAGCCTGGCCCATTTCCTGGGATCACCGAAGATGCAGATGGCCAACCTGCTCTCAAGGCCCAGGCTACTGCTGCCGCTCTCCATCAATGCGGCCATCATGGGCGGGGTAGGGGCCGCATTGGGCGTCACGGCCGGTCCATCCACCTCCGGCTTCGGTTTCACTGGTCTGATCGGCCCCTTGGCCGCAATCGAAGGCATGGGTGGTTTCACTGCAGGCAGTGTGATCGAGATGTTCGTGATTTTCCTGGCCATGCCAATCGCGCTTGGCTACGTGAGCGATTTCGTATTCACCAAGCTTCTGGGGTACCAGAAGCCCGAGTACTATCGGATCGACTATTCCTGATGCCTGATGGAGGATGGCTCCGCCACCTGTTCTTGAAGGTGGGCGCTCGCTGGTCATGCCAGCGGTGTGCGGGGGCTAGTCGGTCGGCTCGGACCGGGCGAAATCCACTGTGCCGGTCCGAGCATCCATGGCGGTCACAATGGCGAGTGAGCGGATGTCATAGCCTGCCTCGCGTATCTTGCGGCCGCCATCCTGGAACCCTTTCTCGATGGCGATCCCGATGCCTTCGATGACGGCCCCTGCATGGTTGCAGATATCAATCAGGCCGTGTAGGGCATTGCCGTTAGCAAGAAAGTCGTCGATGAGCAGGACGTGCTCGCCCGTGGACAGGAATCGCTTGGCCACGATGACTGGATACTCGCGCTGCTTGGTGAAGGAGTATATCGAGGAGACGTACTGGTCGCCGTCAAGGTTGATGGACTGGGTCTTCTTTGCGAAAACGACCGGAACATTACCGAAGTGCCGGGCCGCTATGCAGGCGATGCCGATCCCGGAAGCTTCGATCGTCACGATCTTGTCGACGCGCTTGCCGGCGAACAGACGGGCCCACTCGGCCCCCATCGCGTCGAAGAGGGCCACGTCGCACTGGTGGTTGAGGAAGGCGTCCACTTTCAGCACGTTGCCGGGCTTGACGGTTCCATCGCGACGGATACGGTCCTCTAACAGCTTCATGGCAGTCCTTTGCATTCGCGCTCAAGGGGCGTTCCTCTGGCCGAACCGCCCTTTACGGAGCCGACGGCCCCTTGGGAAACCAGCATAGCTGTCCTGTTTGACCGAATGACTGTTCCCCTATTAGAGGGCATAGGAGGGTGGATACGGCCGAATCGCCGGCATTTCGCCTGCTACAGTGGTAGTTGACTCAATTGGTCATGCGCCGTCGTCGACGCAACAGGATGATAAGGAGAACCAGATGAGCGTACTGGACAATGCCAAGGATGCCATGAAGTCGGCCGGAGAGAAGATCTCCGACGTGGCCGAGGATGCCAAGGACAAGCTCTCTGACGCAGCGGAGACAGCCAAGGACAAGATGAGCGACGCCGCCGACAAGGCCAAGGCGGATGCCAAGGTCGGCAAGGCGAAGGCCGAGCAGGGCGCCACCGAGGCAAAGAACAAGGCCAAGGACAAGATGGGCAAGTAAGCCTGGACGGGCTGCTTTTCGACGCCCCGGACGGACCCGTGTCCGCCGGGGCGCCGTCATATCCGATGGTATGCCGATGACCGTCGCCTATGCTAGAACTGAAAGCTCGTCCGCCGCCCGGCGGGTGGCTGTCATGCTGAACGGACAAGCGTATATTGAGGGGCTGCAAGTGTTCGACGATGCCGATATGATTCAACGCGCCGCTGACGAGTTGCTGGACGGGCTCAACCCCCAACAGGCCGATGCAGTCCGATACCGGGGGCCGGCCCTGCTGATCGGTGCCGGGGCCGGTTCGGGCAAGACACGCGTCCTCACCCGTCGAATCGCATGGATTCTCAACCAGTTCGGCGCCTGGCCCAGCCAGGTGCTTGCCATCACTTTCACCAACAAGGCCGCCTCGGAGATGCGGGAGCGGTTGGGGCATTTGATCGGGCCTGTGGCCCAGCGCATGTGGGTCTCCACCTTCCATTCCGCGTGTGTGCGAATCCTGCGCCGGGACGGTAAGGAGATCGGACTGAAGTCGGGTTTTTCGATCTACGACACGGCTGACTCCGAACGTCTGATAAAGCTTATAGGTCGTGATCTGAATGTGGACCTGAAACGGTACACGCCCCGTTCCATCCTGAGTCACATATCGGACTACAAGAACAATCTGCAGACCTGGGAGCAACAGTTGCGCGCCTTCGCCCCCGACTACAAGCCGGGCCAGCGTGGACAGTTCTCCGCGAGATTCGGCAATGAGGAGGAGCTTTACTCAGTTTTCTATGCGGAATATGAATACCGGCTGGCCCAAGCCAACGCCGTTGATTTTGATGACCTGATAGGTCGCACCGTCGAGCTCCTGCGAACGGCACCACTGGTCGCCCAATACTACCGGCACAAATTCCGCTACATACTGGTGGACGAGTACCAGGACACCAACCACGCCCAATATGTGTTGTTGCGTGAACTGGCTGGTGCGGATACGGCCCGCGAAGCGGGGAGGGTCGGTCCGACTGTGTCCGGCAGGCCAGTGGCCGCCGGCAAGGATGGGCAGGCTTGGATCACGGTGGTGGGGGATTCCGACCAATCCATCTACGCTTTCCGTGGTGCGGACATCAGCAACATCAGGGATTTCGAAAAGGACTTCCCCGGGGCCAAGACCGTCATGCTTGAGCAGAATTACCGTTCCACACAGACGATCCTGGATGCTGCGAATGCGGTCATCGCCAAGAACACGTCGCGCAAGCCCAAGAAACTGTGGACCGCTCTCGGCCAGGGTGCGCCTATCGTGGGTTATGCGGCTGACAACGCCCAGCAGGAGGCTGCATGGATAGCCACCGAAGTGGCCAGGCTGCGCGCTGAGGAGGGGCTGCCGTATTCGGACATGGCCGTCATGTACCGGGCGAACGCCCAATCCAGGCCACTGGAAGAGGCTCTGATCAACGCCGGTCTGCCATATCAGTTGGTCGGCGGGACCAAGTTCTACGAGCGCAGGGAGATCAAGGATGCCTTGGCCTACCTGCAGGCCATCGCCAATCCGGATGACGATGTGAACATGCGCCGGATCATGAATGTTCCCAAGAGGGGGTTGGGACAGCGTGCCGAGACTTTGGTCTCCATGTACGCACAGTCGCAGGGGATCAGCTTCGGCGCCGCCATCGAGCGTTTCGAGGCGATCGGGGACATGCCCACGCTGACTGTCCGGAAGCTTGGCGCTTTTCGTTCGATCATGAGGGATTTGACGGCCTTCACAGCCGAGCATGATTCCAAGCCATCAGAGATCGTCGCTGAAGTGTTGGACGCATCCGGCATGCTGGCCGAATTGCGCAAGTCCACGGATCCGCAGGACGCCTCCCGGGTGGAGAACCTATCTCAGTTGCAGTCCGTTGCCGCCGAATTCGAGCAGAAGACCCCGGATGCGACCCTGGCCGGTTTCCTGGAGACCACGGCTTTGGTGGCTGATTCCGATCAGCTGCCGGGTGCAGGGGAGGATTCGGGCAAACTTACCCTGATGACCTTGCATACGGCCAAGGGTCTGGAGTATCCGGTCGTTTTCCTGACCGGTATGGAGCAGGGAACGTTCCCGCATTCCCGCTCCTTGGAGGACGAGACCGAATTGGAGGAGGAGCGCAGACTTGCATACGTGGGCATCACCCGAGCCAAGCGCAGGCTCTATCTGACACGCGCTTCAGTGCGCGCCCAGTGGGGGCAGGCGAATGAGATGCTGCCCAGCCAGTTCCTGGATGACATCCCCGAGGATCTGATTGATTGGAAGCGCAGACAGTCGGCTGTGGAGCGCATGCGGGGAGGATGGAGCCAAGGCGGGGATGAGGACGAGTTCGGTGGCTTCGAAGAGGGTTTCTCTGCCTCAGCGACCTTCGGCGGAACGACCGCCGGTTCATCGTACGGTTCTACGGGTGCACGCCGGTCAGGGACCTTTGGGTCCAGGTCAGGTTCGTATGGCTCGTCGTCTTCGGGCTCATACGGTTCCAGGCGTTCGGGCGCACATCGTGCTTCCGGCTCAGCGGCGGCTTCCTTCAAATCCTGGTCCAAGAGCGGGCGAGTGACGACCAGGCGGTCCAAGCCGACGCGTCGGACGTCGGCGCCGGCGCAGCCTTCCGGCTCGCAGCTGTCGATCACTGATTTCCATAGGGGGGATAAGGTGGCGCACGACCAGTATGGTCTGGGGACAGTCGTGGACCTGCAGGACAAGGGCCATAACTCCGTACTGACAGTGGATTTCGGTTCCGACGGGATCAAGCGCCTGATGCTGAGAGTGGCACCAATCGAAAAGCTGTGAGTGGAAGCCACAAGCCCAGGAAGCTGGATATATGATGGGGCCCCTCCTGTGCCAATGCAGGAGGGGCCCCACAGACTCGTGGTTGGTGCTTCGCCTTTACGCCTTATGACGGGCGGTCTGAGATCTAAGTGTCAAAGCGCCGCCAGCCGCCATGCATAGGCCGACACCTATGGCGGCCACACCGAATACATTGGCACCTGTGCGAGCCAAACCAAGACGACCTGTGGCTGACGGGACGTGGCCCGGAAGGGATTGTCCTGCCATTGGGTCGGCGACGTTCCTGTAGTTCGGCGTTGCATGCGATGCGGCGGTTGATGAGGGAAGTGCGCCATGTGAGGCCTGTTGCGGGGGGCGTCCCGCCTGGCTGGTGTGGTTGGGTTGAGGTTGCTGGGAAGCCAACGCTTGGATCCTGGCCAGGATGCCGTTATACGACCTCTGGGCTGTTTCCACGGCCTGCTGGGCCACTGACAGGTTTGCCGTCGGGGCTGCCAGGAAAGCCTGATACGACCGGATGTCTGCGACGTAGTCGTCAATCGATCTTGTCCTTGAGCCTGTCATGTCCGGATTGATGCCTGATCGGGTCAGACCACCTTGGTTCCCGAAGGAGAAGGTCTGGCCGTAAGTGTTGCCACCGTACCTGTTCTGGGAGTTGCGATGGATGGCGAAACCGGTGATCGCGTAGGATCCGTTGATGATATTCAGATAGTGCCCATCCTGCATGTGGGGCTGGTCGGGGTGTGCGTTGTTGAATTCGTGGTTGGCCTTTTCTTGTGTGTACCAGCCCTGGAAGGGGTCAGCCGCGTTCCAGGAGAGGTTTTCGCCGACACTGAAGAGGAGGGCGTGTTCGGTGTGGGTCGATGACCAGTCTGTGTCGGCTTGGGCGACGGCCATCAACGTGTCGGAGACCTGGAGTTCACTCTTGCCCTCTGCTCTGCGTAGGTCGTTGCATTTTTTCATGTATTGTATCGTGGCATCCATATTGGCAAGGTTTGTGGCATCGTCTGGAGAGCCAAGGCTGATGGCTGCGCTGAGTTTGCCGCTGACAGCCGGGTCGGTCAGGATCTTGTATGCGCCCGTGGCTCCGACATATTTGAAAAAGCCCGCAGTGCCTTCGTTCTTTAGGGTATTGACCTGGCCGACGGCGTCCTGCTTGGCTTTCAGGTCGGCCTTGGCCTGGTCCAGGGTCTGCGACGCGGTTTTCAGTTGTTCCTTGAGTGCAGCAAGTTCGGCGCTCTGGTCCGCCCTGGCCGGAGCTGTCGCGCCTAGGGCGATCACGCCGGTTATGGCAAAGGCCAATCCCAATCTGATCAGCCTCCGGGCATTAGTTGACCCCATGTGTTCTTCCTTATCTCTTCCTGATACGCAAAGCAATCGGGCCAACGCGGTTTCACCTCTTGGCCTGCTTATCCTTATCCCCTGACCTGTATCTTAGCTGAATACGAAACCATATGTCATGGGTCACGGATTGGACGGAAGGTGCACCGTATCAGTCCTCATCAGAGGCGGATGCCAGGAAATGCTCCTCCCCAGGTAGGACAAGGTTGGCGATGACCGCAACCACGAAGGCCACGGCTATGCAGTTGGTGGAGAAGATGGACTGGAACAGGGGTGGGAAGGCGGCGAAGATCTCATGCACCTGGGTGAAGCCGATGCCGACGGTCAGTGCCAGGGCTGCGATCGTGATGTTGCGCTGGCTGAATCCGGCTTCGGCAATCATCTGGAAGCCGGAGAGGATGATGTTGCCGAACATCATGATCGTGCAGCCCCCGAGGACAGCCTGGGGGAGCGAATTGAACAGCGCGGCGAAGCCGGGCATGAACGAGGCCAGTACGAGGATCAGCCCGCCGGAGAGGATGACCTTGCGGTTGACGACCTTGGTCATGGCAATAAGACCGATGTTCTGCGCGAACGAGGTCAGAGGCAAGCTCCCGAAGGCGCCGGAGACGATGGAGATCGCTCCGTCTCCGGCTATGGCGCCACTCGTCTCCGCTGCCGTGGGCCTTCGGTTCAAACCGACCCTGCACAGGGCTGTCGTGTCGCCGATGACCTCCACGGAGGACACGAGGTAGAGCAGCGCGAAGGAGATGATCGCTCCGGGATCGAAGACTGGTTTGAATGGCATGAAGTGAGGTATGGAGAGTACCTGCAGGTTCCGAAAACCGGAGAGGTCGACCTTTCCCATGGCCAGAGCCAGCAGATAGCCCACGACCAGACCGAAGAGGACAGAAAGCTGCTTCGCGGTGCCTCGGGCCAGGAGTTGGAAGGCCAGACACGCGACCAGGGACACCGTGGCGAGGATCAGGTTGCTCCATGAGCCGAAGTCCTTGGCTCCGGCACCCCCGCCGAAGGATTGTGCGCCAACCGACAGCAGGGAGAATCCTATCGAGGTGACGACGACGGCCGATACGATTGGTGGTACGAAGCGGTGCCAGTGGTCCGCTGTCAGACCCAGGATCAATTCCACGAATCCGGCTGCCAGGACCGCCCCGACCACCGCCCCATAGCCCTGATGTGCGACGATAGTGACGGCGGCGGCCACATAGGTGAAGGAGATGCCGGTGACCATCGGCAGACGGCCCCCGATCCGCCAAAGCGGGTAAAGCTGGAGGCATGTTCCCAGGCCGGCCACCAGCAAGCCGTTCTGGATGACGGTGGCCGACTGCTCCGGGCTCAATCGGGCCGCAGCGGCGACCAGGAAAACAGGAGCCAGATTGGCTACGAACATGGCCATCACATGCTGCAGGCCGAAGGGCAGTCCGCGCCAGAAGGAGATCTGCCCGTCCATCTCCCGTAGGGCATGTGCCGCGGATTGACCGCCGGTGGGTGTATGCCCCTCCATCCGTGTCCCTTCCTTCTTCGAAGCCGGTCTTGTAATGCGCAATCTGCTCATTGCATCTGCTCTCTTATCGTCCATCCGTTATATGCAGTGATTTCTCTGTCCGCGTCGCTTGTTCGAAGGGCCGCATTCGGTCCTGAGGTCATGTCGCGATGCCGCATTTCGCCGGTCTCCAACCGAGGTGCCGGGAGGCGGCCGCGCTTCCGCTACGTAAGGGAAGGGTGGGGGAGAATACCAGCTGCCACTGTGATGCGTAACCTTCTGTGATCCCTGGTTGGTCGGCAGGGAGTCCTGCTGCGGGATGTGGACCGTAACGGCAAAAGGGGCAGCTGCATCCCGATCCGTGGGATAGTCCGCGTAGGCATGGCAGATGTGGAATCCGTAACAGCGCCGCCGAACACGTATACCTGTCAGCATATTGTTCTCACCGTTCCAATCCGTGCGGTGGTGTGGTGGATGAGGACTGGACGTTTAAGGATGGTCGGGCTGGGGAGTGTGGTGCCTGAGAGGGCGTAACAGTTCCCGATAGGCTGAGAGTCTACACTGACCTCTTCCCAGGGGTGCCATACGCTTTCAACGGTTCCTGGCCGCTCCGGACTGACGGACTCCGGCATCCCCGTTCGCCAGCGGACCGTGGGTGTAGATTGCCGTCAGGCACATAAGGCCCGTAACTACTGCCATAATGGCCGGCATGGGCAGATAGTCGATCAGAAGTCCATAGGCTGCCTGGCCGAGCGGCATGGCGGCCATGGCCAGGCACATCGTCAGACCGATCACTTTGCCGACCAACCCACTGGGCGTGCGCGTCTGCTCGTAGGAGATGACGGTGACGGATATGCATTGGATGAGTCCCATGGCACAGGCCGTGGCGGCGACCAGAACCAGATAGGAGGCGGGCGCTGGTGCGCCCAGGGCCAGGGTCAACGCCGTGGGAGGAAGGCACAGGCTGCAAGCGAGCAGGAGGGCTGGTGTGTGGGCAATCGAGAACCAGGCCGGCCGAGCGGAGACCACGACCGCACCGGCCAGGCCACCCGCGGCAATCGCGCCCTCGGCCAGCCCTTGCATCTGGTTGCTCAGGCCCAGCAGGTGGGTCACCACATAGGGCAGGGCTACGTTCAGGAAGGCGCAGAAGACGAAGTTGGCGACGGTGATCAGGATGTTGACGGAGATCAGGGGCCGCCGGCCGCGCAGGAAGCGTGCGACCTGGATGAAATCCGACAAGAGGGTCTTCAGGGGGGTTCGGGGGGCTTCCAGCGTCGCGACCTGTTTCTCTGCAAGGGCATGGGGGATCCGCAGTGCCAGGAGGATCCAGAGTGAGGAGAGCGCGCAGGTGCTCATGGCCATGCCGGCCACCGCCCCGATGCCTTCAAAGCCCAGGAGCATGCCAGCGAACACCGGGCCGATCATGGTGGTCAGGGAGTTGACCTGGGTGATCAAGGCGGTGGCCGTGGTCAGGCGTTCGCTCTCCCCGTCCTGTTTGGTGTCCATTATGAAGGGAACCGTGGCCTGGACGGTGGGGCTGTAGAGGGCGTGGAGGCCATAGACGACCATCATGGTCGCTATGGTGAGCGCGACCGGGTCCAGGTGGCGGGCCAGTCCCAGGTAGGCGGCGGCCGTCGCTGCGGTGAGGAAGTCAAGCAGGGCCATGGCCCGACGCTTGTCGAACCGGTCCGCCATGGCGCCGCCGATCGGGGTGAGCAGCACCGAGGGGACCATGGCCAGGGCGGTGACCAGGCCGTAGAGGGAAGCCGAGCCGGTGACGTTGAGCAGACGGAGGGGGAGGGCGAAGGTGAGTGTCGCCTGACCGAGGGAGGATAGGGCTTCGGTGACCAGCAGGCAGATGAACGGGGCGGTGAAGACGCCACCGGTGCGGGCGGTGGGTGATTTGGCGTTCATGACAGGCTCCTGGACGGTGTGAGTGACCGGGATTGGGTGGTAACGGGGGACGGGGGAAGAGATCCGTTCAATATATATACCGACGGTCGGTATGTAAATAACGACATGCGAATTCCTTTCTGCTATGCGCTGGTTGCTCCGAGCCGGAATGTGAGGACCCGGAAGTATGGGTTGCCTTCAGTGCGCTGTTCGCTGATGGCCGGGATGGCGGCCCCGATCGGTGGTCGATGGAGAGGGGACTGACATGTTCCGTCCGCTGGAGGAGGATGCGGTCGGTGGCCGGGTCTCGGTCCGGGGCCCTCGTTTCGTCCGCCGTGCTGGGGCATCGTTGCCATAGGAGGCCAGGAGATCGCTCAGCCCCCGGTCAACCACTGGTGCGCCGAGGGCTTCCAGAATGGTCAGATAGACATCGGTCCGGGCCCGCAGCTCTTCCGCAGAGCCGTCCTCGAAGAGGGGATAGAGCCACATGTTGGCCAGGAGCATCTGCACTTCTGCGACCTGCAGGGGGTGCTTGACCTGCATGGAACCGTCCTTGGCGCCCTGGATGAAGACCTGGCTCATGGTGGTCCGGGCTGATTCGAGCAGGTCCAGGAACTGCATGCCGATGAGTTTCGGGTTGCGTTCGGGTTTGATGGAGCGCATGATCGGTGCGATCGCCTCCATCTGGGGGGCGACCACGTCCACGTCGTGTTCGCGCTGGAGTAGTTCCAACCCTGTCGGGCCTTCCTTCCCTTCGTGGGGGAGGTCCTCGTCCTGCCCTCCGTAGCTTTGCCAGCGGCTCGCCTTGTCCGGGCTGACGCGGGCGAAGATGCGGTTGACGACAGCGTCGAACAGGTCCTCCTTGGAGGAGAAATGATGGTAGATCGCCCCCTTGCTCAGACCACCCAGGTGCTCGATGATGTCCTGCATGCTCGTATCGTCGTATCCCTGGTCCAGGAAAAGCCCGGTGGCTACATCGAGTATTTTCTCAACGGTCTCCTCGGGGTGTGCGTTCCGTGCCATGGGGGCCTCGTTTCGCAATGGCTACTATGCGGTATTGCCGCTTCGCTTTATACATACTGTTGGTATGTATAGTAGCGTTTTCGCGGATCCATGACAACTCGGCTCGATGAAAGCCTCTTCCGGCCGGCTACCGGTGCGCTGTCGAATGGAGGGAAGGGTCTGTCCCACCAAGGCGGCATTCGGAAGGTCCGTGGCATGTGCAATGATTATTCATCGGTACCTGCATGTTCGCAGGTGCCTATCTGGAGTCTCAGCCCGTCAATGGGTCGGCGGCCGCAAGGTCGTTCGTGCACAGCACGGCCAAGCATTGGAGAGGCCTGACTCGGCGGCGCAAGCCGTCTGCGTTCAGATAACGACAGAATAGATGAAGGAATGAGTATGACGAACATTCAGCGCTCACGCCGGCAGGTCCGCCTGTCGCGCGCCCTGGGCATCCCGCTGACCCCGAAGGCCCAGCGCCTGTTCGAGAAGCGGCCTTACGCACCCGGTGAGCATGGCCGTACCCGCCGCCGCACCGAGTCCGATTATGCGGTCCGCCTGCGTGAAAAGCAGCGTTTGCGGGCCCAGTATGGCGTGTCCGAGAAGCAGCTGCGTGCCGCCTATGAACGCGGCACCAAGGAGTCGGGCCAGACCGGCGACGCTATGATGCGTGACCTGGAGTCCCGTCTGGACGCCCTGGTCCTTCGGGCTGGCATCGCCCGCACAACAGCGCAGGCCCGTCAGTACGTGGTTCACCGTCACATCATGGTCGACGGCAATATCGTCGATCGCCCCTCCTACCGTGTCAAGCCCGGCCAGACCATCCAGGTCAAGCCGAAGAGTCAGACCACAGTGCCCTTCCAGATTGCAGCCGAGGGTGTCCACCGCGATGTGCTTCCCGCGGTCCCCGGATATCTGGACGTGGACCTGGCCTCCCTCAAGGCCACACTGACCCGCGAGCCCAAGATCGACGAGATTCCGGTTCAGGTCAACATCCAGTACGTGGTCGAGTTCTACGCTCGCTGAGCGCGGCGGTTCCACCTTCGTACCGAGCCCCGCAGCCTTGTGCTGCGGGGCTTTTCCATGTCGGGAAACCAGTGCGATAATAGGGGGCATGGTGCTCCATATCTATGCGGTCCGCCATGGGCAGACCTATTTCAACCGTTACAACCGCCTTCAGGGTTGGTCTAATTCGCCGCTCACCGAGCGCGGGCTGGCCGACGCCGAGCGGGCTGGGCGAAAGCTGGAGGGGGTCGCTTTCCAAGCCGCCTACAGCTCGGACACCACCCGCGCCAGGGCGACCGCAGAACGCATCCTGGACCTCAACCAAGCGTCTGCCCCAAGGCCGACACTGCGCACCGCCATGAATTTCCGTGAGCAGTTCTACGGCTACTACGAGGGTCAGGATATGGGGCTGGCCTGGTGGGCGGCAGGCGCACCGCATGGGGCTCCCAGCTACCAGGGGATTGTGGATGAATTCGGTCTTGGCGCGACCCGAGACTTCCTCAAGCAGGCCGATCCCTTCCATGACGCGGAGGATGACCAGGAATACTGGAGGCGGGTCGAGGGTGGCTTCCGTCTGCTGGCGCAGGACGGTACGCTCCGGGATGGGGACCGTGTACTCCTGGTATGGCACGGCAATTCCCTGCTGAGCATGATGCACCGATTCGCAGGTGACGGCTACGATCTGAGCGAGCGCCCGACCAACGGATCGGTCACTGTGTTCGATTACGATACCGCAGCGCCCTTCGAGCGGTCCATTGAGGTGGTCTCCTACAATCAGTGAGTGGGGTGGACGCACTGTATACGGCCCGCGTGCTAGCCTTGGCGAATGTATGAGTCAGCTGGGAAAGAGGTTACAAGATGGATGTGGGCCAGATTGCAGGTCTGATAGCGGCGATCGCTTTTGCGATTCTCGCGGGGTTCCTCATATACCCGCTGATCCGTCTGGGCAAGCTCTTCGACCAGATCGCCGATACAGTGCGGCAGACCGGTGTCCATGCGATGCCTGCCATCGATGAGTCAGCCACGACGGTGCGCCAGGTCAACCAGTCGCTCAAGGACGTCAACCGAATTTCCGCTGCCGCTTCGACGACCGCTGACAATGTAGGCGCCCTATCGGACCTGTACGGTTCGATGCTCGGTAAGCCCCTGATCAAGCTGGCTGCGGGCATCTACGCCTTGCGCGTCACTCTTCGTTCCTTCTTCTCCGGCGGCAGGCACGCGGTCCAAGGGCAGGGCGACACGGAAAACTGGGGGGTGTGATGTTCAAAAGAGTCATATGGATAGGTGGCGGTGTCGTCATCGGTGTCGTGATCGCCGCCAAGGCCGAGGCCTATGTCCGTGCGAACACCCCGAAATCCGCTCGTGAGTTCGTACTCGGGACCGACCAGGATCATGTGGCAGAGCGGACCCTTTCCAGTCTCTGGGGCCAGTTCCGCACCATCATGGACAGCCGTGAGGAAGAACTGAACCGTCGGTACATTGACCGGGCCAGGAGTGCACGGCATTGACGGGTTTCCGGGTACCACGGCCCGGCCCGGCAGCGGTCATCGAAGACAGCCATTGAAGACTTTGCCAATCCAGCAATGAGCAGGGCCGACCCTGCAAGGAGCACTATAAAACCCATGCGAACATCCGAAATAGCGTCACGCTTCCTCAACTACTTCGAGGGCCAGGGGCATCTGGTCCAGCCCTCCGCCTCCCTGATCTCCTCCGACCCGACGATTCTGTTCACCATCGCGGGCATGGTGCCCTTCATCCCCTATCTGATGGGGGAGCAGACCCCTCCGGCCACCCGCATGACCTCCAACCAGAAGTGTGTGCGCACGCTGGATATCGACGAAGTGGGCAAGACCACCCGGCATGGCACCTTCTTCCAGATGCTGGGCAACTTCTCCTTCGGAGATTATTTCAAGGAGGAGGCCATCCACTTTGCCTGGACCCTGCTGACCGCCCCACAGAGCCAAGGAGGCTATGGCTTCGATCCGGAGAAGCTGTGGGTCACCACCTACACCGACGACGAGGAAGCCCGTTCCATATGGAAGAACGAGGGGTTCGATCCCGCCCACATGGAGATCCTGGGCATGGAGGACAACTTCTGGACCACCGGAGGCCCTGGTCCAGGCGGCCCCTGCTCGGAGATCTATGTGGACCGCGGACCGGAATACGGCAAGGAGGGCGGTCCCTCGGCCGATGAGAACCGCTATATCGAGATCTGGGACCTGGTGTTCGAAAACTACCAGGTGGACAATGTCAAGTCCAAGACAGACCTGCACATCGTCGGTGAACTGCAGCACAAGAACATTGACACCGGGGCTGGCCTGGAGCGCCTGGCCTACCTGCTTCAGGGTAAGCAGAACATCTATGAGACCGACGAGGTCTATCCGGTCATCGCAGTCGCCGAACGCATGAGCGGCCATCGCTATGGTGAGAACGAGGAAGCCGATGTGCGGCTACGCGTGGTGGCGGATCATGTGCGCTCGGCCCTGATGATCATGAGCGACGGCGTCCGTCCCTCGAACGTGGGGCGCGGTTACGTACTGCGCCGGCTCCTGCGCCGCACCGTACGATCCATGCGTATGCTGGGCGTGACCGACCCCGTCCTGCCTACGCTCTTCCCGGTCTCGAAGGAGGCCATGGCCCCCTCATACCCGGAGCTCAACGGCAGCTTCAAGGAGGTATGTGAGGCGGCCTGCGGCGAGGAGGATGCCTTCCGCCGCACCCTGGAGAATGGCACGACCATATTGGATGTAGCCGTATCCAAGGCCAAGCAGGGCAAAGAGCGGGTTGTTTCAGGCCAGGATGCGTTCACCCTCCATGACACCTACGGGTTCCCCATTGAGCTGACCCTGGAGATGGCTGCCGAGCAGGGCGTCAAAGTGGATGAAGCCAAGTTCCGCGAGCTCATGAACGAGCAGAAAAACCGTGCCCGTGCCGATGCGTTGAAGAAGCGCCACAACGTGGACCTGTCCGTCTATGACGACATCAAGAAGGATCTGAAAGCCCCGATCGAGTTCCTGGGGTACACCGACCTGTCCTCACGTTCCAGGGTCATCGGCATCATCCAGGAAGGCAAAGGTGCCGTGCCGGTCGCAAAGGCACCCGCCTCACTCGAAGTTATCCTGGACCGTACCCCCTTCTACGCCGAGGCCGGCGGACAGTTGGCCGACCAGGGAGAGATTCTCTCCGACGATGGGGCGGTGCTGGAGGTGGACGACGTTCAGAAACCAGTCAAGGGTCTGATCGCCCATCAGTGCCGCCTGACGGAGGGCACGCTGACTCTGGACGATCAGGTGACGGCATCCATAGATCCTGACCGTCGAGGTGCCATCGCCCGCTCGCATACCGCCACGCACATGGTGCATAAGGCCTTGCAGGAGGAATTGGGCCCCCAGGCGACGCAGCGCGGTTCAGAAGATGCGCCCAACCGGCTGCGTTTCGACTTCCAGTGGGCTAAGGCCCCCTCGCACCAGGCCATGGATGCGGTCGAAGCGCGGGTCAACGACCGTCTCCGCGACGATTTGTCGGTCACGACCAAGGAAATGAAGTTCGATGACGCGATCGCCCTCGGTGCCATGCACTTGTTCGGGGAGAAATACGGCGATATCGTGCGCGTGGTCACGATCGGTGAGGACGGCTGGTCGCGAGAGCTGTGTGGGGGAACCCATGTGGACCGAGTGGGCAAGATCGGCGCTGTGACCATCATGTCCGAAGCCTCTGTGGGCAGTGGCGTACGAAGGGTGGATGCGGTCGTTGGACAGGGGGCATACGAGTACAACGCCCGCGAGCACACCCTGGTATCCCAGCTATCGGACAAGCTGGGGGCTGCACCCGATGACCTGGCCGAGCGGGTCTCCGCCTTGTTGGCCAAGCTCAAGGAATCCGACCGCCGTCTGGCACAGGTCTACGAGGACCAGCTCTCCCGCTCCGTGCCGGCCCTGGTGGATCAGGCGAAAGCATCGGATGCGCCGGTCAGATTGGCGGTAAAGAATGTGGGGCACTTCGGATCGGTCGATGTCCTGCGCAAGACCGCCAGCCAGGTTCGGGCCCGACTGGGCGATGAGGTGCCGTCGGTGGTCGCCCTGGCAGGGGTCAATGAGGATAGTAAACCGATAGTCCTCGTGGCTACGAACGGCCCGGCCCGCAAGATGGGGCTCAAAGCCGGAGACCTCGTACGCGGCGCATCGAAGATGCTCGGTGGTGGCGGCGGCGGAAAGCCCGACTTCGCCCAGGGCGGAGGCCAGGATGCCTCGAAGATCGACCAAGCCCTGGAGACCTTGAGCAATCAGGTCATGAGGAGCTGAGGGGCCGCCCATGACCGGAACACGATGGATGGGGGTGGACCTGGGCGAGGCTCGGGTCGGCATGGCCTTGTCCGACCCTGAGTTGACTGTGGCCAATCCTGCCGGTAACATCGCCGTCTACGGAGACTACTTCCAGGCCCTGGACGAGGTGATTGAACTGGCGGAGGATGAATCCGCGGCGCGCATCATAGTGGGGCTGCCCCTGCTGCTGAATGGCCAGGAGGGCCGTTCGGCCAAGAAGGCGAGGCGATGGGCGAAGGCCCTGCGGCACAGGATGGAGTCGCTTGCCATGGACGGTGAGTTGGCGTTGCCGCTCGTGCCGCAAGTGGAGTTGCGCGACGAGCGTCTGACCACTGTCAGCGCACACCGGCAGTTAACCGCTGCCGGGGTAGGCGGACGGCACCACAGGCCGATGGTGGACCAGCAATCGGCGGTCCTCTTGCTGCAGGCCGCCTTGGATGAGGCAGCGGCCACGATGAGGAGCGATATTGGCTGAAGCTGACGACATGCATGACTTCTTCGCGAGCCAGGTGCAGTGGGTGGGTGACGGTGAGCCCGTCCCCTCCTTGGCCCCGCCGCCTCCGCCAAGCTCCCGCCGGCAGATGCGGCAGGTTCGTAAGCTGACCAGACGCCGCCGTAGGGTGCATATGCTCATCGCGCTTGCCGCTGCGATAGTGGCCCTTGCCTGCGTGTTCGCCACGCTCAACTATGTGCGTCACGCCCCGTCCCGGATCGAACCCACCAAGAGCGTGGCTGCTGACTGGCCCGGTCCGGGCAGCGGCAGCGTCGAGTTCACGGTCGAATCCGGTCAAGGCACCGATCGGATCGCAAGCAATCTCGTCAAGGCGGATGTCGTCAAATCCGCTGATGCTTTCCTGCAGGCCGTCGTCAACGCCGGCTCTTCCGCTCAGATTCAACCGGGTACCTTTGGGCTCAAACGGCACATGAAAGCGTCGGATGCCGCGGCCATCCTGACCGATCCCAAACAGGCCGGCGGTTTCCTCCAAGTGAGGGCCGGTGACCGTTCACGCGATGTGATTGAGCGGGCCGCGCGGATTTCGGGCGTCAGCAAGGATGATTTCGACGCGATCGTGAACGGCCAAGGTGCCGGTGTCCTGCCTGCTGAGGCCTCGGGCAGTTTCGAAGGTTGGTTCGAGCCAGGCACCTATGACGTGAAGAAGATGAAGTCCGCAGGGAACATCCTGAGGACCATGGTCGATAAACGCGTGGAGAAATTGGACAAGCTGGGCGTGCCGCAGGGGGCGGACCGGGAGAAAATCCTGAATATAGCCTCCATAACCGAGGCCGAGGTCAACAAATCCGAATATTACGGCAAGGTCTCGCGCGTGATTGACAACCGACTGGACAAGGGAATGAGCCTGGGCATGGACTCTACCGTGGCATACAGTAAGAACGTCTCGGCCCTCAACCTGACCAACGACATGCTCAACGACAGCTCGGACCCATACAACACCAGGGTCCACCAAGGACTGCCTCCCACACCGATCGGCAATGCCGGCGATCAGGCCATACGGGCCGCCATGAGCCCGGAGCCGGGGGACTGGCTTTACTTCGTGACTGTCAACATGGACACCGGCGAGACGAAGTTCACCTCATCCTCCTCCGAATTCGACGCATTCGCCAACGAGTACAAGCAGTGGGAATCCCGGCATAGCCAATGAGTGCCTCACAATGATGGGATGCAGGCAGGTGGCCCGTCCGGCTGTGGCCCGCCTGCCAGAGTCTCATCTACTGGACAGCGGTCACAGGGACCAGTACCACGCTGCCGCATCGGCCAGAAGGGCAGCCGCAGCGATGACGGTCACGAAAGGGATCCCGGGATCGGTCCCGTGTCCGCCTCGTGGGATTCTGCCGGCCTGCCGGCGGGTGTGTATTGCCAGTGCCAGCAGACCGATTGCTCCCATGAGCACCCACCACACCAACGCTGTGCGCCAACCCAGG
This sequence comes from Bifidobacterium xylocopae, assembly GCF_003315615.1. Lineage (GTDB taxonomy): Bacteria > Actinomycetota > Actinomycetes > Actinomycetales > Bifidobacteriaceae > Bombiscardovia > Bombiscardovia xylocopae. Next base: position 291,391 of record NZ_PDCH01000001.1, read on the forward strand.
AGCCCCAATGAGAGACCGGCTACAGCGGTCGCCGTTACATCGCCCAGGCCTAATGAACCGGGTTTCGCCACGGCCAGGGCCGTCTGGACCAGGGTAGCGGACAGGCCAACGGCCAGGGCCAGTATGATCGGCCACAGTCCCTGGTCTCCCACCGCACAGAACACGAGCAGTGCGATGAGCTGGATGATGACACCAGCAAGCACCCCCAGACGGGGGACCCGTCTTGAACGCGCATCCTCGACGGCGAGGGCGCACACGATGAAGAGACCGGGCAAAGGTACAAGGTAGACCATCTTCTAAGATATACAACAAGAAGCTGTGAGAGACCAAAAGGAGAGCACATGTTCCGCTGGCAGACCGCAGGTGAATCGCACGGCGAGGCCCTGATAGCCATGGTCGAGGGGGTGCCGGCCGGTGTGGAGCTGAGCAGCGACGACATATCAGCGGCCCTGGCGCGCAGACGGTTGGGTTACGGCCGGGGCGCACGCATGAACTTCGAGCAGGATCGGGTGCGTCTGCTGACGGGCGTCCGCCATGGGCGCACGCTCGGGTCGCCGGTGGCCATCGAAATCGGCAATACCGAGTGGCCCAAGTGGACCAAGGTGATGAGCGCCGATCCGCTGCCCGAAGGTGTGTCACTGCCTAGGCAGGGGCGGAATGCCCCGCTCAGCCGTCCCAGACCAGGGCACGCTGATCTGACCGGCATGCGCAAATATGGGTTTGACGATGCGCGGCCGATCCTGGAACGTTCCTCCGCACGAGAGACAGCGTCCCGTGTGGCACTGGGTGTCATAGCCGCCAAGATGCTCGACCAATCCCTGGGCATCAAGACCGTCTCCCATGTGCTTTCAATCGGTGGTGTAGGCGTAGAAGCCGGCGATGAGGGGGCCGGCCTGCCCGGGCCGGCGGATCTGGAGGCTCTTGACGCTTCACCGGTACGTACCCTTGACCAGGCGGCCGAAGCGCGGATGATCGAGCGGATTGACCGGGCCAAGTCCGATGCGGACACGCTCGGCGGGGTCTTTGAAGTCATTGCCTATGGGGTCCCGGCCGGTCTGGGCACGCATGTGGAGGCGGACCGCCGCCTGGACGCGGCCCTGGCTGCAGCTTTCATGGGTATCCAGGCAATCAAGGGTGTGGAGATCGGTGATGGGTTCGCCGAGGCATCCAGGCCGGGTTCGGCGGCCCATGATGAGATCGTGACCGGGCCCGATGGACGGATCGGCCGTCTGACGAACAGGGCCGGGGGCATTGAGGGCGGAATGTCGGATGGTGAGCCCATCCGGGTCAGGGCTGCCATGAAACCCATTTCGTCCATACCGCGGGCCCTGCGCACGGTGGATGTGCTGACCGGCGAGGCCGCCACTGCCATCAATCAGCGGTCGGACACCACGGCTGTCCCTGCGGCTGCGGTCATCGGGGAGGCCATGATGCGGCTGACTTTGGCCAGGTTCGCCCTGGAGAAGTTCGGTGGCGATTCGGTCGAGGAGCTTTCCCGCAATGCGCGCGCCTACCTGGCCTCCTGGCCGGAGGGCTTGAGATGAGCGCGGGGAAGGCCGGCCCCCGGGCTGTGATTATCGGCATGCCTGGGGCCGGTAAGACCCGCGTGGGGCGGATGGCGGCGGGAATCCTGGACATGCCTTTCAAGGATGCGGACCAGGAGGTCGAACGTGTAGCCGGACGCTCGATTGCAGAGATCATGGAGACTGACGGGGAGCCCGCTTTCCGTAGGGTCGAGCAGGAGGTGGTATGCCGCTTGCTCAAGGGGTTCAATGGTGGGCTCTTTGCGCTGGGTGGCGGATCGCCGATGACCACAGAAGTCTATGAAGGGCTGATGGCATATCGAGGCCGGGGAGGTGTGATCATCTACCTGGACGCCGATCCGGATGAGGCGGCCGCACGCGCCGCCCATGGGTCCAAGAGGCCCTTGCTTGCCCGGGACGCCATAGGCCGATGGAAGCGGCTCTACGAGGAGCGTCGGCCGATCTATGAGAGCCTGGCCACCATCAGCCTGCCCTCATATGGCAGCAGTCCCAAGGCCATGGCCGGTCGCCTGGCTGAGGCTCTCAATGAACGGTTGGTCCATATTACCGGGTCCGACCCTTACGACGTGCGTATCGGACCGGGAGTCAGCTCCCGCTTGAGGACCCTGCTCGGCGAGCAGGTCCTGCGGGTGGCGCTGATCCATACACGCCCGGTCCAGCGCCACGCCGACCATGCCAGGGCCCTCCTCCGCCAGGGGGGATACCGGGTTTCGGATATCACGATTCCGGATGCGGAAGCAGGAAAGACCGTTCAGGTGGCCGACGGTGTCTGGAATCGTCTGGCTGAGGATGGGTTCACCCGCTCGGATGCAGTCGTGGGTCTGGGTGGGGGAGCAGCTACGGACCTGGCGGGATTCGTTGCCGCCTCATGGATGCGCGGCATCCCTTACGTCAACTGCCCCACCTCGTTGTTGGCCATGGTCGATGCTTCTGCCGGTGGCAAGACCGGAGTGAACACGCCGCAAGGCAAGAACCTGGTGGGGGCCTTCTACACCCCTCGGGGCGTCCTGGCCGATCTGAAGACCCTGCGAACCCTGCCCAGGGAGATCTTCGTCGAAGGGCTGGGCGAGGTGGTCAAGTGCGGTTTCATCATGGACCAGTCCATCCTGGATCTGCTTTGGGCCCACAGGGACGAGTTGCGCGGTTTCACCGGCCGGGAGTCGGACGAGTGGATCGAAGAGGTGCCTGGTGAGCTGGTCGAGCGTTCCGTCACCGTCAAAGCCGGTTATGTATCCCTGGACTTGCGGGAGTCCGGGCCCCGCGAATTCCTGAACTATGGACATACACTGGGGCACGCGATCGAGCAGGTCGAGCATTTCTCCTGGCGGCATGGGCAGGCGGTGGCCGTCGGCATGGTTTTCGCCGCCGAACTCTCTTCCATTCTGGGATACGCGGAGCGTGACCTGGTGGTCGAGCACCGTGAGCTCGTTGAGGCGTTGGGCCTGCGGACCTCCTGGTCCGGTGGCTCCTGGGAGCGGGTCCTGGACCTTATGCACCGGGACAAGAAGGCCAGGGGGGATAAGCTGCGCTTCATCATCCTGGATGGGCGGGGCCACCCGACCCACCTGGATGATCCGCCAGAGGACGCGGTGCGCGAAGCGTTCGAGCGGATTCGAAAGTAAGGTGGGACGATGCGCGGCCACGGCTGCATGTGACTGGTCATATGCGGCTATGGCCTGCGAGCGGTCCGGTTGTTCAGGGACGGGACACGGACATGAATGGAGGCATCGGAATGACGGCATACGATGGCGTTGGGGTCGTGGTGGTCAATGGGCCCAACCTCGGCAGGCTGGGTGTGCGTGAGCCTGATGTCTACGGACACCAGGACCTGCAGGCATTGACCCTGGAATGCCGCGCCTGGGGCGAGGCGCTCGGTCTGAAGGTCGAAGTGCGGCAAAGCGACGACGAAGGTGAGGTCATAGGCTGGATGCATCGGGCCGTGGATGAGCGCACCCCGGTGGTGATTAATCCCGCCGCTTTCACCCATTACTCCTATGGACTGGCTGACGCGGCCGCCCAGGTGGGCGATGCGGGACTGCCTTTGATGGAGGTCCATATCTCCAATCCGGCTTCACGGGAGGCCTTCCGCCGATTGAGCGTCATCTCGCCGGTGGCGACAGGAACCATCACCGGCATGGGTTTTTACGGTTATAAGCTCGCCCTTGAGGCGATTGCTCACATTTTGAAGGAGAAGGAAGGCATGGATTGATGAGCGCGAATGCGCAGACCTCCACCCAAGGGGGAACGTTCCAGGTCAGTCGACCACCCCAGGCGATAGAAGTGGAAGGGGCCCGCGTCCACAATCTGCAAGATATTTCCCTGCGAATCCCGCTCAATCGCCTGGTAGGCATTGCCGGTGTCTCCGGCTCGGGAAAATCGTCGCTGGCCTTGGGTGTGCTCTATGCAGAGGGCTCCCGACGCTATCTGGACGCCCTGTCCACTTACACCCGCCGGCGGATGACCCAGGCCGAGCGGCCGCAGGTGGATGCGGTGCGTTTCCTGCCTCCCGCCCTGGCACTCAGGCAGCGCCCAGGTGTGGGCGGCATGCGCTCCACCTTTGGCACCTCGACCGAACTCCTCAACGTCCTGCGGCTCATGTTCTCGCGTCTGGCTTCCCACCGATGCCCCAACGGGCACTATGTGGAGCCGACGATGAAAGTGGCCGCCGAGATCCCCATTGTCTGTCCGGTCTGTGGTGCCCAGGTCTCGCCTCCATCGGCCGAGGAACTGGCCTTCAACTCTCTGGGCGCCTGTCCTGCCTGCCAGGGCACCGGCACGATCCACGAGGTCGACGACGCCGCCCTGGTCCCGGATGAGTCAATGACCATCGACCAGGGGGCTGTGGTGCCCTGGCGCACCTTCGGGTTCAATGTGCAGCCCGACATCGTACGGGAATTCGGTGTGCGTATCGACGTGCCCTTCCGTGAACTGACCGATCGCGAGCGCGAGATTGTGTTCAACGGCCCGGAAGAGAAGAAGCATATCACCATCACTTCGGTCAAAGGTGTGCATGAGCTGGATTTCACCTTCCGCAACGCCCGCCTGACCGTGACCAAGGAGCTGGATCGGGCCAGCGACGACAAGCGGCTGGCGAAGGTGTCCAAATTCCTGATCGAACGCACCTGCCCGGACTGCGGCGGATCCCGTCTGTCACCCGCCGCGCGTGCGCCGCGCATCCAGGGGCGCAACCTCGCCGAGGTGACGGCGTGGTCCCTGCGGCAGATCCTCGATTGGGCGCCTGGTGTGCCCGAAGCTCTCCCCGAGGACATGCGTCCCATGGCCAGGAATCTCGTGGATGCGCTGGCGGACATGGGACGCCGCCTCATGCAGCTTGGGCTGGGCTACCTGACCCTGGACCGTTCCTCTGCCTCCCTGTCCACGGGCGAACGCCAGCGCTCGCAACTCTCCCGGGCCGTGCGCAATGAAACCACAGGCGTCCTGTACGTGCTCGACGAGCCGTCCACCGGCCTGCATCCGGCCAACATCGAAGGGCTGATTGGGGTCATGCGGGATTTGATGGCGGCTGGGAACTCGGTGGTCTTCGTGGACCACGATGTGCGTGTGCTCAAGGCGGCGGATTATTTCATAGAGATGGGGCCCGGTGCGGGCCGTCTGGGTGGACGGGTCATCGCCCAGGGCAGCCCAGCGCAAATCGAAGCCGCACCCGATTCCAGAATCGCCGGATTCCTTCACGGCAGCGAGAGGGTCCTGGTCCGACGGCGGCAAACGCTGCCCAAGGTCGGCGGCGACGGATGGATTCGCATGGAGACCGGCCCGATCCATACGGTTCATCCTTTGAACGTGGCGATCCCGCGTGGGCGGATGACAGCGGTGACTGGCGTATCCGGCTCGGGGAAGACGACCATGGTTCTGGAATCACTGCTGCCTGCTCTGGAGGCGGCGGGGGAGGGTCGGCGGCTGCCGGAGCATGTCACCGGTGTGGAGCCATCGGGCATCGAGCGGGTGCGGTTGGTGGATTCCTCGCCGATCGGCATCAATGTGCGTTCCACTGTGGCCACCTACAGCTCTGTCATGGACATGCTGCGCAAGGCGTTCGCCTCCACCGACCATGCCAGGGAGCGGGGGCTCAAGCTGTCGGACTTCTCTTACAACACCGGCTCCCTGCGCTGCCCCCAGTGCGACGGGACCGGGCAGATCAGCCTTGATGTGCAGTTCCTTCCGGATGTGACCATCACCTGTCCGGTCTGCAGGGGAAGCCGTTACAAGTCGGAGGCCGGCGACATCACCCTGTCGACCAGTGCGCACCCGGCTCCGATGAGCCTGCCGGAGCTGCTCGATATGGATGTCAGCCAAGCTCGGGATGCATTCTCCGGCGATGGCAGAGGCCTTTTCGGGCGCATCCACAAATCCCTTGCAACCCTGTGTGACTTGGGATTGGGGTATCTAAAGCTCGGCGAGGACACTCCCTCACTCTCTGGCGGCGAGGCCCAGCGCCTGAAGCTGTCCAATGAGCTGGGCAAGCGCCAATCCAGCACCCTGTTCATCCTCGACGAGCCCACCACCGGCCTGCATCCGTTGGATGTGCGCACGCTGATCGGCGTCCTCCAGCGGCTGGTCGACGGCGGCGCGACTGTGGTGTTCATCGAACACGACCTGGATATGATCGCTAACGCCGACTATGTGATCGACATGGGCCCTGGCGGCGGTCAGGAGGGCGGCCGGATTGTTGACAGCGGCAGCCCGGACCGGCTGGTCAGGGATGGTTCCGGTCTCACCGCCCGTTACCTGGCTGAGCACCTGTCCCAGCAGGACTGACGCGAATGTCCGGACATCCGTCCGCCTGGACGCGATTACCCGGCGTGTCAGATGACGCGGCCAAGCGGGAGAGGGGGTCCGTGGCAGCTGTATTCAGCTGCCGGCCCCAAGGCCCGTATACGTCGCCTGTGGATGATAAATTAAAGTTCCATGGTCAGACAACATGGAAATTCCCAAGAGCACGTCACCAAGCACATTTTCGTCACCGGCGGCGTCGTATCCTCCCTCGGCAAAGGCCTCACCGCCTCCTCCCTCGGCAGGCTCCTGCGCAGCCGGGGCATCCGTGTCCTCCAACAGAAGCTCGATCCGTACATCAACGTCGATCCTGGCACCATGAACCCCTTCCAGCACGGTGAGGTATACGTGACCGAGGACGGGGCGGAGACCGACCTGGACATCGGCCACTATGAGCGTTTCCTCGACATTTTCCTGAGCCAGAAGGCCAATGTGACCACCGGTCAGATCTACCAGGAGGTCCTGCGCAAGGAAAGGGCCGGAGAATACCTGGGTCAGTGTGTGCAGGTCATACCCCACATCACGAATGAGATCAAGAGCCGTATGCGCGCCCAGGCATCAGAGGACGTGGATGTCATCATCACCGAGATCGGCGGCACCGTCGGCGACATCGAATCCCAGCCCTTCATGGAGGCCGCCCGTGAAGTCCGACGCGACATCGGCGCCGACAACTGCATGTTCGTCCACGTTTCACTGGTCCCATACATCGCCTCCGCGCACGAGCTCAAGACCAAGCCCACCCAGCATTCGGTGATGGCCCTGCGTCAGTTGGGAATCGCCCCCGACGCCCTGGTCCTGCGTTCCGACCGCCCCCTGAACCAGTCCATCAAGGACAAGATCTCCCTGATGTGCGATGTGGACGAGGAGGGCGTGGTCAACTGTGTGGACGCACCCTCGATCTACGACGTCCCCAAGATCCTGCATGACGAAGGCCTGGATGCCTACGTGGTGCGCAAGCTGGGGCTGCCCTTCCATGATGTCGATTGGGCCGAGTGGGACGATTTGCTGGAGCGCGTCCACCATCCCAAGTCCGAGGTGAACGTGGCGATCGTGGGCAAGTACATCGACCTGCCGGACGCCTACCTGTCGGTCTCCGAGGCTCTCAAAGCAGGCGGCTTCGCCAACCGGGCCAAGGTCAACGTCAAGTGGATCGCCGCTGACCGCTGCGAGACCCTGGAAGGGGCCGAGCAGGCCCTGAAGGACGTTGATGGCATCGTGATTCCGGGTGGTTTCGGCATCCGCGGCATCGAAGGCAAGATCGGAGCCCTGCGCTTCGCCCGCGAGCGCAAGCTGCCGGCATTGGGCCTGTGCCTCGGTCTGCAGTCCATGGTCATCGAGTACTCCCGCCACGTCCTGGGCTTGGAGGATGCCAACTCCTCGGAGTTCGAGCCCGACTGCGCCAACCCGGTCATCGCTACGATGGAGGAGCAGAAATCGATTGTGGCGGGCCGGGGCGATATGGGTCACACCATGCGTTTGGGTGCCTACCCCGCGGTCCTCAGGAAAGACTCCCTGGTCGCCGGCCTATATGGTTCCACCCATGTCAGCGAACGTCACCGCCATCGCTATGAGGTCAATGTGGACTACAAGGATCGTCTGGTGAAGGCTGGTCTGTCTATCTCGGGCACCAGTCCGGACGGTGAATTGACCGAGTTCGTGGAGCTGCCCCGGGAGGTTCACCCCTTCTATGTAGGCACGCAGGCCCACCCCGAATTCAAGTCCCGTCCCACCAAGCCCCATCCTCTCTTCGCCGGCCTGGTCAAGGCCAGCCTGGAGCACGAGGCCGGCCGCCACTGACCCCCCCCCCCCCCCCCCCCCCCCCCCCACCCCCCCCCCCCCCCCCGCCGCCCGGGCCCCCCCGGCGCCGCGCGCCCCGCCCGGGGCGGCGGGACGCGCCGCCGCCGGTGTGGCGGCGGGTGTGTGGCCGATCGACAGGTTTCCGACTCCCCGGCCGCGGTGGGTTGCGTGGGTCTGGGTGGTGCCGTG
>NZ_PDCH01000010.1 GCF_003315615.1 Bifidobacterium xylocopae
CGGGTGTTGTGTGCGGTAGTGGACTGTGGATCGTCGTGTGTGGTGGGTCGTCTTCTCTCTTATCTGGTCTTCAGGCGGGGCAGGAGGCGGCATACGAGTTCAGCCTCGTTCTCGTGGGCTCGGAGATGTGTATAGGGGCCAGGCCCCGGTTCGCCCATGGTGGAACATAGCCGTGGCCCGTAGGTAGGCCGGGGCCTGTACGGGGAAGGCGGCCGAGCGGGGTCGGGGAAAGTGTGCCATACTGGAGGAGTGGTGGTCCTGCATGGCCACCGTGAAGCGTAGGCGTCGATCCCCTTGCATGGATCGCTTCGTGCGAATGCAGGCGACGGTGTCCGTTTACGCCCCGGAAGACTTTTATGAAGGCGTCCAGACGATGCGCACGCAGTGCGCGGCCGCGGTGAGAGCGCGGTGTGAGCAGTCGTCGCCGCCGTGAGCGCGACCCGGTGCAGCGCGTCGCAAGGAGCCATTGTGCCGAACAGAACACCAGAGGACAGCGCCGAACGCGAGTCCTCGCAGAACATCGAACATAGCGAGCAGGGCGAGAGCCAGAAAGCCGCCGGGAACGCGACCCGCCGCCGCAGGGGCGGACGCCGGGTGGTGCGCGGGACCGGAGCTGCCGACGCACCGGTGCCGGTGCAGGTGGAGGCCAAGGAGAGGGAGCAGGTCCATACCCGGCGCCGTACACGCGCCGCCTCGACCGCCGAGGATGCCGACACCCCCACCCCTACCGTGGATGGCGCCGATTCCGAGGGCGAGCGTAAGCCGGCCCGCAAGACCAGCCGCCGGCGCACCACCCGTGGGCAGGCTGCCGCCTCCGGGGAGGGTGCCGCCAGCCGCAGCCGTGCACGCCGGTCCAGCCGATCCGGTGAGGCCGCCGCAGGCGAGACGGATGGCGAAGACAGCCGGGATCGCCGGTCCGAGGAGGCCGAGGAACGGCCCGTCCGCCGCAGGTCCGTCCGTCGCAAGGCAGGGGAGGAGACCGGTCGCAGCGGTCGCTCCGGGCGTGACGAGCAGGCCGAAGACGGGGGCGAGGATGAAGGCTCCGGCAGCCCCCGCAGGGGGCGTCACCGGGTGCAGTCAGGCCGCTCAGTCGGCACCCGCTCAGCCGGCGCGCGCAGCCGCCAGGCCCAGGAGGCCGACAGCGGCGAGGACAACGCCGATGCTGAAACCAAGGAGACCAAGCCCGCCAAGAGCGCACGGGGGAGGAGCGGCCGCACCCAGTCACCGGCCCGGCCCATGACCTCCCTGCTCTTCCAGGAGCCTGTCATCCCCGCCGCTGCCGTAGCCGAGGACGAGGCTGAGGAAGACGAGGAGGAGACGGGTTCCGGCCGCCACGCGCCCGCCCGCCGCAGCCGCGTCCGCAAGACCCGTTCGGGCGGCAACCATGCCGCTGAGCACGACGACGCCGACGAACGCCGGGATGAGGACGGGGAGGAGCGCCCGCGCCGCCGCCGCAGGCTCAACGCCGAGGAACGCCGCGCCGCCGACGAGGTGGGGCAGATCGAGCAGGACCTGCACGAGGACGACATCCGGTTCGTGAACGATGAGTCCGAGGAGGACGAGGAACCCAAACGCACACGCCGCCGCCGCAGGTCCCAGGACAAGGATGAGGATGAACCCGCTTCCGAGCGCAGTGAGCGCGGCGGCCGCCGCCGCAAGCGCAAGGGCGAGGAAGCAGAGGAGGATGAGGGAGGCCTGACCCGTCGCCGGCGCCGCCGCCGGGGGGCCAAGGACGCCGATGAGGAGCCGGCCCGCCGCTCCCGCCGCCAGCAGTACGTGGATGAGATCACCGACATTGAGGGGTCCACCCGCCTGGAGGCCAAGAAGCAGCGCCGGCGCGACAACCGCCGCGAGCGCAGCCGGCAGACCCAGCTGGTGGAGCAGGACTTCCTGGCCCGCCGTGAGAACGTGGACCGGCAGATGGTCGTGCGGGAGAAGGAGCACCACACCCAGGTGTCGGTGATCGAGGACGGGATCCTGGTGGAGCACTATGTCTCCGACATCGACGAGGTCTCCTCCGTGGGCAACATCTACCTGGGGCGAGTGCAGAACGTGCTGCCGAGCATGGAGGCCGCGTTCGTGGACGTCGGGCAGGCCCGCAACGGCGTGCTGTACGCCGGCGAGGTCAACTGGGACGCCACCCGCCTGGAGGGGCAGCCGAGGAGGATCGAGCTGGCCTTCAAGTCCGGCGATCCGGTGCTGGTGCAGGTGACGAAGGACCCGATCGGGCACAAGGGCGCCCGTCTGACCGCGCAGATCACGCTGGCCGGGCGCTTCCTGGTCCTCGTGCCCTCCGGCGGCATGACCGGCGTCTCCCGCAAGCTGCCCGACAAGGAGCGCGCACGGCTCAAGTCCATTGTCTCCAGGATCGCGCCCAAGGACATGGGTGTGATCATCCGCACCGCCGCCGAGGGAGCCTCCGAGGAGGCCATCGAGAAGGACCTGGGGAACCTGCAGCGGCAGTGGGAGGACGTGGAGGCCAAGCGCCAGGAGTTCTGGCACGGCAAGCGCCCCAAGCTGCTCCAGGGTGAGCCCGACGTCGCCATCCGCGTGGTGCGGGACATCTTCAACGACGACTTCAACCGGTTGGTCGTGCAGGGTGAGCGCGTCTACGGGCACATCGAACATTATTTGGACACCATGGCCCCGGATCTGAAGGACAAGTTGGAGCGCTGGGATCCGGCCGAGCACCAGGGCAAGGACGTGTTCGACAAGTGGCAGATCGACAGCCAGCTGCGCAAGGGCATGGAGCGCCAGGTCTACCTGCCCTCCGGCGGCTCGTTGGTGATCGACCGCACCGAGGCCATGACCACGATCGACGTGAACACGGGCCGTTTCATCGGCAAAGGCAAGTCCCTGGAGGAGACCGTCACCCGCTGCAACCTGGAGGCGGCCGAGGAGATCGCCCGCCAGCTGCGTTTGCGTGACATCGGCGGCATGGTCATGATCGACTTCGTGGACATGGTGCTGCCCGCCAACCGCGACCTGGTCCTGCGCCGGCTGGTGGAATGCCTGGCGCGTGACCGCACCAAGCACCAGGTGGCCGAGGTCACGTCACTGGGGCTGGTGCAGATGACCCGCAAGCGCGTGGGCCAGGGCCTGGTCGAGGCCTTCTCCGAGGAGTGCCCGTCCTGCCATGGGCGCGGCTTCATCCTGCACGACCAGCCCACCATCTCGGCCAAGTACGACGACCCCTACGCGGTCAAGGGCGGCGATCCGTTCGTCAAGACCAACAAGCACGGGCATGGCTCCAAGGCTTCCAAGGAGGCGCCGGCGCCCAAGGGATCCTCCCCGGACGTGAAGGCGAAGCTGGCTCAGATCGCCGCCGCCGCCGAGAAGGCGTCCGAGGGGCAGGAGGACGAAGGCGCGGGTTCCCGGCTGGACGACCGGGATGATGTCGTCCAGGAGGCATAGACTGGGCGTGTTTCGTCGGCGCGCTGCCATTTGACGAGGTGGCGCGCTTGCTTATATACTGATTAGCTGGTGTCTGACTCGCCCGCCCTTAGGCGGGGACGGGCTTCAGGCGCGGGCAGCTTTGAGAGGCAGACAAGGTAGGGCTATGTACGCGATTGTTAAGGCCGGTGGCCATCAGGAGAAGGTCGAGGTCGGCGACGTCATCACGGTCAACCGACTGGCGGCCAAGAAGGGCGAGTCGGTCGAGTTTCCGGTCGCGCTCGTCGTGGACGGCGCCAAGGTGACGCTGGCGGCGAAGGACCTGGCCAAGGTCTCCGCCAAGGGCGAGGTCGTCGACGACGGACTCAAGGGCCCGAAGATCCGCATCCAGAAGTTCAAGAACAAGACCGGCGTGGCACGCAAGAAGGGCCACCGCCAGCAGCTGAGCACGGTCAAGATCACCGCGATCGCCTGAGCGTCGGTCGCTACAGCTTCCAGTCGGGAAAGGACTAAGACATGGCACACAAGAAGGGCGCGTCCAGCTCGCGCAACGGTCGTGATTCCAACGCGCAGTACCTGGGTGTTAAGAAGTTCGGCGGCGAGTCCGTCGTCGCGGGCAACATCCTGGTCCGTCAGCGCGGCACCAAGTTCCACCCCGGCAGGAACGTCGGCCTGGGCAAGGACTTCACCCTGTTCGCCCTGACCGACGGCAGCGTCAGGTTCGGCGTTCGCCGGGACCGTAAGGTCGTCGACGTCGTCTCGGACTGAGCGAACAGCCAGAACGAACTTTTCAATAGAGCCGCGCCCCGTCCGGACGCGGCTTTTTCCGTAAGTGATCCGCATCCGTCCGGCCGGTGGATGCGGGGGGAGTAGATAGCAATGAGCGCATTCGTCGATCGCGTGACCGTCCACGTCAAAGGCGGGGACGGCGGCAACGGCGCCTCCTCGATCAAGCGGGAGAAGTACAAGCCACTGGCCGGCCCGGACGGCGGTGATGGCGGGGACGGCGGATCCGTGATCATGGTGGCCGACCCCAACGCCAACAGCCTGCTGGACTACCGGTTCGCCCCGCACCGCTCGGCGGGCGCGGGAACCATGGGCCTGGGCGGCGACAAGGACGGGTCCAGGGGCGCCGACCTGACGCTGCCGGTGCCCGTGGGTACGGTAGTCTTCGCCGCGGTGGGACGCGAGGGCGAGCCCAAGAAGCGGGGGGAGCGCCTGGCCGACCTGAACCATCCGGGTGACCGCTTCGTCGTGGCCCAAGGCGGCGCCGGTGGGCTCGGCAACCGCTCCCTGGCCAACAGGACCCGGCGGGCGCCCGGCTTTGCGCTCCTGGGAGAGCCGGGCGAGGAACGCGACGTGATGTTGGAGCTCAAATCCATAGCCGACGTGGCCCTGGTCGGCTTCCCGTCGGCCGGGAAGTCCTCCCTGGTCGCGGCCATGAGCTCGGCCAAGCCCAAGATCGCCGACTACCCCTTCACCACCCTGGTGCCCAACCTGGGTGTGGTCCAGGCTGGGGCCGAGCGTTTCACCATGGCCGATGTGCCCGGCCTGATCCCCGGGGCGTCCCAGGGCAAGGGGCTTGGTTTGGAGTTTCTGCGCCACATCGAACGCACCGAGGTCGTGGCCCATGTGATTGACTGCGCCACCCTGGAACCGGGCCGAGACCCCCTGAGCGACTACCGGGCCATCGAGGCCGAGCTGGCCCGATACGCCGACAGGCTTGAGCTGCCCCTAGGCGCAATCCCCATAGCCGAGCGCCCGCGGGTGATCGTCCTGAACAAGGCCGATGTGCCCGAAGCCCGGGAACTGGCCGAGTTCGTGCGTCCCGAGTTCGAACGGATGGGGCACCAGGTCTTCATCGTCTCCACGGCCTCGCACGCTGGGCTCAAGGAACTGGGCTTCCACCTTGCGGAGCTCGTCGGACGCCTGCGGGCGCGTATAGAGGCCCAAGCGGCCGCCGAGGAGGAGGGGAGGGTCGTGATCCGCCCCCTGGAGGACCGGTCCCGGCGCCGTCGTCGCGACGATTTCACCGGCGCCTTCCATGTGGAGCGTCAGCAGGACCAGGCCGGCGGCCGCTGGTTCGTGGTCACCGGCGCCAAACCCGAGCGGTGGGTGCGCCAGACCAACTTCGACAATGACGAGGCCGTGGGCTACCTGGCCGACCGCCTGGCCAAGCTTGGCGTGGAGGACGAGCTGCGCAAGGTCGGTGCCCGGGCCGGTGACGAGGTGCGCATCGGGACGGGACGCGATCAGGTGGCCTTCGACTGGGATCCGACCATCGCCGCAGGCGCCGAGATGCTGGACGGTACGCCGATGGCTTCGCGCGGCAAGGACCTGCGCCTGGAGGAGGTCGAGACCAGGACCCACCGGCGGACCAACAGCGAGCGGCGGGCCGAATACCACCGGATGATGGATGCCCGCCAGGCGGTGCGCCAGGCCATGGCCGCCGAACGTGAGGCCGGGCATTGGGCCGATCCGTCCGTGGACGACGACCCCGAGGATCGGGAGGGGCTGGTCGGCAAGGCCCTCCACGCCGGCCGGTCCGATGACGAGGACGGTGCGGCAGACGACAAGGCCGATAGGGGCTGACCCTGCTGCGGGCCGGTTTGGACGGTCGGCGGCAGCTGGCGGACGAGGCTTCGGGAGGGGCGTCATGGCCGGAATGGATGAGCAAGAGGTAAGGCGGTCGGTGGCCCAGGCGGGCACAGTGGTCGTCAAGGTCGGTTCTTCCTCATTGACCTCCGCCAGCGGCCACCTGCGACTGGACCGCCTGCAGGCCCTGGTCGGGGCCCTGTCGCGGGTCCGTCTCCAAGGTGCGCGGCTGGTCCTGGTCTCCTCGGGCGCGATCGCGGCGGGCTTCGGCTCCCTGGGCTTCGATGCGCGGCCGGAGGATGTGGCGACCAAGCAGGCCACCGCATCCGTGGGCCAAGGGATTCTGATGGCCCATTACGAGTCCGCATTCGCCGTATACGGCCTGAAGGTGGGGCAGATCCTGCTGACCGCGCAGGACACCCGCCAGGCGGCCCAATACCGCAACGCCCGCCGCACCTTGGGGCGCTTGCTCGACCTGGGTGTGGTGCCGATTGTCAACGAGAACGACGCCCTGGCCTCCAACGAGATCCGCTTCGGCGACAATGACCGTCTCTCGGCCCTGGTGTCCAACATCGTGCGCGCCGATGCGCTGGTGCTCCTCACCGATGTGGACGCCCTCTACTCCGAGCCGCCCTCGCGGCCGGGCGCCCGGCGGATCTCCTTCGTGCCGAACGTGGTCCAGGCCATGGAGTCGATAGACGCGGAGGGGTCCACATCCGGCGTGGGCACCGGAGGGATGACCACCAAGCTGGAGGCAGCCAGGATCGGCGCGGTATCAGGGATTCCGGTACTGATGACCAAGGCCGGGCTGGCTGGACCTGCGCTGTTCGGCGACCCGGTGGGCACGGTGTTCGCCCCCGTCAGGCACCGGGGGAGTGCCCGGCGGCTGTGGATCAAGTTCGCCTCCGCGCCGCGCGGTTCCTACGAAGCCGATCCCGGGGCCGCCACAGCGGTGTCCGGCGGCAGGGCGAGCCTGCTCCCGGCCGGCGTCACCGGGGTCGAAGGCGACTTCTCCGCCGGAGACCCGGTCTGGATCCGGGATCAGACGGGCCGAGTCCTGGGCAAGGGGGTCTCGGCCTACGACGCCGAGGAGGCGGTCAGGCTGATGGGGCGCACCACTACCGAGCTGTCGCGCAGCTATGGCCACCAGTACGCCCACCCCTTCGTCCACCGCGACGACCTGGTCCTCCTATGAATCCGTGTGCGCTGATGTTGGCGATCGGCCGACCAGGTCGGCGGCCGGGCCTTCTGCGCGCTTCCTGGGGGGTGCGACACCGACGGAGCCGATGGGTGGACGGAATCGGCCCCTTGGGCTAGAGTAAAAACCTGGCGGTCTGTCCTGCCGACCCTCCGGTATCCACCGGAGCGAGTACAGTGGGCAGGTATCTCCTAGGGAAGTGGCGCAATTGGTAGCGCAACGGTCTCCAAAACCGTAGGTTGTGGGTTCGAGTCCCGCCTTCCCTGCCAATGGTTGGTTCCAGGATCGAATGAAGGACGGATATGGCTAAGAAGGCTCAGGCCCTTGAGCAGAAGAGGCCCAACATCTTCAAGCGTATCGGCATGTTCATCAAGCAGGTGATCGATGAGATTCGCAAAGTGGTCGCGCCGACCGGCGGGGAGCTCCTCGGCTGGTCCGTGGCGGTCTTCATCTTCGTCCTCTTCCTGATGGTCCTGGTCACAGCCCTGGACTTCGGCCTGGGCAAGCTGGTCATGCTGGTCTTCGGCTGATTGGTAGTTGTTCTTACATTTGCGAGAAGGTGGCTCTGTACATGAGTGATGATCAGATGGCGGATGCGATGAACGAGGCGTCGACCGAGCAGGTCCCCGTCGCTGGCGCAGCCGAGGCGGCCGGGCAGGGCACCTCTGCCCAGCAGGAATCCTCCAGCCAGGCTGACTCCGTCCAGGACCACGCGCCCCAGGCCGGAGACAGCGCCCCTTCAGGCGAACAGGTCGCACAGGCTGCGGCCGAGGCCACCGACGAAGCGGTGCAGGCCGACCAGGCGGAAGCGGATGAGGTGGTCGCCGAGGATGCATCGGCATCGGGTGCCGCGGGATCCGAAGGCAGCGGGCAGGACGAGCCCGAAGAGCAGGACGCCGGGCAGAAGGCCGTGGACGAGTTCTCCAAGCAGCTGCGCACGCTGGAGGGCAACTGGTACGTGCTCCACACCTACTCGGGTTATGAGAAGCGCGTCAAGGCGAACGTCGAGTCACGCATCGTCTCCTTCGGGCTGGAGGATCAGATCTTCCAGGTCGAGGTGCCGATGGAGGAAGTCGAGAAGCATACCGACAAGGGCAAGAAGATCGTGTCCCGCGTACGCGTCCCGGGATATGTGCTCATTCGCATGTGGCCGGACGAGAACGCCCGCCGCATCGTCAAGGACACCGAGGGTGTGACCGGCTTCGTCGGGCCCACCAAGGATCCTGCCCCCCTGTCGCGCAAGGAAGTCGTCAAGATGATGGCACCGATGATCGCCTCGGAGGCGCTCAAGGCTGCAGGCGACAAGCCGGCGGCCGCCAAGCGGCGTTCCGTCGAGGTGTCCTACCAGGTGGGCGACCAGGTCACCGTCACCGAGGGCCCCTTCGCCACCATGGCCGCCGCCGTGTCCGAGGTGGAACCGACCACCCAGAAGCTCACGGTCCTGGTCTCCATCTTCGGGCGTGACACACCCGTGGAGCTGGGCTTCGACCAGGTCGAGAAGATCGTCTGACCATTCCTGCGCGCCCGTCCGGTTGGGGTGGCATACTGAGAAGGCTTGGTGTTCGGGGCTTGTCCCCGTCACCGGAAATAACAGTTGCGGGAGAAGGCCCTGGGCTTTCGAGAGAACCGCTTCGTAGAAAGAAGAAGCAGCAATGCCTCAAAAGAAGAAGAAAGTCACTGCGCTGATCAAGCTGCAGATCGAGGCCGGCAAGGCCAACCCGGCCCCGCCGCTGGGCCCGGCCCTGGGTTCCCATGGCGTCAACATCATGGACTTCTGCAAGGCCTACAACGACGCGACCAAGGACAAGATGGGGCAGGTCATCCCTGTCGAGATCACCGTCTTCGAGGATCGCTCCTTCACCTTCATCACCAAGACTCCTCCCGCTGCGGATCTGCTTCGCAAGGCCGCTGGCGTCAAGAAGGGCGCCGGCAACCCGCTGACCACCAAGGTCGGTTCGGTCACCAAGGCCCAGGTGCGTGAGATCGCCGAGACCAAGATGCCCGACCTTTCGGCGCGTGACGTCGAGGCCGGCATGAAGATCGTCGAAGGCACCGCCCGTTCCATGGGCATCACCGTCACCGACTGAAAGTTCTGCGGCAGGGCGACGCTAGCCCGCACCGCGACTGCTGATAGGAGAAGCAGATGACAAAGCGTTCCAAGAAGTACCGCGAAGCGCTCGAGAAGATCGACCGCTCGAACCTCTACACCCCGGAGGAGGCCATCGCCCTGATCAAGTCCATGCCCAAGTATGGATTCGATGAGAGCGTCGAGGCCGTCTACCGGCTGAGCGTGGACCCGCGTAAGGCGGACCAGCTCATCCGTGGCACCGTCAACCTGCCCAACGGCACCGGCAAGACCGTCAAGGTCCTGGTCTTCGCCCGCGGCCCCCAGGCCACGGCGGCCGCCGAGGCCGGAGCCGATGAGGTCGGTGACGACGATCTGGTGACCAAGGTGGCCGGCGGCTACCTGGACTTCGATGCCGTCGTCGCCACGCCCGACATGATGGGCAAGGTCGGTCGTCTGGGTCGTGTCCTGGGTCCGCGTGGCCTCATGCCCAACCCCAAGACCGGCACGGTGACCATGGATGTCGCCAAGGCCGTCAAGGAGATCAAGGGCGGCAGGATCGAGTTCCGTGTCGACAAGAACGGCAACCTGTCCTTCCTGATCGGCAAGGCGTCCTTCGAGGAGAAGGCGCTGGCCGAGAACTTCCACGCCGTGAGCGAGGAGATCAAGCGTCTGAAGCCGGCGACGGTCAAGGGCCGTTACATCACCAAGGCCACGGTCGCCTCGACTATGAGCCCGGGTGTCCCCCTGGACCTGGCCATGCTCTGATTGTCTGGAGCCATTGAGGGCCCGTCGCACAACCGATTCGGTTGGCGACGGGCCCTTTCGCGTGCCTTGAGTGAGGTGCGGTAGGCCGTATCACTGCGGCCGGCAGAGGTTGGCCTGCCTCGCGTGGGGACAGGTCCGACCTACCGCTGTCGGGCGGGCGATAGGGCTGCCTCCTCAACACTGCGGCGGTGGAAGGCAATCAGGAGGAAGGGGAGGGCGAAGACGACGGGGAGCATGTGACGCTCGAAATTGTTGGCGGGCGCAGCGATCATGACGCCCATCAGGAGGAGCAGGGGCAGCTGGTCCAGGATGTCCCCCCAGCGGCCTCGCAAGGCCTCACAGCACAGGAGGATAAGCGCGGCCAGCACCCAGCAGTTGCCGGAGGCGGGCCAGCCAAGCACCGGCACGGCCGCCCAGGCCCGGGCGAACCAGGCCACCCAGTCCCGCCAACCGTGGCACCAGTAACGGATCCAGGCGGAGTCCTCCTGCACATAGCCGTTGTTGACGTAGTAGGCCATCGGCACATAGGCGTGGTCGGCCGGGTCGAAATAGCCGTAGGACTTGGCCAGGAAGGCGTCCAGGTAGATGACCGGATTCCGTTCACCGATCCGTGCCCATGCCCTGTTGAAGCCGCGCATGTCCGATGCACTGACCGTCTTCCAGCGGTAGACCACGATCTTGCCTTCGGGGCCGGAGGATTTGACCCTGTCCGCGTCCTTGGGGGTGTAGGCGAAACCGGCTGCGTCCAAGTCCATGATCGGGACCAGGTCGGCCCTGGCGTCTGCGGGGATGCCGGACGGGTTGCGCTGGGCCACGCGGGCGATCTGCTGGAGCTGGATGCCCTTGCCTTCGATGGGATCCCCCTTGATCACCGTCCCGGAGCCGGTCAGCATACCCATGGTCGCCTCAAAAACGAGGAGCGGGGTCAGGAGGCATAGGAGATGGAGCCTCCAGCGCCGCCGGTCACTCAGGAGCAGGACCAGAAGCTGGATGGCAACGATATAGACCGCGTATTTTGCTGAGCAAAGCATGACGAGTGTGGAGACCATAAACGCCATCCGGGCTCGCCAGCGCAGGGGCAGGCCGGCTTGACGCGTGGCCCTCAGCTCGTAGGCCAGGCCCGTCCACCAGAGGAAGGCCCAGGCGAACAGCGGGGATTTTGTCAGGGATATGGTGCTGAGGATGGCCAGAGGCCCGGCCAGGAAAGCCAGCAGGGTCAGCACCCGGGCCATTGTGCCCGCCTCGGGCAGGCCCTGGGCTTCGGGGTGCGCGGTCAGGTGGCAGGCGCGGGCCGGTTGGAAGAAACGGTCGGCGGTGACGGCGCAACAGAAGGCCGCGAACACCAGTTGGAGTCCGGCCAGCAGGATGACGGCCAGGTCGCCGGCGCCGGTCAGCCGCCGGGAGAGCGCTATCGAGCTGCCGTAGAGCAGGGTGAGCGGCAGGTTGTGCTGGTCGGTCAGGTAGGTCGGGGTCTGCGGCCACAGGTAGTGGGCCGTGGGGTAGACATCCATGATGGTAGGCCCCTGCAGGTAGGGCAGCCGGGCCCCGCCCCGCTCAGCCAGCCATGAGGCGACCTCCTGGGTCTGTGAGACCAAATCGGCACCATAAGCCGCCAGTAGGGTGACCCAGATCCAGGACCAGCCGGCCAGCAGAAGGAGCAGGAGCGGCTTCCAACCCCGCGTCAGCCGCCACAGAAGGCGTCGGAGCGGGCGCAGGCAGGGCCAGTCATGCAAGCGGGCCATCAGCCGGGCAAGGCCCCGTCCGCTCGCTTGGGCTGTGAGCGGGTGGGTGCCTGGACCATGACCGGGCCGGCGTGAGAAACCGATGGCCAGACCCATGGTGAGCACGAACGAGGCCAGCAGAAGTGCGTAATTGAAGGGGCCGAAGTCGGCGATGCCGCCATCGGCCCGGTAAATCGGGCCTACTGCTATGCATAGGGCCATCCAGGTGCAGGCCAGCGTGGTCAGGATCCATCCCGCCCACCGTGAAAGCCTGCCGCTTTTGCCGCTATAGCTGGTTGCGCCCTGGTGCACGGCACCTGGCTGGCCGGTTCGGGCGGGAGAGGAGGTTCGGGTGGTCATCGCTATGATTCTAGCCCGCAGCTGCCACAAACGCGGCAATGGCGGGTGAACCAGCTCTTGGCTGGCTCATCGAATATACTGGTGTCACATAGCGTCTGCATTCAATCGGTTCCGCTTCGGATGAGCGGTGGCGGGGGGCGCGAGGCTCGGTTAGGGAGATGCGATGGATAACGACCAGCAGCAGCAGGTGCAGGGTGCCGGGCAGGCGGATTACGGCCAGGTCGGCCAAGGAGCTGCGCAGCCGGGTTACCAGGGTGCTCCCTACCAGGGGCAGTACCAGGTGCCGGGGGAGGCGGGATACGGCGGCGGGGCCTACGGTGGGCAGCAGTATGACGGCCAGGGCTACAGTGCTCAACCAGCCGCCGTTCCGCAGAACAACGGGCAGGCCTACGGTCCCGGCCAGCAGAATCAATACCAGGGGCAGTACCAGGAACCCTATGGAGGGACCCAGGCACAGGCCGCCTATCAGCAGTACGGCCAGCCCGGACAGCAGCAGTACGGGCAGAATGGTGCCTACGGGCAAGGATCATATGGCCAGTACGGGCCATATGGCCAACAGGCTCCGCAGGTCGTTTCGCCCAAGTCCAAGGTCGCGGCCGGCCTGCTGGCGATTTTCCTGGGCAGTCTCGGCATCCATAACTTCTATCTCGGCAGGACCAGCCGTGGCGTCTGCCAGCTTGTACTGACAGTCGTCGGCTGGATCGTCATCGTGGGTCCGGTCATCTCCTCCATCTGGGCCCTGGTGGAGGGCATCCTGATCCTGTGCTCGCATCCTGGCTCCTTCTGGCATCAGGACGCCAACGGCCGGGAGTTCATGGATTGACGGACACGCGTTACCGTTCGGGTGTAGAGGCGCAGGGGGAGCGGTCGATGAAACGGCGGGAAGTGTCGGCCCATCCCGAGGCCACGATTGCCGACTCCGAATACTCCCTGGCGGACATCCAGCGCAAGCAGGCCAAGCCGATGCGTTGGGTGGTCTTCATCCTGGCCGCTTTGCTGGCAATCGTCGTGCCCTATGGCCTGGGACGGACACTGGCCATCCACCATACCGCTGGCGTGTTGCGGCTGGTCTCGGGTCTCGATCCGCGTGGCATCGCCCTGATTGCCTGGACAGTCACTCTGGTGGCGTTCGTGGGCCTGGGCATGTCGATCATCGAATCCTCATCCTGGTTCTGGAGGGTGCTCTTCGTGGTAGGCATAGCGGCAGAACAGCTGATCGCCGGGCTTTGCCTTCTCAAATTCAACTTCTGGTACGGGACCTATGTCATCTACCAGCAGTCCTCGGTGCTGGCCAACGCAGCCAACCTGGGCATCCTTGCCGCCGGACTGTCCGTCGCGGTCTTTGCGGTCCTGTTCGTGGCCATCCTGATCGGTGTCAGGAAGGACTCGCCACTCAACACACTGACCCATTCCTGGTCGGCCCTGACCATGTTCTTCGTGATCGAGTTGGCCGCCATCCTGATCGTCCTGTTTGGCGGCCTCATCAATTAGCCCAGGACGGGGAAGAGAGCGGTATGCCGGCTGATTTCCATGTGCATTCCAGCTACTCGTTCGACAGCGATTCACCCTTGTCGGCCTATCTGGACCGCGAGAACCACCTGCTGCTGACGACTGACCATCTTGAACTGGCGAACTCGGTTGACGACGGGCGCGATGATGTTCCCGACTTCGCTGAGATTGCCCGGCAGATGGAGTTCATCCGCCAGGAGTCCGGGGATGCTGGGCTCGAAACGGTCGTGGGGGCCGAGGTGGGCTACTGCAGGGAGCACCTGGGGCGGTTGGAGGAGCTTGTGGCCACGGACGGCATCGCCCTGCGGCTGCTGAGCTTCCACGCCTACCAGGGCCATGACTGGATCGAGACCGAGGCGCATGCTTCGATGGGGGATGACGACTATGCCAAGGCGTACTTCGACCTGGTGCTGGAGGGAGTGGAACGGCTGGGCGGGCAGGCGCAAGTGCTGGCCCACCTGGATTACCCCTTCCGCTACCGACCCTCCATCGACAGCCGCGTGTTATTCCGGCGCTTCGGCGGGCGCATCCGGGCCATCATCGACGCTTGCGACCGACAGGGGCTGGTGGTGGAGCTGAACACCAAGAGCATGTATACATACGGCAGGGAGACCTTCTACGACTTGCTGCTTGAGACCATCGCCGGTCGGGACGACGGTGGGCGGCCGGTACCGGTCTGCCTGGGATCCGACTGCCACCCGGCGGGGAACTGGCATGCCGGATTCGACCGGGCGGCCGGGCTCGCCGCCTCGCATGGGCTGAAGCCGCTGGATTGGGTGGATATGCGGGGCCGCCTTACCCGCTGATGAACACGCAAGTGCCGGTGCCCGCAGCTACCGCATGACGGAACGATAACGGAAAGGCCCCGCCGGCAGCAACCCGGACGGGGCCCTTGGGCCTTATCCTGCCAGGATCTCTGAATGGGTGCTGGCAGGGATGGGAGCCTCAGTAGCTCTGGGAGACGGGGATGTTGAATCGTACATTCAGTCCGCGATCATAGTGCAGGAACATATTGGCGCCATAACGGTCCACGTCGCGGTGGGTGAAGAGCATGCGGATGGCGAAAGCGGTCTGCACGTCCGGTGGCAGCTCCTCGAAAGCCTTGTGCGCGTCCCAACCGCCGGGTGCAACCGCCTGGTCAGGCACATAGGCATAGCCGTAGCCGTCCTCGTTCACATATCCCATGAACGGCAGGTCCCAGGCCTTGTGCTCGGTCAGCTGCTTCTTGAAGTCCTCGACCCCCTGCAGGGCCTCATCGCTGATTCCGAAACGTTTGGCCACCTTGTTGGCCTCGCGGGTCTTCGTCTCGGCATCCTCTTCGAAGAGCGAGCCGTCCACAACGATTGCATCGTCTTCCTTCTGATTCGCCATATGCGTGTTCCTTCCTATGAACCCTGCTGCCGGCATCGCTGCCGGTCAGCCTGTAATCCCCGTCTGCCGCCCGCTGGGGCGCCGTGTGCGGCCGTGGAGCCATACGGTACCGCGGTGCATCCGTACTCATAATCTATCATCGAAACAGGTGTGCTGTCGCTTCCGCTTGTGTTCGCTTTGCCGCGTGATTGCGGGATTGCTGATCAGGGAAATCGCCGTTTGCCCGGCCTCCTGTCGCTACCAGAATCTCACAGAAACGCACAGTGACCGGCATTTGTTATTTTGCTCACAGAGGAGAGGTAAACCGTATCGGGCTTCCGCTGTCGCCAGCCCCGCAGATGTCGACGAATTAAGGACCCGCTGTGGAAGCGGACCTTGGAACAGACCAGCTGCCCCCATGAGGGAGAGTTCGACAGGCTGGCCCATGGTCGTCCATCGCGTACGGTCGCTGATGTCAGGTGTGACAATACAAGGCCCGTCTCCCGCCCCGGAACGTGGGGGGGGGGGGGAGCCGTGTGGAATGGTTCGGATCAGCGACGGTGGTGAAGGTCGGCGGCGACGATGACCGCTGCCCCCAATGCTTCCAAGGCCGTCGCGATCAGCCAGGCGACTACGATCCCGCTCTGTCTGGGACCTACGGAGCCCAGGCGGGTGAACAGGAAGATGTCGGTGACGGCTATCTGCAGGCCAACCAGGCTGCTGATGACGGTCAGTCTGACCGACTTGCGGTGTTGCTTGGCACGGTTACCTTCGCCCTCACCGCCGCCCAGCTTGATGACGCCCACGTGCCCCAGGAGCCAGACCGACACACCCAGCAGGACGCCCGCCACCGGCAGGGAGAGGAAGATGGGGAAGGTGGAGAAAGCCAAACCCAGCGAGGCCACCGCGAAAGCCACGGCGAAGCCCAGGTAGAGCGGGCTGTAACGACTGTGCTCCTTGACGTTCCGCATGGCCGTGCCCGCCAGATGTCCTGCCTGCTCCGCCACGGATGGACCGTCCTGGCTCTTGCCGTGGTCGGATTGGGCTGTGGATGCCTTCTCCTTGCGCCGGCCACCTTCCTTGGTTCCGGTGCGGTCCTTCTGAGTGGTATCGCTGGCCTTGGAATGGGTGGTTGGGGTGCGGTGCTCGGCTTGTTCGCCGCCGTGCTTCCGGCCGCTGCCCGGATTGCGGTTCCTGGTTTTGGTCGCTTCGGTCCTGGGCTGTGGGTCCTGACCGTCCCCCGGGTGCGGGTCCTGTTTGGCGTCACCATGCGGCGAAGGTGTCTTATCGTTCTTGTCTACCATGATCGGCCTCCTATGTACCATCGCTTCCAGTCTAGGTATGCCGCGGCGCAAACGGTGAAGTGTGTCCTTTGTTCCGCTTCGTGCAAATACCCGCGAAGCCAAGCGGCGTGCCGTTCCCCCGGCAGCGGTGCTGGATGTGTCAGTGGTGGGATGGGCTGAAGGGGGGCATCTGTCCCGTGGTTCGCCATCTGTCCCATAGCGCCTGCATGCAGGTGAGAGCGCACAGGCCCCAGCCTGCCACCAGAGGCAGGAAATAGCGCAACTGCATGCCCAGGACGCCGACCGCACCGGATCCGGTGTACTGCAGCCACAGGGCCAGATATGTCAGCAGGATTATGAGGAGGTTGAGCAGGTAGGAGGACCAGCAGAACAACAGTTCGGAGCGGCCAAGGGTGCGTACGGCCGTGGCGAGCAGCAGGAGGGCAAACAGGAGCGTCAGCCCCAGCCAGACGGTGATAAGGGCGCGGGAGCCTCCCTGGCTGCTGTTGTTGGTCTGCCCGTGGCTTATGGACCATGCGATGGAACGCAGCACAGCGGCGATGGTCGCCGGCCTGGTGAGCAGGTCATGCTTCTTCGCAAGCATGGCGTCATACGACACGAACATGGGAGCCGTGGCGTACCAACCATTCAGTTTCATCCAGGCCAGGAGCCAGGCCGCGGAGGCCCCCACCCCTGCGATGGATACAGCAGGTACGAACCGGTCGCGGCCGCCGTTTTCGGGTGCTGTCCTCCCTGCCTTCCGCGCCAGGGGGAGCAGCAGGAGCAGCGCGACCAGTGGGGCGTATATGAACTTGCACATGGCGAGCAGGAGTCCCACTGCCGCGGTGGAAGCGCAACGGCGTTTGGTTGGCGGCTGGATGAGCGAACTGAAGACCAGGCAGAGGAAGAGGGGGGCGATGGCCTGAGTCATCGAGTCCGCAGAGATGGTGAAAGCCGTGCGCATGTGGAAGGCCAGGACGGGGACCAATAGGAGCAGCCCCATGGCGATGCGCCAGCGGGGGAGGACGCTCAGGCTCATGAGCAGGCAGAGGGTGAAGACCAGCAGCATGGCGACTTCGGCCGCATAGAATGTGGCGTTGGCCGACAGGCCCGCCAACTTGCCGAATCCGAAGACCAACAGCTGCGGTAGGTAAGCGACAGGTGAATTCGTGGCGGTGTTGTTGTATGGCAGTGCAACAGTCGCTTTCCCCTGGTCGCTGGGGCTGATGGAATCGGGCAGGGCTATGGATGAGTCGTAACCGTCGAACACCTGCCAGGAATAGTCCAGCCAGGCGCGGTCCACATCCCCGCCGACGTTCCCGGTGGTGTTGTGCAGGAAGCTTCTGGAGCCGACCGGCTTCGCCAGCCAATCACCGTTGGTCATCCCGCTGATTCGGTAGACATGGGACCATACATCCGGGGTGTGCCCGGGCTTGGTCGTTGCGATGAAAAAGCAGCCGGCCAGTAGTGAACACACAGCCATCAGCAAAGGAGTAAAGGCCCGGATTCTGTCCAGCCAGGATTTGAGCCCCATGCCCGGCCGTACCTTGCAATCCCCTGCAACGGCGGTTTTTCGGGCGTTCGTAACGCTGCCGGCACTCACTCCATTGCGCATAATGCCATCTATCCATTCACCATATCTTGGGGGTTTGCACTTCAGTGCCTGCCTGTTAGCCGATTATAGCCGTATCCGTCCGTGCGGCCGGCCGTCGCGCTGTCAAACGGCGAAAGGCTGGATTGTGCCCCCCCCCCCATCGTATGGTTCACAGGCCGGAGTTCCCCGTCAGGTGCCGGTATAGTCCACTGTCCACGGGTTTGGCCAGACGTATGTCGGTGACGGTGGCTTTCATGCCCGTGCTGGTGTTGGACGCGGTCCGCTCCACCAGCCGCGAGTCATCGAATGACGCTACCCGACCGACGTAGTAGTACCTGGCTGCTCGGGACTCCTCCCTGCGCATCACAAAGACCGGTATGAAGTGGCTGTCCTCCCAGGACGGCTCTCCTGCGCCCTCCCGCATCCAGCGGAACTACCAATACCCGCCGAGAGTGATTGTGCCGCTCCTCGTTGGGCGCACAGAACCGCGCCATCGCTGACTATCACGGTGCCAACCACCGTATGCCTTAACACCGATCGCTGTGGTTCTGTGCCATGGCATTCCTCGCTTTCCGCGCTCGCCTGGATCCAGGATACAGCCGGGTCTCGTACGATGCGGGTGGGGAGGAGCGGTCCCGTCATCCGGTCGGTTTGCAGGCAGACTGGTGTCGACAGCGTATTGGCTGCATTAGTGCAAGAGTGATTGGGCTCAATTATGACGAAACCCCTCAACAGTGAGGGGTCTGAGCTGGCGGAGGATACGAGATTCGAACTCGTGAGGGCGTGAACCCAACACGCTTTCCAAGCGTGCGCCATAGACCACTAGGCGAATCCTCCAGGTCACAACTGCTTCATAATAGCACACAGTGGCCGCTTTGCGGGCTGGTGACAGGGTCAGCGTGTCATGACCAGAACTCCGGATGGCCAGTCCGTCCCGAAGGACGGTCCGGTCAGAAGGACGGTCCGGTCAGAATGGGATGCGGCAGGATGCAATCAGAGGATCGCGTCCATGCTCAATCCCAGGGCCTGGGCCACGCGCTCGCCGTACCCGTGGTCGGCATGGTAGAAGATCCTGGTCTGCAGGACCTTGATTTCGCGGCTATCCACCGTGCCCAGGGTGCCTGCGATGGTATCGATCAGACGGTCCTTCTCCTCCGGGCTCATCAGCCGGTAAAGGTCGCCGGCCTGGGAGAAGTGGTCGACCTCGTAGGGTTGCGAATACTCGGTCTCGCCTTCCACGGCATCGCCGTGCATCCTTGCCTGATGGTCCTCAAGCGGGCCGTCGTGGGAGTTGGGCTCGTAGTTGACGGAGCCGTCCTGCCCCTGGCTCATGGAACCGTCGCGCTCGTAATTATGCACCTCGCTCACCGGCCGGTTGATAGGCAGGCTCTCATAGTTGACACCCAGCCGGTAGCGTTCGGCGTCCTTGTAGCCGAAGAGGCGACCCTGGAGGAGTTTGTCGGGCGAAGGTTCGATGCCCGGCACGAAGTTGGCGGGTGAGAAGGCCGCCTCCTCCACCTCGTCGAAGTAGTTGTCCGGGTTCCGGTCGAGGGTGAATTCGCCGATTTCGATGCGCGGGTAGTCCTTCTTGGAGACGGTCTTGGTCACGTCGAAGATGTCGGTCCTGTAGTGCAGTCCCTCGTCGTAGGGCAGTATCTGCACGCAGACCTTCCAGGAGGGGTGGTTCCCTTGGTCGATGGCGTCATATAGGTCGTGGAGCAGGTAGTCCGTGTCCTCGCTGGCGGCCCTGGCGGCCTGCTCGTTGGTCATGTTCCTGACACCCTGGGCGCTGACGAAGTGGTATTTGACCCAGAACTGTTCGCCGGAGGCGTTGACCCACTTGAAAGTGTGCGATCCGTAGCCGTTCATGGTGCGGTAGGAGGCCGGGTTGCCCCTGTCGCCCATCAGGTAGGTGACTTGGTGGACGGACTCGGGCGAGTGCGACCAGAAGTCCCACTGCATTTCCTGGGTGCGCAGGTGGGTTGCGGGATCACGTTTCTGCGAATGGATGAAGTCGGGGAACTTGAGCGGGTCGTTGACGAAGAACACCGGCGTGTTGTTGCCCACCACGTCATAGTTGCCCTCTTGCGTGTAGAAGCGCAGGGCGAAACCGCGAACGTCGCGCATTGTATCAGGGTAGCCCGTTTCGCCGGCCACTTGGGAGAAGCGGATCAGAACCGGTGTCTCCTTGCCGGCGCCGTTGAACACGTCGGCTTTGGTGTACGGGCTCATGTCGCGGGTGAGCTTGAAACTGCCTTTGGCGCCGGCCCCCTTGGCGTGGACCACACGTTCGGGGATGCGCTCGCGATTGAAGTGGGCCAGTTTCTCCAGAAGCTGGTAGTCCTGCATGAGGATGGGGCCGCGTGTGCCTGCGGTCTGACTGTGGGTGTTGTCGCCCCAGGGCTGGCCCTGGTCGGTGGTGAGTCTGGTATCCATGGCGTATTCACGCTTTCTGGGGGCATCGCCGCCGCTCTTGCTGGCCTCGGACGTCCACGTCCGGTTCGGAGCCGGTGTTGTCGCGGTTTGATGGGAAACCTTCCCATGTGCCTTCACTTCCGACCCTAACATCGTTGGGGCGGCAGGGGTATGTTCCGCACCTCAGAGCGTAGTGGCCGCTTCCCGCAGGCTAGGCGGCGTCTATGGCAGGACTCCATGAACCGTTCGGAATTCAGATGAGCGCGACCAGCTCGCCCACATCCTGTATGAGCAGCTGTGCGTTGAGCCCCGTCAGGGCCGCCACGACAATCCAGGCCAGGATGGCCAGCCAGCGGGCGTTGGCGTATTTGCCCATGATCTTGCGCGACGAGGTGAACCAGACCAGGGGGATCATCGAGATGGGCAGGGCCACACACAGGAAGACCTGCGAGTAGACCAGGAGGCTGTCCAGGGCCGACTCCTTACCACCGAAGATGATGGCGCAGGCCAGCACCGGGATGATCGAGATGATGCGGGTGACCAAGCGGCGCAGCCAGATGGGGATGCGCATGCGGATGAATCCCTCCATCACGATCTGCCCGGTCAGGGTGCCGGTGATCGTTGAATTCTGGCCGGAGGCGAGCAGGGCAACGGCGAAGAGGGTGCTTAGGAGGCCGGATGCGACCGGTCCCGCGACCTTCTGGTCGCCCAGTGCGTTGTAGAGGGCCGTGAAGGTGTCCAGACCATCGCCATGGCCGAAGAACATGGCGGCGCCCAATACCAGTAGCAGGCAGTTGACGACGAACGCTGCGGACAGTTGGAGGTTGGAATCCCAAGTGGCGAAACGGACGGCATTGGCCACTTGCTTGTCGTCCTTGCGGTCGAAGTCGCGCGTCTGCACAATCGAGGAGTGCAGATAGAGGTTGTGGGGCATGACCGTGGCCCCTACGATTCCCAGGGCCATGGTCAGCTGTCCGTTGCCCAGTATCTGCTTGTTCGGCAGAAAACCGGCGAACACGGCAGGCACGTCCGGACGGGCGAGCACGACTTCGTAGACGAAGACCGCCATGATGATCAGGATCAGTGCGGAGACGATCGCTTCGATCCGGCGGAAGCCTACGTGTGTCAGGAGCAGGAGGATCAGCACGTCCAGTACGGTCAGGGCCACACCCACAATCAGCGGGATGCCGAACAGGAGCTTCAGGGCTATGGCCCCACCTATCACTTCGGCGATGTCCGTCGCCATGACCGCCAACTCGGTGCAGATCCAGAGGACGAAGCCTGGTTTGCGGCCAACGTGCAGGCGGGTGGCCTGTGCCAGGTCCAGACCGGTGACAATTCCAAGTTTGGCGGACATGTATTGGAGCATCATCGCGATCAGGGACGAGATGAGCACCACTGACATGAGCAGGTAACCATACTGCGCGCCCCCGCCGATCGAGGTGATCCAATTGCCTGGGTCCATATAGCCCACGGCTACCAATGCGCCCGGCCCGGAGAAGGCGGCCAGGTTCTTCCAGAAGGGCGCCTTGTCTTTCGGCACTGTGATTGAGGCGTTGACCTCCTCAAGCGAACGGCCGTTGGCGGTCTGGATCAGCGGGGCGGATCTGCGGTGGTGGATGGTCGGGTTCACGCTGCCGGTGGCTGTGGCGATCGGTTCGGCGCCGGTGCTGGCGGTCATATCTGCTGTCTGCCTGCTTCCTGTGTGGCGCGGGGGCGCACGTTCCAGCGGTTCGGCGGTTCAGCATGTCTGGTCGAATGGGTCCCTGCCGTGCTCATTGGCCGTCCGACCATGGATTCGGCTGGTGCTGTGCTCGGCATGCTGTTTTCGGCTCCGCTTCCTGTGCGTCTCTCGGTGTCGGGTTCTGTTGCGCAGACCGCCGTTTGGTGTAAGCCATCAAACAACAATCTTCGATACATCGAAGTCTAGTGGTTCCTGTGTTGCATTTCCATTGTCCAAATGTGAAGATTGCCGGCCGAAGGTCAGCGGGGATGCGTTGGATCCCTGGTGGCATACGCATACGGGTCCTCCGGCGCCTTGCTAGACTTGGCCTATGGCTTTGGAGGACTTATCGGCGAACTCACAGGATTACCTGAAAATGATTTGGGACCTGCAGGAGTGGGAACATAGCCCGGTGCAGCCTTCGGCCCTGGCTAAAAGGGCCGGTGTGAAACTGTCCACTGTGTCAGGCGCCATGAACCGCCTGGGTGCCGCCGGCCTGGTGGAGCACCGACCCTATGGGGGGGTGGATTTGACGGTGCAGGGGCGTCAATACGCGGTCCGGATGGTCCGCCGCCACCGGCTGTTGGAGACCTTCCTGGTGAAGACGTTGAACTATGGCTGGGACGAGGTGCACGAGGAGGCGGAGAACCTGGAGCACGCGGTCTCGGATACCCTGGTGGACCGGATCGATGCACTGCTGGGTCACCCCGACCGCGATCCCCACGGCGATTCGATCCCCACACCTACAGGCGACCTGCCCGACCGGACGGATTCGATCCCGCTCTCCCAGGCTCCGCAAGACGCTTTGGTGCGTGTGGACCGCGTCTCCGACGAGGATTCCGAGATGCTGCGCTACCTCCAGAGCGAGCAGATCCACGTCGGTTCCCTCCTGCGTGTATGCCCCCAGGCGCCATACTCCGATGCAGTCATGGTCCGGTTGGTGGACGAGGCTGGCGAGGCTTCCGTGAGCCCGGACCTGGCGCTCGGACCGGCGGCTGCCGAGCGGGTCAGGGTCTGTCGGATCGTTGCAAGGGCTTAATGTGCTGCGCGTTCCGCAGCAGCGCCGGCAGCCGGGCAGATGGGTGGCTCTCCAGCGGTGAGTACCCTCGAAATGAGTCCTGGCGTTGCCGATTCGAGTATAAGGATGAAACAGAATGCCCAAAGCCGTAAGTAACAGTGATAAAGCCCATCAAGTGTCGGCAGTGAGCGCTGCTGTAGGTGCCGCCGATTCACACCAGGCCGCCGGGCGGCATCCGTCGATAGCGACGCAATCGGCTACCTGCTCCAAGTGGATGCTTCGCGCTTGCGCCGCGCTCGGCATCGCCTTGGCTTTCACGATCGTGCTTGTCTGGTTCCCCAGGGGGAAGGACATGTGGACCCTACCCATTCACCAGATCGACGCTCCCTCGCATTACTATTCGATTCGCAAGCTCCTGAAACACGGCCTGCCGGCGGCCCTTCACCTACTCCCCAACGACAGCTACTACCCACCGCTCTTCCATCTGCTGGTCTGTCTCCTGATCAAGGCCTGCGGCTTGTTTGGGCTTACACTCAACATCTTCACCGGTCTCAACATCGTGTGGATCATCTCTTCGGGGATTGCCTTCCCAGCCGGCATGCTCCTGTGGTGCTCCTATTTCCTGCGCGGCGTTGCCGCACCTTACCGGGCCGCCCTCTCTGTCATACTGCCGGTGCTGGCAGTGTCCTGTGCGGCTCATCCCTTCTGGATGCTGGCAGCCGGCCCGCTCATCGCCTACGGACTGGCCACCTCCCTACTGCCATACCTTATGTATGCGAGCCTGCGGCTGATTGATGCCTTGGTCAAGCCGGAAGAGCGTTCACCCCGGTCGGCCGTATGCTGGGCGCTCGTTAATATTGCACTGGGCCTCCTGGTCCTGTTCGCCCATCCGCGTATCGCTTTCACCTACCTGGTGTTCATCGCTTTCTTCATCATCCTCAAGCTGCCGTGGAAGGTCATCGCATCCGCCGCCGGCGCCCTGTGCCTGGCCGTCCTGATGTTCGCGGCATATGTGATGCGCAGGGACCACGGCAAGGACTACTTCAACCCGTCCAGCTGGTTCCATACCTTCGAGCCCACCCGCAGCGTTCCTGACGCCCTGCGGGTGGTCGTCACGGATTTTCTGCCTGGCCTGCCCGGGGTGATCATGGCGATTTGCATTGTGGCGGCGGTCCTAGCGACCATCCTGCTGAGCGGGGATCGGCGCAAGGACGGCATCGCTCTCCTGGCTTCCTACTTGCTGACCGGCCTGGTGTTTGTGTGCAGCGCAGCGGTGACGGGACCATTCGCGAATATCGTGACCGCCGCCTGGTACCGGGGGGAGACCCGGCCTCTCACGATGATCCCGCTGGCGGTCGTACCGCTCCTGGCCTTTGGTGCGTCTTGCATGCTTCCAGGCAAGACAGTGGATGACGGCGGGGGAGATACGGGTGCGGCTTTGTGTGCGCATGCGAGTGCATGGAAGGAATACCGGCAAAGTACCAACGCTTCGCTCCGGCGGGTGATTGCTGTTGCTGGGATCTGCGTGCTGGCGGCGCTCGCAGTGTTGGCCAATACCGCTGACCCCACCCGTGCTGCGTTGACATCCACCATCGAGTCCAACGTGTCGCTGGACCAAGCGGACCCGCGCGAACAGCTGACCCGGGCCAAGTATCAGGTGCTCACGGATGTGAAGCGGCGCGTTGAGCCTGATGCGGTGATCATCTCCGACCCCATGAACGGGTCAATGTACGGTTCGGCGCTCTATGGCATGGACATGCTTTACCCGGTCTACAATCCGATGGATACGAAAAAGGGCAAGGTGTTCGGCGATGTCGAGCGTGCCTTCGCCTCCGGCGACGCGGACCTGTTGCTGCATACAGTCTGCCCGGTCGAAACCACCTACGCCCCCCGCCCAGACGGTCGGACTCCCAGCCCCAAGTACTTCCTGACCATGGGCCCCCAGGCTCCGAGCCTGCAGATGTTCACCTACAAGGCCCAGTACTATCCCTTCCATGATCGCAGTCTTATAGACAGCTACGAACACTCTGGCACCCTGATCAAGGTAAAGGATTACAACTCATTGATTTCCAGGGACCAATCTTGGTCCCTCTACCGATTCGCTTGCCGGTAGATTATGACTGTTTATTGCTCCGATCAAGGCTTTCTGCACATGACGGCGAGGTTAAGCCCATCGTATGAACGGCTTATGGTAAAAGTGTGGTTCATGTCGCTTCCTTGGTGATATCGGGGTATGCGCCGATTACAGTGTGCAAAGGGGAACCCAATAATCAGTGAGCCCGCTGGGCCGAGGAATGTGTAGGAAACTATGAGTGCTGTACGAAGATTTGGCGCGTTGGCTGCTGCCGTATGTATGTGCTTGCTGGGTGTTGAGGCGAATCCCGTCTGGGCTGGGACGTTAAACGATACGCTCGTTCCAGTAACGCAGGGCAGTCGAGCATTCACGTCGTCTGATTCTTCGGATGAGCGCTTGTCCGCAGATAAACTGCCGGATACGGTCTCTGACGCGATTCCCGATAGCGCGACATTGGTGTCCAAGGATCTCGCTGTCACCGATTCCGGTGAAGCCAAGGACGTCAAGACCGGGCGCACCGTCGCCGACTCCAATGTGATAGGCACAGACAGCAAGCCCGCCGACCCGTTGGTCAAGACGGACGGCCGCTCCTTCATCCCCGCCCCGATGAGCGAAGTCAAAAGCCAGGCCAAGCAGCAGGTGGAAGGCAAGGATTCCGATTCCGCAGGCATAACTGGGCGTGAAGGATTCGCCAGACAGTCCACCTTGCGCGGCTTCGGTCATGACCAGGTCCGTGCCCGTACCGAGTCGGGACGGTACCTGGAAGCGGGAGGAACCCTCGGCCAGGGTACAAATGCTGCCCCCGTGCGGAGCGTGGCACTGCAAAGCAGCCAGTATGGGGCCCACTGGGGCACCTATAGCGGTACGCAGGCCTTCTTCCAGGCCGATGGCACCCTGTTCGCCCAGCAGGCCAAGGGCGTCGTCGATGTCTCCCAGTGGCAGGGCAACATCAACTGGGAGGCGGCCCGCAACTCGGGCGTCGAAGGCGCCATCATCCGCATCGGATACGGCTGGGGCAACGGCTTCGATACCCAAGCCATCCGCAATATCAATGAATGCAAGCGCCTGGGCATCCCCTTTGGCATCTACCTCTACTCCTACGCCTACGATGCCGGCACCGCCAGCGCAGAGGGGCGCGGGACCGTAGACCTCCTCAAAAGGGCGGGGATACGCCCTGCCGACCTGAGCTACCCGGTCTACTACGACCTCGAGCCCTGGGTGTGGAGAGGGCATGCACACCCGACCACCCCCGTCGTATACGACGGCATCGTGAACGCCTGGGACACCGAACTCCAGGCCGCCGGCTACCTCAACCTCTCCGTATACTCCTTCCCCTACTATCTGAACACGGCCCTCAACACGGGCGGTATACATTCGCGCACGAACTGGGTGGCCAGCTACGGCCCCACGCCGCTGTTTTCCTTCCCCAATAACGATCGCTGCTGGCAGTATGCGAATAATGGGCAGGTGAAGGGCATATCCGGTAATGTGGATGTGAACGCCTGTGGGGTTGCAACCACCGCGTCCAATGGCGAGCTACACATTTACCGGGTCTACAACCCCAATTCCGGCGAACACTTCCTGACTTCCAATCCTGTCGAGTACCATCAGCTTTCCGCGCGGGGTTGGAACGCCGAGGGGGTAGCATGGGTGTCTCCTGCTGACGGTGCTCCTGTATACCGCTTGTACTCTCTGAACGAGGGATATCACCTATACACGATGAATAGCTATGAATACAACGTACTTACGCGGTATAGGTGGCGTCAGGAAGGAATGAGCTGGCGGTCAGGCGGAGCCGTCCCTGTCTATCGTGTGTACAACCCCAACTCCGGCCAGCACCTCTTTACCATCAACAGTAATGAGCGCAATCATCTGGTTGGGCTTGGCTGGCGGAACGAAGGCACTGCGTGGTATGCGGCCCGTTACTGAGATCTTTGGTCATGTAAGCTAACGGCTTCTTGAGGTGGGGAAAGCCTGTTTGCTTGGTACTCTTTCAATCGAGCGAACAGGCTTTCCCAATAATGGCCGTCGCTGCAAAATGCACCTAAGCCAAGAATGAGTCCGATTGCCACAAATGGCGTAAGCAAACCTGCGGTGTAAAAGAACTGTACATAGGTGTTCTTCAAATATTGGGCATACCACATGGCGAAGAAGGCATAGGCATATGCATAGAGGAAAAGGCATAGGCTGAGAGCGGTGAAGGCTGGCCGAATCCACTTACGGTGGTGCAGGTCGCGCACGCAGCAGAACAGATTAATCAGCAGCACTATCAGCAGCAGTATATTCACGATCATATAGATGGTCACTACGGTACTTGCTACTTCCTGGGCATTGTGGTAGGAAAATAGGGGAAAGATTCGCGGGTTGGGGTTGCGGGGATCAATGTTCAGCTGTTGGAGCCCGCGTTTATTGACGATATTGTACTTGCCGGTTGCGGGTATGTTGACATTGTGGGAAACCTGGTAGTACCTCTGCAACGTAAAAGTATCAGAGAACACATCCGAGGCCGGATCGAATAACTCGATGATTTCGTGTTTGCTTCGAGGCACCAGAGATGAAGAGACTGAAATCTTATCGGTTTTGGTTAAACTGCCATCGGAAAAAGCAGCATCGATTTCCATGTTGACCTTACGGAAAAACTGCTGTACAGCGTTTTCGTCTTCCATGCCGATAGTTTCGTCGATTGCAGCCAGCATCTGCCATGAAATGTAGTCACCGGTCAGGGGCTTGACCAGAATGTCAGGTGCGGCAAAATCACTATGGGTAACGTAGTCGATGATGCCGGGCTGGGTTTGCAAGGTCGGGGAGGCTTTCTCCGCAGCGACTATGGAGTCAGCCGGTGACCAGATTTCAGGTGTTTGGTGGAGACTCTTGATTTTGTATATGCGGGAGATGAATCCAGCGATTTCACCGGTTGTTCTGGTATTGAGCATGTGGACGCCGAAGTTCCGAGCATTGTATGACTTTATGGCCTCCAGGCCTGAGTATGCACTGATCAGGGGCAGCAGACACAGGGACGCCGCGAGTGTTTTTCGTATGATATCCGAATGGCTGCGCACAACTGTGATGACTTTCAAAGATAGAACGAAGATGAACATGGGGACCAGCCAGATCGAGTCCTCTTTCATGTCATAAATTATTGTGAACACAAGACCGAGAACACAGTAGAAGCAACCCATTCCCAGCCAGGCCAGTATCTGTGCAGCTGTAAGGCCGGGGGTGGAGCCATGAACGCATTTGGACTTTGGGGGTGTGGAGGTCAGGAAAAGCATAAGCAGGGCAAGAAGGATGAACAAGGTTGGTGCAAAAATTGAATTACGATATACCCTGGTGCCTTGCCAATTTTCGAAAGCCAGTGGATTCCATAGGACATATATATAAGTGGACAAAGCCAGCCAGGTGCGGTGGAAGAAGCGATAGGTGGCGAAAGCTACAAGTACTGCCGCCAGGAACCATAACAGAAAATAAACTGTGTCAATATTGATGCGGCTCCAGCCGACAGCGCGCAGAAACCAGCCATACCCTTGATTTTTGGCGAGTTTATAACGGTCGGACGAATTCGGATATTCCGGGAATGAGTAACTCATCAGGAGGGCGTCATCGGCACGCTGGGTGAACGGGTACCACATATGTAAAGTCAGGGACATGACGAGGCGTCCGGCTGTAATTGCAACAAGCGCCATAGCGATTATAAACCGCAGAGCTTGCCTAGTTTTAGGAAAGTGTTTAAAACTTATGATGGTTATGGTCGCAATCGAGGTCATGACAGCATGTTAACCTAACGGCGATAGTTTACAGACTTGGTATAGTTCGTATTGTTGCATTAGTTTAAGAACCCTCTGTCATACAGAGCGTGGAAAAGGAATGGCGATGGCTCTCAGAGGGAAGTCCGTATCTCTGGTGATGCCGTGCCGCAATGAGGGTAAGCACCTGAGCGGTTTAATCAGGAAGATTGTTTCACCCCCCTCCCCCCAGGACTTTGATGAGATAATCTGCGTCAGCAATTGTTCCACGGACAACACCTTGGAGGTAGGAGCAGTGCTCGAGAAGGAAATTCCGTGCTTCCGAATGCTTCAAGATGACAGAGCCATAGGTGGTATCGGTTATGGCTATGCACATATGACTGGTATCGCTGCAGCGACTGGAGAAATAATTGTATGTGCTGATTGTGACGGGACCTATCCTGTAGAGGATGTGGCGCTTATTGTCGACATCATGGATAAGCAGGGCCTGTCTTTTGTCTCCTGTTGCAGATACCCCGATTCTGGAATCGCGCCTATGCTCCAACTCGGGGTGAAGTTGCTGAATGCAGAGATTCGTCTGTTATATGGGTACAGGATCCAGGATTCGCTTTCCGGCATGTGGGTATTCAAAAAGTCTGTGGTACCCGATTTGCGCTTAAGCGCAGGAGACTGGAACCTCTCTCCACAAATTAAGCTTAATGCGTTCTCCGTTTTGGGTAAGAAGGCTGCTGAAGTCAAGATTCATCAGCTTAAGCGTTATGGGCAGACCAAGCAAAACTATGTACGCACTGGTCTAGGCCATGCTTGGTGGATTGCCAAAAATCGTTTTGCATCTTCACGATGACGAGTTCCATTCATCAGAAATTCTGGAACGGTCCGGGTTCCGGGTGAACTGACGTCGCTCGATACTTAGTGCACAGGTTGCCAATCACAAGTGTTTCTGGGCCGGTAACGGTTGGGCGGTATTAATGTCGTGAATTAAGTGGTTTTCCACGATACGAAGTACTATAAACCATATGACGGAAAACTTTGCTCCTAAGAACATCATTGTGACCGGTGGGTGCGGATTTATCGGATCGAATTTCGTGCACTATGTGGTGGATCATCATCCGCAGACGCATGTGACTGTGCTCGATGCGCTGACATACGCCGGCAACATCGACAACATTAAGGGCCTGCCCGAGGACCGGGTGGAGTTCATTCACGGCGACATCTGTGACGCCGAGCTTCTGGACAAGATCGTGCCCGGTCATGACGCGATTGTGCACTATGCCGCCGAATCCCACAACGACAATTCCATCGAGAATCCCGAGCCCTTCGTCAAGACCAACGTGGAGGGCACTTTCCGTCTGTTGGAGGCGGCTCGCAAGTATGACGTGCGCTACCATCACGTGAGCACTGACGAGGTCTACGGTGACCTGGCCCTGGATGATCCGGCCAAGTTCACGGAGGAAACGCCTTACAAGCCCTCATCCCCGTACTCTTCCACCAAGGCTGCGTCTGACTTGCTGGTGCGTGCTTGGTTCAGGACCTTCGGCGTGCGAATGACCATCTCCAACTGTTCCAATAATTATGGTCCCTATCAGCATGTGGAGAAGTTCATTCCCCGGCAGATCACCAACATTCTGGAAGGCATCAGGCCCAAGCTCTACGGCGATGGGCTCAATGTGCGTGATTGGATTCACACCGAGGACCACTCGTCAGCCGTCTGGACCATCCTGACCAAAGGTCGCCTGGGGCAGACCTACTTGATCGGCGCCAACGGCGAGCGTGACAACATCACCGTCCTGCGCGACATCCTGCGTGTGATGGGGCGCGATGAGGATGATTTCGACCACGTCAAGGATCGGCCGGGCCATGACCGCCGGTACGCCATTGACTCCACCAAGCTGCGTACGGAGCTGGGATGGGAGCCGAAGCATACGGACTTCGAGAGTGGCTTGCGCCAAACCATAGAGTGGTACAAGCAGAACCGTGACTGGTGGGAGCCGGCCAAGGCCGCGACTGAAGCCAAGTACCAGCGGCAAGGACAATGATCGGGCATCGCCCGAGTCCTGTATGCGAGTGTGCAGCAACCAGTTAGGGGAATAAGGAAGATATGACTTTCGATTTTGAAAAGGACCTGCGGGTCGAGCGGACCAACATCCCTGGTCTGCTGGTCTTCGACCTGCCGGTCCACGGCGACAACCGCGGTTGGTTCAAGGAGAACTGGCAGCGGGCCAAGATGACGGCCCTTGGGCTTCCGGATTTCGGTCCGGTGCAGAACAACATCTCCTTCAACGCCAAGAAAGGCGTGACCCGGGGTATACACGCCGAACCCTGGGACAAGTACATTTCCATCGCCTCGGGTGAGATCTTCGGCGCCTGGGTCGATCTACGGCCGGGTGAGAGTTTCGGTCAGGTATACACCACCCGGCTGGACCCTTCCAAGGCCATCTACGTGCCCCGAGGCGTAGGCAACAGCTTCCAGGCCCTCCAGGACGGCACGGTGTACACCTACTTGGTCAACGCCCACTGGTCCCTGGAGCAGAAGAAGACGTACACCTTCGTCAACCTGGCCGATCCCGAATTGGGTATCGAGTGGCCGATTCCCCTGGGGGAGAGCGAGCGCAGTGAGGCCGACCTCCACCATCCCATGCTCAAGGAGGCCAAGCCCATGGCCCCCAAACGGACTTTGGTGACCGGCGCGCGCGGACAGCTGGGTCAGGCGCTCAGGCGGTATGTCGAGGTTCACGGGCTCGAAGGATTCGAGTTCGAGGACATCGACGGGTTCGACTTCTCGGATCCGGCTGCATACGACAGGTTCGATTGGAGCCTGTATGGGACCATCATCAACGCCGGTGCCTATACGGCTGTGGACAAGGCTGAAACCAAGCAGGGACGTCGGGCGGCATGGAAGGCCAACGCCCAGGGGCCGGCCCTCTTGGCCCGGGTCGCCAGTGAGCATCAGCTGACCCTGGTGCACATCTCCAGCGACTACGTCTTAGATGGCAGCGAAGAGGAACACCGCGAGGATGAGCCCTTCGCCCCGCTTAGTGTGTACGGGCAGACCAAAGCAGCGGGCGACATCGCCGTGGCCGATGCTCCCCGGCACTACATCCTGCGCTCCAGCTGGGTGATCGGCAAAGGGCATAACTTCGTCAAGACCATGATGGGTCTGTCGAATCGTGTCGCCGATCCGGCCGACAATCTCGCCCAGGTGACCGTGGTCGATGATCAGTATGGTCGGCTCACCTTCACCGATGACATGGCGGAGGCGATTTTCCACCTGCTCGATACGCGTGCGCCATATGGCATCTACAACCTGACCGGTTCCGGGGCCGTGAAATCCTGGGCGGATATCGCCAAAAGCGTGTTCGATCAGACGAACGGCAACGGGGACAAGGTCCTGCCGGTCTCAACCCGGGAGTACTACGCCAGTGCCGACGGTCCGATCGCCCCCCGGCCCACCTACAGCGCGCTGAATCTGGACAGAATCGAAGCGGTCGGTTACCGGCCGGCGGATTGGGAGGATAGCTTGGCGGCGTATGTGACCGCCGCCGGCAGGGAAGCATAAGCCGCTAGGCGGATGCGGGGAAACGGAGGAGAAAGTGCCCAATCCCCGTATCGGCCGCTCAGTGCGACTAGGTTGTATACGTCTTGACCATAGTGATGTGAAAGGCAGGTGGCTCAAGCCATGAAGGGAATCATACTTGCGGGGGGGTCGGGCACGAGGCTTTACCCTCTGACCACAGTCACTTCCAAGCAGCTGCTGCCGGTCTACGACAAGCCGATGATCTACTATCCGCTCAGCGTGCTGATGATGGCCGGCATCCGCGACATCCTGATCATCTCCACCCCGCATGATCTGCCCAACTTCGAGCGACTCCTGGGCGACGGCTCGCAGTACGGTGTCAGCTTTTCCTACAAGGTGCAGCCCAGCCCTGATGGTCTGGCCCAAGCTTTCATTCTGGGGGAGAGTTTCATAGAGGGTGAGCCCTGCGCCTTGGTTCTGGGCGACAACATCTTCTTCGGCAACGGACTGGGGCGTACCCTACGCAAGGCGGCCCAAGTCGGTCGGGGCGCCACCGTCTTCGGCTATTACGTCGACGATCCCGAACGCTATGGCGTTGTCGAGTTCGATGATAGGCACCGGGCGATATCCATTCATGAAAAACCTGCACATCCGGCGAGCAATTATGCGGTGACCGGCCTGTATCTCTATGACAACAGAGTCACTGACTTTGCCAAGCAGGTCCAACCGTCGCCCAGGGGTGAATTGGAGATCACCGATTTGAACCGCATGTATCTGGAAGACGGCAGCCTGAACGTCCAGACGCTGGGGCGTGGTTACGCATGGTTGGATACCGGTACCATGGATTCGCTGTTTGAAGCGGGTGAGTTCGTCCGCACTGTGCAGCGGGCGCAGGGGCTGCCCATTGCGGTCGCCGAGGAAATCGCCTTCGAAAACGGGTGGATTACCCGTGAGCAGCTGCTCTGCGCGGCGGAAAAATTCGGCAAATCACCTTACGGTCAGCATCTGCGTGATGTGGCCAACAATAAAATATTGCTCAAGACTTATACTGTGGGCGATTAACTGCTTTAAGCCTGTCCTGGTAATATTTGTGAGTCGTTTGCCTATAGTAGGAGCCGTCGTTGGAAATCGCAGAGGTCTTTACCAAAAAGAATCGTCTGTTGCTCAGAGCAATGGTTAGCACTGATTTTAAACTACGCTACCAGCAGTCGGTTCTGGGGCATTTATGGTCGGTTCTGAAGCCTCTGCTGCTGTTTTCAGTCATGTATGTGGTCTTCATCCGCTTTCTGCGGTTCGGGGCTGATGTGCCTCATTTCGCTGTTTCCCTATTGCTGGGTACAATTCTGTGGAACTTTTTCAATGAGACGACCACCGGCGGCATGATGTCGATTGTCGGCCATGGTGATCTCCTGAGGAAGATTCATTTCTCGAAGTATGTAGTAGTCATCGCCTCTTCCATGAGCGCTCTGATCAACTTCGGCTTCAATTTTGTTGTGGTCGTCATCTTCGCCTTGGTGAATGGGGTCCGGCCATCATGGTCGAACCTCTTGATTTTCCCGATAGTGTTGCAGCTGTATGTGCTGGGACTTGGCATTGCTTTCTTTCTGGCTGCGATTTACGTGAACCTGCGCGACCTCAACCCGATTTGGGAAGTGGTCATGCAGGCAGGTTTCTATGCCACTCCCATCATCTATCCCATCAGTATGATTTCCAGTA
This sequence comes from Bifidobacterium xylocopae, assembly GCF_003315615.1. Lineage (GTDB taxonomy): Bacteria > Actinomycetota > Actinomycetes > Actinomycetales > Bifidobacteriaceae > Bombiscardovia > Bombiscardovia xylocopae. The sequence goes on from NZ_PDCH01000010.1 coordinate 34,040, forward strand.
GGGCCGGCGCCTATGGCCCTTTGTTGGCCAAGCTTGACCTGATGCTCAACCCTATGGCCCAGATTATCCAAGATGCCCGGCACGTACTGATAACCCCGGCTAATCCCACACTGTGGCAGTGGGAGAGCAACTTCTTTTTGGCTTGCTGGCCGGTGATGGTCACCATTCTGATATTCCTTGGTGGCGTCTGGTATTTCACGACTAAGTCACAGTATTTCGCGGAGCTGATTTAAGTGAAGATGAGCATCAATTCGAAGCAGGAGTTGCCTGACAACGTCGCTTTACGGGTGAGCCATGTCTCCAAGGACTTCCGTTTGCCGACCGAACGGGTCAGCAGCCTGAAGGGAGCCCTCTTTAATGTATTGCGTCATAACAAAACTGGTTTCACCACGCAGCATGTGCTCAAGGACATCTCCTTCGAAATCAAAAAGGGCGACTTTTTCGGTATTGTCGGCAAGAACGGCTCGGGCAAATCGACCCTCCTGAAAATCATCTCCCAGATTTATTCGCCGAACCAGGGTACGGTCGAGGTCAACGGTAAGCTCGTTCCCTTCATTGAGCTGGGTGTCGGTTTCAACCCTGAGCTCACCGGCCGGGAAAATGTCTACCTGAACGGTGCCATGCTGGGCTTTACCAAGTCAGAAATTGATGGTATGTACGACGATATCGTCGATTTCGCGGAAATCGGCGACTTCATGGAACAGAAGCTCAAGAACTACTCTTCCGGCATGCAGGTACGTTTGGCTTTTTCAGTGGCCATCAAATCCCAGGGTGACATTCTCGTCCTGGATGAGGTTCTGGCCGTTGGTGATGAAGCTTTCCAGAAAAAGTGCCAGGATTACTTCTTCCAGGCTAAGCGTGAAAAGAAAACCGTCATTCTGGTCACCCACTCCATGGCTGATGTGCGCCGTTTCTGTAACAAGGCCATGCTGATCCAGGATGGTGTCATCGCGGAATTCGGTTCCCCCAATGAGGTCGCGGATGCATACTCCGGCTCTTTCGCTGAGCAGGAGGGTAAGCAACTGGAGAAGGAGAACGAAGCTATCAGACTGGAACTCGGCGATGGTGTCAGACTGACTGATGTGGAGACGCAGGTGGAAGGAGTGAAGAACATCCAGCTCGCTATCAACCAGGACTTCTCTCTGGCTTTTTCCTTCGAATGTGACCATGATATTGAGGACGGAGTGCTCTCCTTCAGCCTGATAGACGGACAAGGGCGGCTGAGCCTGGCTATGGCAAGCACGTTAGATGGTGAAAAGAGGGTTTTTACTAAGGGTGAGCATCGGATGGTCTTCGACATCGAGAACATCTTCGCCTCCGGCGACTACCGCGTCGATGCCGCCATAGAATCCGGCGAGAAGATGCTGTTCAAACAGATTGGCATCTACCAATTCCAAATCAGGAATGCGCTGCGATTCGATGAGAGTATGACCCACCCCAGGATCAGCATGACATTGCAGTGACTTCGGGCGCTGTTGCACCTGCCCTTCAGGCATGTGCCGCCAGATCAGCGCCGCTCACAGATTAACAGTTCATACGAGTGAGGTCGGGCTTTGGAGCTTATCAAGAACGAGAAATGCCACATCGAGATAGACAGCGTCATTGAAAGTCGCAGTGGGGCAGACCCGGTACGGATTATATCGGGATGGGCCGTGGATACTTCCGCCAGAAAGGCCCTCGACTTCAGCGTTCGTAGCGAGGGTGCCGAGATCAAGCGTAGCTGCCGGGGCGATCTCACCAGCATGCTCGGTCTGGATACGGGTGCCAAAGCAGGCTTCACCATCACCTTGCCTGCGTGCTGCCGGACGTTGATTATCCACCTCTCCCAGGATGGAGAGGCCATCAGCAGGACGGTTGGTATCGATGAGTTGGTGGCCGGGCTCGGCAAGGACTTCAGGCGCAAGCGAAGCAAAGAGCGGATGCGCTACCTGACTCATGCCGGGACACCCTCCGGTTTTAGGGCCCTCAAAGCAGCCGCCAAGCGGCGCGTGTCCCCTGAGCAGGACCATTACCAGGAGTGGATTGCTCAACACGAAGTGCTGTCTGAGCCCGCTGCCGTCGCTCAGTTGGGAGGCTTCAGCAAGCGCCCCTTGATTTCGATCGTTATCCCTGTATATGACGTGGAAGAGAAGTGGCTGCGTAAATGCGTGGCGTCGATACAGGCCCAGTGGTATTCCAAGTGGCAACTATGCCTGGCCGACGACCATTCACACTCGGAGCATGTGCGCCCCCTGCTAGAGGAACTGGCTGCAAGTGACGAGCGTATCAAGGTCGTGTTCCGCGAGGAGAATGGCGGCATATCGGCAGCCACGAATTCGGCCCTGACCGAGGCCTCCGGTGATTACATCGGGTTCATGGACAACGACGACGAGTTGGCTCCGAATGCCCTCTTCCACGTGGTCCAGGTCCTGAACGAGGATCCGACCATCGACCTCATCTACACTGACGAGGACAAGATGAGCGAGGACGGGGTCCGCTTCGACCCCTTTTTCAAGCCCGGTTTCTCGCCTGACCTCTTACTTGCCCACAACTACATCACTCATTTTGTGGTTGTTTCCAAGGAGCTACTGGCCAAGGTGGGGCCCCTGCGTCCGGAGTTTGACGGTAGCCAGGATTATGACTTCGTCCTGCGAGCGACCGAGCGGGCCGTGCGAATCCACCATATCGGTAGGATCCTCTACCACTGGCGTACGCTGGCGTCTTCGGTGGCTGGTGATCCGACTAGCAAGATGTACGCTTACGAAGCGGGGCGCAAGGCCCTGGAGGCGGCCCTGGAACGGCGGCAGCTGGCCGGCTCGGTGCAGATGCAAGACAACCTGGGCACCTATAAGATTGAGTACGAAGGCAAGTTGCCATCGATCGCCGTCCTGGCCTCCTCATACAGCGCTGGGCGTCTGCGAAAGCTTCAGGAGTCGACTCAATATCCTGATGTGGCGTTCGTGCCCGTCACGGAGGAAACACTCAATCAGGTGGCCCAGGAGCGTGGCGAGGATAAGTTGGTGTTTCTGGACGGTCTTCTGCCTAAGGACCCCTCCTGGTTGCTGGAGATGGTCAATGCCAGCCGTGGCGCCGGCGTGGGCGTCGTCGGAGGGAAGATCTTCGACCGCCACGATCGGGTCGTCAACGTTGGCATCACCCTGCGGGCCTTGCGTGGGCATGAGCCCTTCGAAATGCGGGGGCAGACAGACCAAGGCATAGGGTATTATTTCCGCGACATTCTGCCCCGGGATATGTTCGCTGTGACAGAGGACTGCATGCTGGTCGATCGCAAGGTTTTCGTGACCTTGGGGGGGTTCAATGAGCAACTGGCGGCAGGGATCAGGGGGGTTGACTTCTCCCAGAGGGTGCTCCGCCAGGTAGGGGGCAGGCCTCTATGGCAACCATATTCCGTGTTTGTGGATACGAAACGTCACCCGCTCATCATGTTGCGGCCTATGATTTTCCAATATCTGAGGCAGCACAAGGACCTGAGCGATCCTTTTGCCTCGGTGTGCTTCCCTCCGAATATGGACCAGGAGGCCTATATTGAGGCGGCTATAGACGAGGTCACCGGCTCATCGGATGGCAAGAACGTGGTGGTCTCAGGCTGGGCCGTCGATATGCAAGCAGATGAAGAGGTCAACATCGGGTTGGCGGATTCGTCCGTAGCAACACTTGATAAAGTCAAGCGCCTCTCTCGACCTGACGTAAACCGAATGTTTCCTGTTCCGGCCGATGCCCGCCTAGGTTTTGAAGCATCGATATCACTGGCTGTCGGTGAGGAAGGGCCGTCCGCTCAGTTGCCTGTCCTGCTGGTCTCAACATCCCAAGATCGGGAAAAGCTAAGTTACCCTCGGCAGCAAGGCAAGGAGTATGGTAAACTGAAGGATATTCTGCGTAAAATAGCTCTCCTGCGCCATCCGAGGAGCACGCTGAAGCGGCTGATTGACAAGTATATTTCACCCCGCCTGCAAAAGCATGACTACCGAAAGCTGATACACCGTACAGAGCGTTATCAGCTGTCGGCCGTAAAGGCGGACATTAATTCGTTTGCTTGGCAGCCCTTGATTTCTTTGCTGGTACCGGTCTACAATGTCGATGCCACCTGGCTTAAAGCTTGCGTGGACTCCATTAAGAGCCAGTACTACGATAACTGGCAGCTGTGTCTGGCGGATGACCACTCCTCGCAGCCGCATGTCAAGCCGCTGCTGGAGGAACTGGCAGCCAGTGATGAGCGGATTACAGTGGTCTTCCGCCAGGAAAACGGTCACATCTCCAGGGCCACCAATTCCGCGTTGGAAGTCGCTGAGGGAGATTTCGTTGGTCTTCTGGACAACGATGATGAGCTGGCCCCACAGGCTTTGTACGAGATGGTCAAATGTCTAAATGAGCACCCCGACACCGACCTGATCTACAGTGACGAAGACAAGATTGACGAGCGCGGATGCCGTACCGATCCACATTTTAAGCCGGACTACGCCCCCGACCTTCTCCTGAGCACCAACTACATCAGTCACTTCGGGCTCTATCGAACGTCAATCGTGCGGGAGATTGGCGGATTCCGGGTGGGCTATGAGGGCTCCCAGGACTACGATTTGGTCTTGCGCTTTACCGAATGCACCGATTCCCGCAGAATTAGGCACATTGCAAAGGTGCTCTACCATTGGCGTACTCTGCCGACATCCACAGCCTCCTCCGGCAGTGCCAAGGACTACGCTTCCGATGCGGGCCTACGGGCCTTGCAAGCGGCCATGGAGCGGAGAAGGATACCGGCGGAAGTGGTCTCCGAGGGTCCTGCGGGTATCTATGATGTTCATTATCAAGTGAACGACCCCGCCCTGGTCTCGGTCATCATTCCGACTAAGAACGGCTACGACAACGTCAAGCGTTGCATGGACTCCCTCATTGAGCGCACCGATTACCCTAATTACGAAGTCATTATCGCGGACAACGGCAGTAGCAATCCGCACATGTGGGACCTCTACCGGGAGTATGAGGGGAAGCTGGGAGAGCGTTTCCGGGCTGAGAAGATTGACATCCCCTTCAACTTCTCACTAATTAACAACATAGCCGCCGCGAAGGCCAAGGGCAAGTACCTGCTCTTCCTCAACGACGACACGGAAGTCATCAGCGCCTCTTGGATGACCCGCATGGTCTCGTTTGCCCAACTGGATCGGGTGGGAGTGGTGGGTGCCAAACTCTATTATCCTGATGAGACCATACAGCACGCCGGTATTGTCCTTGGTATGGGCGGGCCTGCAGGACACATCATGATCGGGTCGCCTAGGAGCTATCTGGGCTATTTCGGGCGGTTGGTGGAAAATGTCAACTACTCAGCGGTCACCGCAGCCTGCTGCATGGTCAAGGCCGAGGACTTCGAAGCCGTCGGTGGTTTCGATGCGGACCTGGCGGTGGCCTATAACGATGTGGACCTGTGCTTGCGGGTTTCCCAGCAGCTCGGCCGTGATAACGTTTGGGCGCATGAAGCTGAACTCTACCATTACGAGTCGGTCACCCGCGGCTACGACACCACGAGCAAGGAGAAGAAAGAACGGCTGACACGGGAGGCCGAAGCCTTCAAATCCCGCTACAGTGCATTGATTGAGGACGACCCCTACTACAACCCCAACCTCTCACGGACATCAGGGAACTTCTGGGTGCGCAAGTGGTGAGTGCGCTCAACGCATGTACTTGATTCGGCGATCGTAGCAGTGTTTTTCGGCCAGGCGGATCAGTCGGTGGACCTGGCAGTCGGCCCGTTGCCAAAAGCTTAGGGCACGGAAGAGAGCCCTGCAGTTCCGCCGGTCGGCCTTGTAGTCGTCGGTTAAGGCTGGTTCCCGTTTGGTGAGTGCGCGCTCCGAAGCCAGGGCATCGGCCATGGTGTAGTAGCTGCGCATGGGAATCAGGCCATGCTCAAGAGCCAGCCGGAAGTTGGCCATGCCGGCCCTGGCGTTGTCCTGGTAAAAGCCGAGGCTGCGTTCGGCGTGGGTGACCGAGCTGGGGGACTGAAGCCAGTTGTAGAGGTTGACGTCGAGGTCAGCGACCATGGTCATGCCTGAATAGAGCTGACCGGCGACCATCACATCCTGAGCGAATTTACCCTCGGGGAAGCGCACACCCTCCCACAGCTCGGCCCGGTAGAGACGGCACCAGTTGGCTTCGTTGAAGTAGCGGGCCTCGCTCTTGCGGCCCAGGCGGTCCCCCAGTAGGCGCAGGCTCTTACAAAATACACTCTGGTAGGCCTTGAGCGGGTCCTTGAAGACCGTGATATGGCCCGGCGCCTGCGCTCCGACTGCGGCCTGCTTGGCGACCGCATCGAGCTGGGAGACGCCGAACTGCCGCCAGCGGCCCTTGCTCATGTCGGCCCCGGTGGTCTCCAGGGCGTGGAGGAGGAGCTCGATATTGCGGCTGTCGAGTATGTCGTCATTGTCGACGAAGGCGATGAACCGCCCCAGAATTGCGTCCAGTCCGGCGTTTTGGGCCTTGGCTATGCCCCCATTGCTCTGATGGATTACGCTGATTCGGCCATCCCGAGCCGCATATTCGTCACAGATTGCGCCGGAGCCGTCCCGGGAACCATCGTCCACCAGAATCACCTGCAAATCGGTGTAGGTCTGATGGACTATGGAGTCCAGACAGGCGGGCAGGTAACGCTCGGCGTTGTAGACCGGGACGATGACAGAGACCAGCTGTTGCGGAGAGTTCTGGGGAAGCATGCCACCATCATAACTGTTGGACGCGAGTTCCCCCTGGCCTGGCGGGCCTTTTCCGCTCTTGTGGCGAGAGGATGGAAATCAGACATGTATGGGCTGGGCGCGGGCTTGATGAGTCGTACCATGAGCGGTGCCGGTCAGGTGCCAGCAGTGTCGTCGAACTGTCGGCGAACGGAGGGAACAGCTAGGAGAAATAAGCATGAAAGCCAGAATTTCGATGGTCGGTGCCACGTTGGTGGCAGCGTTGGTGTGGCCGGGTACGGCGCTCGCGCTGAACGGGACCTCCGCCGACACTACGGTCGTCAACGGGCAGGAAGTGCCCTTGGAAGCCCCCTCAAAAGGCCGGCAAGGCAGAAGATGACTCCACCCGGGCTCCCCAAGGAGGAGCTGAAGCTTGACCGGTCCCAGCTACTGCGCTCCGAAGAACCCGCTGCCGATCTCTTTCGCATGTACAACCACAACACCGGCGAGCAGTTCTACACTGAGAACAGCTGCGAGCGGGACTTTCTGCGCGGCAAAGGCTGGAACTACGAAGGCGTGGGCTGGAGGGTACCCCTGGAAGGCGCTCCGGTCTACAGAATGTATAATCCCAACTCTGGCGAACACTTCTACAGCCTGAACAGCTATGAGCGCGACATGGTGGTTTCGAAAGGCTGGCGGTATGAGGGCGTGGGATGGAAGGCGGCCGGCTCCAACGGCTATCCGGTCTACCGGCTCTATAACCCTCACGACCGCAGACCTGGTGCCCATCATTTCACCCTCAACAGCTACGAGCGCGACCAGCTCCAATCGGTGGGTTGGCGGTACGAGGGGGTCTCCTGGTTCGGTGTCGGCTCCGCCGAGGAATCATACGACGACATACGCCAGCTTAACGTGCCCAACTACAACCAGTACGCTGCCGGAGCCCCAAGCGGATGTGAAGGTGCCTCCCTGCTCCAGGCCTTGCAATACAAGGGCCGGCTGGGCGGTTGGAGCCTGCGGCAGTTCCTCGACACCATGCCGCACTCCAGCAATGGCGGTCCCAACAACGGCTTCGTCGGCCCTCCCTATACGGAGAGCCCGAATGTGTACTCCGCCATCTATCCAGGTCCGCTGGCCTCATGGGGGCAGGCCTACGGTAACGTAAGTAACATCACCGGTTCGTCCATGGACGCCCTGATTAATGAGGTGAGGGCAGGCAATCCAGTGGTGACCTGGGTGACCATCAACTTTCAGACCGCTCGCTGGGGCATGTGGAGCTTCGGCGCGGCGGTCAACAACAACCACGCCGTTACTCTGGACGGCTACAACATCCCGGGGGGCCAGGTCCATGTTTCCGATCCAATCTCGGGCTCTTATTGGCTGAGCCGGAGCACCTTCGAGACCATCTATAATGCTCGCAAGTTTGCGGTCGTGATTCGATGAGCTTGTGAGAAGTCGGCTGGGAGCGATAACATTAAAACTTGTCTGATGTGGCTTCCCCATGAAGGGGAGGTCCGCGGGCGATGTGCTACACCCTCCTGTCGCGGAAGGTCCGCGACCGACATGTCCAAAGGAGGTGGGTGATGTCTGCGCACAAGTATGAATTGATGTTCATCGCTGATCCGTCCCTCGACGAACGAGCCCTGGAAAAGATGGCCCAGCAGTATCTGGAGATTGTCACAAAAGAAGGCGGCTCCATCGACAAGACCGATTTCTGGGGTCGTCGCAAGCTGGCATACGAGATCGATGGCAACACCGAGGGAAACTACGCGGTGATCAACTACACCTGCGAACCCGCCGTTTCGGACGAGCTTGACCGCGTCTTGAACCTGAGCGAGTCGATCATCAGGACCAAGATCCTTCGTAAGGACGTCAAGTAAGCCCCAGCGGGCCACGTTGAGCCGCGCAGGATTTCATTCGGGGGTCAACCAGGGAAAGGCACGAAGATGGCAGGGGATACGATCATCACGGTGGTGGGTAATCTCACCGCCGACCCGGAGGTGCGCACCACCGGCAACGGCGGTACGGTAGCCAATTTCACGATCGCCTCGACACCGCGGCAGTACAACCGCAACTCGGGGCAGTGGGAGGACGGCGAAGCCCTCTTCCTACGTTGCTCGGCCTGGGATTCCACCTATGCGCCGATGGCTTCGAACATCCAGGCCAGCCTGACCAAGGGCATGCGCGTCATCGCCCAGGGTCGTCTGACCCAACGTTCCTACCAGGACCGTGAAGGCAATAATCGTACGGTCATGGAGATGCGCGTCGACGAAATCGGTCCGGCCCTGACCCGCAACACCGCACAGGTCACCCGCAACTCGGGTGGCGGCAACGGCGGTGGTGGCGGTCGCGGAGGTTTCGCCGGCTCTTCCCAGGGCGGCGGTTATCAAGGCGGTTACCAGGGTGGTGCTTCGGCCCCGGCCACCGGCGGGCAGCCCCAGGGCGGCCAGCAGGCTGCCCCACGGCAGCAGCAGGCCCCGGCCCAGGATCCATGGTCCACCCCGGCCTCCTCGGGCAACTCCTTCGGTTCTTTCGGTTCCTCCGACGACTTCGGTGGCTCCGGGGACGAGCCGGAGTTCTGAGCACCGTGGTCCGGCTCCTGGTCGGACCCCCCAATCGCAATCATTCGTAATGTGTTGTAAGGAGTACATATGTCACGCAAAAGGCCGCAAGCGCCGGTCAAGCCGATCAAGAAGAAGCCGAATCCGCTGAGCGTAGCCAAGGTTCACGAAATCGACTACAAGGATGTCGCCCTGCTGCGCAAGTTCATTTCCGACCGGGGCAAGATTCGTTCCCGCCGTATCACCGGTGTCACCGTCCAGCAGCAGCGTCAGATCTCCAAGGCCATCAAGAATGCCCGCGAGATGGCCCTCCTGCCTTACCAGACCACCGGTCGCTGAGGGGAGACAAGACAATGGCAAAGACTAGCAAAGTCATTCTGACAAAGACCGTGGGCGACCTGGGCAACTCAGGCGATGTGGTCGAGGTCAAGCCCGGCTACGCACGCAACTTCCTGCTGCCCAAGGGTCTGGCCTTCGCCTGGACCAAGGGTGCCGCCTCTCAGATCGAGTCCATGCGCCGCGCCCGCCGGGCCAAGCTCATGGCGACCCGTGAGGACGCCGTTGCAGCCAAGGCAGCCATCGAGGGTACCGTCGTCGAGATCAAGGCGAAGGTCTCCGAATCCGGCAAGCTCTTCGGCTCCGTTTCCCTGGATGCGATCGCCGAGGCCCTGTCCTCAAAGGCTGCGGTAGAGCCGCGCACCATTTCGGTCGATACCATCAAGACGCCCGGCGATTATCCGGCCACCGTGGCCCTCCACCCGGAGATTTCCGCCTCCTTCACAGTCAAGGTGACCGGAGACAAGTGATGAACTGATTCAGGGACGGTCCAGACCGTTCCTGGACAGGGGAAAGGCTCCCGACCCGCAAGGGTTCGGGAGCCTTTCCCTATACGTGCACGTGGTGGCCCGCCATGCCTGCTTGCCTGCGGCAGCCGGGCGACCCGGGCGATGGGGTTAGAAGTTGGAGCCGTTCCAACCCCAGTCGGTGGTGGCTGTATAGCGGATGTAGGTGCGGTCGTTAGGGATGCCCAGCTCCTGGTCGAGGACCTTCATGATGGATTCCGTCAGTTGCTCCCAGGACGAGCGGGGCACATCGGAGCCGAAGACATTGACCTCGACATATGCGGCGGGCTTCGAATCGTCGCCGCCGAAGTAGATCGGCATGTCCGATTCGAACGGGCACATGAGCCAGCCCTCCGATTTGCCGGGGACCGCCGTGATGGCTTGGCCGTACGCGGCCTTGATATGCTCACGCTGTTCGGCGCTGAGCGGGGTTGAGACGTGTGTATGGATGACAGGCATGGAATCCCTCCTGGAAAAGTCCCCCGGTTGCTGCAATGGCCTGTCATCTCCAACAGGGACGCCGCAGCCGGTCGATAGTTCTTCCAGGATAGTCCTGGTCCGTCCTTACCGCCAGCCGAATGGTCGGTGGGTCAGGGAGAAGGCGCCCAGGCGGCAGGCAAGGGAGTCTTTCGCCTTGGGCCTGCCTGAAGCGGGTGCGTCCAGGAGCCACTTGCGGATGATGAAGTTCCAGATGGAGACCACGACAGTGGCCACGATTTTGCTGGCGTTGGTGTAAAGCACGTACTTGGCGTGCATGGCCGTTGCCGCGTCGGCTGGCAGCGTGGAGGTGCCGGCCCAGATGATGAGCTCGTTGATGCCCAGGCCGATGGCGGCGGAGACGAAGAACACCAGGATCTCCATCCAACGGGCCATGTCGTCGCGATGGGTGAAGACATACTTCATGCTCGCCAGGTAGTTGAAAGCCAGCGATATCAGGAAGGATGCCGTGGAGGCCGCCAGATTGTTGATGTGGAAGTGAAGAAGGAGGTTCATCACGCCGATGTCGATGAGGAAGGCGATGATACCCACGACACCGAACTTGGCCACTTGCTCAATCAATTTTCGCACAGTGAAACCATACAGCATGGCCCGGCCCGATTCCACGGCAGACCGAAGCCCGCCGCCGGATGTTCGCCCGATCACCGATACCTATTCCTGCGCTCGGACGGATCAGGTGGCCATGACAGTCAGGTCCGGGCGTTCGGTGGAATCCTTGATCTGACGGAAACCGATGAAGGCGATGGCCAGGCTGGTCAGGGCCAGGGCGGTGACTACGCCGAACCCGCCCCGGGAGCCGTAGCGGTCGATGAAGACACCGGCGATGGCCGAGCCGGCCGAGGAGCCGATGGAGTTCATGGCGTTCAGCCAGGCCATGCCTTCGGTGAAGCGGATGGGTGGGACCAGGTGGAGCATGAGCTGGTTCCCGTTGATCCAGGTGGGTGCCTGGCAGACACCGATGACCAGATAGATGGCCATGATCGTCCAGATGTTGCGGGCGAACATGAAGGAGGCGATACCCAGATTGACCACCAATAGGCAGAAGTAGAAGCGCTTCCATAGGGGGATGGTCCAGCTCTTGGCGCCGTAGAGGAGGGCGCCGATCAGCGAGGAGAAGGAGAAGCAAGCGAAGACGAACCCGGTCATCTGCTTCATGCCCTGCTCGCTGGCGAAGGAGATGATGGAGATGGAGGCGGCGGATTGGAAGGCGCCCAAACCGAACCAGGTGACACATACCGCGATCAGGCCTGCGCTCCAGAAGCCCGAGGAGACGCCCCCTCCGCCCAACTGTGCTTGGAGCTCGGCCTGCCTGCGGCGGTAGTCCTTGCGGGAGACGCCCTCCTGCCGGGCGAGTGCGGTCTGCGACGGCGGCTCGGTGGACAGTTCGGTCAGAAACATCAGCGCACCGATGATGACGCACACGCCGGTGAACGAGAAGGCCAGAACCCCTGAGGCGACGGCCAGGATGGAGGCCAAAGGGTTGCCCACCACCCACATGGCTTCGTCGAACACCCCGGACAGGGACAGGGCCCGTTCGGTGCGCACATGGTCGCCCTTGAGTAACAGGGTCCACCGCCGACGGCTCATGGCGCCCCACGGTGGGATCGCTGCCATGAATGGGGTGATGCAGTATAGGACCCAGGCCGGAGCATGGGCGCTGATGGCGCTGATCAGACTGACCGCTGCGACGACCCACACCGCAATTGTGGGAATCGAAACCTGGCGCTGGCCGAACTTGTCGACCAGTTTTCCCAGGACCGGGCTCATGACCGCCAGTGAGATGGCCTGCGTGGCGGTCAGGGCCCCGGCCAATGAGTAAGAGCCGTAGTAATGCTGGACCGAGATGGTGATGGTCATGCCCACCATGGGGAAGGGCATGGAGGCGATCACGGCGCCTATTGCAAAGCGGGCCGTGCCCGGCATGCGCAGGAGTTCGGCGTATCCTCCAAGGATGCGGCGGCCTGCTTCCCTGATGGCTGCGGTGATCTGCTGAGGCATCGGGCTTCCTCTGTGTATGTGAAACTGCGAGAGATGGGGTGGGGTTTGACGGTCCGTCCGGGCGACTTGTGGCAGCTGGCGTTCCGTGTCAAACTTTAGTGGACATAGTTGACGACACGCCATGGCTGCCCTGCTCCGGGGCGGCGGCAGGAGGCACGATTTTGCCAGCGACCACGATTCACTTCGTCCGCCATGGGAAGGTGTACAACCCCGATCATGTGCTGTACGAGCGGCTTCCCGGCTTCCACCTGTCCAAGCGTGGGGCGCGGATGGCTGCGGCCACCGCCCGTTTCCTGGCGCTGAACCCGGCCACGCAGGGTGTCTCCGCCATCTATTCCTCACCCTTGGAGCGTGCACGGGAGACCGCAGGAATCATCCTCGACCGCCTCAATCGCGAGCGTGCCGAGCGCGGAGGGCAGCCTCTGAAGCTGGAGCTGGACACCCGCCTGATCGAGGCCGGCAATGAGTTCCGGGGCAAGCGGATAGGCAGGGGAGAGGGCTCCTTGTGGCGTCGAAGCAACTGGCGGCTGCTGACCGACCTGATGGAGCCATCCTGGGGTGAGTCCTACCGTTCCATCGCCGAGCGCATGGCCGCTTTCGTCCAGGAGCAAGTGAGGGACCGGCCGGGTGAGCAGATCGTGGTGGTGAGCCACGAGTCGCCCATCTGGACCTACCGGCATCTGCTGGAGACCGGACACCCGGAGCACAACATGCTGCTGCGCGGCACGGCGCTGGCCTCGGTCACGTCAATCACCATCGACTGTGTCAGCGGTGACGTACTGGGCATTGCGTATGCGGATCCCGCGGCGGAGGTGGGCCGGGCGGCCCGATGACCTATGATGGCAGAGGAGTCGCCGTGACCGGCGTGTCCGATTCGTCCAACAGGCCAAGGAGGGCAGATGGCATACGCATTTGACAGCAAGCAGGTTGACGCCCTGGCGGTGTTGCCCGAAGTGGTGCAGGCCGCTGAGGCCGGGTCTCGTCTGATCGGGCTGTGGCCGCTGACAGATGCCATGCAGATGGATAACGATGCCAAATACGGTGAGAATCTGCAGGTCAGAATGTCACAGACCCTGGCGCAGGTGATGACGGGCGAGGAAGTGACCATCCCCGATGCCGAATTCGTCTACGAAGGCGCCGATCAGATCCCGGGCCGTCCCCAAACGATTGTGGACGCGCTTTTGGCTGCCAACGACGCGTGTGATGGTCTGTCCGGCTTCGCTCAGGACGGCGATTTCGAACGCGTGAGGGTCGCAGCCGAACGTCTGAATGCCGGATGGAGCGAGGACGAGGTCCATGCTGGCGCCGAAGTGGTCCAGACTGCGCTCGCGTCGCTGTGCCCAGGGCAGGAATTGGAAGCCTCCGCCGACCCGCAGGTCATCGCCTCTCGCCTGTCCGGATCCATGCTGGCCGCCGGCGATCTGATCCGGGCCGTCGGTGCGAGTGCCGATCGTCCGGTCAAGGCTCTGCCTGTTCTGCTGTTCGCCAACGAACTCAATGAACGCCTGGAGATTCCCCGGTCCTATATCAGTGCCGGGCAGCTGTCGGAGCTGTTGGGCTTGTCGTCGCCGCAGGCTCTGGCCCGGGCGGCCGGCCCACTGGTGCGGGCTGAATGGGACTCACACCGTGAGGATCTGCTCTGGGATCCGGACGAGGCCAAGCGGCAGGCCAAGGAAGAGGATGAGCGGAAGAGCCGTGAGGCCCTGAAGGCCAAGTTCGCGCACGTACCGGAAGACCCGAACAAGCCCCCCGTGGAATTGTAAAGGGCTTATCCGGGTCTCTGCCCGAAGGCGGCTGGCCGGCGCTGTGATCAGCGGGGCTGGCCGCCTTTGTCGAAGCGGGTGCCCGCCGGGTTGGAGGCGCGCACGGTCAGCACCAGCCAGACGATGCCGCCGGCGAGTACGGCCATAAGGGCCCAGCCCATATTCATGACCATGGAAGGGGTGAATATGGTCGCGTCCTCGGACATCAAGGCGGATGTGTCGACGGAGGCCACGGTGGCTAATACGATGCCGGCGCCCCCGTATGTCAGCCCGAACGGCAGGAGCACCCAGCATCCGGAGAGATTGGTGTCATGCAGGCGCCGCACGGTCACGGCCAGGTTCGGAATCAGGATGGCAAGGTCCCAGACGTAGCCGATGTAGGTGCCTGCAGACCCCATGGGCATGGTCAGCAGGCTGATTGCACCTCCGGCCAGGAAAAGGAAGAGGAAGGCCCACCAGAATTCCCCCCGTGAGGCGCGGCCGGAGAAGTCGGCGTACTTGGTGAAGAATCGTTTGATGGCCGCGACGAATCCGATGCCATACCAGGGTTGGCCCAATGGCGGCTCACCGCCAGGACCAGCTTGCCCCGAGTACATAGGTGGGGTCTGGGGCAGGGTGGGCTGCCCGGGGACGAATGGGCCGGCAGGCTGACCGTAGGGCGGCTGTCCAGGTGTTTGCCCGTACTGTTGCTGCTGCCCCGGTTGGGGCTGTCCGTACTGCGGTTGGCCGTATTGCGGCGCTTGCGGCTGCTGTCCGTAGGGTTGGCCGGGACCTTGGTTGTGGACGGGGGCCGTCTGACCATACCCCGGTTGGGGCGTTTGGACCGGTTGCGGAGCCTGCGGTGTTTGATCCGGCTGGCTTTGCTGGCCATATGGGCCGTATGGGTCCGGGTCGGTCCGCCCGTAAGGCTGTCCCTGGCTGTATTGTCCTGCTGCCCCATAGGGGGCCGTCTCGCCGGAGGGAACGTAAGGTCCCCGCCCGTTCCCCGGATGCTGGCCCCCACCATCTCCCGTCTGCGGTTCGTTTCCGAATTCCGTCATGTGTACGCTTCCTTGCCTGGCGACCTTTACGGTCGCCGTCTTGGCCGCCGGCCTGTTCGCGACGGGCGGTTTTCCCAACTGTTACAGTATGGCAGAAAGGCACCGGGTGCGTCCACTGCGGCATGGAAGCCGTGGCTGCGTTCCGGGCCGGTTCAGCTTCCGAGTTCGGCCGTGAACTCCGCCTCGTCGTTTCCGCCGATCGTCAGCCGTTCGACCAGGGCGATCAGGGCCAGCAGAACGGCGGTCAGGGCTATGATCGCCAGGGTGGCGGAGAAGATGAGCGGTGTCTGGAAGGAGTTGAAGGCCGACTGGAGCCAGATGCCCAGGCCATCGCGCGCGCCCAGGTATTCCGCGGTGGCGGCGGTGGCGAACACATAGGCGGCCGAGACCCGTAGGCCCGAGAAGACCTGACCGGCGGCCACACGCAGTTTCACGTGCCACAAGGTCCAGGCCCGGCCGGCGCCGCAGGTGAGCGCCACATCCTGATAGAAGCCGGGAACCGACTTGAGCCCCCGGTAGGTTTGGACGGCGACGGGAAAGAGGCCGAACACAGCGACCACCACCACCTTGCCGACCGGCTCGAAGCCGAACCAGATGATGAACAGGGGGGCGATGGTGATCAATGGCACCATCTGTGCGGCGGCGACCAAGGGGTAGAGGGCGTCGTGGGCCGGCTTCCAACAGTAGAGCGCAAGGCCGGTCAGCAGGCCGATCACAGCGGCCAGCAGGAATCCCGCGAAACCCTCCAGGGCCGTGATCCGTGCGGCCGTCAGCAGATCTGCCCAATTGCGTGCGGTGGACTGTATGACCAGCCAGGGGGAGGGTAGGGCGTGCTCGGAGATTCCGCCCAGGTCAACCCCGAACTGCCAGATGAGGACCAGGGCTGCGAAGGTCAGCAGCGGTGGGAGAATTCGCTTCCAGAGCGGGCGCTTCCGGCCCCTGCCCTCGCGTGTCCAGGATGCGGGGGCGCTCATCTGACGAACTCGTCGGTCCACAGGTCCTTGGCCTGCGGCGCGCGATCCGGTTTGGCGCCCTTCGCGTCCTGGTAGGAGCCGGCGGCCTGTTGGAAGTCCAGATAGGTCTGGGCATCGCCCATGTCCACCTTGCCGGTGAGCTTCGTGCCGCCGGGTTGCTTGGTCCAATACCCTTCCTTGACGATGCGTTCCATGGAGGTGTGCGCCTGGGCGGGGTCGATGTGGGCCGTGGGGGTCTGCCTGACCAGGATGTCGGCGGCCTGGTCGGGGTGGGCCAAGGCCCAGTCGTAGCCGCGTTTGCTGGCCTGCACGAACTTGCGCAGGGCGGTCCGGTGGTCCTGGCCCCTGAGCCAGCCGTCCTTGACCACGAACCCGGTCTGGTCGGGGTTTCCGGGCACCCCCCAGTCTGACTGGACGAAGCAGTTGAGCTTCGGGCCCTTGAGGTCGGACTGCACCCCCTCCCAGGTCACATAGAAGCCGGCGAAATCGCCCTTGCCGGAGGACAGGGTGGCGAAGGTGGAGGTGCCGGAGGTGGCGCGTTTGAAGTCGCCGTTTCCGCCGGCGTTCCTGATCATTTGCCTGACCACTGCGGTCTGTTCGGCGGAGCCGAAGCTGACGAATGTCTTGCCGTCGAAATCCCTGGGGGTCCTGATGTCCGTGCGGGAGGCAAGCGCGCACCAGCGGGCGATGGGTTCCTGCCCGATGTCGAAGACCTGCCTGAGGTGCGACCCCTTGGTGTTGAATGCCGCCAGGTTGCTCAGCTTGGAGAAGCCCACATCGGCCACCCCGTTCTCCACAGAGGTCTCGGCGCCGGCCTGGGCCGTGGGCAGGATCCTGACCGAAACCCCGGCCTGCTTGTAGTAACCCAGTTCCTGTGCCACGTAGATGCCTACATGGTTGGTGTTCGGCGTCCAGTCCAGCATGAAGGAGATGCTGTCGCCGGTTTTGTCGCCACCGGCATGGCCCGAACCGCAACCCGCCAGTCCGATCCCCAGGGCCACCGCCAAGGCGGAGATGGCAGCCAACGTCCGCCTGGGGAGCCTTGCCGCGGCCTTCCCGTATGTCGTGCCGCTGGCCGCCCGGGCCCGTGCGTTTTTCAGTGTCCTCATCTGCTCATCACCTTGCCTTCCGCGCTTGCTGCGCGTGCTTGCGATGCCGGGCCGCTGGCCGGGAAGGTGAGGAGCCCGCGCGAAACCCGGATCGCCGGCGGGGGCCATGCACCTGCCCACCGCCTCAACTGGATCCTTATGACGCGGCTGCTGCCACCAACCGCGCGAAGCTGATGACCAGTATAAAAGGCCGGTGGTAAGAGGGGCGCGGTAGGACCGGGGCGACCAGCCCCGGCATCAGGCTCCGGAGACCGAATTAGGGGAGGGGTCTCGACATAGGGTACGGCGTGTCGGAGCGCTCGCGTGTCGCACAAGGTGGGTCTCGGCGGCTCGGCCGCCGGCTTGCGCCGTCTTCGCACGGTTTCGCCGGAGGCCTCCGGATGCATCAGTGTGTGCTAGTTCACAGTTTTTGGGTATGCAACTATATGTAGTGATGGAATTGCGGAAAACCCCTAGATATTGTGTTTATTCGTGTTAGGCTAGGGGTGTTGAAGGAAACGACGCGGGTGTGGTTACGCTCGCTGGCGCGGGGGCCAGGCCCCCGCTTGGAGGAGCTGGATATGGATACGCAGGTGATGGCGGGTCGGACGCAGGACGATAAGGTCCTAGGGGAGTCCGACGGTGTCGACGGCATCCTCGTCGAGAAGCGGGACGGCCGAATCGTCGATTTCGATCCTGTGAACATCATGAATGCGGTCGAAGCGGCTTTCAAGGACGTGGACTCCGAAATCGACCCCAAGCTCAAGCGGGAGATCCGGGACATGGCCCTCGCGGTCCAGTCCGAGATTCATGACCGCTACACCAACCCGGTCAAGATCGAGGACATCCAGACCCTGGTGGAGCATGCCCTCGTCAACGCCCACTATTACGAGATCGCCCGCGCCTACACCTCCTATCGGCTCAATCGGGACATCGCCCGCGCCAAGGCAACGGATGTGACGGAGGCCGTGCACCGTCTGACCTCCAAGGATGAGTCCCTGGTGCGGGAGAACGCCAACAAGGACGCCAATGTCTACGCCACCCAGCGCGACCTGCTGGCCGGTGCGGTCTCCAAGGCCTCGGCCCTGAAGATGCTTCCCAAGGATGTGGCCAACGCCCACCTGAAGGGCGACATCCACTTCCATGATGCCGACTACTCGCCATTCACCGCCGAGACCAACTGCTCCCTGCCCGATTTCGGCGACATGCTGGCAAATGGCTTCGAGCTGGGCAACGCGATGATGGATTCGCCCAAGTCCATCGGCACGGCGGCCACCCAGATCACGCAGATCATCAAGGACATCGCCGGTTCCCAGTATGGAGGCCAGACCGTCAACCGCGCCGATGAGATGCTGGAGCGGTACGCCAGGCTCGACTACGAGAAGAACTACAAGATGGCCGAAGCGGTCCTGCCCGACGAGGAGCCCATCGAACTGGCCAAAGAGGTGGTACAGGGGCTCAAGGCCCGCGAAGGCGACTGGATCCACCTGGATGACCGTCCCGCCCTGGGTGAGGACGCCCCCTTCGACCTGGATGCGCCGGCCATTGTGCGCGCCCGTCAGGTCTATGCCAAGATCCTGACCCGCAAGGCCATCTATGACGCCATGCAGACCATGGAATACCAGATAAACTCCAACCGCGTATCCAACGGTCAGACACCGTTCGTCACGGTCGGCTTCGGGCTGGGCACCTCCTGGTTCGCCCGCGAGATCCAGCGCGCCATCCTCCTGATTCGCATCCGCGGGCTGGGCAAGGACCGCCACACCGCCATCTTCCCCAAGCTGGTCTTCACGATCAAGCACGGATTGAACGCCGACGATGGCGATCCCAACTACGACATGAAGCAGTTGGCGCTCGAGTGCTCCACCAAGCGTATGTACCCGGACGTTGTCTTCTACGAGAACCTGGTCAAGATCACCGGTTCCTTCAAGGCTCCCATGGGCTGCCGTTCCTTCCTCCAGGGATGGGTCAACCCAGAGACCGGGGAGGACGAGGAGGACGGTCGCATGAACCTGGGCGTCGTCACCGTCAACATCCCGCGTATCGCCTTGGAGTCGCGCGGCGACAAGGACCGGTTCTGGAAGATCTTCGACCAGCGGATGGAAGTGGCCCATCACGCCCTCCAGTTCCGTATCATGCGCTGCAAGCAGGCCACGCCGATCAATGCTCCCACCCTGTACCAGTACGGTGCCTTCGGCCGCCTGAAGCCCACGGATTCGGTCGACACCCTCTTCCGTAACTCCCGGGCGACCATCTCCCTGGGGTACATCGGCCTGTACGAGGCCACCTCGGTCTTCTATGGCAAGGACTGGATGCAGGACCATTCATGGGACCCCGAAGGCAAGGAATTCGCCCTCTCGATCGTGCGCCGCATGAACCAGCTGTGCCAGCAGTGGGAGAAGGCCGAGCGCTACCATTACTCGGTCTATTCCACCCCGGCCGAGTCCCTGACCGACCGCTTCTGCCGTTTGGACCAGGAGAAGTTCGGCAAGGTCGATGGCGTGACCGACCATGACTTCTACACCAACTCCTTCCACTACCCGGTCTGGCTGCGGCCCACCCCCATGGAGAAGCTTTCCTACGAGCGCGACTTCCCCTACCTGGCTTCTGGCGGGTTCATCAACTACTGCGAGTTCCCCTCCCTGCAGGCCAATCCAAAGGCTTTGGAGGCGGTGTGGGACTACGCCTACGACATCGGCATCGGCTACCTGGGCACCAACACGCCCATCGACCACTGCTTCGTCTGCGGCTACGAAGGCGATTTCGAGCCCACGGAGGAGGGCTTCAAGTGCCCTGAATGCGGCAATGACGATCCCGAGAAGTGCAACGTGACCAAGCGGACCTGCGGCTATCTGGGCAATCCGGTCCAGCGGCCCATGGTCCATGGCCGCCACGAGGAGATTGCCCATCGTGTCAAGCACATGGAGGGGCAGACCGGCCACGTGGTGTTGAAAGACGGCTCGACCAAGGAGTGGTTCGACGACGTCGAGGAGTGAGCGCCACCGTAACGGGCCCCGGCGGTGACCGCCGGTCTGGGCTCGAAGGATGATTCAGGAAACAGGGATCGCGGGTGCGGCCGGGGACGGCGGCCCGCGATCACCATGTGCAGCCCAACCCGGGCCGGGATGCGGCGGGTGAGGGGCGGGGAGAAGGTTGTATGTCACAGGGGTTCATCTCGACGAATGGTGCGGCGACGGGCGGGCATCGGGATTTCGCGCCCGAGGAGACCGGCCGTGGGCCGGGCGTGCCAAGTCCGTTGACCAACAACCCCAAGGCAGGCCAATGGGACGGGCGCAAGCTGAGCCGGGGCATCGTCGCCGATTACAAGCGACTGGTGATGACCGACGGCGAAGGCATACGCTGCTCCATCTATGTCTCCGGCTGCCCTTTCCGCTGCGAGAACTGTTACAACGCCTCCATCTGGGACTTCCAGGCCGGCCACCCCTACACGCAGGAATTGGAGGACAGGATCGTCAAGGACCTCTCCCTGTCCTACGTGCAGGGCATCACATTCCTGGGTGGGGAGCCCCTGCTCAATACCCCGACCCTTATCAGGCTGGCCAAGAGGGTGCGCCAGGAGTTTGGGCACAGCAAGGACATCTGGTGCTGGACCGGTTACACATGGGAGGAATTGATGCGCCCGGGGGAGACGCCGGACAAGGCCGAACTCCTGTCGTACGTGGACATACTGGTGGACGGCCGATATATCGAGACGGAGAAGAACTCCCTCCTGCAATTCCGTGGATCCGCCAACCAGCGCATCATCGACGTGCAGCGCTCGCTGGAGACCGGCGAGATCGTGGTGTGGCCTAAACTGCATGACCAGACCCGCTTTATCCCCGAGCATTACAGCAAGGAGCGCGAGCAGGAGCAGGCCAGGGGCTGAGTCGCAGTCCGGGTTTGTCCGCAGCGGCCAACGTCGGGTTGCCGGGGCACAATGGAGGCTATGAGTCAAGAGCACGACAAGAACGCGAAACCCGAGCTCCCCAAGGACCTGCGCGTCAGGTTCTGCCCTTCGCCGACCGGCACCCCACACGTGGGCATGGTCCGCACGGCGCTGTTCAACTGGGCCCAGGCCCGCCACAGCCATGGGACGATGGTCTTCCGCATCGAGGACACCGACGCCGCCCGCGATTCGGAGGAGAGCTACCGGCAGATCCTGGATGCCCTGCGCTGGTTGGGCCTGGATTGGGATGAGGGTGTGGAGGTGGGTGGTCCGGATGCACCCTACCGCCAGTCGGAGCGCGGCGACATATACAAAGATGTCGCCGCCAAGCTGCTCCAGGCCGGCTACGCTTATGAGTCATACTCCACGGCTGAGGAGATAGAGGCCCGGAACCTGGCCGCCGGCCGCCCCAAGGCCTTCGGCTACGATGGCTACGACCGTGGTCTGACGCAGGAGCAGAAGGATGCCTTCAAGGCCGAAGGCCGCAAGCCCGCCCTGCGTATCAGGATGCCGGACGAGGACCTGGCTTTCGATGACCTGATCCGCGGCCGCATTGAATTCAAGGCCGGTTCGGTGCCCGACTATGTCATAGTGCGCCCGAACGGTGATCCGCTCTATACGCTGACCAATCCGGTGGATGATGCGCTGATGAGGATCAACGTGGTCCTGCGGGGGGAGGACCTGCTAAGCTCCACCCCCCGCCAGCTCGTGCTCTACCGCTACCTGACCGAGTTGGGCGTGGCCAAGGGGACCCCCCTTTTCGGCCACATGCCGTATGTCATGGGGCAAGGCAAGAAGAAGCTGTCCAAGCGCGACCCCGAATCCAACCTCTTCCTCCACCGCGAGCATGGCTTCATCCGCGAGGGCCTGCTCAATTATCTGGCCCTGCTGGGCTGGTCAATCGGACCGGACCGCGATGTCTTCTCCATGGACGAGATGGTGGATCGCTTCGACATCCGCGACGTCAAAGCGAATCCGGCCCACTTCGACATCGACAAGGCCACGGCCATCAACGCCGAGCACATCCGCATGCTGGAGCCCCAGGACTTCCTGAATCGTTCCCTGCCATACCTCAAGCGCGATGGCGTGGTCTCCGCGGCCTCCTGGGAGGGGTTGACCGAGCGCGAGCGGCGGATCCTGACCGCAGCGGCACCGCTGGTCCAGCCCCGGGTCAGGCTCCTGGGCGAGGTTTCCGGCATGGTCGGGGCTTTGCTGAGCGAGGATGGTTACATCGAACCGGCGCCCGATGCCCGTAAGCAGCTCAAGGATTCGGCCGGGGCGGTCCTGGATATGGCGGTCCGGGCCCTTTCGCCCCTGGCTGAGGGGGAGTGGTCCACGGACCACCTCCACTCGGTGCTGACCCAGGCGCTGGTGGACGACGGCGGATACAAGCCCCGCCTGGCCTTCGGCCCGGTGCGGGTGGCCATTTCAGGCCGCCGGGTCTCGCCGCCCCTGTTCGAATCGCTCGAAATCATCGGTAAGGAGACGACACTCCGACGGCTGAATAACTTGCGTGAGCATCTCGGGTAACATATACTTCTATTCGTTGTGTTCGTGACCCATTGAACCGGGTCATGGCGCGGCGGATAGGTAAGCCCCCGTCGTCTAGCGGTCTAGGACTACGCCCTCTCACGGCGCCAACACCGGTCCAAATCCGGTCGGGGGTACGACGGTCTGTGCGTAGCCGTACCAAGCGGTTACCACAAGCCCTTTGGGGTATGGTGTAATTGGCAACACAGGTGATTCTGGTTCATCCATTCTTGGTTCGAGTCCAGGTACCCCAGCGGTGGAGATAGAAGCCGCGAGTCTGATATATCGGGCTCGCGGCTTCGTCGTATTCGCCCGCCGGCCCCTCCCTAATGTGGCATATGCCACAAAACAGCGGCTTTACGGGGTTTTCGGCGGGTATGGCATTGTTCAAAACCTTCACTTCCTTATATACTGAGTGTGTATTCACAGTGGCCGTGCCGCTTCTGTACAGGCTCGGCCTTACGGGAGTGCGCCGGATTGCTGCGACAGCGAAGCGTGAGCAAAGGTGGAAGCAATGACGACTATCGCCATATTAGGCGGCGGGTATGCAGGTCTGCGTGCCGCCAGGAAACTCGCCCATGCCAAGGTCGGCGCACGTATCATCCTGATCAATAGGAACCCCTACCACTACCAGTCCACCCAGCTCCATCAGCTGGCGGCGGGCACGAAAGAACCGGCGGATGTCTGCTTTTCGATTCGGGAGGCGGCTCCGGCGGGTGTCGACGTGGTGGTAGACGAGGTCGAGCGCGTGGACAGGAACGCCCGGCGGGTGCTGCTGAAGTCCCATCAGCCGATCGACTACGACTATCTCCTGAATGCCTTGGGCTTCGAGTCGGAGACCTTCGGCATCGAAGGTGCCGAGGAGAACAGTCTGCCCCTGGTGGATGTGGACACGGCCATGGCCGCCCGCAGGCATTTGGAGGAGACCCTGGCCCGGTACCGTGCAAGCGGTGACGAGCTGGACTTGCATATCGTGGTCTGCGGTGCCGGGTTCACCAGCATCGAATACCTGGGTGAGCTGGTCCACCGCCTGCCCCGGTTGGCCAAGGAACACGGTTTCCCGATGGAGAAGGTGCGGATCGACTGCATCGAGGCCGCGGATAAGATCCTGCCCATGTTCGAACCCGGGCTTGCCGCCTGGGCGACGGACTATCTGAGCAAGCGGGGGGTCCATTTCCATACGTCCACACCGATCACGGCCATTCGACCGGGTCAGGTGGTCAGCAATGGCACGGCGTTCCCTGCAAACACCATCATCTGGACCACAGGGGTCAAGGGCAGCTCCGTCATTCCCGCATCCGGCTATGATTCGAAGCGCAACCGGGTCGTCGTTCAGGACGACCTGAGCGTGGAGGGCGACCACCGGGAATTCCTGATCGGTGATGTCAGTGCGGTACCGGACCCCTCCAGCGGCCGTCTCTATCCGACCACCGCCCAGATTTCGGTCGCCCAGGCCGACTGCGCGGCTGCGAACGTCGCGGCCCTCCTGGCCGGGCGTCCGACCCGCAAGTTCTCCTTCAAGAGCGTCGGCACCGTATGCTCCCTGGGCCCGTATGCGGGCGTCGCCCAGATCGATTACCTGGGCCACTGGAAGCTCAAGGGTCTGATCGTCGGCGCGGTGAAGAAGGTCGTGAACGACCGCTCGGTGCTCGAGCTGGCCGGTCTCAGAACCGTGCTGGGGAACAACTGAGCACCGGCGGTCCGCCGCCGTGGAAGAACGTATCTTGAAGTAAGCAGTAAGAGAGAGGAAGGAAGGAAATGAGCGTATTAGGGTTATCGCGATTCCAATTCGCGATGACGACTATCTATCATTTCTTCTTCGTGCCTATGACCATCGGCATCGGTTTGGCCGTGGCGATCATGGAGACCATGTATGTGGTGACGAAGAAGGAAGTCTACAAGACGATGACGAAGTTCTGGGGCAAGGTCTTCCTGCTCTCCTTCGCCGTCGGCGTCGTCACCGGCATCATCCAGGAGTTCCAGTTCGGTATGAACTGGTCGAATTATTCGCGCTTCATGGGCGACATCTTCGGCGCACCACTGGCCATCGAGGCGCTCGTCGCCTTCTTCCTTGAATCGACCTTCATCGGGGTGTGGATGTTCACCTGGGACCGGTTCAAGCCGGTGTGGCACATGGTCTTCATGTGGCTGACCACCGCTGGCTCGATTCTGTCGGCGATCTGGATCCTGACCGCCAACTCCTTCATGCAGCACCCGGTCGCCTTCGAGATCAACAAGGCCACCGGGCATGTGCGCCTGACCAGCTTCGCGGACCTGCTCAAGAACCCACAGCTGTGGGTCGAGTTCCCGCATGTGTTCTTCGCCTCGGTGTGCACCGGCGCCTTCGTCGTCATGGGCTGCTCCGCCTGGAGCCTCCTGCGCATGCACGTCAAGGACAGGAAGGACGTGGCGGCCGTCGAGGCGGACGGCAGGCAGAGCGCCAAGGTGGACCTGTTCACCCGCTCCCTGCGTGTGGGTGCCGTGATCGGTCTGGTGGGCGCCTGCTTCACCATCCTCTACGGTGATTTCCAAGGCAAGTTCATCGTCTACGATCAGCCGATGAAGCTGGCCGCCATCGAAGGCATCTACGAGGATACGGGCGATCCCGCACCCTGGCAGGCCGTGGCCCTGATCAACGAGAAGGACCACAAGGTCGAGAAGTCGATCGACGTGCCCGGCCAGGGCTCAGTGCTCTACTACGGCAAGATGAGCGGCAAGGTCGCGGGCATGGACTCCGTCAACAAGGAACTCCACCAGAAGTACGACGCCAAGTTCGGCAAGGATATGAACTACTATCTGCCGACCACGGTGCTCTTCTGGGTGTTCAGGCTGATGGTGGGCATCGGATTCGCTTTCGCGATCGTCTCCATCCTGGTGCTGTGGTTCACCCGCAAGAAGAAGAACACCATGTGGACCAGCCGATGGAAACTGTGGATCATGGGGATCCTGACCTTCGCGCCCTTCTGCGCCACGACCTCGGGATGGCTGGTCACCGAACTGGGGCGGTACCCGTGGATCGTGTACGGCTATCAGACGATCGCCGATGCGGTCTCGCCGACCAGCACGGTGCCCAAGGTGCTCTTCTCCGTGATTGTGTACTTCCTCCTCTTCCTGGTCCTGGGCGCGGTCATGGTCTTCTACACCCGCCGTGTGCTCCATCAGGGTCCCTATTACGAGCCGGACGAGGGCGACAGGCCTGCCGCTCCCAGCGTCGGTTCCGCTGAACGGAAGGTGGCATTGGCATGAGCTTCCTACAAGGTATGTGGTTCTTCGTCATCGGCCTGCTCTTCGCCGGTTTCCTCCTGCTGGAGGGATTCGATTTCGGCGTGGGCATGGCCACACGCTTCGTCGCCCGCAACGGTGACGAACGCGCCGAGTTCATGCGGGCCATCGGACCCCACTGGGATGGCAACGAGGTATGGCTGATCACCGCAGGTGGCGCCATGTTCGCGGCCTTCCCCCTGTGGTACGCCTCGCTCTTCTCCGGCTATTACATCCTGCTCTTCCTGGTGCTGGTGGCACTGATCCTGCGCGGCGTCTCCTTCGAGTTCGCCGGGCATGCGCTGACCGACCGGGAGCGTGGTGTGTGGCAGTGGGCCAACTTCATCGGCTCATTCTTCGCACCCTTCTTCCTGGGCATGATGCTCACCTCCTTCATCCAGGGCGTGCCCATGGATGATGAGGGCAACGCCTGGGTCGGTTTCTTCGGCGTCTTCAACTGGCTTTCGGTGGTCGGCGGCATCGCGGTGGTGTTCTTCTGCTTCCTGCATGGCCTGCACTTCCTGAGCCTGAAGCTGGGCCCCGGCGATTCCCGGCGCATGCTGAACACCTCGGAGAAGCTCTACTGGATCGCCTACCCGGCCCTGGTCGTGTTCGTGGCCCTGTCCCTGTTCATGACCGACTTCTTCCGTGAGCGCCCGGTCTCCACCTGGCTGCTGACGGTGCTGGTCCTGGCCTCCACGATCTGCGGGCATGTCAGCACGGTCAAGAAGCGGGGCGGTTTCGCTTTCGCCTCCTCCGGCGTCACACTCATCGCCCTGATCGCCTGGATATTCAACGGCATCTTCCCCCGCGTCATGGTGGCGGACGACCCGGCGAAGAGCATGCTGATCAAGGACGCCTCGGCTTCTCCCTACACCATGAAGATCATGACCATCGTGCTGTGCATCTTCCTGCCGATCATGCTGGCCTACTTCATCTGGGCCTACTTCATCCAGCGCAAGCGTCTCGTTTCCGACGATGTGAGCATGACCGACCTGAGACCCATCGGTGTCACCCGCTGACACGGAGCGCTGAACGAAGCGCATGACAGCGACCGTCGTGTTCGTCATGGGAGGTATGCCCCTTGATTGATACAAGCCTCTTCCGGTTCGCCGGTATCAGGCGTGAGCTGCTGGCCCTGGCCGCGCTCTCCATCCTTCAAGGGGCGGCCATCTGCGGCCAGGCCACCGGCCTGACCTGGGCGCTGGTGCAGATTTGGTACCGGCGCGGCCTGCCTTCCCTGGTGCTCCCGGCGGTCGCTTTCTTCGTCGCCTTCACCGTCCGTCAGCTGTGCGAAGTGGCCAAGCAGCAACTGGCCACGACCTATGCCGACGGCGTGGTCCGCCGGCTTCGGCCCGAAGTGCAGGCCAAGGTCTTCCGCCTGGGCCCCGCCGCGCTGAACCAGCGCGGCACCGGCTCGGCCGTCACGATGCTGATCGACGGCCTGGACCAGGTCAAGACCTACATCCAGACGGTCCTGCCCAAGATGATGGACATGACCTTCATCCCGCTGATCGCCCTGGTGGTCGTCTGGTCCCAGAGCCCCCTGAGCGGCATCATCCTCCTATGCATGCTGCCCCTCCTCTTCTTCTTCCTGGCCATCCTGGGCCTGGCCGCCCGTGACCGTTCCAACAGGCAGTACGCCCAGTTCCGCAAGCTCAACACCCGTTTCGTCGACACGATCCTGGGCCTGCCCACGCTGAAGATGCTGGGCATCTCCGACGAGTACGAGGACGAGATCCATTCGGTCTCCGACCGTTTCCGCAAACGCACCATGTCGGTGATCCGCGTGGCGCTCACCTCCACTTTCGCGCTCGACTTCTTCACCACCTTGGCCATCGCCATGATGGCCGTCTTCCTGGGCAACAGGCTGATCAACGGCAGCGTCGCCCTCTTCCCCTCCCTGCTGGCCCTGATCCTGGCGCCCGACTACTTCCTGCCCATCCGTCAGTTCGGCGACGATTACCACGCCACCCTGGACGGCAAGAACGCCCTCCAGGACATGCAGGCGCTGCTGAAGCGCCCGGAACCCGCGCAGGACGACAGCCTTGACTGGGAGGGCTGGGGCCCCGACAGCCGGCTGACCGTGAGCCACCTTGACTACACGTATCCCACGAAGCCCCAGGCCGATGCGGTGGTGCAATCCTCGGCCTCGTCGTCCAGGTACTCAAGCAAGGAGCCCGGCCCGGCGGAGCGGGAGGCCGACGCTGAGTCCGCCGGAACCGTGGAACCGGCCCTGACGGATCTGTCCTTCTCCTTCCATGGCTATGGCAAGATCGCCGTCATCGGCCGTTCCGGCGCCGGCAAATCCACCCTCGTGCAGCTCCTGGCAGGCTTCAACGCCCCCTCGGCGGGTTCGATCGACCTGGACGGTCACCGGCTCGAACACTTCAATGCCCCCGCCTGGCAGCGGCACATCGCCTACATCCCGCAGACCCCGTACATCTTCTCCGGTTCCATTGCCGACAACATCCGCTTCTATGCCCAGGACGCCAGCGACGGGGACGTGGAGCAGGCCGCAGGCCGGGCCGGTCTGGACGACTGGCTGGACAGCCTTCCCGAGCGGCTGGACACCCTGATCGGGGAGGGGCACAGGGGCATCTCCGGCGGTCAGGCCCAACGCATAGCCCTGGCCCGCGTGCTCCTGGACGACTCGCGTGGGATCCTGCTGTTCGACGAGCCCACCGCTCATTTGGACATAGAGACCGAATACGACCTGAAACAGACCCTCCTGCCGATCATGGAGGACCACCTGGTCGTGTTCGCCACGCACCGCCTGCACTGGCTGTCCGCCGCGGACCGCATCATCATGCTGGACCAAGGCCGGATCGCGGCCCAGGGCAGCCCCAGTGAGCTGATAGGACGGGGCGGCCCCCTCGACGGGTTGATCGAGCAGATGGGAGGCAACCAGATTGCCGGATACCTCGACTGAACGGACCGCACCGGCGGCGGCCGCCGGGTCCGGCCGGACCGATGGCGGCGCCGGGGCCCCCGAACGCACCGACTACATGAAGGTGTGGGGCAGGGACCACTGGTTCTGGCCTTACCTGAAGATGAACAAAGGCCTGCTGGCCCTCATCTTCTTCCTGGGGACGCTCACCTTCGTGTGCGCGGCCGGCCTTATGTTCACCTCCGGATTCCTGATCAGCCGTTCGGCCCGCCGGCCCTTCAACATCTTCGTGGTCTACGTGCCCATCGTGCTCACCCGCGCCTTCGGCATCGGCCGCCCGGTCTTCAAGTACCTGGAGCGCACCCGCAGCCACGACTGGGTCCTGCGCGTGGTCTCCAGGCTGCGCGTGCAGCTTTACCGCACCCTGTCCAAGGACGCCTCCTTCCTGTCCGAGCATGAGCGCACCGGCAGCGTGCTGTCCATGCTGGCCGATGACCTGGATCACCTGGAGAACTTCTACCTGCGCACCATCTTCCCCACGGTCGTGGCCTACCTTATGTGGCTGGTCGTCACCATGGCCGTGGGCGTGTTCTCCTGGGTCTCCTCCCTCCTCCTGTTCGTGCTCTTCGCCTTGGTGCTGGTCCTGATCCCACTGGTCTCGCTGTCCTTCGCCGACGGCCACTACGCCCTGGAGAAGGCGCGGCGGCAGGAGGAATACACCAAGGTCACCGAAAGCTACCTGGGCTTGTCCGACTGGGTCATCACCCACAGGGGCGCGCAATTCGCCGGCACGGGCGCCGACGACTTCGCCCGGGTCATGGACAGCCAGCGGGAGCAGAAGCGGTTCGAGCGCTGGCGGAACTTCGCCATCCAGATGATTTTCGCCGTCATGGCCGTTGGGCTCCTGGTGGGCAGCCAGCTCTTCCTGACCGGGTCCGACGGCATGGCCGACTATGCGGCGGCCGTGGTCCTGAGCCTGTTCCCACTGATCGACTGCTTCATCGTGGTGGCCCAGGCCTTCGCGGAAGTGCCGCTCTACACCGACTCGCTGGGCAATCTCAATGGTCTGAGCGAACGCGTGGAAGCCCGGCAGTCTGCGCCCGTGGAGCAGGTCAGGCTCTCCGAACCCGTCGGCTCCATCGACTTCGAGCATGTGACCTTCGCCTACGGCCCCGGCCAGCCCGTGCTGCTGGACGACGTGTCCCTGCACATCCAGGCCGGCCAGAAGGTGGCCCTGCTGGGTCCATCCGGCGAAGGCAAGACCACCATCCTGCAGCTGCTGCTGGGCGACCTGCAGCCCGACTCCGGCCGTATCCTGATCAACGGCCAGCCGGTCGCCGCCCTCCAGCATGAGCGGCCCAGGCTGTTCGGCTACCTCAACCAGCAGCCCTTCCTGTTCAACACCACCATCGCCTCCAACATTCGCCTGGGAAACCCGGCGGCCACGGACGACGGGATCTGGCGGGCCCTGGAGGCCGTGCGGATGGCCGACGCGGTGCGTGCCCTGCCCCAGGGCCTGGATACCCCGGTGGAGGAGGGCGGGGCCCGCTTCTCCGGCGGGCAGCGCCAGCGCCTGGCCCTGGCACGGATCGTGCTCAAGGACACCCCGATCGTGCTTTTGGACGAGCCCACCATCGGTCTGGACCCGGTCACCGAGCAGGAGCTCATGGCCATGGTCATGGAGGCCACGGCCGGCCGTACCCTCCTGTGGGTCACCCACCACCTGCAAGGCCTGGAGAGTGCCGACCAGGTGGTCTTCCTTGACTCCGGCCGCATCGCCATGCAGGGCTCTCCCGCCCGGCTCTACCGCGACAACCCCCGCTTCCGCCAGCTCTACCGGCTTGATGTCGGCGACCTGGCCTCCGTCTGAGCGGGGCGGCGGAGGAGGGCGGGGGACCAGGCTGCGTCGGCCCAGGTCTGCCTGGACCAGTGCCCGGTGCCGGGCCTTGGCGAGTCTCGAAGGACTCGTCGCCGCCGTCGACGGCGCCCGGTTTCTCGGATATGGGCTGTGGAAGGCGCACGATCGCAGGTCCGAATCATAGGCGCGGGGCGGGGCATCAGGAGGGTTCCGTATTGCTTTCCGGCCTGTCCGAAGCATGCTGGGAGGATCGGTGCCGCGCGGTAGGGGAAGGGCGGCAGGCGGAGGTTTGGTGTTCGTGTGCCGGTGGGTATGGGAACGGCCCGGTGGTGTGTGTTGCCGCCGGGCCGTGGTTGTGTGTGTCGCTCCTTGGTGTTTAGGCGCTGATGGTGGTGTGTCTGCGTGGCTGGTGTCTGCGGCTGTGCCGGTGGGCTGTTGTGGTGAGGGCGGCCAGGGTGGTGAGGAGTAGGAGGGTGCCTCCGCTGAGTCGTTGGATGGGTATGCTGCCGGCTTTGGGCAGGGTGTATTGGTGGGTGTAGGTGTAGGTGAGTGGGTAGTCGGGTTGGGGTTGGCCGGCTAGGGTCCAGTGGATGTTGGCGGTGACCTGTCCGTCGGGGTGTGCGGGTGCTGTGGTGTCCCAGGTGTGGTTGCCGGTGTTCCAGGTGGGTGGGGGTGTGGCGTCGCTCCTGTCGAGGGTGATGCCGGTGACCGCGATGGTGCGCAGGCCGACGGGGACGGGCGTGTTGCGGTCGGTGTTGCTGTTGTCGCCGAGCTGGCCGTACCGGTTGTCTCCCCAGCTGTATGCGTGTCCGTTGCTGTCGATGGCGAGGCTGTGGAAGTCGCCTGCGCTGATGGTGGTCCAGCGGGTGTTGGGGGCCGGGTCGGTCACACGCGCGGGCGTGGGGTGGGGGTTGGTGTCGCTGCTGCCGTTGCCGAGCTGGCCCCAGCTGTTTCGTCCCCAGCTGTATGC
>NZ_PDCH01000011.1 GCF_003315615.1 Bifidobacterium xylocopae
GGGGTGGGTGCCGGCAGGGCGCAGAGTTTTGCGGTGGGTGCCACGGGTGAGGTGTATGCCTGGGGCGCGAACAACGCCGGCCAGTTGGGTGACGGCGGCACCACCAACCGCACCACACCCACCAAAGGTGTGGAACCGGCCATAGAGGTGACCGGCGTCAAGTTCGACGGTCTCAATGGCGCTGGGGTCAGTCGCAGCAGTGGCGGTCAATGGTCGGTCAGAACGCCGGCGCACGCCCAAGGCGATGTCGATGTCACCGTCGACTGGACCTTAGGCCGCCACAGCCAGGAGAGGTATACGATCGGCAACGGGTACAGATACGTCTGGGCCTTCAACCTGCCCAAGGCCGGCAGTACCGCCTTCTACCAACTCATCGGTCTCCTGCTCTGTCTGGCCAGTGTGCTGGGGGCACTTTCCTACGCGGTACGTGAACTCACTCGCCGTTCGCAAGGCAGGCACATGCTGACGGAGTGAGATCGTCGGTGGTTTGACCGACAGGAACGGCATGCGGCCCCGCCCCTATATGACAGGGGGTGGGGCCGCATGCCGCTATTGGCTAAGCCCTGATTGGCTATGGCGTATGACGATGGTGCCCCGGATGCGATTCGAACGCACGACACCTTCTTTAGGAGAGAAGTGCTCTATCCCCTGAGCTACCGGGGCAACGCTATAACACTGTAGCATGCGCCCGCGAAGGCACATCGCCTTGGCTGGGCTATGAGGAACCCTTCGACCGCCTAAATAAAGGATAAAG
This sequence comes from Bifidobacterium xylocopae, assembly GCF_003315615.1. Lineage (GTDB taxonomy): Bacteria > Actinomycetota > Actinomycetes > Actinomycetales > Bifidobacteriaceae > Bombiscardovia > Bombiscardovia xylocopae. The sequence goes on from NZ_PDCH01000011.1 coordinate 755, forward strand.
TCCAACAAAAAATATCGTGTAAACCCAGTAATAGCAATGTTTTCACATGCTCTACAGAGGGTATACACTTGACATATACCTGCAAGACGCTCGGGGGAGCCGGGCAGGAGAGGATTGCACTTGCGCTGGATTATGCCCAGAATCACCAGGGCCATCATTGCCATGTTCATACTGATTTCGGTGTGCCTGGCGGGAACGGTCATCACGTCTCCGGCCAGGGCGGCCGAGACCGGAGAAAACGGGTCTTCCGCGCAGCCGCCCACCAAGGATGGTTCCGACCCTGTCGGCAAGGATGGGCCCGCCTCCGCCACCACGGATGGTTCCGACCCCGCCAGCAAGGCAACGCAGCAACCGAAGCTTGCGCCAAGGGGCGCGGGGATCGATTCATGGATGCCCAACAAGACCCTGCAAGCGGTCATCCTGGCGGACATGCAGAGCGAGGGCATCCTGGGCCTTTCGGCCACGGTCGATGACATCACCAGAACCGATATGGCCCGGCTCACCACCATCTCCAACCATCCCAGCGTCCCCCAGCCCGACGGCAGCAAGAAGACCGAGTACTGGGAGCTGCGATCCGGGCGCCCGGGCACTGACCCCTTCTCCCTGGAGGGTTTGCAGTACGCATCGAACGCCGTCAATGTCCTCTTGGAGGTTCCCCCAGCCTACGCGGACAGCTCCAACTGCATGAACCAGTGCCAGGACAGGACCTACGGCGACATCACCGATCTGACCCCGCTCAAGGACCTGAGCAAGCTGCGCACCTTCCACTTCTTCGGCAACAGGATCAGTGACATCAGCCCCTTGCTTCCAGCCATCAACGACCCAGGTACCAGCTACGTCGATTTCCAGTACAACCAGATCGCGGACTTCTCCGGTATCCGCAACAGCAACCTGTCCGAGGACCGCAACAACCTGCACTACTTCTACAACTGGCCGGTGACCAGGACCGTCTACGTCCGTCCGTCGAATCCGACCGTCACCGTGGATTACGCGGACCTGATCAAAGCGCCGAATGGCAAAACGTTCGAGCAGGCCTTCGTCAAGCCTTTCGACAGCGCGCCTGGTAAGGCCGTGGCGAGAATCATGTCCCGCAGCAACGGACTCATCAATGTGTTCTACAACGGCGCCTTGGATGGGTCGAGGCCGAATGTGGTGGACGGCAGCAAGATCACGTTCTCGGTGAGTGGCATCCCGCAGGAACCCGCCCCTACGCAGAGTCCTTTCGGCGGATATACGGTCGAACCCGCGGCCGGCATGGACAACAAGTTCTACCTGATCAGCTTCGTCAATCCAGGCGGTGTGAACAGCACGAACCATTGGTTCACCGTGCTGACCCCATATGTCACCTCGCCACCCACTTCCGCGCCAGTGACCGTCCATTACAAGGACGCCGAAACCGGGGTTGCCATCGCCCCAGACGAGCAGGTGAGCGCCAAAGTGGACGACGACATCAAGGTCGATCGCAAGATCATCGACGGCTATACCTACAAGGAGACCAGGCTGCCTGGCAATGGCAAGTTCACCGAAGACGCCCAGGAAGCGACGGTCTACTATACGAGGAACTTCCCCCTGCCCCGGTCAGGGGCGTTGCCAGTTGCGCGGCTGACAGGCGTGGCCCTGATCGCCTTGAGCGTCGCGGCCGGCGGCACCGTCCTGCTGCGGTCCTGCCGGCATCGTTGCGGAAGGCATGACCGCCGCTAGAACCGCCGTACGCCGACCGAGATGGTCCGGTCCTGGCCTGGCTGCACAATCGTTCAACACGGTTGATGAGCATAAGCGGTGCGGAGAGGCGGGGGCATGACGGTGAATGGACGGGTGCCATGGGTTCGGTTCATAGGCACGGTCCTTGCCCGCTTGCTGACAGCGATCGCCTTGGTGGGCACCGGGGCCAGGCTGCTGCCCGGGCGGTTCGCCGATTGGCCCTTCCTTCCAGAAACCGTCTCGCTCACCCCCTGGTTCGCCCTCGCGGCCGCGTTCGCCCTGGTGCTGGGGCTGGCCTCCCGGCGTTGGTTGAGCGCCCTGCTGGCACTGGCCTGCCTGTGCGCGGGCGTCGCCTGGCAGTACCCCTTCTTCGCGGCCGACCATGACCTTCCCAAGGAGGCTTTGGCCGCAGGCAGCGCTGAGCTGCCTGTGACCGATGACGACGCCGCGCGGGTCATGACTGCCAACGTCTACAAGGGGCGGGCCGATCCCCAGGCCATCGTGCAGGCGGTACGGGAGAACCGGGTGGAGGTGCTGGCCCTGCAGGAAACCACCGAGGGGTTCGTCGCCGGATTGGAGCGGGCGGGTATCGGGAAGCTGCTGCCCTACGCCAAGGTCGCTTCGGCGGACGGAGAGTATGGCAACGGTCTGTGGTCGGCCACCCCTATGGGCTCTCCGGCCCGGGATGATGTGGATTCCGCCGCCTCTCAGATGCCGGCCGGCACCGTGGACTTCGGGAGCGGTCGCCGGGTGCGGTTTGTCTCCGTACACACCACTTCGCCGGGAGTCGGCAAATGGGACCGGTGGAAGCGCAGCCTGGAGGATGTGGGTGCCATGAAGGGTCATGTACACACCAGCTACGTGTTTCTGGGTGATTTCAATGCTTCGTATGACCACGCCCCCTTCCGTGATCTACTGGGTTCACGCTTCCGGGACGCCGCGCGCTACTCGGGGCACGGTTTCACGATGAGCTGGCCGAACGACCGCCCGGGCGTGCCTCCGTTCGCGGCGATCGACCATATCGTGTTCGACAGGGGCATACAGGCCGGCCAGCTCAGGACCATATCCATTCCCGGGTCCGACCACCGCGCTTTGGTTGGTACCATCTGGGTCGGTGTGTAATCGCCAGCTGGATTCAGCAGGGGGCAAGCCTTGCGTGTCCATCAGTGGCGGACGTCAGGTAGACCTAGGGGCTTGCGTCGGAAGTGATCGCAAGCCCCTAGACCGGTAGCCGGAATCAATCGGGATTCCGGCCAGCGACATCGCCTATTCCAGGTTGGATTGGGTGCCTGCCGTGGCCCCCGCCGAGGCCTGCTCGGCCTGGGCCGCGTCCAGCTTGGCTCGCACCTGTCCCAGGAGTTCCTGGGCGCGTTTGGCCAGTGCTTCGCCAATCTCCCACTGGCGCATGGAGGCGTCCAAGTCCAGGCCGCCGGCCTCAAGCGCCTGCACGGCTTCGATGAGTTGGTCGCGGGCGCGCTCGTAGGGGAGTTTGGCGATTGCCTCACGCTCCTTTTCGCTCAATGTGGAGGCCAGTGCCTCTTGGTTCCTGTCGGTGTGTTGTTGCTGGTCTGCCATTGTCGGCTCCTTCGTTTCGGTCATTCGTGTTCTCGTTGCCGCTCGGTCGTCGCTCTTGTGGCCGATGCGGCGGGATGGCCCCGCTCAGCGTCCGTCGTCCAGGCTGGCCGTCTTACTGGCGGCCAGGGCGCCACGCTTGAGGGTGATCCTGAGCTCCGCCCCGTCCGCTATGGCGTTCGCGTCGTCCGCCACGGCCCCGTCGGTGGTCTGGACCACCGCGTAGCCACGGTCCAGGGTGGATTGGGGGGAGAGGGCGGTCAGGGATGATTGAAGCTTCTCCACCGTAAGGGAGGCATCATCCACGATCCTGCGTAGGGCTATGTCCAGACGTACCTGGGCGTCGTCCACGAACCGCTGGGGTTTGTCCAGCATCGTCAATGGCTGCGTCAGACTGGGGCGGTTGGCGTAGCCCTCGATCATGCGGGTCTCGTTGTCCACCAAAGCGCGGATGCGCGACTCGATCCTTGTACGCGCTTCGCTGATGATGCCTTCCTGCTCGACGACGTCGGGCACCACGCGCTTGGCGGCGTCGGTGGGGGTGGACGCGCGCAGGTCGGCGGCGAGGTCGATCAGCGTCCAATCGTCCTCATGGCCGATCGAGGAGACGATGGGCGTCTCGCAGGCGGCCGTTGCGCGTACCACAGCCTCGTCCGAGAAGCCGAGCAGATCCTCGAAGGACCCCCCTCCGCGCGCCACGATGATCACGTCCACCGACGGGTCAGAATCCAGCTTCCTGATGGCGGCGACCACCTCGGGAGGGCATTGCGGACCCTGTACATGGGCATGTATCACGGAGAACTCGATGGTCGGCCAGCGCAGGCGTGCGTTGGTGATGACATCGCCCTCGGCCCTTGCCTGGGGTGCGCAGATCAGACCGATGCGTTTGGGAAACTCGGGCAGGGGTATCTTGTTCGCGGCATCGAAGAGGCCCTCGCCCTTGAGGCGGCGCCGCAGCTGCTCAATCTGCTCCTTGAGGTCGCCGGTGCCTACGCGGCGGATGTCGTCTGCCATGAAACTCAGCCGGGTCTGTTTGACCCACAGGTCCGGCCTGCCATGCACCACCACCCGGTCGCCCTGGTGGAAGTCCCGCGCCTTGGCGGCGAACGCCCGGAAGCCCATCACGGATACGGAGATATCTTCGAAGTTGTCCCGGACCGTCAGGTAGGCCGAGCCGGCCCTGCGGGTGTTGATCTCGACGATCTGGCCCTCGACCCAGGCACCTGGCCACCGGGCCACGGCGTCGTGGTACTTCTGGCTCAGCACGGACACGGGCCAGGGGTCTTCGGCTGTGGTGTCCCGTGCCAGCCGAGGCAGTTCGCTCAAGGGTTTGGGCTGGTTGATCGAACCGGCGGGGGAGCCCCCTGCCGAGTAGCTGCCGCCAGGCCCGAAGACCGTCTCAATGGCCATGTCCAAGCGCACCTTGGCCTCCTTACATCCTGTCTATGATCCGGCTTCCACAATCCCGCGAGTCAGGGACAAAGCATAGGCCCGCGCAGGGCGGATCCGGGGTCTGCAAAGCGAACGCGGGTTATGCTACAAGCGTATCTTTCCTGTGCCGGCTGCTGACTTCCGGTCGGGTCAGGCGATAGCATATAAAGCATATGAGCCGTTATGGGCGGGCGCGGAAGCCGGGCGTCGGTTCCTCAGGCGGCAGGATGCGGGGTTCTGGCTTGATGGCGCAGGAGCGAATGGACGAGGGGCAAGCGAGCGGACGGGGCGCGCATCCGCCGCTGCGCGTGGGGCTCGACATTGGTTCGACGACGGTCAAGGCGGTGGTCCTGGCGGGGTCCTCCCGTCTGGAGGACTCCCTCTTCACCGATTACCGCCGGCACCATGCGAACGTACGCCAGTGCGTGGCGGAGCTGGTCACCGACATCAAGCTGTCCCTGGCCCGCGGGGGGATGGAGGGGCGCCCCATACGTATGGCCATCACAGGATCGGGCGGCCTGGAGCTGGCCCGGCAGCTGGGCGCCGAGTTCGTCCAGGAGGTCATCGCAGAGACCGAGGCCATCTCCGCGACCTATCCCCAGGCCGACGTGATCATCGAGCTGGGTGGCGAGGACGCCAAGATCACCTATCTCAAGCCCACGCCTGAGCAGCGTATGAACGGGTCGTGCGCGGGCGGCACCGGCGCCTTCATCGACCAGATGGCCACCCTGCTCAACGTGGACGCGGCCGGCATGAACGAGTTGGCCTCCCACTATCGGACCATCTACCCGATCGCCTCCCGCTGCGGGGTCTTTGCCAAGTCCGACCTGCAGCCCCTGATCAACGACGGCGCGGCCAAGGAGGACCTGGCCGCCTCCATCTACAATGCCGTCGCCACGCAGACCATATCAGGACTGGCCTGTGGACGGCCCATCCGTGGCAATGTCGTCTTCCTGGGCGGCCCCCTCTTCTTCATGCCCCAGCTGCGCGAGGCCTTCAAGCGCCTGCTGGAGGGCAAGGTCGCCTCCTACATCAACCCCGAGGCCGCCCACCTGTATGTGGCTTACGGGGCGGCCCTTGCGGCAGGTGGGGATGGGAGCGGAGTGGCGGACCCCGCCGGCGCGTCCACCGCCTATTCGCCGCAGACCGATGTCAACGACCCCTTCGGCCCGGCCTGGGGGCGTGACCCGGGAGAGGCTAGAAGGGTCCGGACGGTGGATGCCGTCAGCTTGGAACGGTCGGCCGTGCAGGATGCCACGGTCGGCGGTCGCAACACATGCCGCCTGCAATCAGGCGGTCGGACCGGGTCCGACAGCGGCACCCCGTCATACGACTCCGGGTCCGGCGGCGGTCAGGTCGCGGCCCCGGGTCCCGGATCGGTAGGAGCCCAGGAGGGGCACTTCGACCTGTCCAGCCTGGACGGGGTCCTTTCCGCTTTGGAGTCGCTCGAATCCATGCCCTCCACGGCCCGTACGGTCGACCCCCTGTTCAAGACGTCGGCCGCGCGTCGGGACTTCGAGCGGCGCCACGCCCGCGAGACCGTCGCCACCGGAAACCTGGAAGGCGCGCGCGGCCCGCATTTCCTGGGCATTGATGCGGGGTCCACCACCATCAAGGCCACCCTGATCAACGACGACAAGACCATCGTCTGGTCCACCTACAGCACCCACCAGGACAGCCCCCTGGTCGCGGCCGCCCGGATCGTCAGGGACGTGCGGGCGGCCATGCCTGAGGAGGCGTGGATCGCCCGTTCCTGCTCCACCGGCTATGGGGAGGGTCTGATCGCCGCCGGCCTGCATGTCGACGAGGGCGTGGTCGAGACCATGGCCCACTACCGGGCGGCCGAGGAGATCAGCCCCGGTGTCAGCTCGGTCATCGACATAGGCGGCCAGGACATGAAGTACATCGCAGTGAATGACGGGGTGATCGACTCCATCTGCGTCAACGAGGCCTGTTCGGCCGGATGCGGCTCCTTCCTTCAGACCTTCGCCCGTTCCATGGGCGTCTCCATCCAGGAGTTCACCCAACAGGCTCTGGCTTCCAAGGCCCCAGTGGACCTTGGCTCGCGCTGCACCGTGTTCATGAACTCGTCGGTCAAGCAGGCCCAGAAGGAAGGCGCCTCGCCTGAAGACATAGCCGCCGGCCTGTGCTACTCGGTGGTGCGCAACGCCCTGTATAAGGTCATCAAGCTGCGTGATGCCAACGCTTTGGGGCCCGTGGTGGTGGTCCAGGGCGGCACCTTCCTGAACGACGCGGTCCTGCGGGCCTTCGAGCTGCTGACGGGCCGGCGGGTGGCCCGGCCCAACATAGCAGGGCTCATGGGCGCATACGGGGCCGCGCTCACGGCCCGCATGCACTGCCCGGACGACGGGGGAGAGGGGGTCGACGAACGCCTGGGCCGGGCCGAGAGCGGCCTGCTGGCCGGCGAGGCCCTGGACCATCTGGGCATGACCACCAGCCATGACATCTGCCGCCTGTGCCAGAACAACTGCAAGCTGACGATCACCGAGTTCGAGGACGGGGGACGCTACGTGACCGGCAACCGCTGCGAACGCGGCGGCGACAAGAACCGCAAGCGGTCCGACCGGCCCAACCTGTACGATTTCAAGTACAAGCGCGCCTTCGCCTATCGCCGTCTGACCCCCGATAAGGCCACCCGCGGCGATATAGGCATCCCGCGTGTGCTCAACATGTACGAGGACTATCCATTCTGGTTCACCCTGCTCACCTCCCTGGGCTTCAGGGTCATGGTGTCAGGGCGTTCCAACCACGACCTGTTCGAGTCGGGCATGGAATCGATCGCTTCCGAGAACATCTGCTATCCGGCGAAACTGGTCCACGGGCACATCAGATCCCTGCTGGACAAGGGCGTCAGGACCATCTTCTACCCCTGCGTCTCGTACGAGCAGGAGCTGGTGGGCGGCACCGACAACCACTACAACTGTCCGATCGTGGCCAACTACCCGGTGGTGGTCGAGGCGAACATGGCCGAGCTGGCGGGGCCCGGCGTGCGCTTCATGCGCCCATACTTCAACCTGGCCAACCGCGGCAAGCTGGTAGAGCGCGTGGCCGCGGAGTTCGCTTGGGCCGGCGTGGGCGAGGACGAGGTCCGCCGGGCCGTGCAGGCGGCCTACCGGGAGGACGCCCGATTCAAGGAGGACGTGCGTCAGGAGGGACTGCGCGCACTCGCCTACATGCGCGAGCACGACGTGCGCGGTGTGGTCCTGTCCGGCCGGCCCTACCATGTGGATCCGGAGATCAACCACGGCATCCCCGAGACCATCTGCTCCCTGGGCCTGGCCGTCCTGTCCGAGGATTCGATCTGCAACCTGGACGCCAAGCACCTGCCTAAGCTCTCCGACTACGTGCTCCCCGACGCGGGGGAGCGGGCCCTGGCCTCCAACTCCAGCCGGGCCGAACTCTTCCGCAAGACCGTGCCGGCGGGCACGGCGGACAACTCCAAGATGCCCCTGCGCGTCACCGACCAATGGGCCTACCATTCCCGGCTCTATTCAGCCGCCCGCTTCGTCTCCGAATATCCGGACGTACAGCTGGTGCAGCTGGTCTCCTTCGGCTGCGGCGTGGACGCCATCACCACTGACCAGGTGCAGGAGATCCTGGCCGACAAGGGCGACGTATACACCCAGCTCAAGATCGACGAAGTGTCCAACCTGGGTGCGGCCAAGATTCGCCTGCGCTCCCTCAAGGCAGCCATGGAGGAACGGGCTCGACGGGACGGGGGAGAGCCGGAAGCGGACTCGAAGGCAGCGCCCGAGACGACGGCCGAACCCGTGTCTGAGCCCGGGTCTGAGCTTGAGTCGAAGGCCAGAGGGGAATCCGAGATGGCAATCGCAGAGACAGCCCACGAGTCAGCGTCCGGCGACGGTTTCCGCAACACTGGTGCCCGCAAGGTCAGCCTGACCGGGAATGGTGCCTCCATAGCCGTCCTGGCTCGCTACATCGCCCTGCACGACCGCAGCGACCAGGGCCTGGTCAAGCTCCACCCTTACGGTCTGACCGCCCGCAAGGACCGGCCGGTCGCCCCCCAGCCGGCAGCGCCCACGGACGCCGAAGCCGCCGAACCCGTCACGGTTGCCGCCGCCCCCCAGGCCCGGTCCGCACCGGAGCCCGCCGAGGGGGCCGCTGCCGCCGACAAACCCAGCCTGTCCAAGTACGCCCATGTCAACGCCTTCACCAAGGAGATGGGCCACAAGTACACGATCGTGTGTCCGCAAATGTCGCCGGTCCATTTCTCCTTGCTTGAGGCGGTGTTCGCCAGCGGCAAGTACCAGGTGGAACTGCTCAAGCACGCCTCTGCGGACGACATCAACACCGGTGTCAAATACGTCAACAACGATGCCTGCTTCCCGGCCATCATTGTGGTGGGCCAGCTGGTCAACGCCTTCCTGTCGGGGCGGATGGACCCCCACCGCTGTGCCGTAATCGTCACCCAGACCGGCGGCATGTGCCGGGCCACCAACTATTTCGGGCTCCTGCGCAAGGCCATGGCGGACGCGGGCTACGGCTCCGTGCCCATCATCACCCTGAGCGTCCAGGGGTTCCGCGCCAACCCCGGCCTCCAGGTCACACCCGCCCTCCTTCACCGGGCCGTCAAGGCCTTCTACCTGGGCGACGCCATGATCGAATGCCTCCTGCGGGTGCGTCCCTACGAGGCGGAGCCAGGCGCCGCCAACGCCCTCTACAAGACCTGGGACACCATCTGCAAGGAGACCCTGGCCCACCACGGCTGGTCTGCCACCGCCCAGCGGGTCTACGGGCGCGGCTTCCTGCCTTACCGGACGCTGATGAAACGGATGGTGGCGGCCTTCGACCAGCTGCCCCTGCGCGACATCCCGCGCAAGCCGCGCGTGGGCGTGGTCGGCGAGATCCTGGTCAAGTACCACCCGGACGCCAACAACCACCTGGTGGACCTGATCGAGGACCAGGGCTGCGAGGCCGTGCTGCCCGGCATCTGCGACTTCATGGTCAACGGCATCTCCAACGCCGAGTGGAACGAGGAGCAGCTGGGCACCGGCGGCCCGGTCGGGCTCAAGAAAATGGTGCTGAAGGCCGCCGACGCCTACCGTTCGCCCATGATCAAGGCCTTCAAGGCCTCGGACGGCAAATTCGACATCCCCAGCCCCATCCGTGACCTGCGGGCCAAGGCCGAGACCGTCACCTCCCTGGGGGTGCAGGCCGGCGAGGGCTGGCTGCTGACCGGCGAGATCCTGGAGCTGATCGAGGAGGGTGCGCCCAACATCGTGTGCGCCCAGCCCTTCGCCTGCCTGCCCAACCACGTGACCGGCCGCGGCATGTTCGGCAAGATCCGCCGCAAGCATCCGCAGGCCAACATCGTCTCCATCGACTACGATCCCGGCGCCTCCGAAGCCAACCAGCTCAACCGCATCAAACTGATGATCGCCGCCGCAAAAAAGCGAGAGAAGGCAGGAGGTCCGGATGCCCCCACGGAAGACGTTTCAGCAGAGGACGATTGTGACAGGGCCATGACCAAGCTTATGGCTGATGCCGGCGCCTCACGCTCAGGTGTCGATTCCACAACGGTCCTGGAAGTGTCGTGAGAGGCTGGATGCCGCACTCAGTAGCCCTATAAGCCGCGTCCCCCTATCGGTAATCGTCCCAGGTAGGGGAGGGGAAGAGAATGCGCTCGAAAGCCGCCCATTCCCGCTCGTAGTCGATGGGTGGCCGGCGCAGCCAGCGCAGCTGGATGCCGTCCATGGCTTCCAGGCTCATCCGCACATGGGGACGCATGTCGCGCCGCCAGTCCCATCCTGTGGGGAGGGCCCATGGGATGTGCGAATAATGCTTCCATACGCGGTCGGCGCGGCCTTCGAAGTAGTCGTGCAGGGGGTGGTCGGGGTCGAAGGCCTCGGACTGGAGGACCATGAAGAGCCGGACCAGCTGGCGTTGGGCGACGTTGTGCTTGACGAGGTAGCGCAGGTAGGCGGGAAAGTGCGGCTCGCGGGGATCGGCGCCGGGCAGGCCGGTGGTTATGAACTCCTCTGGGGTGCCATAGACCACGTAGACATCCGTGACGATAAGGGAGAGCAGCCCTTCCTTGGATCCGACGTAATGCAGGATGCCCGGTTTCGACATGCCTACGGCATCCGCTACGTCCTGCAGTGTTATGCCGTTGTATCCTTTCTCGCTGACTAGACGGGCCGTGGCTTGGGTTATCTCATCGCGACGGGTCTGGGGGGCCTTGCGGATTTTCCTGGGCATGCCTGTCTCGCTCCTCACCTTCCCGCCGCCCGTGACGGCTTGCGATAAAGCCTGTTCGGACGGCGGGTCGTATTGGGGGATTCCGTCGCCGGGCTCGAATCTCGGTTCTCCATCGTAGCCGCAGCCCTACTTCGGCTCGTCGAACAGGCCGCTGCGGACGTGAGACTTCGGTTATTCATTTGACAAAACTGGGCGATACGTATTAGATATAAGTTATCTAATGCTTGGTAGATAACAGAGCGGTTGCCATCTGCCAACCATCGGATACGTCAATGCAGACCATGGAGAAGGAAAGGGGTCGCCGTATGAAGGACTCTGTTTTTGAAACGGGTTCCGCCCAGGAACGCCTGGCGGCGCACCGGGCCGCGATAGCGGCCGCGGAGAAGGATCCGACGCTCTCGCCCGAGACGGGAAGACCGGTGGAGCGCAGGACGATCGTCCGGTTCGGACTGAGTTTCCTGCTCTTCGGCGTCTTCTGGATGTCCGGCCTGGGCATAGTAAGCCTGGTCCTGCTGCCTGAGCATCTGAAGCAGGTCCCCGGTGTCTCCCCTGAATACCTCATCGGGGTGGTCAACGCCTGCACGGCCGTGGCCTCACTGGTGTCAAACCTCATGTTCGGGAACTTCTCCGATCGATCCCGCTCCAGATATGGCCGTAGGACGCCGTGGGTGCTTGGCGGCGCGGTCCTGGGTGGAGTGACGCTCTTCCTGACTGGCATGACGACCAACCCCATCCTGCTTACCGTCGTGTATTGCCTGTGCATGTTCGGGCTGAACTGCATGATAGCGCCCCTGGTTGCGGTCCTGTCCGACAGGGTGCCATCCGGCGTGCGCGGTACCCTCTCCGCCTTCTACGGTGCCGGCTCTACCGTCGGTTCCCCCATCGGCTCCCTGCTGGGCGCCGCCTTCGTTTCGCGTATGATCCCTGGTTTGCGCTCGCGGGCGGCCTCATGTTCCTGGGCGGCATCGTGGCCATTCTGATCATGCCCAGGGAGCGGAGCGCAGATTATCTGCCAAAGGACGGCGGCTCCCTGCTGGATGTGCTCAAGTCCTTCCAACCACCTCGCCTGCATGGCGCCCATGACTTCTACAAGGCCTTCGTTGGCCGTTTATGCATGCTCCTGAGCTACCAGATGATCTCCACTTACCAGATGTACATCGTGGAGAAGTATGTCGGGCAGACCGTGGCCGAGGCTGCTGCCACGATCGCCGTCATGTCGGTGATCACCATGGTCGTAACCCTGGTCGGTTCGCTGGTGTCCGGCCCGGTATCCGATGTTATCGGCCGCCGTAAGGTCCCGGTCGTCGTGGCTTCCGTCCTATTCGCAGTCGGCATCGCCATGCCGTGGATCATCCCGACCTCCATGGGTATGTTCCTCTATGCCGGCATCGCAGGCTTCGGCTACGGTGTCTATTCCTCCGTTGACCAGGCCCTGAACGTGGACGTGCTGCCCAGCAAGGACCAGGCCGGAAAGGACCTGGGCATCCTCAATTTGTCCACCACGCTGGGTCAGATGGCGGGCCCCTTGGTCATGTCCGCCATCGTCCTGCGTTTCGGCTATGCGGCGGCCTTCCCGACCGCCATTGCTTCAGCACTGGTGGGCTGCGTCTTCATCATGGCCATCAAGACCGTCAAGTGAGCGGCCGGCCCCCTGATCTTCAAGGAACAATACCGGTGGTACCGGTGTCCGGCCGACGGCTCCTGGCTTAGGACGGACACCGGTCATCTACACAAGGAAGTGGAATATGACTGAAACAATCGAATGGGTATCGACCACCCGACAGAACCGACTCGCCAGCCGGGCCATTAAACCGTCTGCCATGGTGTCCTCAGAGGACATGGAGCTCACCGGTCGCAGTCTCCAGAGGCTGCGTGGCTTCGGCGGCTGTTTCAACGAACTGGGATGGCTGCCCTTGCAGGAGCTGGAGGACAAGGACCTCGAAGGCGTGATACGGGATCTCTTCAGCCCGGACGGGCTGAATTTCACCTTCAACCGTACGCCAGTGGCCGCAAACGACTTCGCGGCCTCCTGGTACAGCTATGACGAAACCGAAGGCGATTACGGGCTCAAGGACTTCAGTGTGGAACATGACGAATCCACGCTCATCCCGTATATCCGACAGGCGCAGCGCTACCAGCCGGGTATGACGCTGTTCGCCAGCCCCTGGAGCCCTCCCACTTGGATGAAGAACCCCAAAGTCTACAACTTCGGCCGTATTGTCACCAGCCCCGAGAATCTGTCCGCCTATGCGCATTACCTGCTTAGATACGTGCAGGAATACGAACGGCGTGGCATCCGCATCAACCAGCTGCATGTGCAGAACGAGGTCTTTGCCGACCAGAAGTTCCCCTCCTGCCTGTGGTCGAGTGATGATCTGCGTCTGTTCATCCGTGACTACCTGGGCCCCCTGTTCACCAGGGAAGCGCCGGGCACTGACATTTTCCTTGGCACCTTGAACGGTCCCGAAGACATGAAATTCAGCGCTGCCGGCATAGAGCTCAACAACTACAACCGTTTCGTGGACAACATCCTCTTCGATAGCCAATGCCGCCGGTACATCAAAGGCATAGGCTACCAATGGGCCGGCCAGCACGACATAGAGCGCACCCACCAGTGCTGGCCCGAGATGGAGCTGATACAGACGGAGTCCGAGTGCGGTATGGGCGAGAACAGTTGGGATTACGCGGAATATGTCTTCTCGCTGGTCAACCGCTACTTCAAAGCCGGCGCCACAGCCTACACCTATTGGAACATGGTCCTGGGCGAGGGTGTGAGCACCTGGGGCTGGCGGCAGAACTCCCTGTTCACCGTGGACTCCGGGACGCGCCAGGTGCGGCGCAATCCCGAATACTACGTCATGCGCCACTTCTCGCACTATGTGCAGCCGGGTGCCCGGCTGCTGGAGGATCGGGGGCACTTCGGCGCGATGTCAGTGGCCTTCGCGAACCCCGACGGCAGCAAGGTGGTCGTGGTGCAGAACGCCTTGGAGCGGTCCATGCCCTTCTCCTGCGCGGGGATCGACGGTCAAGGCGAAGGCAGGGGGACGGGCTTCAAAGCCGAGTTGGAACCGCGATCCTTCAATACGTTCGTGATCCGATGAGATGATCCGGCCGCGTGCCGGGTCGTAGTGGACTGGTGCAAGACTGGGAGGATTGGTCGATGGAGTCAGGTGAAACGATGAGAGGAAATGGGAGTATGGGGCGCTCGCAAGATGGGGGTCGGCAGGCGAGGCCGGCGGCCAAGGTCGACCGGATCCTGTTCGGAGCGGCGTATTACGACGAGTACATGCCGGTGGATCGGATCGAGGCCGATATGGCGATGATGGAGGCGGCCGGGATCAATACTATCCGCATCGCCGAATCCACATGGTCCACACTCGAACCCCAGCCCGGCGTCTTTGACTACAGCCATGTGGACCGGGCCTTGGCCGCCGCGCACAAGCATGGCATTTCGGTCATCGTCGGCACCCCCACATATGCGGTGCCGGCCTGGCTGGCCGCGATGCACCCGGAAGTGTTGGCCCGCACGCCCGAGGGCCAGCGGGCGTATGGGCCCCGACAGATCATGGACATAGTCAATCCCGCATACCGCTGGTACGGGGAGCGGGTCATCCGCAGGCTCGTCACCCATGTGGCCGACCGGCCCGGTGTCATCGGCTACCAGGTAGACAACGAGACCAAGTACTATGACTGCGTATCGACGGATATGCAGTCCCTCTTCGTCAAGCATCTGCGAAAGGTCTTCCGTGACGACCTGGATGCCCTCAACCGAGAGTTCGGGCTGGACTACTGGTCCAACCGTATCGATTCATGGCAGGATTTCCCGGATGTGTCTGCTTCGATCAATGGCTCCCTGTCCGCGGAGTTCGACAAGTTCCGCCGTATGAAGGTGAGTGAGTACCTGGAGTGGCAAGCGGACATCGTGCGTGAATGCGCCCGTCCCGGCCAGTTCGTGACCCATAACCTCGATTTCGAGTGGCGCGGATACTCCTATGGGGTCCAACCGGCCGTGGACCATTTCGAGGCTGCCAAATCCCTGGACATCGCGGGGGTCGACATCTACCACCCCACTGAGGACGACCTGACTGGCAAAGAAATCGCGTTCGGTGGCGACATGGCCCGCTCGCTCAAAGGCGGGGCCAATTACCTGGTGCTCGAAACCGAAGCGCAGGGTCAGAACGGCTGGTTGCCCTACCCGGGCCAGCTTCGTTTACAGGCATACTCCCATCTGGCCTCCGGGGCTGATGGCGTGATGTACTGGCACTGGCATTCCATACACAACTCCTTTGAGACTTATTGGAAGGGCCTACTCTCGCATGATTTCGAGCCCAACCCGACCTATGAGGAGGCTGGTGTCTTCGGGCGCGAGATCGCCGATCATGGATTGGGCGGACGACTGAGGCATCTGCGCAAGCGCAACCGGGTCGCCATAATGGTCTCCAACGAGTCGTTGACCGGGCTTGAATGGTTCTCCCTGGATACAGGATTCCCTGGCAGCGACGGGCCTAAATACAATGATGTGGTACGTCGGGTCTATGATGCCTTATTCGACCTCAACGTCGAATGTGATTTCGTTCCGACCAGCGCCGCTCCCGAGGAGCTGTCCCGGTATGCGATGCTGCTGACCCCCTCCCTGTACAGTGCCCCGGAATCCACACTCGAGGTCTTGCGGGGGTTCGTGCATCAGGGGGGCTACCTCCTGTCCACAGTCCGTTCCTTCGTCGCGGACGAGTACTTGAAAGTCTGGCATGATCGGGCACCGCACCAATTGACTGAAGTGTTCGGCATGACCTACAACCAGTTCACCCGGCCCAAGTGCGTTGGTCTGAGCTTAGCGGAAGGCAAAGGGGGCCCGTCGGGAGCCCCAGCGTTTGCGCAAGGCTGTAGCCAGGCTCTGATGGAGCTGTTGAAGCCTGCGGAAGGCACTGAGGTCCTGGCCACATACGACCACCCTGTCTGGTCGGCCTACGCTGCGGTGACCCGTAACCGCTTCGGTCGAGGCGAGGCGGAATGGATCGGTACCCTGCCGGACCCGGAGGGCATGAGACTCTTGCTGGCGGAAGCCGTCAAGCACGCAGGTCTATGGGGCCCAGCGCAGGAACTGGCGGGCCGGGTCGTTATTCGCCGGGGCATCAACGGAAGCGGTGAGCAGGTGACCTACATGCTCAATTACTCTTCCGACACGGTCACCGTTCCAAGCCCCTGCGCGGGCCGGTTGCTGGTAGGAAAGGCCAAGGGGGTCGAAGTGGGCAAGGGCGAGGATCTGGACATAGGCCCCTGGGACTTGGCCGTCCTTGCGGGGCCGCGATCTGAGCAGAGGTCCGCACTGTAAAAAGCAGGGCCCTCGGACGAGAATCCATGTCGGGGGTGATACGGAAAGGCGGTGTGATTGTGGGCGGTGGATTGGAATCGGGTGACGCTCCCTTTCGGGATGCGAGCCTGGGTGTCGACGAGCGTGTGGCTGACCTTCTGGGGCGGATGAGCCTGGAGGAGAAGGTCGGACAGGTGATGCAGCTCGATGCCCGTGGCGGTGTGCGCGAACCCATCCTGGAACGTCATGTGGGTTCCCTTTTGCATGCGTCCGCCGGCAGCTTGCGGCAAGCCCATGAGCTTGTTGGACGAACCCGTCTGCGCATTCCGCTGATCATCGGTGACGATTGCATCCACGGTCACTCCTTCTTCGAAGGGGCCACGATCTATCCGGTCCAACTGGGCATGGCCAGCAGTTTCGACACGGCTTTGGTGGAGCGCATGGCGCGTGCCACGGCCGAGGAGGTCTCCACCACAGGCATCCACTGGACTTTCTCCCCCGTCCTGTGTGTCGCACGTGACACGCGTTGGGGGCGCGTGGATGAGACCTTCGGGGAGGACCCGTATGTGATTGGCGAAATGGCTTCCGCCATGGTTCGCGGCTATCAGGGCGGTTCGGCCCTGGAGGGGAGTCTGCCCAAGGACGCGATTCTGGCCACGGCCAAGCACTTCGCCGGCTATTCGGAGACCCAGGGCGGTCGTGACGCTTCCGAGGCCGACCTGTCCCATCGTAAGCTGCGCTCCTGGTTCCTACCACCGTTCGAACGCATGGCCAAGGAGGGTTGTGCTTCCTTCATGATGGGTTATCAGTCCATTGACGGACTCCCGGTCACGATCAATGGCTGGTTGCTCAACGACGTCCTGCGCGGCGAGTGGGGCTACCGGGGAACATTGGTCACAGACTGGGACAATGTGGGGCGCATGGTCTGGGAACAAAAGGTGCAGCCCGACTATTCGCACGCCGCCGCTGCCGCGGTCAAGGCCGGCAATGATCTAATCATGACAACGCCGGACTTCTACCAGGGCGCCCTGGACGCGATCAGGCAGGGTCTGCTGGAGGAAACTGAATTGGACGGCCCAGTGCGCAGGGTCCTGGCTTTGAAATTCCGTCTGGGTCTGTTCGAGGACCCCCGCCTTCCAGACCTGGAACGGCAGCGCGTTGTCGTGGGTTCCCGGGAACATCAGGAACTCAATCTTCAGGCGGCACGCGAATCGGTGGTCCTGTTGAGGAACGATGGCCTCCTGCCCCTGCCCGCTGATCGTGGCGGCTCCATTGCCTTGAGAGATGGGGGCCGTCGCATCGCGGTCGTTGGACCCCTGGCTGATGATGCGCAGACTCAGCTGGGCGACTGGGCCGGTGGTTCAGGCCAGTGCGACTGGATCGACAGCCAGCCGCGTGAGATGATTACCACCATCCTTGACGGCCTGCGTCAGCAGGTCCCGCAGGACTGGCATGTTGACTATGCCCAGGGCGCCAGTATCCTGCGCTTGGTCGACGATCCAGAGGGGCCCACCTATCCTGACGGCCAGCCCCGCCCCAGAATCGCGGCTCCCGCTTCAGCCGACCCGGACCTGATCGCCGAGGCTGTGCGCACCGCAGAGCAGGCCGATTATGTGGTGGCGGTCGTCGGAGACGTCATCCAGCTGGTGGGTGAAGGGCGGTCCACGGCCACCCTCGAGCTGTATGGCGATCAGAAGGAACTGCTGGACGCACTTGCGCGGACAGGCAAGCCAATGGTCGTGGTACTGATGTCGTCCAAACCGTTGATTCTGCCATCCAGCGCCCTGGGCGCCAAGGCCATACTTTGGCAGCCCAGCCCCGGCATGAAAGGCGGCCGGGCACTGGCGGAGATCATGCTCGGCCAGACTGAGCCCTCGGGCCGTCTGCCCATTACCTTCCCTCGGCACGCAGGCCAGTTGCCCGTCTACTACAACCAGATTCGCGGCCAGCATGGCAACCGCTATGCCGATCTGACCCAGGACCCGCTCTGGGCCTTCGGTGAGGGGTTGGCCTATACGACCTTCTCCTACGGGCAACCGGTGTTAGAAGGGCCGTCACGGTTGAGAGAAGGGGACAGCCTGACACTGAGTGTGCAGGTTTCCAATACCGGTGAACGATTCGGCACCGAGCTGGTCCAGCTTTATATCAGTGATATAGTCACTTCGGTCTCCTGGGCGGACCGCGAACTCAAAGCTTTCCGTAGGGTGGACCTGGCGCCCGGACAGACTAGGTCCGTCCGTTTCGAACTGCCGGTCTCCAAGTGCTCCCTGGTGGATGCGGACGGCAGGCGTGTCGTCGAGCCCGGCGAATTCACGGCCTTTGTGGGTCACTCCTCCCGTCTGGAGGACCTGCATGCGGTGAATTTCACTGTGTGTTGAAGAATACCCTTGACCTGCCTGCCTCTGCTGATTAGCGGTAGCCGCTCCAGAGGGGGAGGGGCATGAGTGCGTCCTCGCACTCGGACCACATGGCCCGAAGATCCTGGCCCGGGGTGCGCAGCCAGCGCAGCTGCAGGCCGTCCATGGCGCTGAACCCGGTGCGTAGCACCGGTTCCGCCCGGACGCCGTCGGGCAGGGACCAGCGTACGTTCAAGGCGGTGTCGATGATGGAGCGTTCCCGACGCTGGAAGTAGGTGTGGGCCGGGTGGGCCGGGTCGAGGGCCTCGGCTGACAGGGTGGAGAACATCTGCACCAGGAGGGGGCGGCGGGCGTTCAGTGCCACGGTCCGCCTCCACAGGTGCGCGATCAGGGGGCGGGGCTGGTCCAGGCATTCGCCGATGAGGCGGCGGGACTCACCGTCGTACATGTCGTTCAGGACCAAGTCCAGGAGGCCTTCCTTCGATCCGGCGTGATGGAGGACACCGGCCTTGGTCATGCCGACCTGATCGGCTATGGATTGCAGGCTGGTGCCGTAGTATCCCCGCTGGCCGAAGCCTCGGATGGCTGCCTGGGCAATCGCCTGGCGGGAGCCGGGGCCATCGTGCGCATCGGCCCTGACGCCGGGCAGACCGGGTCCGGCGGCGTTGTGCTTCGTGGCCATCGCCTGTCCTTTCGCTGTTCCGCTGTCTAGCAGTCTACCCCAGTCGGCTGCCGACCGTTCGGTAAGGATTGGAGGAGATGGCGATGTGGTCGTCCGTCTTGCCCGGCGGCAAGCTGTCATGATAGAGTGCTTACCAATTGGTAGGTATCTCACGGCAAAGGAGCGATGATGAGCGATAGGCAAGCGGACAAGGACCAGCCCAACCCCCCACAGGCCGGCGAACTCACCCTGGAGGAGCGGGCCAGCATGACTTCGGGCGGCGACGCCTGGCACCTGCAAGGCATCCGGTCCAAGGGCATCCCCGGCTATATGATCACCGACGGACCCCATGGGCTTCGCAAGACCGCGGCCACCACGGGAGCGGTAGACCTCAACGAGTCCGTGCCCGCCACTTGCTTCCCGCCCGCCGCCGGACTCTCATCCTCCTGGAACCCGGAGCTGGTCGAGGAGGTGGGCCGCGCCATGGGCGAGGAATGCATCCAAGAGCAGGTGGCCGTCATACTGGGCCCGGGCGTCAACATCAAGCGCAACCCCCTGGGCGGGCGCTGCTTCGAGTTCTGGTCCGAGGACCCCTTCCTGGCCGGGCATGAGGCGGTGGGCATCATCTCCGGCGTACAGTCGCGGGGTGTGGGCACCTCGCTCAAGCATTTCGCGGTCAACAACCAGGAGACCGACCGGCTGCGCATCTCCGCCCGCGTGGGCCAGCGGGCCCTGCGCGAGATCTACCTTCCGGCCTTCGAATACATCGTCAAGACCGCCCAGCCATGGACCATGATGTGCGCATACAACCAGGTCAACGGGGTGCATGCGGCCCAGGACAGCTGGCTGCTGACCGACGTACTGCGCAAGGAGTGGGGATTCAAGGGCATCGTCATGAGCGACTGGGGTGCCGACCACGACCGTGTGGCCTCCCTGCAGGCCGGGCTCAACCTGGAGATGCCGCCCTCAGGCACCGACGACCAGGTTGTGCAGGCCGTGCGGGACGGGCGGTTGGAGGCATCCCAGCTCGATGACATGGCTCAAGGCATGATTGACCTGGCCGCCAAGGCCACGCCCGCCATGGAGCGGTCCGGCTACCGCTACGATGTGGACGCCCACCGGGAGGTCGCCCGCCAGGCCGCCCGCGAGTCGGTGGTCCTGCTCAAGAACGACGGTGGTCTGCTGCCGCTCGCCAAGGACGGCTCCATCGCGGTCATCGGCGAGTTCGCCCGCACTCCGCGCTACCAGGGTGGCGGCTCCTCCCACATCACCCCCACGGCACTGTCCTCCTTCCTGGACGCCGCCGGCGAGCGCGGCGTTGACGTGGACTTCGCCCCCGGTTTCACCCTGGACGACCAACCGCAAAGCCCGGATATGACCCAGGAGGCCGTGGAGGCCGCCGGCCGCGCCGATTCCGTGCTCATGTTCCTGGGCCTGCCCGAGCAGGAGGAGTCCGAGGGCATGGACCGCACCAGCCTGGACCTGCCGGCCAAGCAGCTGGATTTGCTCCGGGCCGTGGCGCAGGCCAACCCGCATGTGGCCGTTATCCTCTCCAATGGTTCCGTGGTTTCGCTCGCCCCCTGGCGGGACAAGGCGCAGGCGATCATGGAGGGCTGGCTGCTGGGCCAGGAAGGCGGCCGGGCGCTGGCCGACCTGATCTTCGGCGATGTCAGCCCCTCCGGCAAGCTGGCGCAGACCATCCCCATGGACCTCGACGACGACCCGACCATGCTCAACTGGCCGGGCGAGGAGGGCCATGTGGACTACGGCGAGGGTGTGTACGTGGGCTACCGCTACTATGACTCCTTCCGCAAGCCGGTGGCCTACCCCTTCGGATTCGGCATGTCATACGCCGACTTCGAACTCTCGGATGTGAGTGTGCGGGTGGGGGAGGGCAACACCGCCACAGTCACTGCCCGCGTAACCAACACCTCCGACGTGGACGGTGCCGAGACCGTCCAGGTCTATGTCGCGCCCGGCGCGGCCAAGGTGGCCCGGCCCAGCCACGAGCTCAAGGGCTTCGCCAAGGTCTTTCTCAAGGCCGGGGAGAGCTGCGAGGTCCGTATCGCTTTGGATGCGCGTGCCTTCGCTTACTGGTCCGAGGCCTACGACGGCTGGCGGGTCGAGGCGGGCGATTACGAGGTGCAGGTGGGTGTCTCAAGCCGGGACATCGCGGCGACCGTGAGTGTCGGCTTGCCTGGGGACGGCCGGAGCCTGCCCCTGAGCGAATGGTCGACCATGGATGAGTGGCGCAGCGATCCGGTCGGCAGCCGGATAGTTGAGCGGATGGAGGCCGAAGGCGAGGCGGGCCGGTTGCCTGTCCTGCCCACGGACAACAGCATGGCCACCATGTTCATGGCGGCCATGCCCATCAATTCGTTCTCCGTGCTGATGGGGAAGGACGGCTCAACGCTGACCCGCTATCTGCTCGACCAATACAGGCAAGTCCCACAGACCGGTGGCCGGTGAGGGCCGTCCGGCTTCGCCCCGCCCACACGAAATGCGACGGGGCGGGGTCGGGTTACCCTGATAGGGCAGTATGAGTCCGCGCCGACGGGGCCGTCGGCGGTGAGCAGGGAAGGCCTCAGCAACATGGCATATGTGACCATCCGCGATGTGGCGCGTCGGGCCAAGGTCTCGACAGCGGCCGTATCGCAGATCCTGCACGACAAAGGCCGTTTCTCCCAACGGACCAAGCAGGCCGTGCACCAGGCCGTCCAGGAGCTCGGCTACATCCCTGATTCGCGCGCCCAGGCCATGCGTACCGACCGTACCGGCATGCTGGGCCTGTTGGTGCCCGATCTGCGCAATCCCTACTTCGCCGATCTCGTTTCGTCGATGGAGGCCATGCTCTACGAGCGGGGGGTCGGCGCGCTGATCGGCACTTCCGCTGAATCCGCTGTCCGCCAGGATGCTTTCATCGAGCGCATCCTGGGGCAGCGGATAGACGGGGTGATCGCCGTGCCCCATGGCGGGGATTCCACCGGAATCGAGACCTTGGTCCAACGGGGGCTTCCACTGGTGTTCGTGGACCGCAGGGTGCTTGGCATGGATGATGTGCCATACGTGGTCTCCGACCCATATCCGGGCCTGCGTGATGCGCTCGAACTGCTGCACCGGTACGGCCACCGCAAAGTCGCCTACCTCGCTCACCCCTCACTGGGCTCCTTCTCGGTCGACGAACGCACCAGGGCTTTCCGGGAACTGGCGCCTGGCTACGTCGGTGAGCGCGACAGCGCGGTCTTCGTCTGCGACGACAGCGCGGACTCGCGGCGCCGAGCCCTGGATGCTGTGCTGGAATTCGGCGCCAGCGCGATTATATTCGCCTACTCGCCAGACGCGATAACCTTGATCAGCCTCCTTCGGGGGCGCGGATTGGAGATAGGCGCTGACCTTTCACTGGTGTCCTTCGACGACATCGACGCCTTCCAGCTGCTCACGCCACAGGTCTCGGTCATATCCCAACAGGCTGATCTGATGGGCCGCCGGGGCGTCCAGATGCTTTTGGACCGGATCGAATCGGGGCTGGCCCAGGGAGGGGAACCGGTTTCGATACCCACCACGTTCCTGGCAAGGGGGTCCGTGGGGCCGGCTCGTTGAGGCGGGCGGCCGTTGGCCGGCGGAAGGTGGCAACGGTTTACGCCCGGCGTGGACTCTGCCTGCATCGTGTATGCTGACGAGGGCGGTAAAACGTTATATCATGAAAATGCCCATAAGCCGTTTATGCGACGGAGGCGCGTTCCAGCGTGGCGCGCGTCCCTATGGCGGGCCGGTCCAGCAGCGGACTCCCACCGACATGGACAGGGCTTAAGGTGGAGGTGGCGGCAGCCACGAAACGGTACGAACACGAAAGCGGTGCAAGGACAATGCGAGGCCAGGAACTGCTCCAGACCAAAGACTTCAGCGGTGGTTCGGTCGTCATTTTCGGCTCGATGAACGCCGACTACACGGTGACGACCAAGCGTCTGCCGGCCGGAGGCGAGACCGTGATGGGCGGTCCGTTGACCATTCTGCCCGGAGGCAAATCCTCCAACCAGGCGGCGGCAGTGGCCCATCTGGGCGCCGGCGTGCGGATGCTCGGCAAGCTCGGCACCGACGCAAACGGCGATTTCCTGCAGGCGCAGCTCATCGGGGCCGGTGTGGACATGAGCGGGGTTGCCCGCTGGGATGGCCCCTCCGGTGCCACGGTCATCACGGTGGATGAGTGCGGTGAGAATACGATCGTGCTGTCCGCGGGCGCCAACGAACATGCCGACCTGGACTATGTCGAATCCGTCAAGGACCAACTGACCGCCGGGTCGGTGTTGGGCCTGTGCCTGGAGAGCCCGATGGAAGCGGTCACCCGCGCGGCGATGATCGCCCACCAGGCCGGTCTGACCGTCGTCCTGAACGACTCGCCCTTCCAAGGCCAGCTGCCCGCCGAGCTAATCGAGAATGTGGATCTTCTGCTGGTCAATGAGCACGAGATGTGGCAGCTGATCAAGCAGGAGGGTGACGAGACGCCGGTCCTGTCCGGGGACGGTTGGTGGCAGCGCCTGGACTGGGTGGAGATCGCATCCCGTCTCAAGACGGTGGGCTTCCGATCCGTGATCGTGACCTTGGGATCGGCCGGTTCCATGGTCCTGGAGGAAGGCTCCGCCGAACATGTGGAGGCGGTGCCGGTCAAGGCCGTGGACACCACCGGTTGCGGCGATTCCTTCATGGGGGCGGTCCTGGCGGGGCTGGCGACCGGATCATCCCTGCTGGACAGCGCCCGTATGGCCGCCTGCGTCTCCGCATATGCCGCGACGGGTCGTGGGGCCCAAGCCTCATACGGCAGCCTGGAGCAGGTGAGGGCCTACTTCGGTGCGCAGGCCTGAGGGCCTTCGGACCCGTGCTGTCGGCGGTCGTTACGCCTGCCGGAATCGAGTGGGCTTTTGGCCGCCGTGCGTGTTAGTATGAACCGCACACAAGCAATGATCCGTCCATCAGCGGGGAGCTTTCGGAAGAACGATCGCCGGGTCAGCCCGGAGATTCAGTAGAACCGACGGGTGGGGTCCGCACAGCCCTGGAATCAAAATCAAGCGGTCGCTCCGCCGGGCAGGTCCGGGGGGCGGCAAGCGAGGTGGTACCGCGCAGGCGGCTGGCAGCAGCCCCTCCGTCCTCGGCAAGGCAGGAACCCAGGCTGAGGAGCGTGTGCGGTGAACGAAACCACCAATGAAGCCAAGAACCAGAGCCAGCAGGCCGGGGCGGTCTATCCCAAGGCCAGCGAGGGCGGCCTGACCGCCAGGGTCACGCCCAGTCCATCCTTCCCGGATATGGAAGAAGGCGTTCTGGACTACTGGGATGCTGACGGCACCTTCAGCAAGTCCGTGGACCGCCGGCCTTCAGGCGACCACAGCGACAATGAGTTCGTATTCTTCGACGGTCCCCCCTTCGCCAACGGCCTGCCCCATTACGGCCATCTGCTGACCGGCTATGCCAAGGATGTCATCCCCCGCTACCAGACCATGAAGGGGCGCAAGGTCAAGCGCGTCTTCGGCTGGGACACCCACGGGCTGCCCGCCGAGCTGGAGGCCCAGAAGGAACTCGGCATCGAATCGGTGGATCAGATCGAGCGGATGGGCATCGAGCGGTTCAACGACGCCTGCCGCTCCTCAGTGCTCAAGTACACGCAGGAGTGGAAGGACTACGTGCACCGCCAGGCGCGCTGGGTGGACTTCGACCACGGCTACAAGACGCTCGACATCCCCTACATGGAGTCGGTCATGTGGGCCTTCAGGCAGCTCTACGACAAGGGACTGGCCTACCAGGGCTACCGGGTGCTGCCATACTGCCCCAAGGACCGTACGCCGCTGTCCGCACACGAGCTGCGCATGGATGCGGACGTGTACCAGGACCGGCAGGACACCACGGTATCCGTGGCCGTCAAGTTGCGTGACGAGGAGGACGCCTATGCCGTCTTCTGGACCACCACGCCCTGGACCGTGCCCACCAATTTCGCCATTGTGGTGGGTGCGGACATCGGCTACGTGGAGGTCAGGCCCGTCCAAGGCAGGTTCGCAGGCAAGAAGTTCTACCTGGGGCGCGACCTGCTGGGGCACTACGGCAAGGAGCTGGGGGAGGACTACGAGATCGTGCGCGAACTCAAGGGTTCGGACATGGTCGGTTGGCGATACTGGCCGGTCTTCCCCTACTTCGCCGGCGATGAGGCGACGGCTGAGGGCGGCATGCCCGGACCGAACGCCTATCGGATCTTCACGGCCGACTACGTGGACACCTCGGAGGGTACAGGGCTGGTGCATCAGGCACCCTACGGCGAGGATGATATGAACACCCTCAACGCCCACGGGATCAGGTCCACGGATGTACTCGACGAAGGCTGCCGCTTCACCGCAGCCTGCCCCGACTATCAGGGGGAGTATGTGTTCGACGCCAACAGGCCCATCCTGCGCAACCTGCGCGCAGGCGACGGACCTCTGGCGACCGTGCCGGACGAGCATCGGGCCTTGCTCTTCCAGGAGAAGTCCTATGTGCACTCATACCCGCACTGCTGGCGCTGCGGCACCCCCCTGATCTACAAGCCGGTCTCCTCCTGGTTCGTGTCCGTCACCAAGATCAAGGACCGGCTGCTGGCCAACAACCAGCTCATCAACTGGATTCCGGAGAACGTCAAGGACGGGCAGTTCGGCAAATGGCTGGCCAACGCCCGCGACTGGTCCATCTCCCGCAACCGATTCTGGGGTTCGCCAATCCCGGTGTGGGCATCGGACGATCCGGCCCACCCGCGTGTGGATGTGTACGGCTCCCTGGATGAGCTGAAGCGGGACTTCGGCGACTACCCGAGGGATGGCAAGGGCGAAGTCAACCTGCACCGTCCCTACATCGACCGGCTCACCCGGCCCAATCCGGACGACCCGACCGGCAGGTCGACCATGCACCGCATCACCGACGTGATGGACTGCTGGTTCGAGTCGGGCTCCATGCCCTTCGCACAGTTCCACTACCCCTTCGAAAACAAGGAGTATTTCGAGCAGCACTTCCCGGCCGATTATGTGGTGGAATACATCGGCCAGACCCGTGGCTGGTTCTATGTGCTGCATGTGATGGCCGCCGCCCTGTTCGACAAGCCAGCCTTCAGGAACGTCATCTGCCATGGCATCGTGCTTGGCGACGACGGGCAGAAGATGAGCAAGCACCTGCGCAACTATCCGGATGTCAATGGTGTCTTCAGGGACTATGGCTCCGATGCCATGCGCTGGTTCCTGATGAGCTCGCCCATATTGCGCGGCGGCAACCTGATCGTGACCGCCAAGGGCATCCGCGACACGGTCCGCCAGGTCATGCTGCCCGTCTGGAGCTCCTACTACTTCTACACGCTCTACGCCAACGCGGCCAACGGTGGGACTGGGTATGACGCCCACCGCCTGCTGCCGGAGGACGTGGATGCGCTGCCGGCCATGGACCGGTACCTGCTGGCCGCCGCCCGCCGTCTGGTGACAGGCGTGGAGGACTGCCTGAACGACTTCGCCATCGCGGACGCCTGCGCCCACGCCTCCGAATTCGTCGACCTGCTGACGAACTGGTATATCCGCAACAACCGCGACCGTTTCTGGTCCGAGGACCATCAGGCCTTCGATACCCTCTACACGGTCCTGGAGGTGTTCGCCCGTGTCATCGCCCCCCTGGCACCCATGGAGGCCGAGGAGATCTGGCGGGGTCTGACCGGTGGGGAATCGGTCCACCTGGCCGACTGGCCCTTCCTGGCCGATGAGGCTTCAGGTGAGGTCACCGAGCTGGGGCTGGTTCTCAAATCCGATCCCGAGCTGCTGTCCGCGATGGAAAAGGTGCGTGAGGTCGTCTCCTCTGTGCTCTCCCTGCGCAAGTCCGAGCGGATCCGCGTACGCCAGCCTCTCTCCAGGCTCTCGGTCATTGTGGAGGAGCCGGATGCCCTGCGACCCTACGAAGGCATCCTCAAGTCCGAGCTGAATGTCAAAGCAGTGGACTTCGCCACCCTGGCGCAGGCCGAAGCGCAGGGCCTACGCGTACGCCAGGAGCTCAAGGTCAACGCCCGAGCGGCCGGTCCCCGTCTGGGCAGGCAGGTCCAGTTCGTCATCAAGGCCTCCAAGGCGGGCGAATGGCGGATGGAGGACGGCGCGGTCGTGGTGCGCACACCGTCGGGTGATGTGGCTCTGGAGCCCGCCGAGTACCAGCTGACCAACCAGGTGGAGCGAGACGAGGCGGCAGGAGCCGATGCCACGGCCTCCTGCGCCCTGCCCACCGGTGGGTTCGTCATCCTCGACACCCAGCTCACGCCTGACCTGGAGGCCGAGGGATACGCCCGCGACCTGATCCGCCTGGTCCAGGACGAACGCAAGGCGGCTGGTCTGGACATCGCCGACCGGATCAACCTGACCCTGACCCTCCCAGAGGCCGAAGCCCCCAAGGCCAGCCAGTTCCAGGCCCTGATCGCCGCCGAAACACTGGCCACCGGCATCAGCATCGAGTCCAGTCCGACTTCCGGGGAAGCCGAGGTCAGTCTGTCCAAGGATTGATCCGCCGTCCCCGGACAGGAACGGGGGCGCGCGCATGCAGCAAGGGCAGGTGAGGGTGGATGGTACCAGGCATGACTCCGCCCCCGTCCGGTCGGGCGGGGGCGGAGGGAGTGGTGCGGCCATTCGGCTTCAGGCGTTGAAGGCGTACCTGTCCATGCGTCCGAAGGCCTCCTTGACCCGGCTCAGAGGCAGGGCCAGGTTCATGCGGATGGCGCAGGGATGTTTGAACATGCGACCGTCCTGGACGGCCACGCCGACGTCCCACAGGCGGTCCTCCAGCTCGTCCAGGCTGGTATGGTGGTTCTCGCACCACTTCGTGCAGTCCAGGAAGAGCATGTAGGTGCCCTCGGGCTTGGACACTTCGACCCCGTCGAAATGATCGCTGATGTAGTCGCAGGCATAGTCCACATTGCCGGTCAGGGTCTCGCACAGCTCGTCCACCCACTGGTGGCCCTCCGGCTTGTAGGCGCCGATGAGGGCGTGCATGGAAAGCACGTTCATGTCGTTGTAATCGGTCTTGGAGCTGACGGCCGTGACACGGTCGCGTAGGTATTTGCTGTAGATGATGTGGTAGGAGCCCACCAGACCGGCCAGATTGAAGGTCTTGGAGGGTGCGTACATGGCCACCGTGCGGGTGCGTGCGTCGTCGGACACCGACTGGGTGGGGGTGTGTTTGTTGCCGGCGAGCATGATATCCGACCAGATTTCATCGGAGACGACCACGCAGTCGTTTGCCTTGTACACCTCCATGGCCTGCTTGATCTCCTCCGGCTCCCATACCCGTCCGCAGGGGTTGTGGGGGTTACAGAAGATGGCCACGTGGATGTTGTGCTCCTTGATTTTGGCATCCATGTCCGCGTAGTCCATGCGCCATACCCCATCAGCATCCTTTACGAGCGGGGAGTGCACTATCCGGAAGCCGTTCTCGTCGCAGGCGCCGGTGAAGCCGATGTAGGTGGGGGAGTGGATCAACACCGCATCGCCAGGGGCCGCGAAGGCTTTGAGGGCGGAGACCACACCGCCCAGGACGCCGTTCTCGTAGCCGATGTCCTCCCTCTTGAGGCCTTCGACGCCGTTGCGGGTACGCTGCCAGTCGATGATCGAGTCGAAATACTCGTCACTGGGATCGAAGTATCCGTATGCGGGGTGCTTCGCACGTTCGACGATTGCCTCGGGTATGGTGGGCACCGTCGGGAAGTTCATGTCCGCCACCCACATGGGTATGACGTCGAACCCCTCCTTCGGTCGTTTTGGTGCGAAGCCATCGCCCAGCCCGTCCACTGCGATCGCATCCTTGCCGTGCCTGTCCATGATCGACGTGAAATCGTATTTCATCGTATATCCTTTCCGGCCGCCAGCGGCGGCCTGGTCAAGCGTCACTGCTTACCAACCGCCCAGCGCTTACGCACCAACCTTAGCGCTGATCTGGTCCAGAGCCTTCATGTCCTGAGCGGTCAGGTCCAGCCTGGCGGCCGCCAGCAGGGCGGGAAGCTGGTCGGGGATGCGGGCGGAGGCGATCGGAGCCGCCACCTGCGGACGGGCCTTGAGCCAGGCCAAGGCCACGGTGGCTGGCTGAACGTTATGGTCCTTGGCCACACGGTCGAGCTCGGCGACCACATCCAGGCCGGCGGGCGTGAAGTAGTCCTTCACCATGCCTTCGCGCTTCTTGCCCCTCAGGTCCTCCTGGGTGCGGTACTTGCCGGTCAGGAAACCGGAAGCCAGTGAGAAGTATGGGAATACGGCCAGCTGCTCATCCTGTGCGACCTGCATGAGGCCGGACTCGTAATCCTTGCGGTGCACCAGGTTGTATTGGGGTTCCAGGGCCACAGGCGCGGTCAGATTGTTCTCCTTGGCTATACGGAACCATTCGCGGACGCGTTCGGGCGTGTAGTTGGACAGGCCGATCGCACGGATCTTGCCCTCCCTGACCAGCTTGTCGAAGGCTGCGGCCGTCTCTTCCAGCGGGGTCTTCATGTCGTCGAAGTGGGCGTAGTAGAGGTCGATGGCATCGACGCCGAGCCGCAGCAGGGATTCGTCGGCGGCGGCTTCCACGTTCGTGGCGGACAGTCCTGGGTATTGGGGGTGTTGGCTGACCTTGCTGGCCACCATCACCCGGTCGCGCCTGCCGGACACCGCCAGCCAGCGGCCCAATACGATCTCGGATTCGCCTCCCGAGTGGCCCGGAGCCCAGGCCGAGTACACGTCCGCCGTGTCAATCAGGTTGCCGCCGGCTTCCGTGTATGCGTCCAGCACCCGCCTCGAGTCGGCTTCATCGGAGGTCCAGCCGAAGGTGTTGCCACCCAGGACCAGGCCGAAGACCTCGTTGCCGTTGATTGCCACCATGATTGCCTGCCTTTCCGCGCGGGGCCCGTCGACCGTGGCGGTCCGCCCATACTTGCTCGATACCCCTGATTGTGCCCGGCCGCCCTGACCTGGCAACTGGGCTGCGCTCTGTGCGAAGATGGGCGCGGGATGGGCGGGGGCGGTGCCTGTTAGGCTTGTCTGGCGTATGGAGCCTGATCAGAAGGGGAAAATCATGGACACATTGTCATTCCTGGTGGTGCTCGTCGTGCTGCTGGTGCTGGTGCTTGTCTCCGGGGTGTTCGTGGTACCGCAGCAGCAGGCTTATATCATCGAGCGTTTCGGCAAGTTCCACCGGGTGGCCTTGGCCGGACTGCATGTCAAGGTCCCTTTCGTTGACCGGGTGGCCACCAGGACCAACCTGCGTGTCAACCAGCTCAATGTCAAGTTGGAGACCAAGACTCGCGACAATGTGTTCGTCACCGTCGTCGTCTCCACCCAGTACCGGGTGGATCCGCCGAACGTGGCCACCGCCTACTACGAGCTGCAGGACCCGGCCGGACAGTTGCGTTCATATATGGAGGACGCCCTGCGTTCCGCCATTCCCTCGCTGACCCTTGACGACGCCTTCGCCCGCAAGGACGACATAGCCTCCGACGTGCAGCGCACCGTGGGCCAGGAGATGCAGCGTTTCGGCTTCTCCGTCATCAAGACCCTGGTCACCGCCATCGACCCCTCCGCGCAGGTCAAGCAGGCCATGGACTCCATCAACGCCGCCCAGCGGGAGAAGGAGGCCACACGCGAACGCGCTGAGGCCCACCGGATCGAGATCGAGACCCAAGCCACGGCAGACGCGGAGAAGACCCGCCTGCAGGGGGAGGGTCAGGCCAATTACCGGCGTGAGATTGCCAACGGCATCGTCGACCAGATCAAGAGCCTGCGGGCCGTCGGCATGGACATCGACTCGGTCAACAATGTGGTGCTCTTCAACCAATACCTGGACGTGATGCGGTCGCTGGCCGAGTCCGGGAACGCAAAGACCGTGGTGCTGCCGGCGTCCACCCCCGGCGGCTACGGCGACCTGTATTCGCAGATGACGCAGGCCATGATGACCGCGCAGTCCTCCGACCTGGACGATGCGGCGGCCGAGGCCGCGGCCGTCCGTCCGCAGGGGGCACAGGAGTAGCGAGCCCGGCGTTCCCTGAGGGGGGGGGGCGCCCGTGACCGCTGCGGGGTTCGCCGAAGACGTCTATTGCCGGGGGGATGTGGGACAATGGCTGTGTGAGATCGACCGCCCGTCGATCGGTCGTAACCTAGGGGTGAGGCCATGCTGCAAATCCACCGTATTTCCAAGCGTTATCAGACCGGCGGTTTCAGCCAGCAGGCCCTGGACGATGTGAGTGTGAACCTGCGCGACAACGAATTCGTCGCGATCCTGGGACCTTCCGGTTCGGGCAAGACCACCCTGCTCAACGTCATCGGCGGGCTGGACCGCTACGATTCCGGCGATCTGGTGATCAATGGCACTTCCACACGCCAGTACAAGGACCGCGATTGGGATGCCTACCGCAACCATACGGTCGGTTTCGTCTTCCAGTCGTACAACCTGATACCTCACCAGAGTGTGCTCTCGAACGTGGAGCTGGCCCTGACCATCTCCGGCATGCCCCGCGCCCAGCGACGGGGGCGGGCGGTACAGGCCCTGGAGCAGGTGGGACTGGGCGAGCATCTGAACAAGCGGCCCAACCAGCTGTCGGGCGGGCAGATGCAGCGGGTGGCCATCGCGCGCGCCCTGGTCAACAATCCGTCGATCGTACTGGCCGACGAGCCCACCGGCGCCTTGGACTCGGAGACTTCGGTCCAGATCATGGACTTGCTCAAGGAAGTGGCCAGGGACCGGCTGGTGGTCATGGTCACCCACAATCCGGAGCTGGCCCACCGCTATGCCACCCGTATCGTGGAACTGCATGACGGGTCCATCGTCTCCGATTCGGACCCATTGGCCCTGGAGGGGTCGGGGCTCAGGCGGGCGCGTCATCGCAGGCTGGGGAAGGCCTCGATGGGGCTGGGCACTTCGATGGCCCTGTCCTTCAACAACCTGAGGACCAAGAAGGCCCGCACCCTGCTCACCTCCTTTGCGGGATCCATCGGCATCATCGGCATAGCCCTGATCCTGGCTGTCTCCACCGGTGTCAACGCATATATCGACAAAGTCCAGGAAGATACGATGACCGCCTACCCGATCGCCATCCAGGAGCAGTCATTCGACCTCAACAAGATCGTTGGCTCCTCCCAGGAATCAGCCAAGTCGCAGAGGGCGGGCTCCAAGGGGGGCAAGGCCATATACCCTGATGACTCGGCTATCACCTCCGCCTCCGCCCTTACTTCCTCCATCTCCATCAACAACCTGTCGGCCTTCAAGAAGTACCTGGACGACCCCAAGAGCGAGATCCGTCCCCACATCGGACGGATGGGCGTGCAGTACGGCTATGATGCCAGGTTCTCGGTATACGACCGCGACCCGAAGGGCACCCTCGTCTCGGCCTCCGGGGTCACCATCGGTGGGAGGACCAACGGGGTCGCGGCGCAGATGGCCGGCATGGATCCGAACGCATCCGATCCCTCACAGATGCAGTCCATGCAGATGGCGGCTCTGACGGGCAAGAGCCAAGCCAAGTCCTCGCCTGGCTCATTCACCGAGATCATGCCCGGGCAGGACCGGGCCCGCGCACCGATCGGGAGGGTGATCCAGGACAACTACCGGGTGCTCAAGGGATCATGGCCCAAGGAAAAGGACCAGGTCGTGCTGGTGCTGGACGCCAACGACCGCATACCATTGGCGACCTTGTACGAGCTGGGACTCAAACCGGCCGGAGATTACAACGACATGATGGCCAAGCTCAACAACGGGCAGAAGGTGCATGCCGACACCGGCAAACTGGACTATGGGCAAGCGATGAAGCAGATACTGGACCTGGTGCCCGCCTCCGACGAGTATGTCAAAGGCGCGGACGGGCGGTACCGGTATGTGGGCGACGATGCCGGCGAAGTCTCAAAGCTGGCGGACAACGCCATGAAACTCAAGATCGTGGGGGTGGTCAAACCAGTGCAGAAGGCATCCGCCACCCCTCTGCCGGCCGGTGTGGGTTACCCCCGCCAGTTGACGGACTACCTGATCGACCATGCCGCCAAGAGCCAGGTGGTTGCCGACCAACAGGCGGACCGCGACCACTCGGTACTGAATGGGCTGGCTTTCGCCGCCAATGATGACGCAGCCAAGGCCGCCCAGGCCAAGGCTTACGTATCCGGCCTGGATGAGGCCTCCAAGGCGGCCATGGGTTCGGCAGTGATGGCCTCCGGTCAGGGGCAGCAAGCCCAGCAGGGGTCGTCCGCAGGTCCGGCGGGCCCCCTGCCGCAGCCGCGTGGCATGGGGCAGTCCCCAGGCCGTGCTGACGGTCCTGCTGCGATCGCCGGGGCAGGCGGGCAGGCCGCCGCGGCCGCCTCCTTCGATCGCTACATGGCCACGGCGCCCCAGGACCAGCTTGTCGCGATCTATGAGCAGTACGTGCGCCCTCAGGTGGGCTCCTACAAGGACAATATGATCTCCTTCGGCCTGATCAGCCGGGACGCGCCCTCATCGATCAAGATTTACGCGGATTCCTTCGAAGCCAAGCAGGCGATAACCGACTCGATCAACCATTACAATGACAAGGCGAAAAAAGCGGACAAAATCACCTACACCGATTATGTGGGACTGATCATGAGCTCGGTCACCACCATCATCAACGTCATCTCCGGTGTGTTGATCGCCTTCGTCTCGGTCTCCCTGATCGTCTCCTCCATCATGATCGGCATCATCACCTACATATCGGTGCTGGAGCGGACGAAGGAGATCGGCATCCTGCGCGCCATGGGCGCCTCCAAGCGCAACGTCTCCCAGGTGTTCGACGCCGAAACCGGCATCATCGGACTCCTCTCCGGCCTGCTCGGTGTCGGCATCACCCTCCTCCTGCTGATACCGGGCAACGCGCTGATCCACCGGATGATGGGCACGACGGAAGTGAATGCCTTCCTGCCGCCCAAGGCCGGTGTCATCCTGGTCCTCCTGAGCGTGCTGCTGACCCTGCTGGGCGGCTTCATACCGGCCAAGAAGGCGGCCAAGCAGGATCCGGCGACCGCCCTGCGCACCGAGTAAGACCGAACGGGAAAGACGCGGAAGCCGTGGGCTTGGAGCCTGCGGAGCCCGGCCTGCCAATAGGGGGTGGACCGGGCCCTCGTATATGCGGCCGTGGTGATCGCGGGGGACGGTTCAGCCCCGGAGGAAGGCCTGGATGGCGGCTCCGTCGGCATAGCCCTTGCGGTACATGCGTTCCAGGCCTTCCTGGTTGCGGTTCAGGGTGTTCAGCCCGCACAGCTCGTCTGGAGCCACAATCAGGACCTTTCCCTCGGATTCCAGGGTATGGGCCAGGTCCAGCTGTTCATTGTAGGTGCGGTACCTGTTCCTGAGGCTCTCCGCCGCCTTGGGGTAGGTGCGTGCAAGGATACGGGCCGGCAGGGCGTCGGGCTTGGGCGAGCGGTGGAAGTCCCGCTGGCGGGTCAGGACGATCACCACCTTGTCCGCGCCGTCCTGGAGGGCCTTGCGCACTGGGATGGGGTCGGCCATGCCGCCGTCATAGTAGGGGACCCCGTCGATCACATAGGGCTGGTTGGCCACCGGGACCGAGGAGGAGGCCTTCATGACGGCGTAATCGTCCTGGTGGATGTCGGACTTGTCGAAATAGCGGGCATGTCCGGTCCGGGCGTCCATGGCCACCACCGTGAAGGCGGCGGGATTGGCCTCCATGGCCGGGAAATCCAGCGGATACTCCCCATCGCTGTTGGACAGGGTGCCATACACGTAGTCCAGGTCGGCGAAGTTGTGGCCCTTGACGTAGTTGGAGGGGGAGGCGTACTCCTTGCGGGCCGAGTAGACCGAGTAAAAACGGTAGGTGCGCCCGGGCTGGCCGGCCAGGTAGGATGAGAGATTGGCCGATCCGGCCGAGACCCCATAGCAGTGGTCGAAGGCGATTGAAAGATCCATGACCCTGTCCAGGACCCCGGCCGCGTACACACCCCTGAAGCCGCCGCCCACATCAATGACCGCCGTGCGATGCCCGTCCATATCGGACCCCTTTCCGTACCCACCCCCGGCCGTTGCCGACCGGGGCATAGTCGTTGAGCATCACCTTATCCGTGTGCTCAGGACAAGCGTTCCAGGAGCTGCCGGGAGTAGGCCGCCAATTCGGGTGAGGGATCGGAATTGCCGATTGAGACGGAGCCGGGGTCTCCTCCACCGAGCTCGCCCCGACCTGCAAGAAGCTTCCGCAGCTGCCGGGCGGTCCCTTCGTTGCCATCGATGACGGCCACGGTCGGCGGGCAGTATTCCCGGAAGTAATCCCTGTAGAAGACGAAGTGGGTGCATCCCAGGACGATCGAATCCACCTGGGACAGATCGTAGGGGCCCAGGTAACGATCCAGGGCTTCTCGCACCAGGTCGCGGTCGTCCAGGTGGCCTGATTCGAGGATCGTGACCAGGTCTGGGCAGGGCTGGGACCAGATGGTGTGGTCGGCCTGGAATCGGGCTAGGAGCCTGGCGAACTTGGTTTCCTTGAGCGTCAGGGGAGTGGCCGCAACGATGACCCGTTGGGGCCTGCCTGCGTCACGGTCGCAGGCAGGTTTGAGCGCCGGTTCCATTCCGACGATCGGTATTGGATAGCGCGCACGCAGGTCACCCACGCACACCGAGGTGGCCGTGTTGCAAGCGACGACGATGGCTTTCGCTCCCCGCGCGACAAGGGCATCGGTGATCGTGAAACAGCGCTCGCGCACCTGTTCCGGGCTCTTGATGCCGTAGGGCGCATAAGCCGAATCGCCGTAGAAGAGCAGATTCTCGGCGGGCAGGAGCCGGTGGACGGCGGCGGTGACCGACAGCCCCCCGAGCCCCGAATCGAAGATACCGATAGGCGCCGCGCCAGCCATGCCGATCCCCTGCCTCACAGTGTCGAAACCGTTTCCGCCCAAGAGCCTACTCCTGGCCGTGGTCGCCGACCGGCCGACCCCTCCGCGCTCAGAGAAAGGCGGAACCGTCCATGGCCAGGATCACGACGGTCAGGACGACAAGCCAGACCACGTCCACCATCAGGTCGAAGCCCAGACGGTAGGAGCGGCGCAGGAAGGCGGATAGAGCCGACCAGCGGCCTTCGGGCCGTGGGAGGCCCTGAACCGTGACCGTGGCATGGGTGAAGGCCATGAACTGGATGGTCGTGGCTGCCATCAGGCCAAGACACCAAGGGCATAGGGCGCGGATGACGAACAGGGACTGGCTCAGCAGCCAGTAGGAATAAGCCAGGGCGGCCAAAGAGCCCAACCAGGTGCACCTGGACAGCCAGGCAGGCAGTCTCACGCGGGCCAGCCCTAGTACGGACAGGGTGACGAAGACCGATTCGGCTGCTATCCCCAGAAAGGCGTTGGGCAGGCTCAGGTCGCCGAATCGAACAAGTTCGGACTGCCAGGAGAGGGCCACGCTCGAGCATGAGAGCCTGGAGTTCACATCGCAGGCCAGCTTGGAGCCGGGGTGCCGTGCCAGTTGCAAGGTTTCGGCTGACAGGGCGAAGGAGACGACCAGGGCGGCCGCCGAAGCCAGCAGGGCGATGGTGTATGTCCACAAGGGGCCATGCCGCAGGCCGACGGGATCCGGCTCCTGCATGCGGATTTCTGCGTTCATCCTGGGCTCCTTACTTCTCACCGCCGGTGCGCCGGCCCGCAGCCGGGTCTGGTGTCGCCGGGATGACAGGTCGTGCAAAGCAGCTTACGATGAAGTTATGACCCATACGCTGAGCGAATACAGCCTTACGCGCCTGCCGGAAGCCGGTCAGGAAAGCCTGGGGGGGAAGGGTTCGGGCGGTTGGGACCTGCACTGCCATACAGTGTTCTCGGACGGCACCGTCGACCCGCAGGGGTTGGTGGACAGCGCCCTTCGGCTTGGCCTGGGCGGTGTCGCCATCACCGACCATGACACCGCCCAGGGCTGGCCGGAGGCCGGGCAGGCCGCACGGTCGGCTGATTTTCCCGTACTGCCGGGCACGGAGATCACCACGGACGACCAGGGTGTATCAGTCCACCTGCTCGGCTATGGCTACGACCCGGGCGACCATGCCTTGGCCCGGCTCTTTACGCAGACCAGGCAGGCGCGCCTGGAGCGGGCTCGCACGATGGTGGATGCCATCGGTCGGGACTATCCGATTGACTGGGGGAGTGTGCTGGCACAGGTCAAGGAGGGCGGGCGCACGACTGTGGGCCGTCCACATATAGCTGACGCCCTCGTGGCGGCCGGTGTCTACCGGACCAGGTCCGAAGCCTTTGAGGGGGTCTGCTCGACCAGGAGCCCCTACTACATCCCCACACCTTCGCCCACGACGGCCCAGGCGGTGGTGGCGGTCAAGGCGGCCGGGGGAGTGACCGTGGTGGCCCACCCCGCAGCGGTCAAACGCAATAAGGCCCTGCTTTCCGATGCCCGGATCGAGCGGCTGGCCGAGCTGGGCCTGGACGGCCTGGAGGTCTGGCATCGGGACAACCCGCCCCGGCAGCGCGTCCACCTGTCGGGATTGGCCGGTCGGCTCGGTCTGTTGGTCACCGGTGGATCGGACTGGCATGGCGCTGGCAAGCCCAACCGGCTGGGTGAGTATACGACACCGCTGGCGACCGTGGAAACGATCATCGCCCGTTCCGCGCTCGCCTGAAAAGGCATGGAATGGGCGATGACGGCCGCATGTCCGTACCAGTGGTCATATCCGCTGGCGGGATCTGCGGACCGGGGCTGCCGGCACAAGGCCAGGGCCTGTGCCGCGGTCTCAGAGGGATCCGAAACCGACCGGGCGGGCGGTGTCCGATCCGACGATCGCGTAGCCCAGGGCATCGGAAGGAACGATGATGCGCCGGCCCTTGCCATCCACCAGGTCGATCGAACCACCCTCCTTCAGCGCGGCTTGAATCTTGGCCGCGGTCTCATCCGCTGAAGCATCGGTGGAGAATGATACGGGCCGAGCCACGTTCCTGATACCGAATTCGATGTCCATCTTGTCTCTCCCTATTGTTTGGACCGCCGCAGGTGTGCGTGCAGGTCCGGGTGCTTCCATTATTCGCCGGCGGTGCCGGTTCCGCTGTTAGCGTCCGCAGCGTCCCCGCCGATGGGGTCGGCGTGGGAATCGGGGGCGGACTCTTCTCCGGGCCGATCCGACCGGACGTCTGTACCGCTGCCTGCCAATGCGCTCGTGCGGGTGTGCGCAGAATCGGTCGCCCGGCTGCGTTCAATCACGATGGTCTCGGCTTCCTGGTCGGCCCCGCGGCCGTCGTCCGTCAGGCCGGGCGGCTCACGCTCTGCGTCGTCGGCCGTTTCCTGCCCGAACGGCCCCCCATTGTCGTGGTGACGCTGGCGGGAGCGCTCGGCCTGGGCGAGGGCAAGTTCCTTCATTCGCGCCAGGTCGATCGCTTCGGTGCGGGTGGAAGTCGGCGATGGTTCCGCCTCGGCGGATTTACGGGCTTGTGCGCTGTGCCGGCCGGTCCTTGCCTCTCCGTCGACGCCGCTGGCGGCCGTTGCGCCGGGTTCGCCGGAACCGGCTTGCAGATGCAAGTGGCTGCCCGTCATGTCCGGCAGTGTGGGCGGCCGTACGGCGGCGTGTCTTCCGGTGGGAGCCCCGGCTCCCTGGATGCCGGCCAGGTCCGCGTCCTTGACCCGCTTGTAGGCGGGGCGGATGACGGTGGCGTCGGTCTCCTCCTGGGTGGGGCGGGCCGGCGATGCCGGTGCGGAGGGTTTGGAAATGCCTGCGGATTCGTCGGCTTCCACGCGTCGGTCCGCGTCCAGAAGGGTGCCGACCGTGACGGTGGAGGGGGCGTCGTCTTCGGCACTTGCGTTCCCTGTGCCCGTGCCTCCGGGAATGGCGGGAGCGTAGGTCTTGGGCAGACTGTCCGCCAGCTGCTGGGCCAGGTGCTCCACCTGGGCCTTGAAGCGGATGATGCGCTCGTTGTCGGCCCGATCAAGGGCGAGTATGAAGTCGCCTACCTGTTCCATCTGCAGCCACAGGTTGGCCCGCAGCATGATCAGGTCGTCCAGGTGAGACCCTCGCATGCGTCCATATGAGGCGACCACTGCATCGCGGCCGGCCTGGTCAAGCTTGGCGAAGATCCAGGCCAGATCCCTGGCCGGGTCGTTGACCTGCATGCCCTGCCAGTTATGGATGGCGGACAGGCCGGAGTCGGTGAACAGGAAGTCGCCGTCGGTGTATCCGCCGTGGACCATGCATGTTTCGAAGGACCACAGGCCTTCGGTGCGTACGATGCGAGACCAGGAGTCAGTGATTTCGCGAGGCACGTGTCCGGCTTTGCGCAGGTTGGAGATCCAGGCCTTGAGCTGTCCGGCGATCTGGCGGGTGCTGTAGGCCGGGTAGAAGCGTTCGCGCAATGCCGCCGGATCGATCCGATGGACGGCGCCGATCGCCGTTCCCACAGCCGAGCACTCGTCGGCGGTCAGGAGTTTGAGGCTGCGTGTATGGCCCGGGCTATGGGCCATGATGGCGACCGCCACATCGCCGGTCGGGCCCTTGGGGTTAGAGCCGTCCTGGTAGCGCACAACCTGCTCCACGCCGAATCCCAGGGCGCGCATCCCCCGCACGTCCTCCAGGGCTTCGGCCGCCTTGACCCGCTTGTCCAGACGGGCCTTGCCCCGTTCGCTGCTGGTGGCCCAGATGTCGTACAGGCGGCCGGAGGCATTCTGTACGATGGCGCAGTCGATCCCCTCCGCCTCGTCCCTGGGGCCCACCTGATCCGATGCCCGGGCACCAGTGAAGTAGGCGTCCGGCATGACCGCCGAGGCCAGGGCGACTAGGGTGAGTTTCGTTCGTTCAGTCACGCCTCCAGCCTAATACAAGCGCTGCATCTCGGTCGTGCACGCCGTCGCCCACATGTTCGCAAGCCGCTGCACGGTTCGTCCACATGTCCACAGGACACCGCCAATCCCGGGGCGAAAGCGCCATTGAGGGCAGCCGATGGGGCACAATGGTGGTGTGAGCGAAGACAGACAGGCGCGGACGATCCTCGAAGGACTGGATGGGGCGCAGCGGGAAGCGGCCACGGCCGTGGATGGCCCCGTGCGGATCATCGCCGGCGCGGGGGCCGGCAAGACCCGCGCGATCACACGCCGTATCGCATACGCCTGCGCGAGCGGGGCCTGGGACCCCGAGCGGACGCTGGCGGTCACTTTCTCGGTCAAGGCCGCAGACGAACTGCGGCGCAGGCTCAGCGCTCTGGGTGTATCCTCAGGCGTCAAGGCCGCCACCTTCCATTCCGCCGCCCTCCACCAGCTTAACCGGGCCTGGCCCGACATCACCGACGACTACTTCCCCCAGCTGGCCGAGGATCTGAGGCCCTTCATGGCGAAGGCCTATCAACGCGTGACCGGCCAGGCCGACCCCGACCCGGTCCTCCTGCGTGACCTGTTGGAGGAAGTGGGCTGGAGCAAGGTGTCCCTGGTGGCGCCGGAAGATTACGCCCGAGTCTGCGCTGCGGTCCACCGCCAGCCGCCGGCCGGCCTTGAGCCCGAGCGCATGGGTCAGGTTATGGAGGCCTTCGAGAGGGATAAGACCGACCATGGTTCCATGGATTTCAACGACATCCTGCTTATGTGCTGCCATGTATTGGAGGAGTTCGACGAGGCCGCCGAGCGCATCCGGCGGTCCGTTGGCTGGCTGACCGTGGACGAATACCAGGATGTGTCGCCCCTTCAGCACCGGCTGATGAGGTTGTGGATGGGCGGGGGGAATTCGGTCTGCGTGGTAGGCGACCCGGCCCAGACCATCTACTCCTTCGCGGGGGCCTCCTCTTATTACTTATTGGACTTCGACCATGAATTCGACCCCTTGGCCGCTGACGTCGAGCTGGGGGTGGACTACCGGTCGACCCCACAGGTGGTCGGTCTGGCCAACCGGGTGCTGGCCGCTTCACCTGAGAGGGGCGATTACCTGCGTCTGCGTGCCGCCAATGAGGCCGGGCCGCGTGTGGCCATGACCAGGTACCAGGACGACCTGGACGAAGCCGAGGGCGTCGTGCGTCGGGTGGAGCGGCTGCTGGCCCGTGGAGACACTCCCGGCCAATGCGCGGTTCTCACCCGTATCAATGCACAGCAAAAGGTGATATGCGCGGCCCTGAAACGTGCCGGCATCCACTACCGGGTGCGCACGGAATCCGGTTGGCAGCGCTCCACGTCGGTCGCCGAGCTGAGGCAGCTGGACGATGAAACCTTGAAGGAGACCCTGCAGGGGACGGGGCCGGGAGAGGTTACGGTCTCCACCATCCATGCGGCCAAGGGCCTGGAGTTCGCCCACGTATTCTTGATCGGCTGCTCGGAGGGCCTGCTGCCTTTCGGTTCCCCCCAGGACACGGAGGCGCTGGAGGAGGAGCGCCGTCTCATGTATGTGGCGGTCACCCGCGCCGAGCGGACCCTGCATGTCTCATACGCGCTGCGCAAGGAGGCTTCAGGCGGCGGCCTGCGTTCCCCCTCGCGCTTCCTCCAGGGCTGACATCATATAGGGGGA
This sequence comes from Bifidobacterium xylocopae, assembly GCF_003315615.1. Taxonomy (GTDB): domain Bacteria; phylum Actinomycetota; class Actinomycetes; order Actinomycetales; family Bifidobacteriaceae; genus Bombiscardovia; species Bombiscardovia xylocopae. Next base: position 42,487 of record NZ_PDCH01000011.1, read on the forward strand.
TGCTGTTTGTCAGCGGCTCCCCGGACCTTCGCCCTTGGCCGGACCTTGGTGCCCGTTTCCGTCTCCGTCACTGTCTTCGTCCGTGTCGGGGCCGTGATCCGTGTGCGGCCCTTCGCCGGTGCCGTCGGTGGAATCGTCTCCGGAGTCCAGCAACTTGGCCAGCTCGGCGTCCCAGTCGATTCCGTCCTTCCTGCCGCCACCGGTCCGTCCCTTGGCTTCGGGGCCGGTGGATGGTGAGATCCCCGAAGGCGACCCGCCTTCCGTATCCGTCCGGGGCGGGGTGGCTGCATCCTGGTCCCCATCACCCGGGAGGGCCGGGAGGAGGTCCGGGTGGGCCCACATGGCCTCACGCGCCGCGGCACCGGATGCCGAGGTGATGTCCTCCCATACCTGGGCAGCCTCCCGTAAGCGCTTCGGTCGGAAATTCAGACCGATCAGCGTCTGGAAGGTCTGTTCGGCCGGACCGCCCACCGCCCGCTGCCGCCGCAGCATCTCGCGCAACTGTTCCAGATGGGGGATGTGGGCCATGCCGGCACGCCAGACCAGGCAGTCCACCCAGCCGTCAACCAGCGCCAGCAGGGTCTCCACACCTCGCATGGCCTCCTCCTGCTCGGGGGTGTCCTGCATGCCGACCTTGCCCAGGTTGATGGCACCCGCCATCGATTCGGGGTCCAGGCTGGTCGCCTGCTCGATCTGGTCCTGCATGGCCTCAAGGTCGATGTCCACGCCTCGCGCGTACTTGCCGGTGAGGGCCTCGAAACGGGGCATGAGCCAGGGGACGGCCGCGTACAGCCGGGCATGGGCCGCCTCCTGCAGGGCGAGGAAGTCCATGACCTCCTCTTCGTCGAACTCCAGAGAGGTCGCATACTCCTTGATGTTCTGTGTAATCAGACCACCCGCAGGGTTGGGCAGCAGGGCGATGCCCTGGTCGAAGGACCCGTGGACCTCGCCGGCCATCTGCCCGGCCGCCTGACCCAGTTGTATGGCGAAGGAAGTGGAGCCCAGCAGACCGATCAGGGTCTTGGGGTCCTTGAGCCCGTCGGGCATGGGGATAGGCACCGGCCCGGCGAACATGCCGGCTACCCCGCCTTCGGGCAGGTCGCCGAGGCGGTCGCCCAGCACCTGCACCAGCGCATTGTTCATGGAGCGGGCCACGGGAGCGGCGAACCGGGCCCATGAGTCCAGCGTGCCCTCGACCCAGGTGGCCCGGGTCAGCGCCTGGGCCTGACCGGGCGCCGGGTCGAAGTCGCACACCGCATCCAGCCACAGATTCGCCTGGCTCATGGCCTGGGCCACTCGCTGCCCATCCGCCGCGGTGATCGTGCCCTGTGATTCGGCCCCCTGCACCCGGCCAAGGGCAATGGTCCTGGCAAGTTTTACGTTGATCGGTCCCTGTTCGGCGGACTGCTTCATCTCACCGGGTGTGTTCAGGCCGCCGGCCGTGAACGCCTGCATCATGGCACGCACCTCGCCCGGGTCAGGGAGCCGGCCGCCGTTCTGCGCCGCCATCTGCGAACGCACCTGTTCTGGCAGCTGGGCGAACTGCTGCCAGGCCATCTCACCCTGGACGGGACCGAAGCATTCGATCATCCACTGGTGGATCTCGTTTTCGTCCATGCTGCTTCCGTCCTCTGCATCGGTGGTGGGTCCCGGCCCCAGGTGGCCGCTGTATGTGGTCGAATCCGGCGGGGAGGCCGTGGGCGGCGGTTTCGTCGTCTGGTTCCATAATATGGGAGCTATGGCAGATTCGCATGTCGGAGGCGCTCCGTACGCGCCAAGCGCACACGAAGCGCACGCCTCGGCCTCGGTTCCCGACGGATGCGCGGCAAAGGGCGGGTTCTTGGGCCGGTCCCGGCGCCTGACGCGCAGGTCCTGGGCCCTGCTGATCGTCGTCTTTCTGACTGTTCTGGTCCTGGTCGCGCCCAGCCCATATGTGCTGGAGACCCCCGGCCCCACCCAGGATGTGCTGGGCTCCTCGGGTTCCAAACCAGTCATCCACGTAACCGGTGGCCGCTCATACCAGGCCACTGGTGGCGGGAAGCTCTTGCTGACGACCGTGAACGCGTCCGGCATCCCTGGTTCGCCTGCCAGCGGCCTGGAGACCTTGGTCGCCTGGTTGGATCCACACGCCACTGTGCTGCCCCAGGAAGTCGTATTCCCGCCAGGCCAGAGCAGGCAGGACTACGTGCGGTCGAATAGGAAGGACATGACCGGCTCCCAGGATGCGGCCGGGAATCAGGCCCTGGCCTTCCTTCGTTCAAGGGGGGCGGATGTGTCGGGAGTCAGGTTGGCCATGCATGTGGAGGACATCGGCGGGCCTTCGGCCGGGCTCATGTACACTCTGGGTGCCATCGACAAGCTCACCCCCCAGGATGAGACCGGCGGCCAGGTCATCGCCGGCACCGGCACCATGGACAAGCACGGCAAGGTTGGTCGGATAGGCGGCATCAACCTGAAGATGCTGGGCGCGCAACGCGATGGCGCCCGATGGTTCCTGGTCCCGGCCGGCAACTGCGCCGAGGCCGTGGGCCACGTCCCCGACGGACTGCGGGACGTGCGTGTTTCCACCCTCTCCGAAGCCTACGACGCCCTGACCGTCATCGGCCAAGGCCGGGCAGGCTCCCTGCCCCACTGCTCAGCCGGAGATTCCGCCAGTCGGTGAGTTCGTTGCTGCCGGTCGGGCCTTGCCGGGGGTGGCCGCGATCGGTAGAAAAGCGTTGTCATCGGTTCCCTTGCGGGTGGCGACGTCAGCGCCATACGTTGCGTATGAGCGGGCGGCAACATGTCGAGGTGTCTTCCCTGCCAGAGCCTATCCGGCCCGTCTGCTTGCTCCGTATACCAGGGAAAGCGGATACGCGGGTCGGAACTGCGCCGGGATGGCTCGTCTCAGGAGATGAGGCGGGCGATGTTCTCGGCTACGCGCGTCAGGTTGGGCGCGGTGTGGTCTATGGCCTCCTGGAGGGATACCGCACCCGGACTGATGCCGAAGACCGCGTCGATGCCGACCTCGCGCAGCTGGTCGATGCCGTCACCGACCGATCCGGCAAGTGCGACGACCTTGCAGGAAGGGGAGGCGGCCTTGACGGCCTGCGCAGTGCCCATGGGCGTCTTGCCGAACTTGGTCTGGAAGTCGATGCCTCCCTCGCCGGTGAAGCAGTAGTCGGCGCCCATCGACTTCGATGTGAGTCCGGTGGTCTCAACGACGATCTGCACGCCGGATTTCATCTCGGCGTGGGTGAAAGCCAGGAAACCCGCACCCAGACCGCCGGCAGCGCCGGCACCGGCGGTGTCTTCCACGTCACGGCCCAACTGTTCGCGGATGACAGCTGCATAATGGGCCAGGCAGGAATCGAGGGTGCGGACCATCGCCTCGTCCGCCCCCTTCTGCGGGCCGAAGACCGCTGAGGCGCCCTGGGGGCCGGTAAGGGGGTTGGTCACATCCGAGGCCAGGCGAATCCGTGCGGATTCCAGACGGGGATCCAGCCCGGTCGCGTCGATGGTGGCCAATCTGCCCAAGGCACCGCCGCCATAGGGCAGCTCCTTGCCATCCGCATCCAGGAAACGCACGCCCAGGGCCCGGGCCATTCCGGCTCCGCCGTCGTTGGTGGCCGAACCCCCCAGGCCGATGATGACCTCATGGGCGCCGTGGTCCAAGGCGTGTTCCAACAGCTGGCCGGTGCCGTAGGTGGTGGTGACCAAGGGGTTCTTGGTGTTTTCGTCAACGAATTGGATGCCGGAGGCCGCGGCCATCTCGATCACGGCCGTTTTGCCGTCCCCCAGGATGCCGTATCCGGCCTCCACTTCTTGCCCTAGCGGCCCGGTCACCGGGACCGTGACCATGCGCCCGCCTGTGGCGTCGACCAGGGAACGGACTGTGCCTTCGCCGCCGTCCGCCATGGGTACCTTGATGCATTCGGCTTCCGGCAGGGCCTTGTGTATGCCTGTTTCGATGGCGTCGGCCGCCTCCTGGGCGGTCAGGGCGCCTTTGAAGGAATCCGGCGCGATGATGATTTTCATGATGGGGCCTTTCCTTTGCTTTTTTGGTTCGTCGTCTTCAGAAGACCAGGTACATGAGTGTGGCCACCACGGTCATGGTCAGGCCGACCAGGAACTCGTACGGCACCACTTTCATGCGTTCGCCCAGGGTCATGTTCAGGGATTTGGCGGTCACGTGGAAGTAGTTGCCGTGGGGCAGCTGATCGATCACCGTCGCGCCGGCCTGCATGGTGACGGCGGCCGCCACGGGCGAGACGCCGAAGGAGAGGATGGAGGCGCCGAAGGAGCTGGAGCCCAGGATCACGGCGGTGGATGTGGAGGCGGTTGCCGCACCCATCAGTATGCCGGCGATGGGGGCCAGGAAGGAGCCGGGTACGCCCACCGCATTGATCAGGTTCACAATCTGCTTGGGCAGGTCGGAGGTGGTGATCAGCCCGCCGAGGGCGCCCGCTCCGATCAGGATGAGAACCACGTCGACCATGCGGTTCAGGCCGGCCTTCGTGAAGTCCAGTATGTGCTTGCCTTGCTTCATGGCCAGCAGACCCAGTATGGAGGCCAGGGGCAGTATGTACATGGCGTCGATCTGGAACTTCTCCAGGATGGCGATGTGCAGGACGGAACCCACCGGGTTGAGCAGGAGGAGGATGACCGCTGTCACCGGTGCCACCAGTGAACTGGACAGGGAGGGCAGGGCCTTGGCGTCGTCCTGCTTGGCCGGCTCCTCGCCCAGGTCCGCCATGGTGACGACCCGACCCTTGTGCTGCAGGAGGGTGGCCAGCAGCACAGCCGCGGCCAGGCCGAAGAGGGCTGGAATGAAGCTGCCGATCATGACAGCCGAAGGCTGAACCTTGAATCCGGACGCCACAGCGATGGTGTTGGGGTTGGGGGAGATGATGTTGCCGGCCTTGCCTCCGCCGGAGAGGGCCACGAGCAGGGCCAGCTTGGAGATGCCTATGCGCGAACCCACTTCGATGGCGATCGGCGCCACGATCAGGACCGCGACGGGGATGAAGACACCCACCGCGCAGATGATCATCGTCGCCAGGGCCAAGGAGAGGATGGCGAGTCTTTCGCCAAGCTTGTCGACGATGGCGCGGGCTATGCGGTTGGCCGCGCCGGATTCCATCATGACGCCGGCCAATACACCGGCGGCCAGCACACGTACCACTGTTCCCATTACGGATTGGGAGCCTGCAACCACGATCTTCACTGTATCGGGAAGAGAGGCTCCGCCGATCAGGCATCCTACGATGGCGCCCAGCATCAGGGCGTAAGTGGTGTTGAGCTTCTTGAGGATCAGGGCTATGGCCAGGGCCAGGCCTATCAGGGCGGCCCACCAGGCCAGGGTGATGTTCATGGTGTGCTCCTTCTTGGTGATTTCATGGTTTTCGGGTGTGTTGTCGAAGACATGCCGCCGTACGTACAACCTGCTGTCGGTTGGTACGTAGAACCGTGGTCGGCAGCTTTGCCTGCGTCCGTGCCCATATATCCAGTATGGTTCAATGGCACTTCCGCGGCCATATACTGGGTACCTAAAGGTAAATGTGATTTACCTCAAAAAATGGTACCTGTACCATCTGTGTTCGAACGGGCGGGGCAGGCCCGCTGCTGAGGGGGAAGAGACGCGTGGACATCGATCCGAAGATCGCGCAGAACATCGTCGCCAATCTCAAGGACGTACTTAGGCATGACATCAACTTCTTCGACACCTCGGGCACGATCATCGCCTCAACGGATAGGTGTCGTATCGGCAGTTGGCATGAGGCCGCCAAGCTGGCCGTGCGTCTGGACAAGCCGATCATCGTGGACCAGGACCATCAGTATGCGGGTGCCCGGGACGGGATCAATGTGCCGGTCGTCTTCAACGAAGCGGTGGTGGCCGTCATAGGGATCACGGGTGAGGGCTCGGACGTCGAGCCGCTTGGAAAGGTCATCAAGAAGATGACCGAGATCCTGATCCGGGAGAACCTTGATCAGATCACACGGTTCGACCAGCGCATGCTGACGGACAACCTGGTGAACCTGCTGACCCTGGAACGCAAGGACATGGGCCTGGCGGGCTCGATGGCAGCGGCCCTGGGCATCGAGCTGGGGCGGGGCCGGGCCATCGTCGGACGCACCTGTGGCGGGGCACCCGGCGTAGTGAGCGCTCCCGAAGGGCTGTACGACGGTTTGGCCGAAGTCTGCCAGGCTTACGGTGTCAGCCTGTTCTCGGCCGGCCCTCGGGAGTTCCGCGTGTTCGTCGGTTCGGGGGAGTCGGCCGGCGATGGCGGGATATTGCCTTCCCTGTTCACCGACTTGCGCTCGCGGCTGGGTGCCGTTGTCGGAGACGGACTGGTCCTTGGACTGGGTCTGGTCGAAACCAGTGCCGACCGGTATTGGCGCAGCTACCGGCAGGCGGCGAGGGCCGCCGACTGGTTCGTGTTCACCGGGCAGCGGGGGGTGTGCCCCTACGAACGCATGGATGAGGGGCTGGTGGTCTCCTCCCTGCCCGAGAGGGAGGCCCGACGCTTCGTCGCTCGTGTGCTGGGTGGGATTGACGAGGAAAGGCTGGATGCGTTCGAGGAGGTGCTGCGGGCTTACCGGCGGCGCAACGGCAGCATCACCCGCGCCGCGAAGGACCTTTATATACATAAGAACACCATGCAGAACAGGCTGAACACGATAGCCAGGGCCACAGGATACAACCCCAGGAAGCTGAGTGACTATCCGCTGCTGGATCTGGCCTTCCGCTTGCGGGCGCACCTACGGTTCTGTGAGCATCCCAGCGCTTCCTGACAGGCTCTCCTGTGTGCCGGTCCGGCGGGAGCCCGCTTGGATGTGTCCGGGGCGGGTTGCTATGCTGTTGCTGTGGCTGAGACTACAACCAAGAGAGCAGAAGAATTCGACTTCCATCCGGGCTCCATTGTCCAGGAGTGGATGTGGGACGATGACGTCGATGACGACATTCGCCAGCAGATCGAGGACCTGACCGGCGAGGAGCTGGTGGATGAGGATTATGACGCCCAAGTCGACGGTGTCATCATCTGGTGGCGGGACGGGGATGAGGAGGACGATCTGGCCGACACCATCGTCGATGCCTCCACCTCCCTGGAAGACGACACCCCTGTCTGGGTCCTGACCCCGAAGCCCGGTCGGGACGGCGCCCCCGGTCCCAGCACCGTGTCGAACGCGGCGAAGACCGCCGGGATGAACTCGGCGGTGCCGCTGACGGTCAGCAGGGACTGGAACGCCACCAGGTTGCGCGCTTTCGGCAAAGGCAGGTAACCATGTCGGCGGCTGTACAGCATGGGGGGGTACAGCCAGTCGGGTTTCGTCCCTTCGGGCGAGCAGACACGAAACAATTATTGGGACAAGTCTGTCTCGCCGTTGTAGTACGCGTGTCCCGCTGTGGGCGATGAGGGATTCGAACCCCCGACATCCACCGTGTAAAGGTGGCGCTCTAACCGGCTGAGCTAATCGCCCGATGGCGCGCCGCCTGGGACCGCAGCTCCTGCGGGCGCGACTTCCCATAATAGACCGATATGCGGATAACGGCCGTTTCGGTCGTAACGCACACGTAAGCTTGGGACTGAGCAAATGGTCCCCGGCAAGAAAGGGCAGGAGGTCGATGTCGCCATGGCACAAGAGCCTGAATCCGATCGGAGCGAAGCGATGATCGCGCGTGCTGGCAAGCACAAGTGGGGATATGACACCGATCAGGTGGATGCCTTCCTGGCCCACGCCCACAAGCTCTATGAGAGTGACGTGTCCAAGCTCACCCAGCGTGACATCGGGAACGTCTCCTTCGACCTGTGCAAGAACGGATACATCATCCCCCAGGTGGATGCTGCCCTGTCACGACTGAGCCGGGCCGTGTCCGACCGCCTGACCTCCTGGCAGATCGGCCAATACGGCCAAGCCCGTTGGATTGAATCGGCCGTCGGCATCCAGCAGGAACTGGCTGTCCATGCCCTACGGGCGGAAGGTGAACGGTTTGCGCCGGGCAGGGAGGGTGACCCCTCCTACGACCGTAAGCAGGTGGACAGGCTGGTGGACCAAGTGGTGGCCAAGACCGCCAGCCAGTTGGGCCTCGAATCAGTGGATCCGGAGGATGAACGCAATCTGGCCGACATCACCGCCGACCGCGTGTCCAATGTCATCTTCACCCAACGCCGGGGCAAGCATGGCTATGACGAGCGCCAGGTGGACTATTACCTGGTACGGGCCGTCGAGCTTCTGCAGAAACTTGAATCCTACATCCGACTTGGAGCCGGGGCGACCGCCGCTAAGCCGGCTTCCATGCCGGGATCGGGGGAGGGCAAGTCCCCGTCGGACGGGGGCATCGATCCCGGGGCCGACCTCTTCGCGGATGCCGAGGCGACAGCTGCCATGACACCCCTCAAGGATGCCGGGGCGGCCGATACCGTGATTGGTATGCAGCCGGTGGCCGGGGCCGGGTTCGAGGACGATGAAGTGGTTGCCGACGATACGGGAGGTTCTTCGGTTCCGGCCATGGCCCAGGATGACACCGGGCAGGGGGCGGCCGCAGGCGGGGACGAAGATCGCTTTGACCGGCTCCATGAGGCTGAGCAAGCCATTTTCGAAGGTGCGGATGGGGATGCAGGCGTTGAACCGGCTGCTGCTCCGCCGGCGCCTGCTTCAGTGCCTGTCTTCCGGCAGCCTCGCCGGTCCGGGGTCATGCAAGGACGTGCCGGCGAATTGCCGGCCAGGGTAACCCAGCCGGTTCAGGATCCCGTACAGGCAGATGTTCCGGCTGCCCCTCCGGTTCCTGCGGCAACGGGAACCCGGCGGCCGGGTCGACGGACCCAGCCTGGCCAGCCCGGCACCGGTCGGGTGCAGACTCCGGCTGCCCCGCCGGCTCCAGACGTGGCGAAGGAATCGAATTCATCACTGGCGGCTTTGGCCAGGTCCGCTGCCACCAGCCGGTCCGGCGGGGCTTCGCAGCCGGCACCTGCGTCCGCTGGCCAGCAGGTCGCAAGTGGGGTTTCCGCACCTGCGTCGACCCGGACCGCCACTGCGAGACGGCAAGATCCCCCGGTCCCGTCGTCGGAAACGGATTCGGTCGAGCGGCCTGCGCCTCTGGAGGAGACCGCCAGTTTCAACCCTCTGACGGATTGGGAAGACGAAACGGGAGCTACAGACACCTCCGGTATAGGCGGCAACCCGCCCGAAGCGGTGGCTGCCCCACAGGCTCCGGTTCCTGCCGCCCGTCGGGCTAGGCATGATGCCAATCCGGAGGAGGAACTCTTCGATGTTCACCTGCCCGAGGTGGATGCGGACATCCCTAGCCTCTCCTTCCCGTCCTTCGATGACACGCAGGAGCCTGGCGATAACTGACGGGGTGCCTTCCTCATCCCTTATGATGTCCCACCTGCCGGCTACACCGCACCCCATTCGGCTCTTCGGGCTGTTCGGATAGAATGTCCCCCGTGTCGAAACGAGCGAGCCAACCCGAAGCGGCGGAGGAGCACCCACAAGCCATTCCTAGGACCTGGGGCCGTCGGATCATGGCTTGTCTGCCGGTCTTCATCATCCTGATGGGTATCCTCGTCTCCATCTCGCACTTGACCGCTGTGCCGTGGAAGTATGAACCCGTCGACCAGAATATGGAGACGCTGACTCCTGATACATCGGTGACTTTTGACAATCCCCAACGGGTGCCCATGGAGCAGGTGGGCGCCTACCCGGTCACGCACCGTTACGCCTGGGTGGACGCCAGGCGGTCTGCCACCGGGGAGGTCCAGCGCATCCGCGTGCAGGTGCGTGAACCCGTGGACGCTCCCGGGCGTCGGCCCGCGATCCTGTTCATGCATGGGGCGGGCTCCGGCACCTGTGACGATTCCTTCGGTGACGTGGCCGGAGCGATGGCTTCCGCCGGCTTCGTGACCGCCGTGACCGACAAACCGATGTGGTCCACCACCGACATCGACCGGGATTATCCTGCCTCCGCCAAGGCCTACGACAAGGTGATCGAATATCTGCGAGGCCAGGCGGAAGTGGATCCCGACCAGGTGGGCATATACGCCACCAGTGAGTCCACCTGGATCTCCTCCTTCCTGTTAAGGGACGATAAACGGATCGCATTCCAGATTCTGCTGAGCCCTATGGTCTATTCGCCAAGGCATGCCTTGGGCTTCTTCGTGGCGCAGGATTTTGCCATCGCCGGCGCCAACCCCGGTTACCAGTCCGTCGTCCGACGGCTGTTCTCCACCGACGCCGACCTGTTCGGTCTGCATAACCTGGACATCGAGACCGGCGTCAGAAGCGCCTATGCGATCCCCACGCTGGTCGCCTATGGCACCAAGGACGTGATGACCGCGCAGGTGGAGGGGGCTCAGAAGATTCTGGCCCTGGCCCACGATGCGGGCAATTGGAACGTGAGCGTGCGCTCCTATGCGGTCTCCAACCATGTGCTTCGACTGGGGGATGAGGCCGTCGCAGGCACGCCCCTGGCCGACCACTATCTGAAGGACATCATCGACTGGAGCCAGGGACAGGTACACGCCCTTCAGCAGACCTCCCCACCGGTGGCTGGGGCAACCATCCACCAGTCGATCGCAGTGCCGCTGGATTTGTACGGCCGGCGCAAGCTCACCGTGTACATGATTCTTGTACACTCCAGTGCACTGGTGTTCCTGCTGGTCTCGGCCCTGCTGGTCCTGACCGCCGGGATCGTAAAACTCGTCCGTCTGTTTAGGAGGGACAAGCGCCCGGTTCTTGGTTTTTCCCATGGTTTCGGCGGCTCGCTGGCGCTCATCGCCGGTTCCACCCTGGCCGCCCTGCTGCTTCTGGGGGCCGGCCTGGGACAGGTAATCCAGGCCCTGGTCAAGTTGGGTTGGGGTGGCGTACCGGACCCCGCCGGCGTGAGTGACTGGTCCTGGCCGGTCATCCAGGTCGTCTCCGCCCTGGTGGTGTGGGCCTGGTCACGGGTGTTGGTGCGCCTGCACGAAGTGGCGACCGTGGCTGGGGTGCGTCGCCTCCCCAGGCAGGACAGGCATGATGGTTGTAAAAGGACGGTCATTGCCAGCAGCCTTAAAGGTCATGATTCGCAGTCTGCACTGGCTTCCAGCCGTTTGGGCCGTGTTCTCTTCGGGTCAACGGCCCTGGCCATGCTGTCCCTGCTTCTGGTGTTCGCTTTCTGGGGGTTGTTCATCTACTGAAGCCAGCGGGGGCTCCATCCGCGTCGGGGTGACCTGCCATGTTCACTGATGGGACAGCGCATATGGATTTGTCCGCCTGGCCGGCGAACATGACGGTGGATGCCACGACGGTCGGCGGATCGTGGGGGAGGGACGGCATGGCGACTTACCGGGACCAGGGTGTGGTGCTTCGCACGGTGAAACTCGGCGAGGCCGACCGCATCATCACCATCCTGACCGAAGGGCACGGCAAGGTGCGGGCGGTGGCCAAGGGGGTGCGCCGGACCAAGTCCCGCTTCGGATCCCGCCTTGAACCTTTCATGCGTGCCGACCTCCTGCTGGCCCGTGGACGCAGTTTGGACGTGGTATCGCAAGCCGCCTCCCTGGCCGCATACGCGGACCCCATATGTGCCGATTACGATCGCTACGCCAACGGCGGTGTGATTCTGGAGGCCGCGGACAAGTTGGTCTCCACTGAGCACCAGCCCGCCAGGCCCCAGTATCTGCTCCTCATAGCCGCATTGAAAGCCCTGGCGACCGGTGCGCGCGACCCCCGACAGATCTCAGCCTCCTATCTGATGCGGTCCCTCGCCTTGGCTGGCTGGCGACCAAGGTTCGATTCCTGCATAGTGTGCTCCAAGTCCCCGAATCAGACGGAGCTGTCCTATTTCTCGGTCGCCGGTGGCGGGGTGGTCTGCCAGGCCGACCACACGCCCGAGGCCGTCCGGGCCGGGGCCCATGTGCGCTCCCAGCTGGAGGCGCTGACGGATGGTGATTGGGGGAGGCTGGGTCCCGGGCCCTTGGACCCGCAGACCGACCGGCTTGTCGAGAAATGGGGCGAATACTATCTGGAACGTCCTATCCGCTCCCTGCGGCTACTAGATTCAACCCTATGAGCTTTGACGGCATGGACTACAGTTCCCTGAGTGTACCGGACGCACCGTTCGCCGATCCGGGCCGCGTGCCTCGGTTCCCTTCGGAGGCGGTTCCCAGGCATGTGGGGGTCATCATGGATGGCAACGGCCGCTGGGCCAAGAACCGCGGGTTGGTGCGCACCGAAGGACATAAGGCCGCCGAGCCGGTGGTGTTCGACACAATCGCCGGAGCCATCGAGGCCGGTGTGCGTTACTTGAGCCTGTACACCTTTTCAACGGAGAATTGGCGGCGGAGTCCGAGCGAAGTACGCTTCCTGATGGGGTTTTCGCGTGACATCATCCACCGTCGTGTGGCGCAGATGGACAAGTGGGGGGTCAGGGTGCGTTGGTCGGGCCGCAGGCCCCGCCTATGGAAGTCGGTCATCGACGAGTTGGAAGTCGCGATGGAGCGCACCAAGCGGAATACGACCATCGATGTGGTCTTCTGCATCAACTACGGGGGAAGGGCCGAGCTGGCCGACGCCGCTACGGCCATAGCTCATGAGGTGGCGGCCGGGCGGATCAAGGGCGCCAAGGTCACCGAGCGGATGATCGCGGAGCACCTATACAACCCGGATATCCCCGACTGCGACCTGGTGATCCGCACTTCGGGCGAGCAGCGGACCTCCAATTTCCTGCCCTGGGAGGCCGCCTACGCCGAGCTGGCCTTCGTGCCGGAGCTGTTTCCGGATTGTGGGCGTGAAGTACTGTGGCGCGCCATTGATGACTATGTCCATCGGGATCGCCGCTTCGGCGGGGTCAAATCCAGGTGATGAGCGGAGAGCGACGGCTTGCCGACTTCACCACATATGTCCAATCCGGGGCTTCGGCCATCTCTCTTGTTCGCAGGCCGTGCCTGACGTGCCGGACCTGATGGGGTGCGGGCGCGTAGATGCGAAGTCATCGCGGATGTCGGTGGATTGAGTGTGTTCGTTTCTGGAAAAGTGTAAGATAGGTCACAGGGGACGATGGAAGTCGCCGAGCGGGAGAACCCGCATGGACGCTTACACAAGGAGCGACGTCATGGATGACAAGCAAAGAATCATTCAAATCATAGAAGATAAAAAGCAGGAGTTCATAGACGCTGCTGACCGGATCTGGGAGACCCCGGAGACCCGTTTCGCCGTCAAGGAGTCCGTGAAGCCTCATTACGAAGTACTCGAGAAGGAAGGGTTCTCGATCGAAAAGGGCGTGGGCCATATGGATTACGCCTACGTTGCAAGCTGGGGCTCAGGGCACCCGGTCATCGGCATAACCGGGGAATACGACGCCCTCGGTGGCCTCAGCCAGGTCGCTGATCTCGGTGAGCACAAGCCTTTGGTCGAAGGTGGCAACGGACAGGGGTGCGGTCACAACATCCTGGGTATGGGTGCCGTCGCCGCCGGTGTTGGCATCAAGACCTTCATGGAGGAGAAGGGGCTGAAGGGGACGATCAAGGTCTTCGGCTGCCCGGCCGAGGAGTCCGGCTATGGCAAGGCCTTCATGGCCCGCGATGGTGTCTTTGACGGGCTGGACATGGCCCTGTCCTGGCATCCCATGGATATGACCAGTGCTTGGGGTTCGTCGAGCCTGGCCGTCCTGCAGGCCTACTTCGATTTCACCGGTGTGCCGGCCCATGCGGCTGCGGCGCCCGAGCTGGGTCGCAGCGCCCTGGATGCCGCGGAGCTGATGAACGTGGGTGTGCAGTTCCTGCGCGAACACATGATCGATGATGCCCGTATCCATTACGCCTTCATCGATTCCGGAGGCGAGTCCGCGAACGTGGTCCAGTCCCACGCCCGGCTCTATTACTTCGTGCGCGCCCCGAAGATGCAGCAGACTCAGGATTTGCTCAGGCGCGTCGAGAAGATCGCCAAGGGCGCGGCCATGATGACCGAGACCGAGGTGAAGGAGGAGTTCGATGCCGCCTGCTACAACTTCGTTCCCAACCACCCGCTGACCGAGGCCATCGACCGGAACCTGGACATCGTCGGCCCCCTCCCGCTCACGGACGAGGAACTGGAATACGAACGCCGGTACACCGATACCATCCCCGAGGCCGGCAAGCAGAGGGTCCTGGCCCGTACTCAGGAAGCCTTCCCGGAATTGCCTGCGGATGAAATCCGGAAGCTGGCGGAATCCACCATGGCCCTGAAGAAGTACCCGCTGGTGTTCTCGGAGAAAGCGGTCGGGTCCACTGATGTCGGTGATGTCAGCTGGCAGACACCCACCGCGCAGTTCAATGGTGGCTTCGAGCCCCAGGGCACCTCGCCCCATTCCTGGCAATGGGCCGCGAACGGCAAGTCCTCGGTGGCCCACAAAGGGCTGCTGTCGGCTGGTGAGACTCTGGCGCTGACGGCCTATGACGCCCTGACCGATCCTGATCTGCTCAAGCAGGCGCATGAGGACTTCGACAAGACCTTCGAAGGGGAGGAATACAAGGTCGTCATCCCCGACGACGTCATGCCTCACTGACGGCTGGTTCGAGTCGACGGACCGGCATCCCCCATGCCAATGAGGGTGCCGGTCCATGCATGAGAGGGACACAACGGCACAGACCGTCCCCCACGAACGGGGGGTTATGGGGGAATATCCGGCCTGATCCTGGCTGGGCGGAGGGGTGCACAGCTCAGGCTGCACCCAAGACACAAGACACTATGGAGAGTCATACACCGATGCAACTGAAACAATCTTCGAAAATGGCGAGCGGGACGCTGATCTTCTCGCTGATGGCCGGCTATTCGATCGTGTATATGGATAAGAACATGATCTCGACGGCCATCATCCCGATATCCGAGCAATACCACTTGGATTCCGGGCAGACCGGCATCATTATGTCCGCCTTCTTCCTGGGGTACTCGCTGATGCAGATCCCCAGTGGCTGGCTCGCCGACAAGCTGGGGGCCAAGAGGGTACTGATGGCCTCGATGGCGATCATCGGCTTATTCAGCTATATGTTCGGCTTGGCCAACGGGTTGGCCTTCTTCATAGCCGTGCGTTTCTTCGCCGGTATGGGTCATGGCGGCTATCCGCCGTCCTGCTCCAAGTCGATCGCCGAGAACTTCCCGCAGGAACGGCGGACGTTCATGCAATCGCTGATCCTGTCAACTTCGGGCATCGGCGGGATTCTGGCCTTCACCCTGGGTGCGAACCTGGTTTCGGCCAACTGGCATCTGGCGTATGGGGTTTTGGGGACGCTCTACCTGCTGGCCTGCCTGTGCATCTTCATCTTCGTGCCGTCCAAGCCCCGTCAGCCCAATGTCGACAACGCCCCTGGCGAGAAGAAGATCGGCTTCCTGCAGGTGCTGAAGAACAGGAATGTATTGGTGCTGTTCCTGGCCATGCTCCTGCTGAACATCCTGCTGTACGGCAACATCTCCTGGATGCCCACCTACATCAAGACGACTTTCCATCTGAGCATCACCCAGGCCGGGCTGTTGCTGTCCTTCAATGCCATCTTCCAGACGGTTGCCACGGTGTTCGCTGGACAGCTGCTGTCCAAGTTCTTCCTGGGGCGTGAAAAGCAGGCGATTTTCGGGGCGACCGTACTCAGCGCCATCCTGGTCATCGGCTTCGTGCTCTCCCGCAACATCTGGGTCTCGTTGCTCCTGCTGATCTTGGTGTCATGCGTTTCCATGGTCGCCTTCACCGGCATCTTCACTTGGCCCCATAAGATCATGGATCCGCACATCATCGGATCCTCGATCGGCATCATCAATACCGGCGGCACTCTGGGCGGCTTCCTGGCTCCTATGATCATCGGCTTCCTGGTCAAAGCCGCCAGCGGCTCCTTCGTATGGGCCTTCACATTCATGGCCGCTGCGTCCATCGCAGCCGGCCTTATGGTGCTGTTCGTCAAGATCAGGAAGTGACGTTCGTCCGTGCGGTGGGGGGCATGTGGCCCCACCGCACGGAGACACGGCATCGGTACAAGCGGTCAACAGAAAGGATTGTCATGGACGACAAGCAACGCATCATGCAGATCATCGAGGAGAAGAAAGAGGAGTTCATCGAGGCGGCCGACCACATCTGGGCGACGCCCGAAACCCGGTTCGCCGTCAAGGAATCCGTCCAGCAGCACTACAAGGTTCTGGAGAAGGAAGGTTTCGACATCCAGAAGGGCGTCTCCCACATGGACTACGCCTACATCGCCAGTTGGGGCTCGGGCAAGCCGGTGATCGGCATCACCGCCGAGTACGACGCGCTCGGTGGCCTCAGCCAGCAGGCGGATGTCCCCGAGCCCAAGCCGGTGGTGGCCGGAGGCAACGGGCAGGGGTGCGGTCATAACATTCTGGGTACGGGCGCCCTGGCTGCAGCCGTCGGTATCAAGACCTTCATGGAGGAGAAGGGGCTGAAGGGCACAATCAAGCTCTTCGGCTGCCCGGCTGAGGAATCAGGCTACGGCAAGGCCTTCATGGCCCGCGATGGCGTCTTTGACGGTCTGGATGCAGCCCTCACCTGGCATCCCATGGATTATACGCAGGTATGGGCCAACTCCAGTCTGGCCGTCATCCAGGCCTACTATGACTTCACCGGTGTGCCGGCCCATGCGGCTGCGGCGCCGGAGCTGGGTCGCAGCGCCCTGGATGCCGCGGAATTGATGAATGTGGGTGTGCAGTTCCTGCGTGAACACATGATCGATCCGGCCCGCGTGCACTACGCCTTCATGGACGCCGGCGGCGAGTCCGCGAACGTGGTCCAGTCCCACGCCCGGCTCTATTACTTCGTGCGTGCACCCAAGATGGGCCAGGCCAAGGACATCTGGGACCGGGTGACGAAGATTGCCAAAGGTGCGGCCATGATGACCGAGACCGAGGTGACGATGGAGATGGACTCGGCCTGCGCCAATTACATCCCCAACCATCCGCTTTCAATCGCCATGGACAAGAACCTGGATATCGTCGGCCCCCTGCAGCTGACGGACGAGGAGATGGAGTACGAGCGCAAGCTGGCCGACACGGTCGAAGGCGCGGGTTCCAGGCTTCTGGACCGGGCCCAGGCCAACTTCCCCGATCTGCCGGCCGATGAGGTCAAGAAGATGGCGGAGTCGTCGATGATGCTCAAGAAGTTCCCCCTGCACTTCGATGACAGCGCCGGAATCTCCACCGATGTCGGCGACGTGAGCTGGAACGCCCCGACCGCACAGTTCAATGGCGGTTTCGAGCCCCAGGGTACCTCACCGCATTCCTGGCAGTGGGTGTCCAACGGCAAGTCCTCGGTGGCGCACAAGGGGCTGCTGATGGCCGGCAAGACCATCGCCCTGACTGCCTATGACGCGTTGACCGACCCCGACCTGGTCAAGGCCGCCAAGGAGGACTTCGACAAGGCGATGGACGGCGGCCACTATGAGTCGATCATCCCCGATGACGTGATGCCCCGCTGAGGGGTTCCGTCTCTGGAATGACGGAAGGCCCGCCCCGGATGGGGCGGGCCTTTGTTGTGGCGGTCAGCAGCGCTGGCCTGGTGGGCGATCGCGGACCGTCAGCGGCCTGTGCCCTCCCAGATGGTGTCCGGGGTGGCGATGGAGAGTGACGTGATCATGGCCTTGCCCTCGCCGGACTCCGTGATGAGACGAATGGCACGGGGGCCGTCTGCGGGGAAGGAGTATGAGGACATGACTTCCAGTCCGTCGTTGACATACACTTCGATGGATCCGCGGTCCACGATGATGCGCAGCTTGAGGGATCCGGCGGACTTGTCAACCGGCGCGGTCCGGTAACCCCGGTCCCCGTATGTGTTGCAATGGCGGTCGATGACGACCCGCTCCAGCTGGTCGTCATAGCAGACGAGGGTGTGGTCGCCATTGGGGGTGCGGTGCAGTTCCAGTCCGATGCGTTCGGCCTGGGAGCTGGACAGGTCGATGTCCATTTGGATATCGGCCGTCAGCGCGTCGGAGACCAAGTCACGGCTCTCGTTCACACCGAGTTCGATTGGGCCGAAATCGCGCTTGTCCTTGTCCAGCTCGGCGAATTCCCGGATGGGCCGGGTGCGCAGGTGGTCCTCGGCCAGTGTCACTTCGCGAGGTAGTGTGAACTGCCCGCACCAACCGTCGTCCTCCATGGGGATCGGCTGGGTGAAGGGGGCCATCCAGCCGAAGACCAGCCGGCGGCCGTCAGGCGCTTGGAAGGTCTGCGGGGCGTAGTAATTATGTCCGTCGTCCCACAGATGGAAGTCCGTCTCCTGGTGGAAATCCCCACCCGGCTCCCAGCTGCCGATCACGTAGCCGGCATTGTTGTGGTTGCGCGCTTGGAACCCCTTGGGTTCCAGTCCCATCGCGGAGTAGCAGATCACCCACTTGTCCCCGAGGGGGAACATATCAGGGCACTCCAGCATGAACACGTCGGGGTCCGGATGCCTGTAGATGGGACGATCGAAGGTCCAGTTGACCATGTCGTCGGACCGGTACATCCAGATTTCGCCCTTGTGTTCGGGGGTTGACACACCGAACACCATGCGCCATTCATCGCCCTGCTTCCAGACCTTGGGGTCGCGGAAGTGGAGGATCCGGTCGTCGGGGCAGGGGACCACGACACCCTTCTTCTCGAAGTGGACGCCGTCGTCTGAGACGGCCATGCACTGCTCCTGCAGGTTGCCTTCATCCTCGTTGACTCCGTTGCGCCAGCGGTGGCCGGTGTAGTAGATCACCAGCTTGCCGTCGTCGGAGACGACCGCAGACCCGGAGAAGACACCGTCCTTCTCGGCTTCGAAACTCGGCGCCATGGCCAGGGGTTCACGCCGCCAGGTGACCAGGTCGGCGCTGGAGACGTGGCCCCAGTGCATGGGTCCCCACTGGGTGCCGTAAGGGTGGAGCTGGTAGAAGGCGTGGTAGCGCCCCTTGAAATAGCACAGTCCGTTGGGGTCGTTGATCCAGCCGCCGTCCGAGGCGATGTGGTCGAGGGGGTACCAGCGGTCATTGCGCTTGGCGGCGAAGGCGGCGACGCCTGCCGTCGCCTTCGCCAACTGTTCGCTCTGGTCATATGTGGGCATAGACTCAATGTTCATCCTTGAGCATTCCTTTCATTGTTGCGTGTGCGCCCCCTTGGCTACTTGGGCCTGCAAGGGGCGCACACCATTCATTTATCGGATTGCGGTCAATTGCCGTGGGCTTTGGCCGCACTTGCACAAGCGCAGCCCGATCAGGCGGCGTCGGCCTTGGCTGCCAGTTGCTTGTCGGTGTAGAAGGGCTCGCCCTCCACCTGCTGGTCGTCCTTCTTGAGCACGAACATGCCGTAGATCAATGCCACCAGCACGACCAAGGAGATGGTGTAGAAGGTGGTGCGGTCGCCGGCGGCATCGTGCAGGGCGCCCAACGGGGTGGAGAGGAGTACCTGTCCCACTTGCGAGGCGATCTGGAAGCCCACCATGTACAGGGTCGCGGACAGCTTCGGGTTGAAGTGCAGGGTGAAGTAGCGGAAGGCCGGCAGGGAGAAGAGCGGCACTTCGATGGAGTGGAAGAGCTTGACGACGGAGACCATGATCGGGTCGTGGAAGAAGCCGCACAGTCCGATGCGCAGGAACATGACAGTGGCACCGAGCAGCAGGGAGTTGCGCACGCCAATCTTGCGCATGATCACCGGGACCACGCCCATCATGGCGGACTCCAGGAAGACCTGGAAGCCATTGAGAGTGCCATAGACGGAGTTGCCGATCTCGGGGGTAGCGAAGAGGTTGGCATAGTAGGTGGGGAACATCTGCTGGTCGAAGACCGTGTAGAAGGTGTTGGTGAACATCATGAACACGATCAGCAGCCACAGGGCCGGCATGCCCAACACCATCAGCATGTCGTGCAGGGAGGGGTTGGTCTTCTCGTTCGGGTCGGACTCCTTCTTCATCTCGGTCTTCTGCTCGGCCGGGATCCAGAAGGCATAGACAAGGATCATGCCGACACCGAAGGCGGAGCCCAGCCAGAAGTTGATCATGGGATTGATGTTGAAGACGAAGCCGGCGATCAGGGCCACGATCGCGTAGCCGAAGGAACCCCAGGCGCGCGACTGGCCGTATTCGAAGCCGAACTTGCGAGAATAGCGTTCAGTCACGGCCTCAAGCAGGGAGCAGCCGGACATGAAGCCGGCGGACAGGACGATGGAGCCCAGCAGGGCGCCTGCCATCAGGTTCGTATGCATGAGCGGCGCATAGATGAACTGCACGAACGGGCCGACCAGGGCGGCGATCACCGAAATGAAGATCGTCAGGCGACGCTTGATGCCCAGCTCGTCCTGGACGATGCCGTAGACGAACATGATGATCAGGGTGCCCAGGGAGTTGATGGAGTAGACCGTGCCCACCTGCGTGTTCGTCAGGTGCAGACCCGTGGCCAACCAGCGTTGGTAGAAGGACCACCAGATGCCCCAGGAGCAGAAGAACAGGAATATTCCTGTGGAGCTTTCCAGGTAGGAGGGGTTCCTCCAAGCGGACATTTTCTTGGCCATGGTTGCCTCTTTCTCAATGTCGTGGGTCGAGCATCACCGCCCGGTCCGTGGCCACGAAGCATTCTTCGCTTCGTTTCCCCTATCGAACATTCTAGGACGTCAATCGTTTAACGTCAAACGATTGATGTATTGCGACCGAAAGAGTGGTATTGAGAGCGCTCACATGCAGGGAATGCGCCTGCTTGCTGGGATTGTGACTGTCAGATGTCGGCGACGGAATCCTTTTCGAGCAGTCGGCAGCGTATCAGGGCCGGGGTCGCCGCATCCATGGGCGGTAGGGGGGGCGCCGAGCCTGCTCGACCCGGCGGGGTTCGGTGTCCGTTTTTCGATGAGGGATACCAGCTTGGTGGCCGCCCAGAAGCCCATTTCGTAATGGGGCAGGGCGATCGTGGTCAAGCGCGGTGCGAGGGTCTCCGCGAACACCCGGTGGTTATCGACCCCCACAACGCTCCAGTCGCGTCCGATTGTCAGACCACGCCGGGCCGCGGCTTCGTAAACGTACCAGGCGCGTGCGTCGTTGAAGCAGAAAAAGCCGTCGGGCCGGGCCGAACGGATCATGAGTTCCACCCCGGTCATGGCTTCCTGGTTGAAGCCGACATTGACCGTCAACGAAGGGTCATATCCCAGGCCCGCCTCTTCCAGCGCCTGGCGATATCCCCTGAAGCGGATGCCTTGGGCGAGGATGGGGTCCTTGTCACCTATGTAGGCGATCCTCCGGCAGCCTGCATCTATCAAACGGCGGGTTGCGTCGTAACCGATGGCGAACTCGTCGGGGGCTATTGCGGGGAAACGGCCGGTGCGTTCGCTCGCATTGGCGACAACGACCGGCGGCTCGGCCAGTGAGCCCGGCACGTCGGCCACCCTGTCGTACATCTTGGCGTAGAGGAAACCGTCGACCCCGTAGCGTTTCAGTGCGGCGATCTGCCGCCCCTCATCGGCCACACCGTCGGTGGAGACGGTGATAAGCATGTATCCCAATCGGGCGGCTGCGTCCTGGGCGCCCATGATGATACCGCCCGCATATGGGGTGGTGGCCACCTCCTCGGAGATGAAACCTAGGATGCCGGTGCGTGAGGTGCGTAGGGAACGAGCCAGGGGATTGGGGCGGTAGCCCATGGATTTGGCCTGTCCGCGCACCCTCTCGGCGATATCCGCCTTGACGCGCCCTTTGTCGCGGTTGTTCAGGACCAGGGAGACCGTGGAGACCGAGACCCCGGTGGCTTGGGCGATCTGCTTCATCGTCGTCATCCGGGCCCTCCTTGTGGTTTTGTCCCTAACGCAAGCATATAAGCAGGGGGGACGGGGGCATTGCCGGCTGAGCGGATGCAGCGCCACCGCGCCGGGGCCTTGGAAGATTCGGCTGCCCTGTTTCATTGTTTGGCCGGCTTGGCGGATTCCGGGGGGGGGGGGGGGCTGTCCCGGGGTCCCGCCGTACAGGACTGAAGCCGGGCCGCCTGCGTACGCTCCCTGACCCCGACAGGGAATCGGCGTTGCAGGTTTCAGATCCTCGGGGCCCAAGCGAAATCCGGCCGAAGAGTGAACCCCACCCTAGGGTTATCCCGCTTGTTATGGCCGGTCACACCCGTTTTGGTTACTCCGGCACCCCGGCCCGGCTCGGCGGGTGTTCCATTCAGGCATGCCCC
>NZ_PDCH01000012.1 GCF_003315615.1 Bifidobacterium xylocopae
TTCACTCGGTGGTAGGAGTGCGCCATGGTGGTTATGTGTTAGTCGCGGGTGGTAGTAGTGTGTCTCGCTGCGCAGCTGCTCTCGGTGTTAGTCGGTGCGGGGTGGGTGGGGTGCGTCGTGCGATGTGTAGGGGTGGTGGGCGAGTCGTGTGCTTTGCGGGGTCGGTAGTGGCCGAAGGTGGGTGCTGGTCGGCGGAGTGGGCGGGCTAGAACGTTGACATCACCGCTTGCAGTGCTTCCTGGGGCGTGGGTCACTGATAGGTGCTTTCGTTACAATTGCTTCCTTTTGCGCGTCTTTGTGGTGTACAGTCCGCTAGCTCGAAGCGGCCGCTGTTAATCAGTCAGAGAAGGCCTTCTGCGGGATGACGCTACCAATCGGTGCGGGCTTATGCGGCAGATTGCCTTCCGCCGTCATGCACCTTTGCTTGACAATCTTTAATACTGATTTATGCAGGACTGGAACCAGGCTAAAGCAACTTTTTATTTCCAGGGCCAGTAGGGCCGGTCAAGTGGTTTCTGTCTGGGCTAGGGGGGGGGGGATTTGGATTCATGGTTAACTTCTGAAGCAGGGGAACCCGGGTTCTGTTCTGATGTCTGAGGGGTTGGTCATCGGATATGAACTTCTATATTCCATAACGTTCCTGCTGTGTAAGTGAGTGGATTGCGGTATATTCACATAGGAACTGCATCCCTTGGGATTTACAAAGCCCGATTACTGATACCCTCATTTAGGGAAGTACAGTAATAATGGGGTGATTGAATTGTAAAAGAACAAACTTTGAGCTTATACTCCAAACGAACATCTAGTTTTTCCTGAGCGTTTAGCATTGTTCAAAAACGATTCTATAGTGAGTATTATTCAACGTCGGAAGTGGTAACTATGTCATCTGTTTCCATTGTGATTCCAACCCTCAATGCAGGGCCTACAATAGGGCGGTTAGTGGATTCCCTTGCCGCACAGACCCTTGTTCCTGACAAGATTGTTGTCATCGACTCCAGTTCAGACGACGAGACAGTTCAAATTGCTGGTAATCATGGAGCTTCTGTTTTAACTATCTCTAGGAATGAGTTTGATCACGGCGCAACTCGACATGAGGCGTTTATGTCTACGTCGTCCACCTATGTGCTGTTTATGACCCAAGACGCAAAACCGGTAAACCAATCGTACATAGAGAATTTGACACAGCCTTTTTGCGATCCTGCTGTGGCAATGGTGTCGGGCCGACAAATACCTAGGTCAAACGCACGCAAGTTTGAAAAGCTAGTTCGACAGTATAACTACCCAAACCACTCTTTTACAAGAGATGTGTCTGATATTAAACAGTTGGGGATTAAAACTTTTTTTGTCTCGGATGTCTGTAGCGCGTATCGGCGAGAGGCATATTTATCATGTGGAGGGTTTGCGCGTCCTTGTAATACCAATGAGGATATGCTGATGGCAGCCAAATTTCTTAGGAATGGATATAAAATTGCTTATGCAGGCAATGCTGCAGTTATACATTCGCACAATTTGTCACTCGGTGAAGAGTATTCGAGGAATAAGGCAATCGGAGTGTTCCTGGCTTCTCATAGAGATGAGTTGTACGGAGCATCTGCCGTAGGAGAAGGAGGGAAGATGGTCTTTAGGGTAATGAAACAACTGCTGGCTCAAAAGGATTTTTCGGAACTAAGTGCATTTGTGGCCGATTGTGCCGCCAGATATCTGGGAAATCGGATGGGCGGAATCGAAGCAAACAGAAAGACTATTGGATACTAGCCCCCCCCCCCTCCCCTCTAGCAATGCTGGAGGAATGAGTTAGATTCCCTGCCGAGATTAGTGGTGCCTAACGAAATGATGCCCAATCTCGGGCATTGGAACGTGGTTTGGATTGGGCAAAAAATGTGAGCGCGGCATGAACGATTGATAACGCCTTATCTGTGGTCACTTAGCAAAGCAGTCGCTGACTTAGCCCGGCAATGTCTGCATCCAGTAGCGACATAACCAAGCTGATCTGATGGCTTATGCCGCACGTTTTCTCAGGTTCCAGAGCGATTAGAATGTGGCATGGCTGAAGAAACCTGGCTGAACCGCGGTGGTTGTGGCCCTGGTCGAAGACCACGCGGTGGGCTGGTAGGTGCGCAGGTCAAGATATATCTGAACTCAGGACCGCCGTTAGGTAGCATCGCCGCCTCTAGAGCGTGACGTGGGACAGGTCCGAGAACATCGATAAGGGATTAAAGCGGATTGGGTAGAACAACTTCATGCAATGCCATATGTCTTATCTTGGCATGAAGCTGGCTGCACTGTCTGCATGGAATTTCAGACTGAAAAACTCTGGCGAATCCCTGTTCTCCTATGACATGGAAGAGCGAAGTCTGCCAGATGGTTTGGTTGCTGGCCTGCAGCGTTTGCGATGATTGGTGGAAGTGGCTCAAGGGGTGTGTCGTGTTACAGCAATACCCGCGGGGTCCGTAATTTGCCAACAGCAGGATATATGCAAGCGCCCATAGTCGCGTACGGCATCTTTGCTGGCCGATGCAACGAGCTTGCCCCCCCCCCCCCCGCTATCAACGAGTTGTTCGAATCTTTGCACGTGTAGCTTCTAGCATGCCAAAACCATAACGAGCTGGGTTTGAAATGCAGAACCAGGATGATTTCATCGGCTTATCGACAATGCGCACTGAAATCGGCACGTGATGTTTGACTGATCGCTCATGCATGCAGTGTTTAGGACTTCGACCCACTGAACAATCTTACTGTGCTGCGTAGGGAACAGAAGTGCTATGCAGTCACCAGCATAATGGGGCATATGGTTCAGACACTGATTGGTAAGGCCACAGTCACCAAGACCGGCACCGCGACAGAGTAGATTAGTGGCAGTGGATAACCATTTAGCTATCTTCTGCCTCCGTTGTATCCATATAAGTCGTTTAACATTGTAAATGCTATAAATGGTTCAACAACTTGTATATCGGCCATTTACCTCCACATAGATTATGCCTTGCTATCGTTTTTTAAAAAAACTAGCGCTGTGTTAAGTTAATCGGTCATTAGTCACTATGCAGCTGAGGTGTTATTCAAGAGTTTCGTATGTTTACGACCAATTAGAACGAGCTTATGAATTTTTGTCCATCAATTAACGAATACTTCGATTCTATAGATAGAGTATGTCAAATGGAGGAGGCAGAAGTCATGAGAATCAGCGTGGTGATGGCTACATATAATGGTGAGAAATATTTAAAAGAACAGATTTATTCGATACTGTCGAACCTGCGTATTCAAGATGAACTCATCATAGCAGATGATGGATCAAAGGATCAGACCCAATCAATTGTATTGGAAATAGCCGAGAGTGATTGCAGGGTTCGTCTACTGCGCGACCATTCCCACAAAGGGGTTATACGAAATTTCTCTTACGGTTTGACATGCAGTAAGGGTGAAATTATTTATTTGGCTGACCAAGATGATATCTGGCTAAAGACAAAAGTATCGGAAGTGATGGAGATTTTTAAAGAGCATCCAGAAGTCTCATGTATTCTGCATGATGTCGCAATAGTCGATAAAAATTTGCAGATAGTTGAGCCGTCCTTCTTCCACCTTCGAGGCTCCCAGGCCGGCTTTGTCCGAAACATATTGAAAAATTCCTATATGGGTAATGCAATGGCTTTCCGCAGGAATATGCTGACCAAGATATTGCCGATACCATATAGTGTGCCTATGCATGACCAATGGATAGGATTGATAAATGATAGGTATGGCAAGGTTCTACTCTATCCTCAAGTTCTAGGGCTCTATAGAAGGCATGACGACAATGTCACTGAGCTTACGCATGGATCTATTAAAGATATGCTGAAGAAACGTATTCAATTATTGCAGTGTTTGTTTTCAAGGTCGAGGTTTTAACCGAACCATACTCCGTATTGCTCAGTATGCCGGATGTGCTCGATAACGATTTAGCCAACTGTTTGCGATTTGCCAGAAATAAGTGTGTTGGTGGTTGTGGCTCAAGTTTGTGGAAGCCTGTTATCTAATGGAGAGTCGCCCCCCTCCTACTATATTAGTCAATATCAGTCAGTCTAGAACAATCGGAGATAACGATGTTCTACTATGGGCCAGTCACACCCGCAATAGCGGCATAGCACCATCTGATCGATGTCAATATAGCCCGTCTGAGTGACGCGATCGGCAATCATAATGGGTGCGTCCGCCG
Source organism: Bifidobacterium xylocopae (assembly GCF_003315615.1). GTDB lineage: Bacteria > Actinomycetota > Actinomycetes > Actinomycetales > Bifidobacteriaceae > Bombiscardovia > Bombiscardovia xylocopae. Next base: position 4,190 of record NZ_PDCH01000012.1, read on the forward strand.
CTGGCTTAGCAATCGTCCCGGATTGCGGAACTGTTTTTTGGCCCTCGTAGCTCATGTGGCTGCTACATCAGTGGGACAATAACGGCATCAAATTTTCCTGTTATCTCCCCCCAGGCATCATCCGCGACAGAATCGCACCGACGCTATGGTAGGATTTAACCTACCCGGATATCAATGGCACATCTCCTGAGGGTCTCGGAGGACACTGCTCAAACCAGGTGTTAGGGGATCGGCTACCTACCGGGAATCGATAGTAGTGTGGCACTCGCATGTAGGTAGCAGGAAGTACCCGTCTAGAGGCATCATATTGTAATATGAACGTGCGGTCACGGAATATGTTTAAAAGAGAGCAATATTGGAATGCTAATTATGGAAAGGCTATTAGTGTTTAGCTTTCGAATTGCGTGAGTGCTTTCGTGGTTGAATAAGATGTCTTAGAAGTTGGTAGTATTCTCCCTTGGGGTTTCGCCAGCCTTTTCCTTGGGACCGCGATAATTGTTTTCTGGGGGTCAGCGTTATTGTTGAGTTTGGCATAGTCGTGAGAAGAGGAATGAAGTGATAGCCCCTATAAATATTCTCGGGTTCCTATGAACCGCAAATCTCTTCTTTCGAATATGTCTATTGCCTTCTTCTCGCAAGGCATCAGCATGTGCATGAGTGCGTTGCTGACCTTGGTTATACCTAAGATGCTCCCCATTGAACAGTACGGATACTGGCAACTTTATCTATTTTATGTTTCTTATGTGGGTTTCTTCCATTTAGGGTTGAGCTCCGGAATATACCTGAAGATGGGTGGAATTTCGAGAGACAAGATGGATAAAGCCTCAGTCAAGGCGCAGTTCATATTTGGAGTAGGCTACCAATCCATCATTGCTTTGATTATCGTGGCTCTGGGTTTTATCCTGCAACCAGGCCCAAGTAGGTTTTTCGTCATCGCGCAAACTGGAATTTATTTAGTTTTACAGAACGCTGCAACCTATATGTCAAACGTTCTGCAATGCATGAACGAAACGAAGAAATCCTCTTACTCTATAGTGATAGAGCATGCGGCATTTTTTATACCCTGCGTTATATTTATAGTTACTGATGTTCGTTCGTTCCGACCGTATGTATTCGCCAATACAGTTTCGACTCTCATCCAACTAATCTATTGCATATGGCACCTCCGCGAATTCGTCGGCGCGCCTTGGCTTGGCATCAATACTGCGGCTCGGCAAGGGGTAGACAGCATCAAAGTTGGCATCAATTTGATGTTGGCTAATGTAGCGAGCATGCTTATCTTAGGCGTCGCCCGATTCTTTATAGATTTGAACTGGGGTATTGAAAAGTTTGGGAAGCTTTCATTAATCTTCTCTTTGGTGAATTTCTTTCTTGTTTTTGTAGAGCAGGCCAGTATTGTGTTGTTTCCTGCGCTGAGGCAGAGTGGCGAGCAAAGTGTGAGAACATTTTTTGCCAAGGCTCGTAATGCCATGAGTCTGCTGTTCCCGCTCGTGTACTTGATGTACTTCCCGATGGTGTGGGTGCTGGGGCTGTGGCTGCCTGGTTATGAGGATAGCTTTCACTATCTCATCCTTTTACTTCCTGTGTGTGTGTTTGATAGCAAAATGAGCATTCTTTGCGTCACTATTTTCAATGTGATCAGACGCGAAAGAAGCATGCTAGGGATTAATGCATCAGCCACATTCTTGAGTTTCTTGTTAACCATGTTCGGCATCTATTTGTTGCATTCCATCAGCTCTGTACTTTGTGGTGTGATGATTGTCATTGTTTTGCGGAGCATATTTTCAGAAGTTTATATAGCGCATCTATTCGGGATGAAGAAGAGCGCTATTGCGTTTGGCGAGTTAGTGCTTACAATTGTTTTTATCGTTGCTGCCTATCTTCTTTCAGCTTGGAGTGCTTTGCTGGTCTATGGTGCCACTTACCTTGTATTTGTAAGCTGTTTCCGTAAAAGTATCAAAGCCTCGGTTTGATACTTATCCTAAGTCAAGCCAGCAACTGACAGTGGAGGGTCATTTGAAGATGTCGGGTAAAAAGCGAGAGTTAACAACAAGGGAAATTCAGCTTGCAACGTTAGAGATACTAAAGCAGTTCATCGAAATCTGTGAGGATAATGATTTATGCTATTACCTCGCATATGGTTCATTAATCGGCGCGATACGTCATCAAGGTTTTATTCCTTGGGATGATGATTTGGATGTCTACATGCCTCGACCAGATTATAATAAATTGCTCGACTTCTTTGACGATCCGCAGCATGATACTGGTTCTCTTCTGGCAATTCATACGACAGAGAATAAGTTGATTCCCTTCCTTATTACACGCATCAGCGATACGCACTATAAACAGGTAGGAGAATATGACGACGAAATACCGCAAATGGGCACCTTTATCGACATCTATCCACTAGATGGACTCTATGGCAGCAGCAAAGAGGCTCATAGAGAGAGCAGGAAAGTGCACACCATTTCATCAAATTATATGCGAGCAGGCAAATTCTCGACTCCCTATAAACTTGCAAACCCACTTATGCGTGTGGTTAAGAGTATTTGGCCGCTCATACTGAAGGATGCTCGTACTTACTGGGAAGAACTCTCTCTCTACACTACTGTAGAAGAGTATGAACAAGCCGACTATGTTGCTTGCAAGATTTGGAACGACACCAAAGGTTCGCTGATAGTCGATGAGAAAAGCGATTACGGCGAAGGCAAGCAGGCAATTTTTGAAGGCCTGAAAGTGCGCATTCCTGATAACGCTGATGCGATTCTACGTCGCATCTACGGTGATTATATGCAGCTTCCGCCGGTAAAAGAACGAATAGGGCATCATTATTATTCAATAGTACCTAGAGATGACAACTAGTCATTACGTTTCCTGCGAGAGTAGATCGCTTCGCGATGTCTCAGAGAGGCAAGCGATGATGAACGAAGTGGGTGGTCCTAAAAGCGTGCACTCAAGGATGGCATTGGTCAGATTCGCGAGATTTGCTTCTTTGGCATAATATGTTCAGATGTTGGGGTAAAAGAGAAGTAAATGAACATAATCGAGGTGGCCTTGCTAGTAAAGAAGCAATTTCTTACGCTTAAAGCTCTATACAATAACTCGAACAGTACTCAGCGGGAATTAGCAAGTATCACGGGTCTTTCTCTGGGAAGCGTGAATTCGGCCGTGAGGAGTTTGCGCGCTTGCCATTACATCGCTGATGGAACGGTGACGGAGGAAGGCGTTGAGGCTCTACAGCCGTACAAGGTCTGCAATGCGGTTATTCTGGCGGCTGGTCTTTCGTCCAGGTTTGCGCCTATATCGTACGAGAAGCCGAAAGGTCTGCTTTGTGTGCGAGGCGATGTGCTCATCGAGCGTCAAATTGAACAGTTGCAACGTGCCGGCATTAAGGATATCACTGTCGTGGTCGGCTATAAGAAAGAACAGTTTTTCTATCTCCAGAAGAAATACGGCGTTAGCATCGTTGTCAATGATGAATACGTGCTACGCAACAACAACAGCTCTCTGTGGGCAGTCCGTGACAGGCTGAGCAATACATATGTTTGCTCCAGTGACGATTATTTCGCTAGTAATCCTTTTGAAAAGTATGTGTGGAAGGCATATTATGCTGCTCAATATGCAGCCGGTCCGACAAAAGAGTGGTGTCTCACAGCAGATTCCGAAGGCAGGATTACCGATGTGAATATTGGCGGGTCAGACAGCTGGTACATGCTAGGTCATGCGTATTTTGACCGTGCTTTTTCGCGGAGTTTTATTCATATTTTGGCCGATGAATACGATTCACCGGAGACCGCGGACGAGCTCTGGGAAGGTATCTATAAAAAGCATCTGAATGTGCTAGATATGGATTTGAAGCCATACCAGGACGGAATAATCAATGAGTTTGATTCTCTAGATGAGCTTGAAGGGTTTGATCCGCATTTTCTGCAGAATGTAGATTCCGAGATCTTTGACAATATCATGAGTGTATTGGGATGTGGGAAGGATGAAATCCGTGAAATGTATCCTCTTAAGCAAGGGCTCACGAATCTTTCTTGCCACTTTGCGACAGATAAAGGCGAGTTCGTCTATCGACATCCAGGCGATGGAACTGACAGAATAATTGATCGAGCAGAAGAAGTTAAGGTGCAGAAAATTGCCAGTAAACTCCACCTTGATAAGACATTTATATATGAGGATCCATTAAAAGGTTGGAAGATTTCTGCTTTTATTCCGAATTGTAAAAATCTTGACCCGCACAACGAGGCGCAAATCCAGGAAGCCATGAAAATGGCAAGAAAGTTGCACGATTCAGGTGAAAGCATCAACCGCGTTTTCAACTTTTACGATGAGGCCAAGAATTACGAACGACTGTTACGCGAGTGTGGCCCCATTGAAATAAAGGGCTACGGTGGGATGGCTCAGAAGGTGGAACGGCTTGAGCAATTTGTTGAGCGGGATAATGCGCCGCACTGTCTGTGCCATGTTGATTTTCTCGGAGCCAATTTCTTAGTTGGCAAAAATGACGATATTTCACTGATTGATTGGGAGTATGCCGGAATGGGAGATTATGCGATTGATTTCGGCACTTTCTGCGTGTGCTGCCAGCTTGATGATGAACAGATTGAATTCGCACTGGAAGCTTACTTCGGGAGGACGCCAACTGATGAGGAACGGCGTCATAATCTTGCTCATATTCAGTTGGCAGGTTGGTGTTGGTATCTTTGGGGCTTGTATATGGAGTCAGTCGACTCGCCCATTGGGGAATGGCTGTATATCTATTATAAATATGCGCAGGGTTTCTTGGACCGTACGCTGAAGATGTATGAGGAGGCCTGACGTGAAGGTTGGGAGTCTAGCTGGTGCCCTGTGGGGCTTGGATACGGTTGTTCTAGGTATGGCAATGTTATTGAGCCCATACTCTTCGTTGTCGCAGTCTTTTGCATTTGCGGCTTTAGTAGCAGCCTTTGTGCATGATGCGGCCTGTGCAATCTGGCTTTTCCTGTATATGGGCCTTAAGAGGCGTCTTTCAGAAACATGGAAAGGACTCAGAACACGGAGTGGTCTTGTAGTCGTGTTCGGAGCGTTGTTAGGTGGGCCGATTGGCATGACGGGCTACGTTATCGCCATAAACAATATCGGAGCCGGTTATACAGCCATCATATCATCACTGTTCCCTGCTTTCGGGGCATTGTTGGCTTATATCTTGCTCAAAGAACGTATGAGCATACCTCAACTTGGTGCTTTGGTAGTAGCAGTGCTTGCCGTCATGGCTATGGGGTGGTTTTCGGCACCAATCACGCAGCACGGCAATACGGTTTTGGGAATGATTGGTGCTTTGCTGACGGTGTTGGGCTGGGGTGCGGAAGGTGTGCTTGGCGACTGGGGAATGACCGCAGGAGCTGTAGACAATGAAACTGCCATACAGATTCGCGAAACAGTGTCCGCGCTCGCTTATGCAGCAATAGTGTTGCCTTTGTTCAAGGCCTGGCCCGTCGCTTTGGATGTTTTGCCGTCAAAGGCGACCCTGGTAGTAGTGCTTGCCGGGCTGGCTGGAGCAGCTTCATACTTGACATACTATAAGGCTATTGATCTTATTGGTGCGGCTCCATCGATGGCACTGAATATCTCATATTCAGCTTGGGCTGTACTCTTTGCGTTTGTTCTGCAGGGTACTGTACCCAGCGTAATAACAATAGTGTGTTGTGTTGTTGTACTGGGCGGATCGGTATTTGCCTCTTGTGATTGGAAGGATATCTTCCGTCATCCCTCGGTGTCGCAGGAATAGCGAGTGAATGAGATCCATAGCGCTGTAGTTTTTATTGAGTTCCTGATCGGTGATTTGTGCTGAACAGAAAAGAGTTCCAACAGCGGGGCAAGGTTCCCCAGTGGCCTACGAGCTACCTATCCGTGGCTGGTTGAATTAACCGTGGCAGAAAATTTTAAACGCGGGTTAGGATTTTACGCGAATTGGCTTATGGCAATTCAAATATCGGGCTTTCGACTTTGTCGACAGCATGCGTGAAGACCAACCGGCGAACCAAGTCAACAAGCCAGCAAATTATGTAGATAGCAACAGACAAACGATGTGTGTCGGCACCACCGGGCTCCCTTGGCTTCCAAGCAGCTGTATAGCATCAGCGCCTATAGGTTTATTGCGCGAACGATTCTTGCTACCGAATATGGAGGTGCGTCGCGGCTATGTATAGGATTTGCGGTTACGATATGAGTTATGACAGACAATTCTTCCTCTCGTAATATTTTTGTGACTGGCAGCTGTGGTTTCATTGGTTCGAACTTCGCCCATTACATTCTCAAGTACCATCCGGGGGGGGGGGGCATATCGATGTCCTGGATGCGCTAATCACGGGAAACATTGAGAACATCTAAGGTCTGCCGGACGACCGTGTGAGTTCGTGCAGGGGAATATCTGCGACACGGGGCTGCTGGTTGCGATCATGCACGGGGATGATGCCATAATGCGCTAAACGGCTGACTCGCACAACGATAACTCGATAATAAATCCCGACCCCTTTGTCGGGACTAACGTCGAGGAAACCTTCCGGCTGCTGGAGGCGACTCGCAAATACGACCTGCGCTACCAGCACATCGGCTCCGATGAGGCATACAGGATTTGCTCTGGATGACCCCAGCCCGGTTCACGGAGGAGACTCTTATCACCCCTGTTCATCTTACTTCTCGACGAAGGCGGCCTCGGACCTGCTGGTGAGGGCCTGGTTCAGAACCTATGGTTTGAAGGCCACCATCTCGAACTGTTCGAATAACTGTCGGCCCACGGCGGCAACCGGGGTTGGTTCAAAGAGCACTGTACTGGTAGCAGACGAAGGTCACCGATCTATGGCTGCCTGTCATCAACCTGGTTCAGAACAAAATCAACTACAATACCAAGCGGGGGGTGGGCAACAGTTTCCAGTCCTTGGAAGGCGGCACCATCTACGCCTACCTGATCAACGCGCACTGATCGCTGGAGCAAAAGAAGACCTATATGTTCGTTAACCTGGCTGATCCCGATATCGATATCCAGTGACCGATTTCGTTGGAGGAGTGCGAACTCAGTGAGGCCGGCCTGCACCGCCCATTGCTCAAGGATGTCGAGCTGATGGATTCGGGTCGTACGCTGGTTACAGGGTCGTGTGGCCAGCTGGGCCAGGCCATTCGGCGGCATGTCGTAAGGCATGGCCTCCCAGGGCTTGAGTTCACCGATATTGGCACCTTCGACTTTTCTGATCCGACGGTTTATGGGTGCTTCGATTGGTCCTTGTATGGCGCGATTGTCACCACCGGAGCCTCTACACGGTGGCGGAGACCGAGGGAGGGCGCCGGTTAGCGTGGAAGGCTAACACACAAGGGCCAGCCTGTTGGCGGATGTGGCCCGCAGGTACACTAGACCCTAGTGCGCATCTCCAGCGACTACGTTTTCGGCAGCACTGCTGGGGGAGCACTCCGAGAGCGAGGCCCTTTCTCCGGTGGGGGTCTACGGGTAGACCAAGGCCGCGGGAGACATGGCTGTGTCGGACGTCCCTCGGCACTTCGTCCTGCGTTCCAGCTGGGTCATCGGCCAAGGGTCAATTTCATGAAGACGATGATTGATCTCTCGGACAAAGTGACTGGTTCGAGCAGTCGTCTCAGAGAGGTCACGGTCGTCGACGACCAGTTAAAGCGTGTGGCCTTCACCGATGCTATGGTCAGAGCCATCTACTTACTGCTGGATTCCAGAGCCCCTACGACTACTACAATTTCAAAGGCATAGGCTGGATTTGCCGCTGGACGCAGATTGTGCGATTGTTCTTCGACAAGACGAATGTTGATGGGGACAGGGGCAAGCCAGCTTCGACCGCCCAATACACTATCGTCCAGGTTAAGGAAACGGTAGCTCCTAGACCAGAACAAAGCGATCTGAATCTGCCCACAAACGAGTCATTTGGCTTCAGGCTCGCGGATTGGGAGGAATTGATGCGCCAGTATATCGAGGATTGCGCAAAAAACGAGTAAAAGAACGTCGAGTGTGTGTACGGGCTCAGTGTGGCGTTAGGCTGCCAGTGCTGGACAGGTCGATAGTTAAGCGACAACAATGAGAGACGATCGCATATGAAGGGGATAATTCTCGCCGGTGGGTAGGATACGCGGCTGTATCCATTGACGACGGTGACCTCGAAACAGCAGCTGTCGGTCTACGATAAACCGGTGCTCTATTCCCCGCTGGGTGTCCTAATGATGGTTGGCAGCCGCAACATACTGATCATTGTGACTTCACTGTGCTTGCCGAATTTTGAGCGCCTTTTAGGGAGTGGAGAGCTATTCGGAGTCCGATTCTCATACAAAGTTAAGCCTAGCCCTGACTGTCTGACGCAGGCCTTCATCCTGGGAGAGAATTTTATTGTCGGAGAGCCCTGTGCGCTGGCCTTTGGTGACACCACATTCTACATTCTACGGTAACGGTCTGGGGTGCACCCTGCGCTCGGCCGCCGACATATCTCATGGGGGTACGGTTGTCGGCTATTATGTGGATGATCCCGAGCGTTACGGTGTTGTTGAATTGGACGAAGACCACCGGGTGGGGAGTATCATTGGAAAATCAAAACGCCCAGCAAGCAACTATGTGATCACCGGACTCTATTTCTATGACGGCAGGGTGACCGAGTTTGCCGAGCAGGTCCAGCCCTCTGCCAGGGGCGAGCTGGAGATCACCAATTTGAATCGGATGTATTTGGAAGACGGATTGCTCACAGTGTGCACCTTAGGCCGTGGCTACGTTTGGCTGGATACAGGTCCACAGATCTTTCTTATGCAGCTGTTGAAATCGTGCGTATCGTGCAACATGTTCAGGGTCCGCCCATAGCTATTGTCGAGGGAATGGCCTATGAGGATGGATGGATTTCCCATAGGCCAATTGTTGAAAGCCGCGGAGTAATACGGGAAGTCTCCGTATGGCAGGCACTTTATGGATGTGGCTGATAAGAGATATAGGTGCTGTAGCAGCGGTTCTTGTACCGGATTGGTCGATGAGGATACGGCGGCCACAAGTGGTCTTCTGAGTCAGGCGACCAGTGAATCGTGCGTGTCAGGTCATTGTTCTTTGCCTGGGATGCTCTCTTGGTTTCACCCAAGTCTCAGAGATTGGCCCGTTTATCAGGCTTTGGCTAGGGCCAGCCGCAGCCCACGTAGATCGGTTCGAATTCGGACCGTGGCATTTCAGTTGAGCGTGGCCAAACCTTTGGCTGAGTGAAGGATAAACGCACTACCGAGCACAGGTGCGCACGATGGTAGTTGGTAAGTTGGTCCGTTCCTGTGGAAGCTGACCTCCGCGCAGGGGGCACGGGAGACAGACGGTCACCCCTCCACGTCGGCCTTGTAGAAGTTGATGTAGGACCTTGACGGCGTCGGCCCTCGTTGGCCTTGGTAGTGGGAACCGGTGCCTTGGGACCCATAGGGGTGCTGGGCGGGGGAGCTGAGCTGGAAGAAGCACATTTGGCCGATTTTCATGCCGGGCCAGAGCTTGACAGGCAGGGTGCTCACGTTGGAGAGCTCCAGGGTGATGTGGCCTTCGAAGCCGGGGTCGATGAATCCGGCGGTCGAGTGGGTCAGGATGCCCAGCCGGCCCAAGGAGGACTTGCCCTCCAGGCGGGCGGCGATGGTCGCGTCGAGCTTGACATACTCCCAGGTTGATCCGAGCACGAACTCACCGGGATGGAGAATCCAGGGGTCCCCGGCGGGCACTTCGAACTGCTCGGTCAGGCTGCCTTGGTCCTCGGCCGGGTCTACATAGGTGTATTCGTGGTTGTTGAACAGGCGGAAGAACCGATCCAAACGTACGTCGACGCTGGCGGGCTGCACCATCTCGGGCGTCCACGGTTCGAGGGAGATGCTCCCTGATGCGTGGGCAGCCTCTATGTCGTGGTCGCTGAGCAGCATGCGTATTCTCCTTACCATCGCCGTTCTCATCTGGTTCCCAGTCTACTTCCATAGGAGACTCCTTGGGTCCGGCCTCTAGCTGGTTTCAGTGGTGTTTGGTGCCCCTTTCCCAGGGGATTCACAGGATAAACATGTCATCTTCCAAGTCTGGCCTGTTTCACTGTACTAAGTCGGCATGGTGCAGGCCGTGTCGGTTGAGTTGCATTGGAAGGACTCGAGAGGTTGAATATCCCCACCTCATCTCTGCCCGGCGGTCTCTCTTCTCCCGCCGGGTTCTTTTCTGAGGGGAGATTCCGAGGGCTAGGTACCAGCAAGCTAGATATTTACAAAAATATTACAAAGTTCCCATGAAACTCTCAGACAACTTCACAGCTTCGCTGAGAAATGCCTGCTTTACTGTAGTTGTTGGCAGGAAAGAGGCCGACGGAGTGATTACTGATGTGATTGAGTTCGGCGGTCACTGACAACTTAAGTTTCTTTTCTCTTCCTCTCTCGGCCCGGCGGCCCCCATCCGCCGGGCTTTCTATATTGCACAGGCGGCCTTTGCCGTCGGCTGCCCAGATGGTCCCATCCCAGGGGCTTTATCGGTGGTAACGACGATAATGAAAGCATGACTGTAGCGACCCCCGAGCGATACGCGCTCATGCTGGACTCGGCCAGGCGCGGCGGTTACGCCTACCCGGCCATCAATGTAACCTCCACCCAGACCCTCAACGCGGCCCTGCAAGGCTTTGCGGATGCTGGGTCGGATGGCATCATCCAGGTGTCGGTCGGCGGTGCCGCCTACCTGTCGGGGCGGCGGGTGCAGGACCGGGTGGCTGGTTCAATCGCCTTCGCCCGCTTCGCCCATGAAATGATCGCCCACTACCCGAGCATCACGGTGGCACTCCACACCGACCACTGCGCTCCGCAATACTTGGATGAGTGGGTGCGTCCCCTTCTGGCCTATGAGAAGGGGCAGGCGGCGCGGGGGGAGGGGCCGCTCTTCCAGTCTCACATGTGGGACGGCTCCACCCTGCCCTTGGATGAGAACCTGCGTGTGGCCCGTGAGCTCCTGGATGCTTCCTTGGCCGCCCATACGGTGCTGGAGATTGAAGTGGGCGCGGTCGGCGGTGAGGAGGACGGCCATTCGGCAGCCATCGACGAGCGTCTCTACTCCAGCCCGGCGGATGGCGTCGCCGTCGCGCGGGCCCTGGGTCTGGGTGAGGAGGGTCGTTACATGGCCGCCTTCACTTTCGGCAACGTCCATGGTTCCTACAAGCCGGGTGTGGTCAAGCTCAGGCCGGATCTTCTGGGGCGGATTCAGCGGGCGACGGCCGATGCGGCTGCCCAGGGGAAACTCCCGGATTGCACGGTGAGGCAGGCGGACGCCGCACCGGGCGGCAAGCCCTTCCTTTTGGTCTTCCACGGCGGCTCCGGTTCCCGCCCGGAGGAGATCGCCCAGGCTGTGAGCCACGGGGTGGTCAAGATGAATGTGGACACCGACACCCAATATGCCTTCACGCGGGGTGTGGCCGGCCACATGTTCGTCAACTATGACAAGGTCCTGAAGGTTGATGGCGAAGTCGGCGCCAAGAGCGAGTATGACCCCCGCTCCTGGGGCCGCGAGGCCGAGGACTCCATGGCCGCACGTGTGGTCGAGGCTTGCCGGCGGCTGGGATCAGCGGGCCGCGCCCTCAAGTAGGGCTTAGGGGTGTAGCTTTCTAGGCTCCGGGGTAGGCTGCTCATGGCGGCCGATTCGGTGCGAGGCGCGGAAGACCGCTTGGAGCGGAGGAGGAGCTCATGCCTGGAATCGTGATCGTCGGCGCGCAATGGGGTGATGAAGGCAAAGGCAAGGCCACCGATCTGATCGGCAGCAAAATGGATTATGTCGCCCGCTTCAACGGGGGCAACAACGCCGGGCATACGGTGGTCGTGGGCGATCAGACCTATGCCCTCCACCTCCTGCCTTCCGGCATCATTCATCCCGACCTCACCCCGGTCATCGGCAATGGCGTGGTCATAGACCCCGAAGCCCTTTTGTCCGAGATCGACGGCCTCCAGGAGCGCGGTGTCGACTGCTCCAGACTCAGGATCTCCGAGGCGGCGCACATCATCGCCCCCTTCCACCGCACGCTCGACAGGGTCTCGGAGCGCTTTCTGGGTTCCCACAAAATAGGTACCACCGGTCGCGGTATAGGTCCGACATATGTGGATAAGGTCAACCGGGTGGGCATCCGTGTGCATGACCTGTTCAACGAGGCACATCTGCGAGACAAGGTACAGGCGTCTCTTCACCAGAAGAACCTGATGCTGGAAAAAATTTACGACCTGCCTGCGGTTGATGTGGGCGAGACTGTGGATGAGCTCCTGAAGGCCGCGGAGCGAATCAGGCCCTATGTGGCCAACACCTCCCTCCTGCTCAACCAGGCGTTGGACTCAGGCAAGTCGGTCCTCTTCGAGGGAGGGCAGGCCACGATGCTGGATGTGGACCATGGCACCTATCCTTTTGTGACCTCCTCCAACTGCACCGCCGGTGGCGCCTGCACGGGTACTGGCGTGGGCCCCACTAAGATCGACCGCGTTATCGGCGTGGCCAAAGCCTACGTCACCCGTGTGGGCGAAGGTCCTTTCCCTACCGAGCTGAATGACGATTCCGGTGAGTGGTTGCGCCAGCAGGGTCACGAGTTCGGCGTCACGACAGGCCGCCCCCGTCGTTGTGGCTGGTTCGATTCCCTTGTGTCGCGCTATGCGACCCAGGTCAATGGCTTGACCGACATCGTGCTGACCAAGCTCGACGTGCTGACCGGCCTGGAGACCATACCGGTCTGTGTGGCCTACGACGTGAAACTGGCCGACGGCTCCACTGCACGCGTGGAGCACATGCCGACTGACCAGGCCGAGTTCGTTTCCGCCCGCCCGGTCTACCGGGAGTTCCCGGGATGGTCCGAGGATATCTCTGGCGCTCGTTCCTTCGAGGAATTCCCCGACAAGGCCAAGGACTACGTGCACCGGCTGGAGGACCTGTCCGGTTGCCGGATCTCGGCCATCGGTTCCGGGGCCGGACGCGACCAAATCGTCTCATTGCGCTCTCTGGTAGACTGAGTCCAGTCGGTATCGAACGTTCGATACCGCTCCGATTCGGCGGAAGGTGCCCTGATGGTCGGTATGCGCGACGTGGCCCGTGAGGCGGGCGTGTCCACCAGCACGGTCTCCCTGGTCGTCAACGGCAACGGCTATGTCTCGCCGGCGATGGCCGAGCGTGTCCAGGCGGCCATGGACCGGCTCAACTACGTGCCCAACGAACTGGCCCGCAACCTTTCCCGTAACCGGACCAATCTGGTCGGGGTCATCATTCCGACCATCCGGCATCCGTTCTTCGCCACATTGACCGCCTCCCTCCAGCGAGCCCTTTACGAGCAGGGACTGCGTACGGCCCTGTGCTCCACCGCCGACGTGGACCAGGATGTGAGCCAATATGTGGACATGTTGCGCCGGCGGGCCATGGATGGCATCATCATGGGTGCCCACGCGGTCTATCCTGCCGACTACTGGTCCTCCATCGACCGTCCAATCGTGGCCTTCGACCGTTTTCTGGGCGGATCCATCCCCTCGGTCGGATCGGACCATTCCCAGGGCGGCCGGTTGGCGGCCGAACTGTTCGTGCGGACCGGCGCAAGGCGGGTGGTGGAGATAGGTGGCCCCCGTACCCACTACCAGACTGCTGCCGGTCTCAACTCCGAGCCGTTGGGTTCAATCACGATCGCGGGCCAGCCCACATTTCCGCCGATTCGCTATCACCTGGCGTTCGAGCGCACACTGCTGGCCAAGCGCATTCGCTACGAGTACATGGAGATCGAGTCGGTGGCCCGAATGGAGGAGTTCAAGGATGCGGCCCATCTGGCGTTTGAGCGGCATCCGGACCTGGATGCCATAGTGGCACCCGATCTGGCCGCTGCTTTCTGTGCGCAGGAGGCCTTACGCCGGGGTCGGTCGATTCCCGGGGATGTGCAGATCATCGCATACGACGGCACGTATGTGTCTGACTTGGCCGGAGTCAGATTGACGAGTGTCCTCCAGGATTTCGACGGCCTGGCGAACGCTTTGGTGCGGCGCCTGGTCCAGGTCATTCCAGGGAAGGCTTACCAAGGCGCAGGGGCCGCTGATCAACCAGGTGCAGGTGAGGGTGATCAGGCTGTGTCCGAGCTTATTTCCATGTCGCTCAAGCCAGGGGAATCCACCCGATGGACGGGTTCCGTTCAAGAACTGCTCAGCCGCTGACTGCAGTGGGTCCAGGTTCCAGGTCGATGTCCTCCAAGGGCACGATTGTCGTGTGATGGGTGAACTTGTAGCCCAAGTACAACCCTGCAACCAGGATTACGCTGAAGTAGGTCATTACGATCTCCCGCCAGTCGCCGGACGTGAACGCCGGGAGGTCCTGACCGGCGATGACGATGACGCACACGACCATGGCCAGAATCGGGCCAAGTGGGAAGAGTCTGGTGCGGTATTTAAGCTCCTTCAGGCTGCGCCCTTGCCTGTGGAAGGCACGGCGGAAGCGGTAGTGGCTCAGGGCTATGCCGATCCAGGCGATGAAGCCGGTCAGGCCGGTCGCTGTCACGAGCCACATATAGAAGGACTGCCCGAAGATGGAAGTGGCGAAAGTGGCCAGTTCCATACCCAGTGTGGAGAGCAGCGCCGCCATCGGAATGCCTCGCTTGGTGGTGGTGGCGAGGAATCGAGGGGCATAGTGGTCCTTCGCCAGACCATAAAGCATGCGTGAAGAGGCGTATGCACCGGTGTTGACGGCCGACAGGATGGATGTGAGCACCACCGCGTTCATCACGGAGGCCGCACCTGCCAGTCCTGCGCGCTGGAAGACGAGTGTGAACGGTGACATCGCGATGTTGCTGTCGGAGGCACCCAGCAGATTGGGTGAGGTGTAGGGGATCAGCGCGGCTATCACGAAGATGGAGAGCACATAGAAGAGCAGAATCCGCCAGAACACATCATTGATCGCTTTGGGCACCGCCTTGCCTGGGTCCTCGGACTCGCCCGCGGTCACACCGACCACCTCGGTGCCTTGGAAGGAATAGCCCGCGATGAGGAATACGGACATGATGGCCGGCAGCCCGCCTACGAACGGGGCGTCCTTGTAAGCGAAGTTCCTGAGACCCACGGCCGGATGGAACATGATGCCGCAGACCATGGCGAAGCCGACCACCAGGAAGACGATGATGGTCACGACCTTGATCAGCGCCAGCCAGAACTCGGTCTCGCCGAAAGCCGAGACGACCAGGGCGTTGATCAGGAAGACGACCACCAGGACGAGCAGGCTCCAGACCCAACCTGGCGTGTCGGGCAGCCAGTATTGTACGAGCAGTGCAGCTGTGGAGATGTCGACTGCGCCCGAAATGGTCCAATTCAGCCAGTAATCCCAGCCCATGGCGAAGCCCAGCGCCGGATCAACGTACTTGGAGCTGTATACGGCGAAGGAGCCGGAGACCGGCATATGCGTGGCCAGCTCACCCAGGCTGGTCATCAGGAAGTAGACCATGATGCCCATGGCGGCGTAGGCCACCAGGCCACCACCCGGGCCTGCCTTGGCTATGGTGGATCCCGAGGTCATGAACAGGCCGGTGCCGATGCACCCGCCCAGGGCGATCATGGAGATATGGCGGGTCTTGAGGTTGCGTTGCACGCCGCCGTGCCCATCGCCACCCTTCTGGTTGCCGACGGTGCCGGTGGCGGCTCGTGTGTCCGCTGGTGTGTTCGTCATATCTCCCTCCTTCCGGGATCGCTCGTGCGGTTGCTTGTCGCGCTCTGCTGTTGCGGCTTCCGGGGCCTGGACGCGGTCGCGGGAAGTCCTCAGTTCCGATGTCATGCCGGCATTCGTCGCGCTGGTGGAGACCCGTGCGTGCCAGCCATTCCTCGAGGAACTGGCCCGCACGACGGCCGGCCCGCCATCGGCTGATGGTGGGCCAGTCTAGCTCCTGTAGAAGTCAGGCAGATGTCGCGTTCGGCAGGAAGGTGTGGGCGTCCGCCTGGTTTCGCGGCGGTTCAGCGGGTGTCGTCAGCGGCCGACACGTCGATGTCCTTGAGGGGGATGAGGTGGGTGTGGTGCTTGATCTTGTAGCCGAAGAAGAGGATCAGCACCAGAGGCACTGACATGTATGTCACGCCGATTTCCTGCCAATTCCACTGGATGAATGCCTCGATGTTCTGCCCGCCGATCACGACCAGGCATAGGATAAGCGCCAGGATGGGGCCCAGCGGGAAGAGCTTGGCATGGTATTTGAGTTCGCTGAGGTCATGCCCTTGCAGGACGAACGCCCGGCGGAAGCGGTAGTGGCTCAGGGCTATGCCGATCCAGGCGATGAAGCCGGTCAGGCCCGAGGCGGCCACCAGCCACATGTAGACCTGCTGTCCGAAAATCGAGGAGGCGAAGGTGGCCAGCGCCACGACCGTGGTGGCTATCAGGGAGGCCATCGGAATGCCATGCTTGGTGGTGCGTGCGAAAATCTGCGGGGCGTAGTGGTCCTTGGCCAGGGCGTAGAGCATGCGAGTGGAGGCATACGAGCCTGAATTCGCGGCTGAGAGCACGGAGGTCAACACAATCGCGTTCATCACTGATGCGGCGCTCGCCAGACCGGCCCTCTTGAAGACCAGGGTGAAGGGGGAGACTGCGATGTCGCCGTCCGCGGCGGACAGCAGGTTGGGAGAGGTGTAGGGAATCAGTGCGGCGATGACGAAAATGGACAGGATATAGAAGAGCAGGATCCGCCAGAACACCTCGTTGATGGCCTTGGGCACGGCCTTGGACGGGTTGTCGGACTCGCCGGCGGTAACGCCCACCAGCTCGGTGCCCTGGAAGGAGAACCCCGCAATCAGGAACACCGAGAGGATGGCCGGGAATCCGCCCACGAACGGGCCACCCTTGTAGGTGAAGTTCTTCAGACCCACTGCGGGCTGGAACATGATGCCGAAGATCATGGCGAAGCCGATCAGCAGGAATACGATGACCGTCAGGACCTTGATAAGGGAGAGCCAGAACTCTGTCTCGCCGAAGGTGGAGACGGTGAGGGCGTTGATCAGGAAGATCACGACCATGACTAACAGGCTCCAGACCCACCCGGGTGAATCAGGTAGCCAGTACTGGATGAGCAAGGCGGCGGTTGAGATGTCGACCGCCACGGTGATGGCCCAGTTGAACCAGTAATTCCAGCCCATGGCGAAGCCGAGCGCCGGATCCACATACTTGGCGTTGTAGGTGGCGAAAGAACCGGAGACCGGCATGTGGGTGGCCAGCTCGCCAAGGGAGGTCATCAGGAAGTAGACCATGATGCCCATGGCGGCGTAGGCTACAAGGCCACCACCCGGGCCCGCCTTGGAAATCGTCGACCCGGAGGTCATGAACAGGCCGGTGCCGATGCACCCGCCCAGGGCGATCATCGAGACGTGCCGTGCCTTGAGATTGCGCTGCACCCCTCCCGAATCGCCGCTGCCGCTGGTAGTTGCCGAACCCGTCTGGGTCATGGCCATCCTCCTTGCAATACGTAAGAAGGAGCGTAAAAACGACGGAAGCCGTTGGCCGCTTTGTCTGGAAGCCATGCAGCTCCGGGCATCGTCGACCGAGGCTAACGCTTGAATCGTCCATAGCGCTCCGCAGCGAACAACCGCTGCGACAGTCCTGGATTTGTTGAACCCAGTCCCAACCTCCAGGCCCGACGGTGCCTGAACGTTTCGGCTGACCACCCTTTCGCCGGACCTCCCAGGCGCCGTTGCGCCTCTGTCCGGTTACTGATGAGCTCAGCGACCTCTTCTGTGACTAATGTTGTGCCACACACTATAGCGCATGTTTGGCCTCCGGGTGTTTCCGTCCCACATCCTGGACCTCCCGATATACTGGGGCCGCGGGCGTTCGACGGCCGAGCGCCGGACAGTGAAGGGGTGGACGCCATGGCAGTGGACGACATCAAGCGTATCGGTAATCTCGGTGCAGGAACGATGGGGCATGCGACGGCTCTTCAGTTCGCGATGAAGGGCTATCCGGTGGTCCTGGTCGACAGCAGCCAGGAGGCCTTGGAGCGTGGACGGACCTTGATTGAAAACGATTTGAATACCTTCATCGAGTCCGGCTTGGTCCCGGCCGACGAGCGTCAGGACATCTTGGACCGGATCGATCCGACCAGCGACTACCAGGCCCTGGCGGATGTG
This sequence comes from Bifidobacterium xylocopae, assembly GCF_003315615.1. GTDB lineage: Bacteria > Actinomycetota > Actinomycetes > Actinomycetales > Bifidobacteriaceae > Bombiscardovia > Bombiscardovia xylocopae. The sequence goes on from NZ_PDCH01000012.1 coordinate 22,301, forward strand.
GACTTCATCATCGAATCGGTCCTGGAGAACCTGGACGTCAAGCATTCGGTCTGGTCGCAGGTGGAGGCCATCGTCTCCGAGAGCACTATCCTGGCCACGAACACCTCGGGCCTGAGCCCCAGCGAGATCGCCTCGGTCCTGTCCCATCCCGAGCGTTTCGTCGTGGCCCATTTCTGGAACCCGGCCCAGCTCATGCCCCTGGTCGAGGTGGTTCCGGGCAAGGAGACCAGCCAGGAGACGGTCGAGGCGACCGTGGCCCTGATGAACCGGGTTGGCAAGCATGCGGTACCGCTCAAGACGGAGTCCCTGGGGTTCGTCGGCAACCGCATCCAGGCCGCGGTCATCCGCGAATGCCTGAACATCGTGCAGCGTGGCATCGCCTCGCCAGAGGCGGTGGATGACATCGTCAAGTATTCGCTCGGCCGCCGCTGGGCCATCCTGGGCCCGATCGCCAGCGCCGACCTGGGCGGTCTGGACATCTTCGACAACATTTCCAAGTACCTCTACGACGATCTGGCGGGTGAGGGTGGCGAGGATCAGGTGCTCAAGGCCAAGGTCGCGGCCGGAGAGCTTGGCGCCAAGACCGGTCGCGGCTTCTACCCCTGGCAGGGCACCCAGGCCCGTCGTCGGATCGCCTACCGGGACCGCCGACTCCTGTCCGCCCTCCAGCGTGATGCCCGCGACCATGAGTAGTCTTCCGGGCATCGTCCCATAGGGGGGAATCCCCGACGTGGATTTTCACTCAAAAATGGCTAGCCTTTCCCGCGAGCGGTGAGCTGATAGGCGAGTAGCAGGAGGGCCAGCCAGATGGGACCTATGATGACGGCGACCCGGTAGGAGGGGGAGAGGCACATCAGGATTACCACCAGGGCCATGAAAGCCAGCAGGACCCATGGGGTGACGCGCGCGAAGGGGAGCTTGAAGGCGATGGCGTCCAAGGCCGCGCCCCCGCTCTTGCGAGCCAGGGCATTGGGTCCGTGCCCGGCGGCGACCGTCCGGCGGAACCTCATCTCGGTGACCATGATGATGGCCCAGTTGATCAGGGCCGCGACCGTCGCCACGCTCATGAGGTAGTTGAAGGCAAACTGCGGCCACAGGAAGACCACCACCACGGCGATGACGGTGATGCCGGCCGAGGTGAGCACACCCGCGTAGGGCACGCCACCGCGCGAAACCCGGCCCAGGTAGGCGGGCGCGTTGCCCTGCTTCGCCAGCGAGTAAAGCATGCGCGAGTTGGAGTAGAGGGCCGAGTTGTAGACGCTCATGACGGCGGTCAGGCAGACGAAGTTGAGGATGCCGGCGGCCGCGTGCACGCCCACCGAGTCGAAGATCTGCACGAAGGGGCTGGACACGTTGCCATTGGTGTCCGGCCGCCCGATCGAGCGCCAGGGCACCACGGCCATGATGATGCCCAGGGCGGCGATGTAGAAGACCAGGATCCGCCAGATGATGTCGTTGGTGGCGCGCGGTATGGTCTTGCGTGGCTCGGCCGTCTCACCGGCTGTGATGCCGATCAGCTCAGTGCCGCCGAAGGAGAACATCACCACGGTCAGTGCCATCAGCAGGCCGGTCCAGTGTCCGTCCGGGCACCGCCGGATTAGCCCGGTGGGAAGGAACCCGCCGTCATTGAACCAGTTGGCGAACGACGCGCGCATCCCAGCGGCGGACGGCAGGGCCATGGCCACGACCGCCGCGCCACCAAGGATCATGGCGATGATGGCCACGATTTTGATTATCGCGAACCAGAATTCGAATTCGCCGAACCGCGACACCCCCATCAGGTTGGCGGCGGTGATCGCGACCAGGAACACGGCCGCCGAGACCCAGGCAGGGATGGCTGGGAACCAGTAATTAACGAACGACCCCACGACCGAAAGCTCCACCATGGAGACCAGAATGTAGTTGAACCAGTAGTTCCAGCCGGACACGAACCCGGCCCGCTTGGACCAGTAGCGAGTGGCATAGTAGGAGAAGGCGCCGGCCTGGGGGTCCTCCACGCTCATCTCACTGAGTGCGCGCACGATCAGGAAGATGGCAGTCCCGCCGATCAGATACGCGAGCAGGATCGCCGGGCCCGCCAGTGCAATCGACTCGCTGGATCCGTAGAAGAGTCCGGTTCCGATTGCGCCGCCCAGGGAGATCAGTTGAATATGCCGGTTCTTGAGTGTGCGCCGCAAACTGCCGGCCCCGCCTGGGTCTCCTCCCGACCGCTCCGCCGTTCGTTCGCTGTCCTGCAGGACATTCTGCCGACCCATGCTCAAGTGCTCCCTATCCCTATCCGCTCGCTGGTCCTGTCCCGGGGAGGCCGGGCCCTTGCCCGGTCGGTACCGGAGGCTCCAGTCCGCCGCGCCTTGTGGGCCTTGGCTTTTGAAAGTCCATGCACCAGTCTAGCCAGCAGGTCGTCCCCGGCGTCCAACCGTCTCGCTGTGTGGAAGCGCCCGGCTCGTCCCGGATGGGGAGTTACGATGGGTGCCCTATGCGACATTCAGATGAAGACAGCCAGCAGACGACCGCACCCGGATCAGCCCTGGGGAGGACTTCCAGCGGCGGGGACAGGGAGCGGGAAGGCTCATCCAACCGGATGGAACGCGGTCTGAGCAAGCGCCACGTACAATTCATCGCCATCGGCGGCACCATCGGCACTGGTCTCTTTCTTGGCTCGGGCAAGTCGATCGCACTGACCGGGCCGTCGATCGTGTTCGTCTATATCGCGGTCGGCGTCATCATGTTCCTGCTCATGCGCGCCATCGGTGAGCTCATGTACTCCGATCCCGACCAGCACACCTTCATCGCGTTCATCAGCCGCTACCTGGGCGCCGGCTGGGGTTCCTTCGCCGGTTGGTCATACTGGATCGTGCTGATTCTGATTGGCATGTCCGAGCTCACAGCCGTGGGCACCTACTTCGTCACCTTCTTCAACACCTTCGGGATCGACCTGTCCGCCTGGCGTTTTCCGATCGAGGTGGCTTTCCTCCTGGCCATGGTCTGCATCAACCTGATAGCGGTCAAGGTCTTCGGCGAGGCCGAATTCTGGTTCTCCATGATCAAGATCACGCTTATAGTGGCCATGATCGCCACTGCCGTGGTCATGGTGGCCATCGACTTCCACTACCCTGCAGTCCACATGTCCGGTTCGGAACCAGCCTCTCCGGCCGGTCACGCGGGCTTCGACAACATCCTCCAGGGCTTCTCCCTGGCGCCCAACGGCTGGATGGCTTTTTTCATGAGCTTCCAGATGGTCTTCTTCGCATATGAGATGATCGAGTTCGTGGGCGTTACGGTATCGGAGACCCAGGACCCCCGTCAGGTGCTGCCCAAGGCCATCAACGAGATCATAGCGCGTGTGCTTATCTTCTACGTCGGAGCCCTGCTGGCCATCATGCTGATCGTGCCTTGGCGCACCTTCCATCCCAAGGCGGACGGCAGTTTCGCCTCCCCGTTTGTGATGGTCTTCCGCTACGCAGGTCTGGACTGGGCCGCGGCCCTTGTGTTCTTCGTGGTGATCACGGCGGCCTCCTCAGCCCTGAACTCCCTGCTCTACTCGGCCGGCCGCAACCTCTTCCAGCTGGCTGGATCCGCCAAGTCCCCGGCCATGCGCTCGCTGGCGGCCATCTCCAACCGGGGCCATGTACCCGCCCGTGCCATCCTCGTGTCCGGTCTGTTGATCCTGCTCTCGCCGCTGCTGCGTTTCCTGCCGGGCTTCTCATCGGCTTTCGTTTTGTTCGCGTCGGCTTCCAGCGCTGTGATTATTTTCATATATGTGCTCCTGGTCCTGGCCCACCGCCGCTACCGTTCGTCGCAGGATTTCCTGCCCGACGGCTTCCTGATGCCCGCTTACCGGTGGACAGGTGGCTTAGCAATCGTGTTCTTCGTCTTCGTCTACGCATCGTTGTTCCTAGCCGAGGATACGCGCGCTTCCGCCATTTGTGGCCTGCTCTGGCTATTGGTCTTCGGCGGTGCCTGCCTCTGGCGGCACCGGCGTGATTCCCTGGGCTGAGGGTGTTTCCCCGTTCCCCGCGGATGCGCAGGTTTTCCCTCTATGGCCTGGGCCTGCGGCCATGAACGACAGCGATGTAGTTACAAACTCATTACGCGAGTAGGTCTGGCACAGTCCGTATATTTGCTCTTTCTCGCAGGCGGTGCGTATAATGACCTTCGTGCGGAGTCTGACTGACGCTGTCTGCGGTCTTACATCGCTGCGGTGAAAGATGGGGGATGAATCAGCCAAGGCCCGCGCTATAGATAAGGTAAGAGAAAAGGAGCGCATTCAATGCGTATTCATAACGAGAACGCCGAGGGGCGTAGTCTGTCGACCAGACTGCTTGGCCTCTCAGTGGCGGCGCTCACCACGGTGGCAGCCTTCCTGGTTGCCGCACCTGGTGCCCACGCTGCTCCCGACACTATTTCAGCCGACGATGAGTTTTCTACCGCCATTAACCCGGTTGCGAATCATAATAACAAGGTCACTTTAACCAAGTACCTGGCCAACGCTGCTGGCACTGCTGCTACCGGTTCTTCCTTGGATGCCAGGCCTGGCTCCACTCCGGGACAAGGTGTGGTCTTCAAGCTGCAGGAGATAACGCCAAGCGGGACACACACTCCTGGCGAGATGAGCGCTCATCCGCTAGGCACCAATTATGATGCAGTGTCTGGGAAGACTTGGTACGGTGTCACTGACGTCAACGGCCAGATCATCAACAGGAACAGTGACGGTGAAGCCGGTGCGCATCACGATATTGGCATCTGGATGAAGGAGCCAAGCGGTGGCACTTTGCCCGGTAATGCAGATGAGTGGGCGAAGTGGGCCAAGGGCACCAACCCTACTGGAGTTGGAGTTACCAACCCCATTGCGAACGCACAAGACTCCGACGTGGTTCCTCTTGAAAGCAACGGTATGCACTACTATGAGCTTTCTGAGGTTGCACATCCTGATAATCTGAGCCGTTACTCTGTTGCTGAAGCCACGATTTTCAGCCTTCCATATATGACCTCCGGTCTTATGACCGATGGTGGTGGGCAGCACAGAGTGACAGGATATATCCATCACCTGCATATCTTCCCCAAGAACGTCAGCAATCAGCAAATCTCCAAGACGATTTCAGAGTATGATGGACATTCCTATACCCCTGGTAATGACATTGCTCAGGTCGGTAAGGATGTCACCTGGAAGATTACGCAAAGCATCAATACTGGCACAGCGCAGCCTAACAACAACAATGTGTACTGGAGCCATGTGCATGATACAGCGGTCACTGGTGAGTATTTGAAAGTTGTTGATCGAGTCTCCAGCGCATTGGAAGTCGATCCCACGGTCAGTGGAAATGTGACCGTAGAATTCGTTTATACTGATGCTAGCAACAGTGAGCAAACTCATGCTCTCGGTCCTGACGATGTGAATGTGGACTCTTCTTACACCACCACCGCCCCGAAGTCTCTTGACAATTCGAGAAACATGTTTGCGAGTGACGGTCAATCCAAGTTCCTCATCGTGCACTTCAAGCATGCTAGCGCCTCATACCTCACTGGTCTGACTGGCACTGTCAACAATCCGCACTTCGTCATCACTGTTAAGTCCAAGATATCCGCGAATGGAGCTTCTGATGCTTCTCAGCCCGGGCGTCTGGCCAATTCTGTTGCAACAGATACTGACAATGATGATACGAGTGGCCAAAATGCAGGGCAGGCGGATGCTTCGATGCCTTCCGCTGGTTTCCAGTTTGCCAAGGTGGATACCCATGGTCACGGTCTTGCTGGTGCGGAGTTCGCACTCCAGAAGAACGATGGTTCCGGTGATTTCCTTCTTGCTGATGGTACCTTTGGTTCCGGCACAGCAGCAAACCCGAAGGTGACCGCCACTTCTAACGCACAGGGTGTCGTCACCTTCACCGGCATTGTCCTGCCGGTGGGCGTGAGCAGGAACCAGGGTGAGTTTAAGCTTATCGAGACCCAAGCGCCTCACAACTACCAGCAGGCCGCAAGTGCCTTCGATACTGTCGATTTCGGTAACATCGTGTCTCAACCAAGTGCTGCTGCAGCTATTCTCGCCAACCCTGCAGGATTGCGGGCGGACATTAATAGCCTGAACTTCGGTAGGTTTGAGGCGACAAACATCGATAGCAATATCAAAGATGCAGATAATAACCACATTACCAAGGGCATGATGAACTGGGCAGACGGTGAAGCTGGTGCGCCCATCAGCCTGCCTTTGACTGGTGGTAAGGGCATTGTCCTGCTGCTGGTTGTCGGCCTGGCCATCATGGGTGGCGTGCTGGTTGTTCGCAACCGGAAGTCTGCTTCCGTCGGTCGTCACATCTGATTGCTGAATCAGATCCGGTCACCGTCCACTAGCCAGCGGTGACCAGCGGTATCCATCCGTCCGCCTTTGGGCGGGCGGTGGATGTCCGCCCAGCAGTTTGGCTCAGCATGGACCTGTAAGGGTCCGTTTCCTAGGGTCTCCGCTATCTGCGGGGCCCCAGGAACCCACTGAAAGAGAGAGCAGTGGGGTGAATACGGTTCTCGGCATTGAGAAGAGCAGACACCCGAGTAAGAGTCCGGGGCCGAAAGTAGCTTTGATGGGGAGTTTCAAATGGGCCTGAAGAAGACGCTCAGAGCAGTGGGGGTCGGCATATTGGCCTGTACACTGCTGCTGGCCATGATAGTGGGCTTGCGCCCCGTGCGTGCCTGGGCCGGTAACGGCCAGCCTCAAGACGGTATTCTGACCGTGCAGGTTAAGCTTAACGGCGATGGCGAGAATATCATCCCCCAGACCCCGCAACCAGCGGGCAGCGGTTACATCTATTCCGCGACCAAACTGGATTACAACGCGATGCAGCGGATCATAAACGGTGTTTCCGGCAACGATGAACATGCTCGCACGAAAGCCATTACAGACCAGGTCATGGGGCAGATGTCCTCGACAATTGACCGGACCAATGGCAACACAACCATATACTTCGGTACAACGGATGGTGATGGGCAGATAACCGTCGGTAACGGCGTACGCGAGGGTGTCTGGCTGCAGGGAGCGAACTACGATCAGTCACAGAACAAGGTAACCGGCGGAACCCCGGCGACATTTCTTGTAAGCACCGGTACATATTGGGCCATACAGCTTGTTTCGGGCCCCACCGGGAAGATAGCGAGAGGCGATCCCATGGTTCTGCGAGTGCCTACGAAGGATAGTGACGGCACATTGCATTTCGATGTGAAGTATGAGCCCAAAATCACGGTAAAAGATGTGCCTGCAGAGCCGGCACCCGCGGAACCAGCTGAGCCTGCCGTCCCGGCTGGATGCCCTGAATGCATACCATCAGGCAATCTCGCCGCAACGGGTTCCTCAATCGTTTCCCCGCTTGTTGCGGTTACGCTGCTGCTTGCGGTCGCTATTCCGATGACGTACATGTCAAGGAACCGTCGCTGAAAACGTTTATCAACCTTTAGTAACAGCCCCTCCGCGGAGGGGCTGTTACTATACTCAAAGTAATTCCTGGAAGACGATACCAGGAATGCTGGGCGTATACGAAACCCCCACCGGTAGTCAGGTGGGGGTTTATATTCTTGTGACAGCGTGCAGGGTTCAGCGTTCCCACCAGGGGCGGAGGGGGTAGGTGCTGGTGCCCGTCGCAGGATCCGGTTTGACGCACTGGAACTGATGCACCTGAATGGTGTTGATTTCGAAGTTCAGGCGTGATCCGGCCATGTACAGACCCCACAGCCGTGCCTTCGGTTCACCGACCATGTCCTTAGCCTGTTCCCAGTTGGCCTGCAGATTCTCGGTCCAGTGCTTGAGCGTCAAGGCATAATGCTGGCGCAGGTTCTCCTGGGTCATAACCTCGAATCCGCTGTCCTGTATGGTCATCTCGATTTCGGCAGGGCTGGCGAGCTCACCATCAGGGAAGATGTAACGATCGATGAAGCCGCCGGCACGTTTGCCGTCATGCGAATTGGTCCGTGTGATCTGATGGTTCAGCAGGATGCCGCCAGGACGGAGCTTGTCCATCATCTCGCGGAAGTATGCCGGATACTGCTTGAAGCCCACATGCTCCATCATGCCGATGGAGCAGATGCCATCGAAACCGGACTCGGGCACGTCCCGGTAGTCCATCAGGCGAATCTCGGCCAGGTCCTCCAAGCCTTCGCGCCTGATCCAATCCTGGCCCCACTCAACCTGCTCATCCGCCAGGGTGACGCCGATGACGTGGATGCCGCGCTTGGCGGCCGCAATCTCCATGGAACCCCAGCCGCAGCCGATGTCCAGCAAGCGGTCGCCGGCCTTCAGGTTCATCTTATCCAGCACCATGTCGAGCTTGTGCCACTGTGCATCCTCCAGTGATGTGTCCGGTTTGTCGAACACGGCACAGGTGTAGGTCATTGAGGAGCCAAGGAACAGACGGTAGAAATCGTTGGACTGGTCGTAATGGTAACTGACCGTGGCTGCATCGCCCTTGCGGGTGTGGGGCCGGATGCCATCGCGCAGACGCATCAACAGCGATGGGCCTTCGATGGCCGGTGGGTCCGGCACGTGGACACCGTGGGAGAAGACACCGGCGGCGATGCGGGCCAGTTCCGGCTTGCTCGGCTTGCGCATGTACGCCTTCAGACCGGTCAGCTGCTTGAACACACCATAAGGGTTGCCGGGCAGCAGCTCAGGCGAGTCAAGATCTCCTTGGAGATAAGCGCGGGCCAGGCCCAGGTCGTTGGGATGCTCTGCAATATAATACACAGCGCGCGAGCTCTTGACCTCCAAGTGGAGGGGCGCATCGTCTGCGCCGAAGCGGGAGCCATCGAAGGCCCTCACCTGCACCGGGGCATCAGGCTCCAGGAAGGCCTCGACCATCTGCGCGACCGTCATATTTCGTGCGTTCATACAGCCTCTTTCTCCTGCGAACCCCGCACACCTCAGATGCGGTGAACGGGGCGTAATCACTGCTACTTCCTAATGACAACCCTACTCCCCGGGGGGGGCTCTTTCGTGGGGCAGGCGCGCATAGCGAAGTCCGTGCATATATTGGACATAGCAGCGAACGACGAAGGAAGGCACGAACGGATGGCGCAAGAGGGGCAGACGCAGGATCATGGCGATGCGAAGTCACGGGAATGGGTACGGGAAACGATGGATCGGCTTGGAACATCCAAGTTCCGTGCCTCATTCGCGCTAAGTCCCGGCGACCGCGCTTATGCCCGCGCCAAGGGTAAAGCGACAATCGACCGGCATGCACGTGACCTCCTGCGGCGTCGTGTGGGTGCCGCGTACCCGGCCAAGGACGGCAAGCAGACCCCCTACCGAGGGCATCCGGTCTTTACCGCCCAGCACGCCACAGCCACCTGCTGCAGGGGCTGCATCGAACGCTGGCACCACATTCCCAAGGGCCGCCCACTGACGGATGGGGAGGTCAATCACCTGTCCGCACTCGTCATGGCTTGGATTGAGCGGGACCTTGTCGCCCATCCGAATGTCTGATCCCCTGCTTTTTCCACGTTGGCGGAGTGCCCGATTCGGTGGTCATGTCGTTCGGTTAATTTTCCGAATGTCGGACTGCGACCCCACGAAGGTGGATGCCCGCGGAACGAGTGTGGGTTTGATGAGCACTGTGCCGTGAACGTGCCGGCGGTTGCCGATTTCGTCCAGAAGAAGGGCGGCCGCTTTGCGGCCCATGTCGATGCCGGGGGCCGCCACCGTTGACAAGGGCACGGGAGGGTAGGAATCCAAACGGACTCCTTCAGTGCCGATGACTTTGATGTCCTTGGGAACCCTGTAACGGCCGCCATCGCGCAAAGCCGTTATGATGCCGATGCCGAGGTTGTCGGTTCCGGCCACGATGCCGTCCGGGACCTCTTGGGGCCCTAGCTTGTTGATGGTCGCCCCCACGGCAGTTCCGTCCTCTTCCATAATGCCATGCGAGTCGATGACGGACAGGTTGATTCCGCTGCGTCCAAGGAGCGCGCGTTCGACCCCCCGGTAGCGGTCATAGATGCTCTGGTAATCGAATGAATGTGCCACGAACGCGATTCGTTTACAGCCAGCGGCGAGCAGGTGGTCGGCTGCCATGACGCCCACGGAATCGTTGTCCTCCAATACGCTGCAGGCCTGCGGCCCGCCGGACGGCGGGGCATGGTCGACTAGGACCACATTCAGTCCCACGGAGCGAGCCCATTCCATATCGGCTTCGCAATCCACGACGCTGCACAGGATGACGCCTTTGACACCTAATGAATAGAAGAGCTTGAGCAGGCTGGATTGGCGTCGCGAATCCGAGAATGCGTTGGCGCCTATCAGCTGCAGGTCATCGTCCTCGCAGACTTCTTGCGCGCCCTCGAAGACGGCCGTGAACAGTGAATGCTCGATGTCCGTCATGATGATGCCGATCGTCGATTGACCGGTCAGGGCAGCGGCGCCGCGGGCGGGACGGGGGACGTATCCCAGTTCGTCGATCGCCGCTTTGATGCGTTCCTTAAGGGTTTGCGAAACGCGGTTGGGATAGTTGAGGTAGTTGGAGACCGTGCCAAGGGACACACCGGCCTTCTGCGCGATGTCGGCGACTCCGACCTTGCCGCCCCCCTGAGTGGATGAGGAATCTCCTGCTGACGGCATTGCCTTCCTTCCCTGTGCGCACACAAGTGGCCCCCGCGACAGTGGAGCTGATAACAACAAGATTAGCCTAGAGCCACGTCGGCCGCGCGAGTCAGCATTTGAAACGGTTTGAAATTTTCAAAATGTGGGTTTATAGTTGGCGGTGACAACGTAGTCGTAAGGCTCGTTGAGCGGATGAAAAATCTAATTCATGACCGCATTTTGGTGTTTTCGCGTATGGGCGGATTTGTATTCGATGCGGTCTTTGCGACAAAGGAGAGCAACCCATGGGTACGGGGAATGCAGTGTCTGACAAAGGGCTGGGGGGTTATGGCTCCCTCGCTGTGGCAGCTGGCATCGGCTCCATGCTGGGATCCGGAATCATCGTCGGCTTATCCTCCACCATTACGGTCTGGCAGCAAGGTCTGGGGCTGAGCAATGGCCAGGTCGGTATACTCTCAGGCGCGCTCACCTTTGCAATCGCCTTCGGCTCCCTGGCCGGCGGCCGAATAGCCGATGCAGTGGGGCGGGTGCGCTTCTTCAACTGGATCAACCTGCTCTACGCGGTGGGTGCGGCCGTAGTGGTCTTCTCCGGTTCTTACACCATGCTCCTGGTCGGTGTCGTCATCGCCGGCGCGGCTTCCGGTGCGGATCTGCCGGTCTCGATGACCGTGGTCTCGCACGATGCCCCCAACGACGTTCTGGCGGCACGACTTGTTTCGACTACACAGGTCTACTGGCAGGTGGGCGTCTTCATCTCCTTCATCTGCGCTTTCCTGGTCTCCCGTATGCAGGGTGCGGCCGGTGGCCGTGTCGTCTTCGTGATTCTGACCGTCTTTGCGCTGATTGCCTGGCTGTGGCGTACGCTGTCTCCAACCTTCCGCGCCTTCCATGAGGCGGCGGACCAGCGTGACGCGGCCGAGCCCGGGGTCAACACGGGCGAGAAGGTCTCTGTCGTCAAAATCATGATGGGCGCCGACAAGAAAATGTACTTGGGTTTCTTTGCCTCCATCCTGATTTTCTATGTGGGTTGGAACCTGCTGGCCAATACCTGGGGTCAGTTCCAGACCTTTATGCTGGTTAACGCCCACGCTTCACAAACCCTGGCCACCGGTATGGGGATCATTCTCAACTTCGTGACCTTGGTTCTCAATATCCTCTTCGCTTCGATCGCAGGGGGTAAATATCGCAACAAGGCGTTTGTGGCGGGCATCATCATCACTTTCATAGCCATGGTCGCCCTATCCCTCGGCGGGACCAACCTGTGGGTCATCGTCGGAGCGACGGCTTTCATGAACCTGGGCAGTCCCCTGGCCGGTGAGGCGCTGTACAAGGTGTGGACGCAGGAATCCTTCCCCATTGAGATTCGGGCCTCGATACAAGGGTTCATCAATGGATTCTCCCGTCTGTGCTGCGGTCTGTTCGCTCTGGTCACGCCTGCCCTGGTCGTGCCATCGGCCATCCGTACCACAATGTGGGGGTTCGCCGTGGTTGTCGTCGTCGAAGCCGTAGCCGGTTCGATAATGATCAAGCTCCAGTCCCGGTATGGCACTGACGAGGATCGTCGCGAGCGGGTCCAGCGGGACCAAGTCGAAGGCTGATCCCCACCGGGGATAAGCGTCAGATATAACTGATAAGGCAAAGAGGTCGAGCGAGATGGACAGTGGGTACACGGCGGTAATCAGCGCACCTGAGGTGGAGCACTTTCACGGGGATGTATTGGGAATAGGTGATCATAGGCCCAGGCTCTCCTGGACCTATGCCAGCCAACCACCGGAGGGCGCGCGGGTGACGGTCTCTGTGACGAGGCGGATGCCAGGTGGGGATCCGGTGAGGCAGGAGGCTGAGGTCGATGCGGGTGATAACCTGCTTCTGGCCTGGCCTTTCGCCCCCCTGTCCTCACGGGAGGAAGCCGTCGTGACCTTGCTGTTGCAGGATTGCGATGGCAGGGATCTGGGGCGCTCGCTTGAGCGGCGTTTCGAGTCGGGGCTCGATGTGACCGATCGAATCGCCGACTTTGTGGGCCCATCCTGGTCTGAAGTCGAGACCGACCATCGCCATCTGCCTTTGGTGCGTACTGAGTTCGGCCTGCCGTCCCGGCCCAAAGCCGCAAGACTCTATCTATCCGCTCTGGGTGTAGTGCAGGCGGAGGTGAATGGCGGCCGCGTGGGATCGGATGAGCTTACGCCCGGCTGGACCGTATATCGCGACCGGTTGGAGTGCTGGGCCTACGATGTCACTGATCAGCTCAACAAGGGCGCAAACGCCTTGGGCTTCTGGCTGGGTGACGGCTGGTACCGGGGGCGGCTCGGGTTCGATGGCGGCATGGCAAACTTCTATGGAGACCGGATTGGGGTGTTCGCCCAACTCGAGGTGGAAGGCGAGGACGGTTCAATCACCCATATCTATTCCAATTCCTGGGACCGCAGATGGAAAACCTCTATGGGGCCGATTGTGTGCTCGGACCTGTACGAGGGGGAGACATACGATGCCCGTCTGGAGGAACCGGGCTGGTCACGCCCCGGTTTCGACGATTCGGCCTGGGCGCCTGTGGCTGAGGTGCCTTACGATCCGTCCAAGATCGAGAATCCGAAGCTGCAGGCCGTCCGTGACCAGGGTAAGAGCGAACCGGTCTCCATCACCCGCATTGGTGGTGAGGGTGGTTGTGGTTCCTATTTGCTGGACTTCGGCCAGAATCGTACCCAGCGCATGCGACTGCACATGCATGGTCTGCGAAAGGGTGCCCAGGTTTCCATCCGCCATGCGGAGGTGCTGGAGCAGGACGGTACGCTGGCGACCCGCACCTTACGACGTGGGCAGGAGCATGACCTGTATACGTCGGACGGTTCTGATGCGTGGTGGGAGCCCCGTTTCACAATGCACGCCTTCCGCTATGCCAGCATCGAAGGATGGCCCGGCGAGCTGACCACCGACGACATCGACTGCCGGATTTACTATTCCGATATGGAGCGTACCGGATGGTTCTCGAGCTCGAACGAGATGTTGGACAAACTCCATCGTAACGTCCTATGGTCCATGCGTTCCAACTTCGTCTCCATACCAACCGACTGCCCCCAGCGTGACGAACGGATGGGCTGGACGGGGGACATCGACCTGTTCGCACCGACGGCCGCCTACCTGTACGACGTGCAGGGCTTCCTGTCCTCTTGGCTCAAGGATGTACGCATCGAACAGGAGAAATATGGCACAGTTCCGTTCTTTGCTCCCTTCGTGCCGCTCGGTGTGTGGGCAAAACCGTGCGCCATCGCCATCTGGGGCGATGCTGCTGTGGCGGTGCCTTGGACCTTGTATATGGCCGGAGGCGACGAACGGGTGCTGGCCGAGTCCTGGGATCTGGTCAGCGGCTGGGTCGAGGAGGTCCGTGGCTACTTGTCACCGGATGGCGTCTGGGACCGTCGGCCGGATTATCCATTGGGGCAACTGGGCGACTGGCTCGACCCGACCGCCCCGCCTGACGATCCCACCCAGGCGGTCACCCAAAAGGAGCTGGTGGCGAGCGCTTATTTTGCACGTTCCGTAGACTATGCCTCCCGTATGGCCCAGGTCCTGGGGATGGAAGACAAGTGCAGCGACTACAAAAAACTGTACGAGCGGATCGTCGCCGGATACCATGCCAGGTTCGTGGACGTTTCCGGCTCCGCTGTGCGCATGACCTCCGACACCCAGTGTGCGTATGCGATCTCGGTTGCTTTCGGCTTATTCGATGGAAATCCCCGACTCAAGCAGGGCGCGGGCGATCGACTGGCCGAACTGGTTCGCGAATCGGGAGGTAAGGTGGCTACCGGTTTCGCCGGCACACCGTTTGTGCTGCCCGCCTTGAGCGAGACGAGCCATGACAGTGAGGCGTACTCCCTTCTGTTGTCCACCGATTGCCCCTCCTGGCTTTACCAAGTTCGGATGGGTGCGACAACAACATGGGAGCGCTGGGATTCCATGCGCCCTGATGGGTCCATCAATCCTGGCGGCATGACCTCATTCAACCACTATGCCTTGGGTTCGGTGGCTCAGTGGATGCACGAGCGGATCGGGGGTCTTAAGGCTCTGGAACCGGGTTGGCGAACCTTCGAAGTGGACCCCCGGACTGGCGGTGGTCTGACCGAGGGCTCCACCAGTCATCTGACCCCACGGGGCTTGGCTGAGTCCTCATGGAAGCTTGTAGATGGCGAACTGCATCTCCATCTTGTGGTTCCCGCTGGTTCAACAGCCCGCGTGATGGTCGGGGCCGTGACCTCCGGTGTGGACCGGAAGGCTGAGGACTATGGACCCGGAACACATGACCTGCTGATTAAGCGGAGATGAGCGCCGTGCCGGTCTGTCCCCTCTCATGGGAGGCTTGCCGGTGTGACGCCCCTGGAGGCGACCGCGTCGTATCAGCGGACGGCCGCCTCAATATCGGTGAATGAGCAAAGCGGCTCAGGCGGGACATGGTTGCCCCGCTATACATGATTGGATGCGACTATGAGCACTGCAGTCGAACAAAAACCACCTGAGACACCACTTCCGGATACGATTGCACCTGACTCGGGCAGACCACTCACTGGAGTGGAGAAAGTCCGTTTCGGTCTCGGATTTGCTCTTTTTTCGATAATCTGGATGACTGCGGGCACTTCCGGCTCGCAGGTGCTCTTGCCCCAGCGTTTCACCGATCTGGGGGTCGGCGTGCCTGAAGCCATACTTGGCACGATGAACTCGGTCGGTTGCGTCTTCGCCTTGCTGTCCAACGTGATCTTCGGTGCTCTATCCGACATGTCGCGCTCGCGGTTGGGTAAGCGAACCCCTTGGATAGTGGCGGGAGGTGTCGTGACCGCAGCCGGTTACCTCTATACGGCGCATGCGATTACGATCGTGACCATCGTCATCGGTTGGTGCATGGTCCAGGTCGGCGTCAATATGATGATCGCGCCTGCGGTGGCCGTGTTGTCCGATCGTATCCCCGAAGCGACGCGTGGTACGTTTTCGGCTCTATACGGTGGTGGTAATATTGTGGGCCAGTCCTTGGGGACTTTGATTGGTGCCCAATTCATCCAGAGTATTCAGCCGGGTTTCATCGTAGGCGTATGCCTCTTTGCAGTAACCGGCATCGTTACGGTCATCATCTGGCCACGAGAGCGTTCAGCCTTCGACAATCCCGCTTCGATGGCGGCCCGCGCCGGCCAAGGTGCCCAAGCGCAGAGCGTATGGCATAGGCTGCGGGTGTCCTTCACGCCCCCCACCAGAGGCAGCCGGGACTTTTATCTGGCCTTGGGCGGCCGGCTGTTCATGATGGTGGGAACCTCCATGGTGGCCACCTACCAGCTCTACATCCTGCAGAAATACTGCGGGCTGTCCGTCAAAGCTTCGGCGGCTGCTATTTCGACCATGTCGGTCATCTCCATGATTGTGACCTTCTGCTCGTCAATCATCGCCGGGCCGATCTCCGATAAGCTTCGTCGGCGTAAGATCATCGTCGTCATCAGCTCCTGCATCCTGGCCTTGGGCATAGCAATTCCCTGGGTTCTACCCACTGCCCTGGGCATGATGCTGTACGCGGGGGTGGCCGGGGTCGGCAGTGGCATCTATACCTCGGTGGACCAGGCCCTGAACGTGGACGTGCTGCCCAGCAAAGAAGAGGCGGGCAAGGACCTGGGAATCCTGAATCTGGCGAATACCCTGGGCCAGGTCATTGCGCCGGTGCTGGTGTCTCTCATTGTGATCAGGTTAGGTTACTCGGTGATTTTTCCCGTCGCGATCGCGGCGGTCCTGCTCGGCGCAGCCATCATCATGCTTATCCGCTCTGTCAGATGAACACCATGCTTCAGGCCGCAACCTTTCTTGGGGCAGCATGAACGCACTGTAGTCCCCCCCCCCCCCGGGTTAGAAGCATCCCGTAGGGGGGGCAGCGATGGCCGGTTCACTCTGTGGGCAGGGAGCGCAGGGCTCTGATCGCCGTCAATGCCTGGTTTTCAGGTTCAGCAGGCGGCCGAGGATGGACTGCCGACGGCGGACGGCGGCGGGAAGGATGGGGCAGGAGGCGCAGACCAGGGAATCGGGATCGGGGTTGCAGCCGGGGCCCGAACCGCAGTTGCCTGTGGCCAGATCGTAGTAGTCCAACTTGCCGGAGCGCCGGGCCTGTTCGGTGACCAGGGAGACGAAGTCAAGAGGCACGCCGAGGCTGGCGGCCACACGTCGGGGCGGCCGACCGGCGGAGAGTGCCGCGAGGATGCGCTCGGAGATCGGGGCCTGCGCATCAGATGCCGTCGGGTCGGACCGGGGGGAGGCGGTCCGGCGGAAGCCTTCGTTGGCGGCACTCATAGGAGCCGTCCCACTTGGAAGACGATGACGGCCAGGATATAGGCGATGACCAGGCCCGCACCCACCGACCGGGCCGCGATCTTGCCCCCGTACTGCCGTCGCATCTCCGCGACCGTGGCCAGACAGGGGGTGTAGGCGAGCACGAAAATCATGAAAGCGGCAGCGGCCGCCGCCCCGTGGCCGTGGCTTGAGGCTATGAAGGATTTGCGGACCGCTTGCCCCAGTGTGCCCTGTCCCTGCTCCTGACCGGAAGCGTCGTCCGAGGTGTGGATCTGGTAGGACTGAGACATGGAGCCCACCACGACCTCCTTGGCCACGAAACCGGTGATCAGGGCCGCCGAGGCATGCCAGTCATTGAAGCCGGCGGGGGTGAAGATCGGAGCCACCGAGGTGGCGACGGCCCCATAGAGGGAATCATGGACGTCGTCCACATGGCCGAAGGAATTCGTTCCGGCAGCGCCCGCCGAGACGGGAATGGCCGAGAGGAACCACATGATGACAATCATGGTGATGATGATGGAGCTGGCACCGGTCAGGAAGGCCCACAGGCGCATGGCCACCGATTTGCCCAGCTGAAGGAGGCGGGGCATCTGATAGGGCGGCAGGCCGATCGCGAACGGTTGGGTCGTGAGGTCGCGGAAGCGGGTCCTGCGCAGCAGGAGTCCCACGCCCAGGATGATCAGGATGGACGCCACATACATCAGGAAAATAGCCAGGCCCGCGTAGTGCCCGAAGAAGGCGTAGGCCAGCACGATATACACACTCAGCCGTGCAGAGCAGGAAGTGAAGGGGATAAGCAGGCCGGTCATGAGCCTCTGTCGGGAATCGGGCAGCGTGCGCGTGGAGGCAAGGGCAGGCAGGTTGCAGCCGAAACCGACTACGAGCGGCAGGAAGGCCCGGCCGTCCAGGCCAATCACGCGCATGGCTTTGTCCATGACGAAGGCGGCGCGGGCCAGATACCCCGAATCCTCCAGCAGGGACAGAGTGATGAAGATGATGCCCATGGGGGCGATGAAGGTCAGAACCGTGATGCAACCGTCCAAGAGGCCGTTCACAAGGAGCGAGTGAGGCCATGTGGACAGGGAACCGGGTCCGGCCAAACCGGCGAAGATCCAGTCGATGGCTGTGGCGGCCCATCCGCGCACGGTGACATCGAACCAGTCGTTGATGGGGGCGGCAATGGCCGTTGTGGCCTCGAACACCAGGTACATGACGGCCAGAAAGATGGCGATGCCGGCCACCGGATGGAGCAGAACCCGGTCCAGGCGGTCGGAGAAGGTGGGTGCAGGATTCGCTGCGTCCGGGGTGCAAGGGTTCAGGTCCGCCACAATGCGTGCAGTCCATTCGAAGCGCTGGTCGGCGGTGGCGCGCACCCAGGACGAGACCTCCTCCTGGCTGGCGGCTCGTCCCGGTGCCGGCACGGCTGAGATGCGGGGCGGTTGCCGCAGGGCCGTGGCTGCGTCGGCCTGCTCCTTGGCGGCGAGCCGGGCGCCGATGGCCTCCAGCAGGTCGTCCGTACCCTTGCCGTCGCGCCCGTCCACAGCAACGAAATCAAGGCCCGGCACCAGGCGGCTCAGGGTTGCTACCGAGATGGGGGACCCCTGCCTGGAGGCCAGGTCGAGCATGGTTACGGCCGCCACGATGGGGCGTCCCAGGTCGATCAGCTGGCTCAGCAGATATAAGGATTTCGAGGGGGAAGTAGCGTCGAAGACCGCTACGATCACATCCGGCTGCGGGTTGCCTGCCCGACCCATGGCGGCCTCGGAGGCCACCCGCTCGTCCGGGCTCAGGGCATCCAGGGACGCGGTGCCTGGTGTGTCGACGAAGTCCCAGGTGGCGTTGACGCGCCTGAGCCGGCCGCGTTCCACCAGGACCGTAGTCCCAGGGGCGTTCATGACCGATGCGGAGGCGCCGAGGATGGCATTGAAAAGCGTGGATTTGCCGACGTTCGGGTTGCCCACGAAAGCGACAGTTGGAACCGCTTCCTCCTGATGATGCATGTGTTGGCGGGCAATGGGCAGGAGGACGGACAGACCCCTGCGGTGATGGTGGCCGTGATGGTTGCCCATATCGTGCTCCATGCCTGCGGTGCCGACGCCCATGGTCCCACCGCCGGCCAGATCGTCAGCCATGATGATCCTTCCCTCCTTGGTCAGCCTTGTGCCTGGAGGCGATGCCCAGCCGGCCTAGTGTAATTGGACGAGGATATGCCTGGCTGTGGCTCCGTCCACGGCGATCCGTTCCGTGCCGTGGGCGACGACCCTGCCGCCGAAATTGGCTTTTTGGATAACCCGTATGCGCTCGTGCTCGCGAAAGCCCAACTCCCGCAGTCGGAAACGGTAGGCGCTGCTGAGGTCGATGCGACATATCTCCATGTCGACACCCAGCGGGCAGGTTCGCAGTGACTCGGTCATACTTGTGACAGTAGACCTTGGAGGGTGGCTTGTAAAGATTTATCAGCCGTTTTCTCACATGGCGCGGCCCGGCGAGTCCGACCCGGCCGGGAGGGTTGACCTGGTGGCTGATTCGCGCTACCAACAGGTGTATGACCGCCATGCTATCGAATGGAAGCGCAGTGAAAAAGAGACATCCTGATACGTCCGTGACCAGGGAACCGGCTCGACGGAAGGCGCCGGATGGGGCGCAGGGGCCGAAAGCGGGTATGGGCGCCCGTGACTTGTATGAGGCCCTGGTCCGTGCGATTGGCCGGGTGAACTGGTGGCCGGCTGAAAGCGACTTCGAGATGATGGTGGGTGCCATCCTGGTGCAGCACACCGCCTGGGGGAATGTGGATACCTCGCTGGCAGTCCTGCGCCAGGCCGGCTTGTTGGAACCGGTGGCCATGGCCGAGGTGGGGTATGACCGGCTGAGAGCCCTGATTAGCCCCAGCGGTTTCATGAAAGCCAAGGCCCGTACCTGTATTGGCCTGGCCCAATGGATGTTGGGACGGGGGCTGCGCCGGCCCGATGTAGGGCCATCCGCCGATCGGAGACTGCGCGAAAGCCTGCTGGCCGTTCCTGGCGTGGGTCCGGAGACCGCAGACGTAATCCGCCTCTATGCCTTCGACCAGCCATGTTTCATCTGGGACGCCTACGCCCGCCGTCTACTCCCCGCCGTGGGCTGGCCGGAGTGGGGCAGTTATGAGACGGCCCGCATCCAGGGGGCCGCCTTCATGGACCCGGCTGGTTTCGGATTGGACGAGCTCAAGGAATACCACGGTCTGATTGTCGAAGCCGGCAAGTGCGCCCGTCAGACGGGGGATTGGTCCTTCCTGGCAGAGGGGCCGAGCGGGTTTGACGGTGGGACGCCCGGCAGGCCCTCGTAGGCCTATCCGGCGTCCCACTGCCGTATGAGGGTTGTCCTATTCGGTTTGCGAATGGATTTGCTGGACGGTCTTGGCCGCTACCTTGACTGCTTTGGGGACCTGACGGGTGCCGTTGGCCTCGGCATCGTGGATGATGGTCCTGACGTCCAGGTCTGGGTTCTTGTCCTGGGTGGCGACCAGGTCGCGTGCCTCCTGCTGGCTGGAGACCGTGGGAAGGGTGCCCGGCATGGGCTTTCGTGCCGATTCCTCCAGGAAGAGCACGGTAACGAGACCGCAGGCGGACGTGAACATGATCCAGTAGGCAGGAGCCTGATCCTGCCCGGTCGCCGCGACCAGTGCTTCCATGATCAGCGGTGCGGTGCCGCCGAAGACTGCCACCGCCAGGTTGTAGGACAAGCCCATGCCGCCGTACCGGGAGGCGGTCGGGAACAGGGCCGGCAAGGAAGAAGCCAGGTTGGCCACGAAGAAGGTGACCGGTATGGCAATCAGGAACAGACCGAGGAAGGTGCTGGCCGAATCGCCGCGGGCCATGAGCTGGAAGGCGGGCAGCACGAGTACCAGGCCGGTCAGGGCCCCCATGAACAGGACCTTTTTGCGCCCGAACTTGTCGGAGATGAGCCCGGTGATGGGGATGCAGGCCGCCACGATCAGCAGGATCGGCAGGGTCAGCAGGTTGGACTGGGCCATGTTCTGGTGGAGGGTGGTGGTCAGATAGGTCGGCATGTAGGTGGTGAGGGTGTAGCTGAGCGTGTTCGCCGCCGAGACGAGCACGAACGCCATCAGCAGTTCCTTCCAGTAGCCGCGAATCAGGCTGATCACACCCTTGTGCTCCGCTTCGGATTTCTTGGCGGTGGCGTTCTGTGCCTGCTGGAAGGCCGGGGTGTCCTCCACCTTGGTGCGGAAGTAGACCGCAATCGCGGCCAGGGGCAGGGCCAGGATGAAGGGGATGCGCCAGCCCCAGGCCTGCATGGCCTCCGGGGTCAGCTGGAACTCGATCAAGGAAACCAGGCCGGCGCCGAAAGCGAAGCCCAGGTAGGAGCCGACATCCAGCAAGGAGGCGAAGAACCCGCGGTGGCGGTCAGGTGCGTATTCGGTGACCATGGTGGAAGCGCCGGCGTATTCGCCGCCTGTCGAGAATCCTTGGACCAGTTTCAGGAAAATCAGGGCCACGGGTGCCCAGAAGCCGATTGTTTCATAGCCGGGCAACAAGCCGATCAGGAGCGTCGCTCCCGACATGGACAAGAGGGTGAAGGCCAGGATGCGCTGGCGGCCGATTCTGTCGCCCAGCTGCCCCAGCACGATGCCCCCGAGTGGCCGTGCGATGAAAGTGACGGCGAAGACGCCCAGGGAGAAGAGGCGTTGGATGGCGGGCGAAGCATCCGAGAGGAAGACCACGCCGATGGTGACGGCCAAGTAGCCGTAGACGCCGACATCGTACCATTCCATGAAATTGCCGACCACGGTGCCGGCTATGGCCCGCTTCAGCGTGGAGGATTCCACTACGGTCACATCGCTCATGTGAAGGCGCCGCCGCCAGGTGTGGAAGCTGTACGGGTTCTGCTTCCCGGTCTTGTTCGCCTTGTTGGCTTTTCTGGCTTTTGCCTGTGCCTTGGCCTGTTCTTTTCGTGCCTTGCGTTCGGCCCGTTCCCTGGTCTTGTCCTGCGCCCCGCTGCGCCTACTGTCGGACTCCCCGTCCGCATGCGCCAGCGGATTCGTCCTCTTCGCGCCGTTCTTGTCGCGGCCCTGTTTCTTCATTCCTGCGGTTGTCTGATTCTCGACTGTCATATACCCTTCCCCGGCCCGCCTGGCCGTGGTTCTGGTCTTGTCCGATTCGCTCTGTTCCTGGGCTGCCGTCCTTCTTCACAAAAATGTCATAATAATGCAGTTTATCACCGTTGGACCGCCTGGCCGCGGGGGAGGGGAGTCCCGTTTCGGGTATTGGTCGCTGTCTGAGTCGCGTATATGGCCGATTGCCGCCCCTCCGAGCATGCTTCAGCCCGGCGCTGGTCTGCCGGTGGTTTCGCCCACTGAGAGAACCTGGCGTCGGGCTGCATGCGGATTGGAAGGGTCACGTCCGGTGCGTCTGCCTGCTGCCTTGCGCGGCGGCTGGCGTCAGGACTTGAGGAAGCCCGGGTCGGCGAATTCGGGGTTCGGATAGTGGTAGAAGCCCTCCCCCGACTCACGGCCGAGCTTGCCTTCATCCAGCATTTCCTTCACCTTCGCAAGGAAGGGCTGGGCCTGCGGGTTGTCGCCCGACTGGTCCTTGGTGATGTTGTAGCAGGTGCGCAGGCCCACCACGTCCAAGATTCCGAAAGGACCCATGGGGGCGCCGGTGCCGACCATCCAGGTCTTGTCGATGGTGTGGGGGTCGGCGATGTCGTTGCCCCACAAGTAGCCGCCCGCGTTCAAGAGCGGGATCAGCAGGGTGTTGAGCACGTATCCCGGCTGTTCCTTCTTCAGCTCGATTGGGACCATGCCGATCTCCCGCGCGAACCGGACGATCTGCGCAAAGACATCCGGGTCGGTCTTCGGGGAGCCCATGATTTCCGCGGTGTTGTTCATCCAGATCTGATTGGCG
Organism: Bifidobacterium xylocopae; assembly: GCF_003315615.1. Lineage (GTDB taxonomy): Bacteria > Actinomycetota > Actinomycetes > Actinomycetales > Bifidobacteriaceae > Bombiscardovia > Bombiscardovia xylocopae. The sequence continues at coordinate 45,086 of NZ_PDCH01000012.1, forward strand.
AAGTGCATGTTCAGGAAACGATCCGGGCGGCCGGTGTCCTCCATATAAACGGAGGGCACGAAAGTGGAGGAGTTGCTGGCGAAGATGGTGCGCTCGGGCGCCATGGCTGACAGGTTGTGGTACAGGTCATGCTTGATCGAGGGGCTCTCGGGCACCGCTTCGATCACCAGGTCCGCGTCGGCGACCGCGCTGGCCAGGTCAGTGGTGAAAGACAAGCGGGACAGGCCATCGTCAAACTGCTCGTCGGTGGCCTGGATGTCATGCTTGTACTGATCCCGCAAGGCGTTTACGCGCTTCTTGACCTGTTCGATCGCTTCGTCGTTGATGTCATAGATGATGACGGTCTTGCCTTTGAAGGCCGATTGATAGGCGATCTGGCTGCCCAGCACCCCGCCGCCTGCTACAGTCACACGTTCCAAGTTCATCTGCGAACTTCCTTTCCTGGGCCTACCCGTCTTTGGGTCGGCTGGTTAAACACCTCATTACTTAATCTAATCTCGCGCGGTCAGGAAAGCCACCCGCATATTTCCCCGATGTTGTGGGGAATCGCACATCCTCGGTAGAGAGGGGGCTGGCGGAATGGGGCATGGGCATACCCCGACAGGGCGGTATGCACCTGGCCGATATCCATGTGGTGGTGGTCGAAATCGTACGGCGCACCATCGGGATCACAGGATCTGGCAGAATTCGATCGTCTCCTTGTTAGGGCCCCAGATGTTGAAATAGCGGATGCCATGCTTCCAGAAGGAGGGAATGGACTGGATCCCCTTCTCCTTGATGTTCAGCTTGAGTGTCTTGGCGTTGGCCCAGGCGGCTTCGATGTCCGGGGTGTCCAGGGCCCAGTGGTTGATGGCTCCGGTGGTCATGGGCGCCGTTTCGCCCTCCCAGGTCTCGATTGTGAGGTGCCCGTAGCGCAGGAAGGCGCAGCGGTTTCCGCCGTTGAGGAAGGTGCCCACCAGCTCGAAGCCCAGTTTTTCGGTGTAGAACTTGATCGTCTCGTCCAAATCCCAGGCGATCATCCCCGAATGCTGCAAATCCGTAGTAAAAGCCGTCATCGGTTTCATGTCCTGCTCCTTGTTTCATGGGTCAGCTCTGACCGTTTCGCTTTTTCCACCATTCTATCCGTCCCCATGTCGCTACGTCGCGCTTGCCGGAATTGGACGGGGTCTTCGGAATGGGTACTCACCCTGGCTTCATATTATTTTATGCTTTAATGACCGAGGGCATTCAGTGTGGGGTATGGGAGGATACTGATGAAAGCGCTCACGAATGTGTTGAGGCTGCTGACGGTTGTGTATGCGGTGCTCATGGCTGGGTCGGCGGTCGCCGCGGTGCACACCGAACCTCTGTGGTGCCTGCTGATGACCATCGTGTTCGCCGCTTGCCTGCTGGGCAGCCTGCGCTGGGATTGGTTACTGCCTGTGGGTTTGCTGGGTCTGATCGCTGCTGCCATCGCCAACGGGTTGAGCATGTACGGGCGGATACATGAGCATCACTTGATCATCCGCATCCTCTTCTCCCTGATCCTCCTGGCGCTCTGGTTGGCCTGTCGGCCAAGCATTCGTCGTCGGTAGTGCCGACGGCGATGGTCGTTACGGATGGGGTGCCTTGCACGGTGGTATTGCCGCGGGACTGGATGTGGAGTGTGGGCGTTCAGCCAATGAGCTTAGTGGTTTCCACTTTGGCCACGTACCACTGGTTGAATTTGACCAGGGGTTTGCGCAGGAGCAGACCCAGCAGGAGCATAGGCGGCACGAACAGGAGGAGTTTGCCGATCTCGATCCAGTAGTCGTTCATGTAGATGCCGGCGATGGCTGCGCGCATGGCCTGCACTGAGTGGGAGACCGGCAGATAGGGATTGACCGCTGAGACGAAGCCGGGGAGCACCTGCAAGGGGTAGGCACCCCCAGAGCCGGAGATCTGCATGACCAGGAAGATCACGCCGATGGCCTTACCCACGTTGCCGAAGGAGGCCACCAATGCGTAGATGAAGAAGGCGTAAACCAGTCCGCTGATCCATCCCGTGGCCATGAACAGCCATAGGTGTACTGCGTGCACCCGCAGGAAGAGGAGGGTGCCTGCGCAGGAGAAGGAGGACTGGAGGAGGGAGATGACCGCGAAGACACCGAAGTGTCCCAGGAAGAGCTGGTGTGGTTTGGGATTGCCCAGGGATTCCCGGGTCCGGCGGGAGACTGTGATTTTTAGTGTGACCGCCAGCAGCAGCGAGCCGACCCACAGGGGGATGAGGGTGTAGAAGGGGGTTAGGGCGGCGCCGAAGGACTCCACTGGGTATAGGACCCTTCGGTTGAGCTTGACCGGGGCCGCCAGGGTGGCCGCCAAGGTTTCGGGGTCGTTGGATCCAAGGATGTGGCGCACCTGGTCCATGTCGCCGGAGGACAGGGCGCTGTCGAGCTTACGGGTGAAGTCGGTCAGCCGCCCGCTGGTCCTGTCCATGAGGGAGGCCATTGAATCCAGCAGTTCACGTACGCCGGCCATGTCTTTGGTGACCGCAGAGTTGTCGGTTCCCAGACCGCTCAAAGTGCCCTTGAGCTGGCTGCCGGTTGCGTCGAGTGTGGCCGTAGTGGCGTTGACCGAGGAGGCGACCTGGTTGATCTGAGGCTTGAGTGTGCGGTTGAAATCAGAGGAAACGGCGTTGATCGATCCTTTGGCTTGCGCCGCCAGATCCTTGATTTGTTGCCGTTGCTGTTTGGATTCGGTTGTTTTGTGGGTCAGGTTTGCGGACGAGGCGGTCAGGGAGGCGCTCAGCTGGCGTAGTTGGGCGATGATCGAATCGAGACGGTGGGAGACGGAATTCTCGCCCGTGATGCCGACAAGTGAATCTCGAATCCGCTGATACTGGTCGGCTTGCTGGCCGATCTGCCCGGCCTGGCGGTCCAGCCCGGCGGACACGTCGGCCACCGACCGGTCGGCTGAGTCGAAGGTGTTGTCGATGCTCCCGCCCACCGCCTCGTAGGAGGAGGCGGACTCGGCCAGGGCGTCGGACAGGTTCTTTGCCGTAGCGTCGAGGGCGCCGGTCACGTCCGTCACACTGCCCTTGGCCTTGCGCAGCTCGGCCCCGGCTTTGCCGGCACCGTCCGACAGTGAGGCGACCATCTGGGTGGAGGAGTTCAGCAGGCCTTGTGCCCCGTCATTCAGGGAAGCGAAACTGGTCAGCGTGGATGAGGCCTGGTTGAGGTCCTTGGCGAAGTCGTCCACATTCGCGGTGAACCGGGCCAGCATGTCCTTGGACTCGGGGCGGTCCATTTGTTTGGCGAGCTGGGAGGCGATCGACAGGGCGGTCCCGGTGATGGTCTTGGCGAACATCTCGTTGATCTGCCCGGACACCTGGTCGGCGCCCTGGCCTGTGACCTTGGGGGCCAGTGCGTTCGTTTTCTCGTTGGTGTAATAGGTCAGTTTGGCGTGTTGGACGTCCGCCGAGAAGAAGGTCATCATATCGCGGCTGAAATCCTCGGGAATGATGACCGAAGCATAGTACTTGCCCGACTTGGTGCCATCGATCGCGTCTTCCTTGGTTGTGAAGGTCCAGTCCAGCTGGCTGTTGGCGCGCAGTTCGTTGACCACCTGGTCGCCCACCGCTATCCTGATCGGAATCAGATTAGACTTATAGCCTTTGTCAACATTCGCTACGGCGAATTTGAGGTTCTTGGTGTTGGAGAAAGGATCCCAGGAGGCCGCTACATTGAACCAGGTGAACAGGCCGGGGATGACGATCAGCCCGATTACGATGATGATCGAGACGATGTTGGAGGTGATCCGTTTGAGGTCACCGGTGAACAGTTTCCACATGGCGCTCATGCTCGTTGGTCCCCCGTTCGTCTGCCGTCGTGGTCTTGGCGGGCCGTTTCGTCACCCATCTCCCTGCCGGTGGGCAGGCTGATCGTATCGGCTGCGTCGGCTTCATCTCGGTCGTTGCTTCCGTCGTCCGGGTTTGTTGCGGCAGGGGCTGGGACGGCAGGGGGCACAGGCAATGGTGCGGTGGCCGCCCTCCTGGCCCTGCCGCCCCTGCGGCGGGGCCGGTCGTAGCCATAGACCATGCCGCGGATGTCCTGGTCAGACAGGGTGCCCAGCCTGATTTGGCGCACCACGCTGTCGCGCATCATCTCAATCGTCATCAGGAAGGCGATAATGATCAGGATCCAGATGATCCAGGCGGCCAGGGCCGTGACCATCGTGCCGGATGTGAAGGAGAAGGTGACCGCAAGGATCGCGGGCACGGCGATGCCGGCGACCAGGGCACCGCGCTTCAAACGCGGATAGAGCCGGGCGAAGCGGGTGGCGCGGGCCACAATCGCCTGCCGGTACTCGTCCTTGTTGGCCAGCACGGCCAGGGCCTGTGCCAGGGGGAACTCGTTGCTGATGCGCTCGACCGGTTCCCCGACGAGCATGTCCGAGCTGTCGATTTCTCGGGCGAAGAGGCGGTTGAGATTGTTCAGCCGTGGCCGGCCGAACAGGCCCAGCAGGAAGAAGAGGAGGGCGAAGACCCCGAGCTTGGCCAGATCGACACCCCAGTCATTGTGATAGAAGCCGCCGATGGTCTCGCGTAGGGCGTTGATCGAATAGGTGAATGGGAAGAATGGGTAGAGGCGGCGGAAGAAGGAAGGCATCATCTCGATCGGGTACAGGCCCGAGGCACCGGGAATCTGCAGGATGACCAGGACGATGCATAGACCTTTGCCCACATGCATGAAGGTCGTGGACAGGGCGTAGGTGATCGATAGATAGACCAGGGAGGCAATCACACCGGTCAGCACGAACAGGGGCGCCGAAGCGGTCTGCACACCGATCGCCATGGTGCCGATGGTGGTGGCCAGGCCCTGAAGGGCCGCCAGCGGAGCCAAGAGGAGCCATCGACCCCAGTATCGTTCGCCGGGAGTGGGGTCATCCAGTCCTTCGTCGTCCACCTCCAGCTTGACGATGACCATGAGCACGAAGGCTCCCACCCAAAGGGAAAGGTTAACGAAAAGCGGAGCCATGCCGGTACCGTAAGAAGCCACGGGGTAGACCACCTTGGTGTCCAGGACGGTGGGGGAAAGCATGAAGTCGGCCACCTTGCCCACATCCAGTCTCCCGTTCCGGCCGAAGACCTGAGCGAGGGCGTTGGAGGAGCCCAAGGCGCCGATATCGGTGGAGAGGGTCGTCAACTTGCCTTGCAGGCCGGAAAGATAGGAGTCTGTGGAGGACAGGGACTGGCGGGTGGAGGCAGCGGCCCGGTCCAGTTGATCCAGGATGGCCTTGGCTTGTGTGACCGTTGTCCCTTGGGCGTTCAGGCCCGCCCCCAGACCCCCGGATGCCGAGGACAGGCCTGTCAGACCGTTGTTGAGCTGAGGCAGGGCGCCGGAGATGATGTTCTTGCGGGCGGCGCCGTTGGCGGACAAGGTGGTTTGCGTGGCATGGTTGAGCGTGTCCGCCAGGGATGCGGTGGAGGATACCGTCGCCCCGGTGTCCTTGTTGAACCGGTCCAGGCCGGCGATGGACTGCCCCAGGGACTGATTCTGCGCTTTGAGGTTGTTGATTATGCCGGTCGTACCGGGTAGGCCGAGGTCCTCCAGGTCACTGATGATCTGGGCATTGGATTGGTTGATCTGCCTGGCCTGGCCAAGTGCGGAGCCCACTTCGCCGTTTGCTTCGGTCAGGATCCCCGTCACTGTGGAGACTGAGACGTTGGCCTGGCCGCTGGCCTGGCTGAGCAGCGATGACGCCTGGTCCAGATTGGTGGTGGAGGAGGTGATGAAACCGTTCAGTCCGCCCTGTGTCTGCCCCAGCAGGGAGGAGGCTGAGGACAGCCCCTGTGATGTCTCGTCCTGCAGCTTGCTCACCTGGTCGAGGGCCGTGCGGGCCGTCCGGGTCTTATTGGGGACCTGGTCCAGCTGGCCGCTTACGTCGCTTATCGTGGAGCGTGCCTTGCCAATGCTGGACTGCACTGCCGCGAGGTCGCCCATGGCCTGGTTGCTGGCGGAGCGGCCGGCTTGGTCCAGTTTGTCGCCGGTGGTGTTCACGGCATTGGAGACCACGCTCGAAACGGTCGAGACGAAAGTGTTGTTGACCTGCTTGTCCACAGTGGCGGCACCGGTGTCGGTCACCTTCGTGGCGATCGCGTTCGCCTTCTCGTTCACGTAGTACTTGAGCTGGGGCCGGGCCGAGCCGTCGGTCACAACCCCGGAAAGCTGGCGGCTGAAGTCCTTGGGGATCACGATGGCCGCATAGCTTTCGCCCGACCTGACCTGGTCCATGGCCTTGTCGTGGTCCACGAACTGCCAGCCCAGCTGCTTGTTGTCCTTGAGCTGGGAGACGATCTGCCCGCCCAGGTTGACCTTGCCCATGATGTCGCTGTCAGCGCCCCGGTCCTCGTTCACCACGGCCACGCGTATGTTGAGCGTATTGCCGTAGGGGTCCCAGAAGCCGCGAACATTGAACCAGGCGTACAGCGGGGGGATGAAGACGAGCCCGAACATGATCACCCAGGCCGCGGGCACGCGAAGCAGACGCAGTGCGTCGCGTTTGACGATGGCAAGCACGTTCCTCATGGTCCTGTATCGTCTTCCCTTCGGATTCGTCTCGGGTTCGGCCGCTGAGACCGTGCGCCAGGTATGGCGACCTGACGAGCATACTAAAAGTCTTATGGTAGTAGCGCGGAGATACAAAAATATGGGGAGGCGCTCCGCTGTTCCGGGCTTACTCCCGCAAGCCTTCCGTTTCCTCTGCCGTTTTTTCTGCCGGCGTAGCGCTCCATTCCGTTCTTGTGTGATTGCACCTTCTGCTGGAGGGGCGGCATTGATGGATCGGCGTCCGGTTGAACGGAAGCTGGCAGGAGCGCAAGCGCGGGAATCGTTTGGAAGATACCATATTTGTATGAGTATTGAAACGGTAAACAAAGGCGTCGGGTTGGCTGCGGCCGATGATGCGGATCGGGTCAAAGCGCTCAAGGCGCTCGCGGATCCGACCCGTCTGCAGATTGTGCGATACCTCAACCGTGTAAACCGGGGCGTGACCTGCGGCGAGATAGCACAGGCGGTGCGGATGAGCCCCTCTGCGGGCTCATACCACTTCAGGGCCCTGCGTGAGGCCGGTCTCACGCTGGATGAGCGTCGCTCCAGGGAGAAATACGTTTCGCTGGATAAGACGACTTTCCGGCGATATGTTCCGGGCTTTCTGTCTTCTTTGTAACCAACGGCCCACCGTCTCCGCGGTCCTTCTCCGGGGGGGGGGGGGCAGTTTTGCGGGAAATGCCATGTGATATTATTCAACAGTTCATGAACAGTTGAATAAACATGTCGCACAAAGGAACGCTTCATCATGCGTAAACAACCGCCACCCAGTCCGTCCTGGATCCTGATCCTGACCTCGCTGGGCTTTTTCATGTCGATGATGGATTCGATGATCGTCAGCACCGCCTCCACGGCCATCCGCCGTGACTTTGGCATAACTGTAGCCTCCCTGCAATGGGCGCTCAACGCCTATAACGTGGCGATCGCGGCTGTCCTCCTGGTCGGTGTGGCCCTGGGCAACCGCTTCGGCCATCGCACTGTGTATATGGCGGGCATGGCTGTGTTCGTCCTCGGATCCCTCCTGTCCGCCCTCTCCGGCGGCATAGCCATGCTCATCGCCGCCCGTGTGGTGCAGGGGGTGGGTGCGTCGGTGCTCACGCCCATGTCGATGACCATCCTCGCTTCCGCTACCCCGCCCGAGCGGCGGGGACGGGCACTCGGTGTCTATTCCGGCATAGGGGGGCTTGGTCTGATCGTCGGTCCGGCTTTGGGCGGCCTGATTGTATCCCAGCTGGCCTGGCAGTGGATTTTCTGGATCAACATTCCCATCGGTCTGGCCGGGATCTGGCTCAGTCGCAAGCATCTGCCCGCAGACAGGCCCAGCCTTGCCCGTATCAGTATGGCCGACGGGGTACTTGTCGTGGTCGCCTCGGCGGCTCTTATCGTCGGATTGTCCGACAGGAGCTGGCGTGCTTCATCGATTGCGACCGGTCTGGCAGGAGTGGCCCTGTGGGGCGTGCTCATCGTCCGCCAGCGTGGTCGGACCGAACCGATGATTCCGTTGCATCTGTTCCACTCGCCCTCCTTCGACGGTGGTAATCTGGCGACTTTCCTCTTGTATGCCTCCATGTATGGCGTGGTGTTCTTCCTGCCGCAGCAGCTGCAGGTGGTGGGTGGGGCCGGCGCCCTGGTCTCCGGCCTTGAGCTCCTGCCCTGGACGGGGACGCTGGTGCTTATAGCCCCATTGGCGGGTGATTGGGTGGATCGGTTCGGGGAACGGATGGTCGCCGCCGCAGGCCTGTTGCTGCAAGGCCTGGGTTACCTCTGGATTGCGCTGGTGTCGGGAACCCGGACCTCCTATCTGGCCTTGGTCGTACCGCTGGTCATGTCCGGCGCCGGTTTGTCCATGGGCGGCCCGGCTTTGCAGAAAGCCGTCCTGGGTGCAGTGGCGCCAGCCGACAGCGGAAAGGCCTCGGGTATATACAACATGTCCCGTCTTTTCGGTGGTGCGGTGGGGGGTCGCTGTCTCGGTGCTGGTCTTTTACTCCCGGGGCAGCGCGTCTTCGGCGGGTGCTTTCGCCTCCGGCTTCCGGGCGGCGATGCTGGTCGCCGCCCTGTTATCCCTGCTGGGTTTGCCTGCCGCCATGGCCATCGGACGCGTGAAGGCTCCGATGGACGGCAGGTGAAGGCATAAGCCGTTCCTTGTACGGTCCATGGGCAGGCTGCCGCATGCTAGTTTCCCAGGCCCATAGGGCTCGCCATCCCCCGGTCCGTGGCTCCCAAGCCATGACGGGGCATTCCGCTCGGTTCACCTCGGGCACGTTCGCCGTTCTTGATCCTCGGTCGAATATGCGAAGCCCCTCCCGGCTGAGGCAGGGAGGGGCTTCTGCTTTGCGGCCAGCCGGGCGGTGTTACTCGGCGGTCTGCACCTTGTCGGAAATGCTGCGACGTACGGCTAGGACGATGAGCAGGGCCAGGACGGCGGCCGCGCCCATGACCAGGAACATGTTCGAGGCCTGGGCTTCGGCACCGGGCTGGATGCCCAGGAAGCCCTTGGATCCGAAACCGTCGTTGGCCATCAGGCCGCTGTAGGCAGCCATGCCGATGGAGGCAGAGGTGTTCATCATCAAATCGCCGATACCAACGCCACGGCCGTTCTCGTCCTGGGGCAGTGTGACCGAGAAGGAGTCATAGAGCGGCGTGTAGGACATGGTGATGCCGGCGATGAAGACACAGGCCATGATGGTCAGCAGCCAGAAACCCTTGGTGATCAGGAGGGCGGAACCGAATGCACCGACGGCCATGAGCGCCGCCGAGAGCAGCAGCATGGGGACCCGGCCCATCGCGGCGATGATCGCGCCGGACACGCAGCCCACCAAGGTGGCCACGATGTAGACGATCGTCAGGCACAGGGACACCTGGCTGAGGGAGATGTGGTAGATCTGGTCGCCGATTACGTTGTAGATCGGTACACAGGCGAAGTTGAAGAAGTAGAAGACGAACAGTGCCAGCAGAACGGCCATGTAGCCCTTGTTGGCCAGGAAGCGCTTGCTGAGGAAGGGGTTGCTGGCCTTCCAGACGTATCCGGCGAAGGTCAGGATGAACAGTGCCAGCATGAGCAGGATCCAGGGGGAGGGGAAGGAGAAGTAGATGGCGATCAGGCCGGCGATGACCGCGAAGAGCACGATGCCGAGGACATCGATGCGCTCGCCTGTACCGCTGATATCAGGCGTGTTCTTGATGATCTGTGGGATCAGGAAGACGGACAGCAGGGGCACCAGCAACAGGTACCTCCAATCAATGGAGGCAATGAGGCCGCCCGCGAGGACTCCGACCGCGGAGGATGCGTAGTAGACCGCATTGAACATGCCCAGGTAGAAGGCGCGTTCCTTGTTGTTCAGGTACTTCATGGCCATCACGAGGAACACGGAGCCGGCCACCTGACCACCTGCGGTTTGGATGATGCGTGCCAGGACGACCACCCAGAAGTTGAAGGAGCCGAAGAAACCGAGCAGACTGCCGAAAATCAGGGCGGCGACGCCGAATATGGTCATCTTCTTGGGGGAGATGTAGTCGCACAGGGTGCCATAGAGCATGCAGACCACGCCCAGAACGATGCCGGGCAGGGTGGAGACAAGAGCTGCGTTGGCCGACATTCCCAGGGAGTCGCCCACGTTTTGGAAGACCAGGTTGAAGGCCTGGATCATAAGTGTGCCGAGCAGGAAGATGGTGAGCAGGGCCGGCAGCGACTTCTTGGTCTTGGCACGGTTGATCTCGGCCTCGCTGGGGGTGCCCGGCTGTGCGGTGGCCTCCGGACTGGTGTTTGCAGTCATGTGAAGATGTTCCTTATCGATTGGTTGTTGTATCGCTTACTTGCTGGCCTTGGCCAGGTTCAGCAGGCGGTCCATGAACTGGGTGTGGAAGCGTTGCGCTTCCACGGTCAGGGCGACCTTGGTGGTTTTGGGCTCTTGGAGGATGCGGCTGGGGTCTCCGATGGTGCGTCCACGCTGGGGGCCTTCGGTCTCGACCATCAGATTGGTGGCCAGGGTGGTGACCAGAGTCGGGTCGATGGCCACGGCAGCAGCCAGCGGGTCGTGCAGGTTGCAGCCGCCTTGGTAGTTGTCTCCGTCCTCCTGCTCCGAAATTCCGATGTAATAGTCGGTCATGTCGGCCAGGAACTTACCCACGGGAGTGCCGGTCTCGCGCAGGGCTTTGGTGTCGTCCTTGGTCATCAGCACCTGGGTTGTGACATCAAGGCCGACCATGGTGATGTCGGCGCCACTGGCGAAGACCGCGTTGGCGGCTTCGGGGTCCTGGTTGATGTTGGCTTCGGCGAAGGGGCCGACGTTGCCGGGCTGGGTGAGGCTGCCGCCCATAAGGACGATGCGGATTTTGTCGACGATGTCGGGTGCCTGCTCAAGAACGGCTGCGATGGTGGTCAAGGCACCGGTGGGGACGATGGTCAGCTCACCCTTGGGGTACTTGCGGACGGATTCGATGATGAAATCCACCGAACTCCGGCTCTCGGCCTGCCGGTCGGTCTGTGCGGGGATTTCGGCGTTGCCGGTGCCATTGGCGCCGTGGAAAATCTCGGAGTCCGGCGGCACCGCGAAGCTTTCGGCCGTGGAGGGGTGGTCGATACCTTTGAAGACGGGGATGTCCTCGCGGCCGTACATGGCGAGCAGACGCAGGTCGTTGGATACGCCGTGGTCCACGACTACGTTGCCGTAAGTGCCGGTGATCCCGATGAGTTCCGCGTCCGGCGACGCGAGCACGTAGGAGAGCGCCAGGGTATCGTCGATGCCCGTATCGAGGTCCAGGATGATTTTGGCGGTGTCTGTCAGCATCTTCGCTCCATTCTTGCTTCCTCTGTCGAGGCTGGCGGCATTCTTCCTGGTCGTTCGAACCGGAGGAGCCGTCTGGTTGCTGCGGACCTGCGCACAGCTGCTGATAAAACGTTTTACTGTACGAGGCAGAGACCAAACTTAATTGCTGGAAAGCATGTTGTCAATTTGCCGGGGCCGACTTCGCTCTCCGTGTCGTCTGGGCGAACCGCCCTCGGATAGGTGCCGCCAGTCACCGAAGGCGGGCTACGCGGGGTTGGCGGTTGCAGGAAAACGCATAGAGGAAAGAAGCCTGAGAATCAGGCTCCGGGCGGGCTTCCTGCCGGCCAAGTGCCCCCCCTCGGATTCGAACCGAGAACCCACGACTTAAAAGTATGGCGGAATTATTAGCCATAATTGACGTGTCTGTTCAATTACAATTAAATCTATGCTTCATTCCTTCTGCGAACGGTGTCACTAAAGCAGAACCTGATCAGTATCAACAACCTATGCTAGACACTATTCGGGCATGGGTTGTCTTTTTTTGTCTGGTTTCTCGGAATTATTAGTCTTGAAAGACGTAGTTGTTCACAGCCGGTACTTGTAGCCGGCTTTTTTTGTGTCTGGGGGAGGTTGCAGGCATGGAGTATGCGTCGCATCGACAGCCGTCGCAGGAGTGGGTTAAGTGGCTGGATCAGTGGGTCATGGAGCTTCGGGTGCACGGCGATACCGGTAATACGATTGAGCATTGGTGGTACATCATTTCTCAATTTGCACGTGAGACGAACCTGCCCCCTGCCGGTGTCTCCTCGGAGGCAGTCTTGACTTGGGTGGGTAAGGGCGTCGGCGACAGCGCATTGCGGTCACGTGTAAACGCGCTGAGGTCGTTCTTCCGTTGGGCGGTCGTCCATGGGCGAATTGATTCTAATCCAATGGATATTATTCCAGCTATAAAACGAAGGAAAAAGAAACAGCTGCCTGCGCCGGCCGAGGCGGTAGTCAAGGGTCTGTACCATTCGGATGGCCGTGTACGACTTCTTGTCAGGCTTTTCAGTGATGCCGGATTGCGCCGCAATGAGGCGGCTATTGTGAGGACGGACGATCTGGTAGGAGACCTCACCGGCAAAAGCCTGGTGGTGCACGGCAAAGGTGACAAGGATCGAGTGGTGCCATTAACCGACCGTTTGGTTCGTGACCTTGAGTGCAGACCGGAGGGTTGGGTATTCCCTGGTGGCCATGGGGGTCATATATGTAATGACACGGCATACCGCCTGGTCAAGGATGCCACCGGATGGCCGCCCCATGCGTTCCGTCGGCGTTTCGCCACCGATGTCTGGCGGGCGACCGGAGATGTGGTCAAGGTGCAGTCGCTTTTGGGGCATGAGTCATTGGCGACCACGCAATCCTATATCTATGACACAGCCGACGATCTGAGGCAGGCGGTAAAGAGCATGCAGACTTACCGGCATCAGGATGGAGTACGCATAGTCAATCCTGAGCGCATTTTGTCTGCGTACGGGGTGCCACGGGCTCTGGCGTGTCAAATCCTTGATGCAGTAGAGCAATCACCCGAAGATGAGTACACGCAGAATTCGCTCTTTTAGGGGCAAAATGTTGTTATGCTACATTTTTAATGCTACACTTTTGTGCTATAATAAGCATATGGGAATGAGATTTGCGCCGTCAGCTTTCAGGCACGGCTATACGCGGCAAGAGGCGATTTATGCCATAGCGCACTCTGTTGGCGACGACCAGCAGGGTGACGATCCGGAGGTGAGAATCTACGTAGGGCACCCCCGCGCAGGCTCACTGGATGACGACTGGCTGGAAGTCGGGTGCAGGGAGCGGACTCATGAAGTGGTGATATTCCACGTCATGCGCCTGAGTGACAACTGGAGCTACTTGCTATGCCAAGATAGAGAGGAGAAATCATGACAGGATTCACCGCAAAGGAGATCGCGGAGTTTGACGAGATGGAGCGCAAGGTCGCCTCCGGCGAGGTGGCCGGGAGCGGTCATCCCAACCGCTGCCCCGGCGGCGGCGCGCGCCTCCTGATGCAGGCCACGGGCGCGGGTTCGCTTGAAGAGGCGGAGCGCATCGCTCTTGGAAGGCCCCGCGTGGGTGAGGAAAAGCACGGCAGGTCGCCGGTGGTGCGCTTCGTGGCGCCCGAGCGCGTAAAAGAAGGCGTGGAGCAGCAGGCGCGTCGCCGGGGGATCAACGCCTCTGAGATGTGGCGCCAGATTGCAGAACAATTCCTGGCCGCGAACAAGGCGTAAGCAGTAACTGGCGATACGGGAGTGTCTGACATTGGATGGTGGCTGTTCACCTTGTTGTTCACGCAAGTTGTATTGGGCACCTTCGAACTGGTGGTTAAATTGAGATTCCCGTTCCCCGACGATCCTACGGAGCAGACGGAGCAGACGGAGCAGAATGGCGAGTCTTCCACTCCACAACCCTCCAGTCTGGCATCTCAGATCAAACATCTGCGAATGAAGGCTGGCCTCTCACAGGACCAACATGCCTGCCGTCTGGGGGTGACTAGGGCGGTCGTAAGGGCATGGGAGCAAGGAGGCAGACGGCCGGATGCGGGCAACCTCCAGGCTCTGCTCGACGTCAGTGCCTGCCCGATGGCACAAAACCGGACGAGAGTGCGGCCGACTGACGGTGTGTATGGGCAAGCGGGGCCGCCGCCCCGCGCCCTGCCGAGCTGGATCAGCTCGACCATCGCTGCTGCCGCGTGTATTGGGCGCACTGCGCGCGCTCAATGCACTTGCCTCACAATGCGGATTTGCCTGGTAATGGGTGCCTGGCTGTTCCTGTTGCCTTGCTGGGGTGCTAAAAGGACGCAATGCTCCGACCCGAGATTTCCCTGGATTGTGGTCGGATCAGCGGTATCTGGAGTGCAGGGCCTGGAATGCACTGTCGCTGCCGCCGGCGCGTACCGAGGCTATGTCGGCCTTGACCTCCTCCTTGAGCTCTTCCAGGCGATGCCGGTCCGCTGGGGTGAGAGAGGGGTCCTGGAGCAGGTCGATCAGGTGGTCCTTCCGCCGTTCCATGAGGGCCTTGATATGAAGGTGGCGGTCCCTTACCTCGTCGTGGTCCTCGAAGCCGTAGCCCCTGGGACGCATGCTCACGTCCTGGGCGTCGTCGTAGTGGGTCATGCGCTTGAGGATAGCAGGGGCCGATCCGGTCGGACGCCGGCGGATTCTCCGACCGGAATCTCGAGTACGAGGGTATGCGGTTTGTTGGAAGATCAACGAGGAACAAGGGAAGGGAACATGCGATGAGAGAGCAACTGTCCAGGCTGGGGTCGGCCGGCGCACGAGGGTTAAGGAGAATTATGAATCGGCTGATTCGTTTCTCCGATTGGTGCGATAAGAACCCGGGAAAATTGGCCGGGTTGCTTGGTGTCCTTTTGGCTTTCGGTTACGGGTGGTTAGCCATATTGTGCTTATTCGGCCTAGTAAGAGTGGGCTTTGCGCTCGGGACGGTGTGGCTCATTGACTCCGTGGTCTGGTTCGTGGGGCTTTTACTTTGTTTGATTGCCTTGTATATCGTTTTAATGTGGTACAGCAGGCTAACGACGCTGTTGGATTGGGTGGCATTTTTTTCCCATGTAGCGTATACTTTCATCCTCCTATGGCTTTTTCCCGCCACCATCACCGATTTGCGGTGGGTCCATACATTCGTGGTGACGATGCCGGCAGTGATCGTGGAGTGTTTGGCTTTGGCCAAATTCGCTTGGGACATCATAAAAGACCGGGTCGATCAAGATTGGTTGGGGCATACCATACCCTTCGCCGTGTGTGGCATTCTCTGCGGCGTAATGACGTCTCTCCAGCAGTACTTTTCTGAACCGACTCTCGTGCGGGTGATTCCTCCGTGTGCGCCGCCTTCGCTGTATTCTCGGATTCTGGCGCCGCCGCGGACGGATGGGGCAGGATCCTGGATGAGCCTTTCCTCGATTCTCCCGGCTCTTTTCGCCTTCATCACCATCACCTATGGAAAGCAACTGTGCGACGACTGGGTGGCCAAGCTAAAAAGCCAAGATCATAATGACCATAATTGAAGAACCTGCCTTAAGTGAGATGGGGTGAGAGGCTGATCAGGGCCCTTCTTGTCGTTTCGGGCCGCTACAGCATCAGGTGAGCTGGATCTTGCTGGCTGGCGGTGGTGTCGGTCTGGGAATCGAGGCCATCGCTTCCGCCGCCCCGGGTGGGCGGCACTCACGACGGCCGCGCGCCGGCACGCCGGCGCCGCTTGGATTCGGACGGAGGGGCCCTATGGTCCCCTCCGGCTGTTTCCCGCCGGCCCACACCCCATCCGGGGTGTGGGCCTCGAAGGGTTGGTTGTCGGACCCCGTGACCATGCCACCAGGCCGCTGCGCGTCAAGC
>NZ_PDCH01000013.1 GCF_003315615.1 Bifidobacterium xylocopae
CGGCAGCCGCCTGATCGGTGGCTTACAGGGTCGTAAGGAGGTCCGTACGCGTGAGTGACAGCTCGAAGCAGACGGATACGGCACGGGATGTAGAGATGAGTCAGTACGTGGCTGACCGCTCCCGGGTCAACGAAGACAAGATCAAACAGGACGACGAGATCCTCTCCCAGTTCGGCGACTACAGCTACGGCTGGCATGACTCCGACGCGGCCGGAGAGGCCGCCAGGAAAGGCATCGACGAGGATGTTGTCAGGGCCATATCGGCCGACAAGCACGAGCCCGAGTGGATGCTGGAGCGCCGTCTGCAGGGATACCGGTCCTTCCTGGACAAGCCCATGCCCAAGTGGGGGGTGGACCTGTCCGGTTTCGACGCACAGGACTTCAAGTACTATGTCAAGCCCCTGGATAAGCAAGCCCAGACCTGGGAGGAGCTGCCCGAGGACATCAAGAGCACATATGACAGGCTGGGCATCCCCGAGGCCGAGAAGCAGAGGCTGGTATCCGGCGTGGCCGCCCAGTACGAGTCCGAGGTGATCTACAACTCCATCAGGGATGACCTCAAGGAGCAAGGCGTCATCTTCATGGACACCGACACCGCCCTGCAGGAGCACCCGGACCTCTTCAGGAAATACTTCGGAACGGTCATTCCCGCCGATGACAACAAGTTCGCGGCCCTGAACACCGCGGCCTGGTCCGGCGGATCCTTCGTGTACGTGCCCAAGGGTGTCCACGTGGACATCCCCCTGCAGGCCTACTTCCGCATCAACACACCTAACATGGGCCAGTTCGAGCGTACGTTGATCATCGCGGACGAGGGCTCGTACGTGCACTATGTGGAAGGCTGCACGGCACCCATATATTCAACCGATTCCCTGCATGCGGCCATCGTGGAGATCGTCGTGGAGCCGCATGCTCGGGTGCGTTACACCACGGTGCAGAACTGGTCCAACAACGTATACAACCTCGTGACCCAGCGTGCCTATGTGCGCGAGGGCGGATCGATGGAATGGGTCGACGGCAACATCGGGTCCAAGGCCACGATGAAGTACCCCTCCTGCATCCTGGCTGAGCCATATGCCAGGGGAGAGACCATGTCCCTGGGATTCGCCGGCCAGGGACAATACCAGGACACGGGTGCCAAGATGATTCATCTGGCTCCGCATACGTCCTCCACCATCGTCTCCAAATCCATCTCCCGCAACCTCGGCCGGGCCGCATACCGTGGCCTGGTCAAGATAGTCAAGGGCGCCGAGCACTCCTCCTCCTCGGTGGTCTGTGATGCCCTGCTGGTGGATGACTATTCGCGTTCCGACACCTACCCGCATGTAGACGTGCGCGAGGACGATGTCACCATGTCGCATGAGGCCACGGTCTCCAAGATCTCCGAAGACCAGCTTTTCTACTTGATGAGCCGCGGCCTGAGCGAGGAGGAGGCCAGGGGCATGATTGTGCGAGGCTTCGTGGAACCCATCTCCCGTGAGCTGCCCATGGAATACGCCTTGGAGTTGAACAGATTGGTGGAGCTGCAGATGGAAGGGTCGGTCGGCTGATATGACGGACAAGGCAGAGATTCGGATACCACAGGGGTCGGTCGAGGACCCGTATGCCGCTCCGGCGCGGATGCCCTCGAGCGCGGACCGTTCCATTCGGTCCTACGATCCCGACGATTATGCGACACCCACCCGCAGGCAGGATGACTGGCGCTTCACCCCGGTCGAGCGTTTGGAGGAGTTCTTCCGGCCGTTCGAACCATCGGGGAAGACCGCGCTGACGGTCAGCGCCATGGACGGAGGTCCCCTGGATCCCGCTCAGGTCAGCGTATCGAGTGTGGAGATGGGCCAGGCGCCGACCGGCACGGTCCTCAAACCCAACGACAAGGTGTCGGCCGTGGAGTGGGCCTCAAACAGCCGGGCCCATGTCATCGAGCTGAGAGGCGAGATCAGCCGGCCGGTCCTGGTGAAGGTGGAGGGTGGTGGCCTGGAGCTCGATGCCATCCACCTGGTCATCCTGGCAGACGAGCGGGCCCATGCGGACCTGGTGGTGGAGCATGGTGGCGACGCCCGTCTGGCGGAGGGTGTGGAGATTCGCACCGGTGCCGATTCCCATATCTCCACCACCTTCATCCAGGAGTGGGGACCGACATCCAAGGAGGTGGCCAACCATCGCATCCATCTGGGAGCGGGGGCCAGCCTGCGGCATTCGGTGGTCACCCTGGGCGGCGACGTGGTCCGTATGCGCATGGACCAGGAGTTCGGCGGCGAAGGCGGGGATCTGAACATGCTGGGCATATATTTCGTGGACCCCGGCCAGCATATGGAACACCGTACGATGGTGGTGCATAACCACCCCAATTGCAGGTCGCGCGTGGTATACAAAGGCGCACTGGACGGACCCGGGGCGCACTCAACCTGGGTGGGTAACGCACTGATCCGGCCGACGGCACCGGGCACCGACTCCTACGAGCTCAACCGCAACCTGGTGTTGACGCCGGGTGCGGTGGCCGATTCCGAACCCAACCTGGAGATCGAGAACGGCGACATCATCGGTGCCGGACACGCCTCCTCGGTAGGCCGTTTCGAGGAAGAGGAGCTCTTCTACCTGGAATCGCGCGGTATCCCCGAACAGGAGGCGCGCAAGCTGGTGGTTCGGGGGTTCTTCGGCGAATTGGTCGAGGAAATCGGTATTCCCGCTGTCTCAGGTCATCTTATGGATGTCATCGACAGGCGGCTGTCCAAAGGGGAGAGCGAAGAGATGAAGCACGTTTTGGAGGGTAACTGATATGTCGACACTGGAAATCAAGGATCTGCACGTCTCCGTGGAGACCAAGGAGGGGCGCAAGCAAATCCTCAAGGGCGCCAACCTGACCGTCAACTCGGGTGAGACCCATGCGATCATGGGGCCCAACGGCTCAGGCAAGTCCACCCTGGCATACACCTTGGCCGGTCACCCAAAGTACCTTGTGGATTCTGGGCAGGCCCTGTTGGACGGTGAGGACATCCTCAGGATGACCCCTGATGAGCGTGCCAAGGCCGGGCTGTTTCTGGCCATGCAGTATCCGGTCGAGGTGTCCGGCGTGTCGATGACCAACTTCCTGCGTACCGCCAAGACGGAGATTGACGGCAAGGCGCCGGCGATTCGTACCTGGAGCAAGGAACTGGGCCAGGCCATGAAGAATTTGCGCATGGACCCCAAGTTCGCCCAGCGATCGGTCAACGAAGGCTTCTCCGGCGGCGAGAAGAAAAGGGCTGAAGTATTGCAGCTGGAACTGCTCAGACCGAAATTCGCGATTCTGGACGAGACTGATTCCGGCCTGGATGTGGACGCGCTGCGTGTGGTGTCCGAGGGGGTCAACCGGGCGAAGGAGAACACCGCCTTGGGGATCCTGATGGTCACTCATTACACCAGGATTTTGCGCTACATCAAACCGGATATCGTGCACGTATTCTCAGACGGCCGCTTCGTCAAGACCGGTGGGCCGGAATTGGCCGACGAACTGGAGGAGACCGGCTACGACCAGTACCTGCCGGAAGGTTCTGATTCGGAGTCGGCCCTGGCCTGAGGACGGTACGGCATGTAAGCCGACGTACGGACCGATGTTTCGATAAAGGAGGGATGATGGTGGATTTCACCGCGATACGGGAGCAATTCCCGATTTTGGATCAGGAGATCCACGGCCATCCCTTGGTCTATCTGGACTCGGCGGCCACGGCCCAGAAGCCGCAGGTGGTCATCGACGCCGAGTCGCGCTTCTATGAGCGGGACAATGCCGGGGTCCACCGTGGCGCCCACGAGCTGGCCGCCCGTTCCACCATGGCCTTCGAACATGCCCGGGCCAAGGTCGCCCGGCTGGTGGGCGCCCAGGCCGAAGAAGGCCAGGAGGAGATCGTCGTCACCGCCGGAGCCACGGCGTCCCTGAACCTGCTGGCCACGGCCTTCGGCAATGCATCCCAGGGGAGGGGAGGACAGGCGGCCCGACGCTTCGCCCTGGGGCCCGGCGATGAGGTGGTGGTCAGCCAGGCCGAGCATCACTCGGTCCTCCTGCCCTTCCAGGAGCTCTGTCAGCGCACCGGGGCCAGCCTCAAGTGGTTCGGCCTGGATGAGCAGGGCAGGATCCGCTCGGACACCGCCGAGCAGGTGATTGGCGAGCGGACCAAGGTTGTTGCCATAACCCACGTGTCGAATGTGACCGGAGCTATCACCGACCTGGCACCGATCGTGGAACGCGCCCACCAGGTGGGCGCCCTGGTTGTCCTGGACGCCTGCCAGTCCGTCCCCCACCTACCCATCGACCTTCACGCCCTTGATGTGGATTTCGCGGCCTGGTCGGCCCATAAAATGTACGGCCCCACCGGCGTCGGCTTCCTCTACGGGCGGCGGGAGCTCCTGGAGGCTCTGCCTCCGGCCTCCTTCGGCGGCTCCATGGTGGAGCTGGCCTTCCTGGACAAGCCCGCCCAGTACATGGCGCCTCCGGCCCGGTTCGAGGCCGGTACGCAGCCGGTCGCCCAGGTCATCGCCGCCGGTGAAGCCGCCGATTGGATGCGGGATCTGGGCATGGAGCGGGTCGCGGAACATGAGCGTGCCATCACGGCTGAGCTTTTGAACTTGAATGAGGTCGAGGGCGTACGCATCCTCGGCCCCGTGTCTCCAGAAGACCGCATCGGCACGGTCGCCTTCGATGTGGCCGGTATCCACCCCCATGATGTGGGGCAGTATGTGGATTCGCGCGGCATCGCCATTCGGACGGGTCACCACTGCGCCCAGCCGGTCCACCGGCACTTCGGCCTGTTCGCCTCCAACCGTGCCTCGGTCGGGGTCTACAACAGCATCGCCGATGCAGACGAACTCCTTGATGCGGTGCGCGGTGTCAGAGGTTTCTTCGGGGCCTGAAGAACCGGAGGGGGCATGCGGTGTCATGGCGGTCGTTGCGGTGTTTCACCTGCGGCGCACGGACTTTGGACAGGACCACAGGATGCAGGTAGGTTGGTGAACATGACAGACGATTACGGCATGAGCGAACAGGAGCTGGAGCAGATGTACCAGGAGGTCATCCTGGACGCTTCCAGGCACCCGCACGGCAGGATTGAGCTGGGCGGCCAGGACGACCCGTCCGCCTATGACGGTTCTTCCGGCGGCGCGCAGACTCTGCGGCTGGAGCACGAGTACTGCGTGCCGGCCCAGTCCCAGCAGTTCAACCCCACCTGTGGCGACACGGCAACCGTGCATGTCGAAGTCTCCGACGGCTCGGACGGCAAGCCTAACAGGATCGAACGGATTGTCTGGGACGGGCAGGGTTGTTCGATCTCGCAGGCATCGCTGTCGGTCATGGTGGACCTGGTCCAGGGGCAGAACGTCGACCAGGCCATGGCACTGGCCGCTGATTTCCATCAGCTGATGGAGTCCAGGGGTGCGGGACTGGACGACGAGGACGCGAACGAGGCGCTGGGGGATGCGGTCGCCTTTCAAGGTGTTTCGCGCTATCCCATGCGCATCAAATGCGCTCTACTGGCCTGGGAGGGCATGAAAGCGTCTGTGGCCCAGGCCCTGACGCGCATCAACGATGGGGTCGGCACAGGCCGACGGGATGAGGGGCAGTCATGAGCGAAGCAACGACGACCGCTGACAGCGGGAGCGCGACGGCCAGCGAGGCCCAGGCCGCGGCGGAGGATGCGATTCCGCTCAAGGCTGTGGACGACATAGGTCGCGCCACAGCCAAGGATGTGCGTGAGGCCCTCCACCAGGTGATCGACCCGGAGCTGGGCATCGACGTGGTGGATTTGGGCTTGGTCTACGGGGTCGAGATCGACGAGCAGGGGCGTGCCATCATCACGATGACCCTGACCACGCCAGCCTGCCCTCTGACAGGGCTGATCGAGGACGAGTGCGCTCAGATGCTGGCCGGACTGGTCGAGGAGTTCCGAATCGACTGGACCTGGTCGCCCCGGTGGAGTCTCAAGATGATCACCCCCGAAGGCAAGGAGCAGCTGGCGGCCATCGGGCTCAATATCGACAATCTGCCTATCGCCCAGTAGAACTGCCGGTGTCATTAGGCTGCCGGTGTGTCGCTCGGAATTGGAACGCTGACTGCGGTTGACCGCGAGCATCAGTCTCTGTCTTGTAATATGATGGGGTTCTCAGTGCGCCGTGACCGGCACGGCGACTGGGAAGAGAGCATACCGTATGTCAATCCTGAACGGTTGGAAACTGCACGGTAACGGGAAATCATTGGCTCCCGGCGATGTGGTGGAGCCAGATGAGCGGCTGACCTGGCCGCGGACGGCGGGGATCGGTGCCCAACATGTGATCGCCATGTTCGGTTCGACCTTCCTGGTTCCGATATTGACGGGCTTCGATCCGTCGACCACTTTGTTCTTTACAGCGCTTTCCACGGCGCTGTTTTTGTTAATGAACGCCAATAAGCTGCCATCATATCTGGGCAGCTCTTTTGGCTTCATAGCCCCGGTCATGGCAGTGACGGCAGCTCATAAGGGGCTGGCGGTCGCCTCCTTCGGCATCATGGTGACCGGCGCCCTGCTGGCGGTCATCGGCGTGGTCGTCCACTTCGCCGGTGCTCGCTGGATCGACATCGTGATGCCGCCGATGGTGACGGGCGCGATCGTGGCCATCATCGGCTTCAACCTGGCGCCCTCCGCCTGGAAGAATTTTAAGGCCGCCCCGCTCACCGCCCTGGTCACGCTACTGGCGGTCATGCTCATATCGGTTCTGTTCAAGGGGCTGATCGGACGGCTTAACATCCTGCTGGGCGTTATCGTCGGCTATATGTTTGCCGTCACACAGGGCGAGGTGGATTTCGGAGCTGTGGAAGAGGCGGCCTGGTTCGGCCTGCCCAAGTTCCACCTGCCCCAGGCGGATCCAACGGTCCTTGCCATGTTCATCCCGGTGGTCCTGGTACTGGTGGCGGAGAACATCGGCCACGTCAAGTCCGTCTCGCTGATGACCGGCCGCGACTATGACCAGCGGATTGGCACCGCGCTCATGTCCGACGGCATCGGCACTTTCTTCGCCGGTCTCGGCGGTGGCTCGGGTACGACCACCTATGCCGAGAACATCGGTGTCATGGCGGCCACCAAGGTCTACTCAACGGCGGCCTACTGGTGCGCGGCCCTGTTCGCCTTCCTGCTGAGCCTGTGCCCCAAGTTCGGCGCCATCATCAACACCATCCCCGGCGGGGTCCTGGGCGGGGTGACCACCCTGCTCTACGGCATGATCGGCATGTTGGGTGTGCGGATCTGGGTGGAGAACAAGGTTGACTTCGGCAAGACGGTCAACATGACGGTAGGCGCTGTCGTGATGATCGTCGGCATCGCCGACTTCACCTTCGCCATCCAGGGCATCTCCTTCAACGGCATCGCGATCGGCTCGGTCGCCACCCTGGTCATGTACCACGGCCTCAAGGCCATCGGCCGCGCCCGCGGCACCATCTCAGCCAACGACTACATCGAAGAGACCCCGCAGGCCTGAGCCCGCAATCTGGTTTTGGGCAGATTCGCACAGCCATCCCGCAATACCGCGGCTCATCCTGTGCGAATCTGCCCAAAAATCGTTCTCCAACCCCATCGGCCCATGCCAGCAGTCGACCTTACCGGCGTTACGGCGTTTTGGGCAGCTTCGCACACTGTCGTGATGGAGGCTGGGCACACGCTGCTCGAACCCGCCCAAGAGCGGATTGCCGGTATCGTCCTGGTACAGGAAGCGCGTCATTCAGGGACTTGAACGGTTTTGGGCAGCTTCGCACGCCTGGCTGCCGGGTTCAACGATTGACGTGTGAGAAAGTGCCCGACAGCGGTTTTGAGGGGTGTGGGAGTGGTCGGAAGTGAGTAGGGAGTAGGGAACAGACGAGAATCGGGTCGGCCGAACGGGGTCAGGATTGGGTGGCGTAGAAGGCTACGGCGGAGGAGGCGGCTACGTTGAGTGAGTCGACGCCGTGGGCCATGGGGATGCGGACCGTCAGGTCGGCGCCGGCGATGGTGGCGGGCGTCAGCCCTTCGCCCTCCGTGCCGAAGATCAGGGCCAGCCGTCCGATCCGCCCGTCGTGCAAGCGTGCCGCCAGCTCCTGCATGCTCAGTGAGTCGTCGCGTAGGGCCATGGCCACGGTAGTGAAACCCAGGTCGTGCAGCTCCTTCAGGCCGCGGCCGGGCCAGTAGTCGCTGTCGTCACCGCCGATCCGGGTCCAAGGGACCTGGAAGACCGTGCCCATCGAGACGCGCGCAGCCCGCCGGTAGAGTGGGTCGCCGCAGGAGGGCGTCACCAGGACCGCGTCCACATCGAGGGCGGCCGCCGATCGCATCAGGGCCCCCACGTTCGTATGGTCGACGATGTTTTCCATCACCGCCACCCGCTTCGCCCCCCGGCAGACCGCCTCGACCGAAGGCAGCGGCCAGCGGCGCATGGCGGAGAGCGCCCCCCGGTGCAGGCGATAGCCGGTGATCCGCTTGAGCTGGGCGGGGGAGGCCACGTAGACCGGCACATCCACACCCCAACCCTGCTCCACCTGGCGGAAGAAGGGCTCCATGCCGGCCAGCCAGGGCTCCTCCACCAGGAAGGAGATCGGTTCCACGCCCGCATCCAGGGCCCGGCCGATGACCTTGGGCGATTCGGCGATGAACAGGCCCTTGGCCGGTTCCAGACGGTTGCGCAGTTGGAGCTCGGTCAGATGCGTATAGGCGTCCAGGCGCTCATCCTCGATCGACTCCACCGGCACGATTCGCATGCTCACCCATCTCCGTTCGCTCCACAGCCGCCTGCTACGGCTCTCATCATAACCGACCCGTCCCACCCCAAGCGCCTGGGCCGGGCCAGGGTCGGTGTAGACAAAACCGGCCGGTCGGAGCGGCTTCATGACAGTATTCTAAAATAAATTGAAATTGGTGTATGGTGTAGTTCAACATTAGTGAAAGGAGGTTGTCATGGGGACCCAAGAGACCCTCTCCGCCCTGTCGGACCCTGCACGGCGGCGTATCCTGGACCTGCTGCAGGAGGGCGGGCTGGAGGCGGGCGCCATCGGCGAGCACGTCGGGCTGCAACCCTCCAAGCTCTCCTACCATCTCAAAAAGCTCAAGGAAGCCCACCTGGTCTCCGGCAGAAGGTCAGGCAACCGCATCGTCTACGAACTCAACCTGACCGCCCTGGACGAGACCATCCTCTGGCTCTACCGGCTGCGGACCGGCGCCGGCGTCGAACGGCACAAAGCCCGTGCCCGGGCGGCCGTCAAAGACTGAGGGCTGCGGACCGGCGCCGATCCATGCGATCGCTAGTGGCGGGCCCAACGCCCAACGCCCGGCCTCCCGATGCCTCCGGCAACCGGTGCGGAAGATACGGAATCATACTGAGAATCGGGCAGGCATCGTGGCACACTACTCCATGGCACACTACTCCAAAGGGGCAAAGATCCCCGAACCGTCAGCTTCCGATGCCTTTCCGGTCGGCTCCGGCCTCTTCGCTGGATGCCTCCAGGCTCCTGTGCGGCCTGATGGGCCTGTGCTTCATCGTCCTGGGCAACTTCATGCCACGGGTCAAACCCAACCATGTGTTCGGCACCCGCCTGCCCGGGGACTACGTCAGCCGGGGATCCTGGCGACGGGTGCAGCGGGCCGGGGGTTGGTCCTTCATCGCCCTGTGCGCCCTGACCCTGCTGGCGGCCCTGACCATTGACGGGGTCCGCGTCCTTGCGGCCCTCATGGCCGGTCTGCTGCTGACCGGGTTCTTCCTGGTTCCCTACAGCGCCTACGGAGGCAGGAAATACGCCGACATGGGCGGTCCCATCTGAGCGAAGGGCGGTCCGCTCGATTCGGGGGAGTGGGAAGA
The DNA here is from genome assembly GCF_003315615.1 of Bifidobacterium xylocopae. Classification (GTDB taxonomy): domain Bacteria; phylum Actinomycetota; class Actinomycetes; order Actinomycetales; family Bifidobacteriaceae; genus Bombiscardovia; species Bombiscardovia xylocopae. Next base: position 9,823 of record NZ_PDCH01000013.1, read on the forward strand.
CAGAAGGTAAAAACAAATATGGTTGTGGCCGGCGGGAAGGGTATCCCGCCGGCCACAACCGGTAATCAATCGCAGTTAGTCAGTCGGTCGATTAGTCAGTCGGCAGAGGCTCAGGCTTGCGCCTGGGCGGCGGCCAGCTGGTCCTGCTTGGCGATGGACTGGGCGATCTCGCCCTTGGGGCCCAGCTCGGGGATGAGCAGGACGAAGACCACCGAGAGCAGGAAGATCAGGCTCTCCAAGCCCAGGTTGAGCACGTAGTTGCCTCCAGCCACGGCCGAGATGATGACCGGGATGAAGAAGGCGCACAGCAGGCCGATGGTGCTGACCAGGCCGCCGGCGGAACCGGCGTACTTGCCGCGGATGTCGGGCAGGGCGAAGGGCATGGCCTGGACGATCGGCCCGTTGATGGCGCCGAAGGCACCGGAGACGAACATGATCGTCAGCAGGATGGCCAGGGTCGGGGCCTGCTGCATCATGATGACCACGGCCCAGAAGTAGGTCATGAAGCAGGCGCCTACGACGATGGTCAGGACCAGGAAGCCCTTCCACTTGCCCAGGCGGGAGCTGATGGCCGGGCCCACGATGGAGCCGATGATGGAGCCCAGGGCGGCGGCCGAAGCCACCATGCCGGCGGTCTGCGGGGTGAAGCCATTGGAGTTGATCAGCGTCTGCGGAATGAACCCGGCGAAGGCCGTGGAGGCGGCCATCGAGAAGCCGTAGCACAGGGCGACCAGCCACACGTTGCGGCTCTTGGCGGCTACGCCGAAATACTTGAGCGGCGAGTCTGTGGCGGGCGGCAGGGTCACGCCGTCAGGCGCGTCCTTGATCAGGATGATCCACATGATCGTGGCGACCGTCAGGATGATGGCGGCGATCAGGTAGGAGTTGAAGACCGAGAACATGGGGGCGACCATTTGGGCCAGGATGACGCCGACACCGGCGGATCCGAAGAAGAAGCCCATGGCCATCTGGGTCTGGTCACCGAACCAGACGCTGAAGATCTTCACCAGGTTGGAGTTCAGGGCGGCGATACCGGCCCCGAGCAGGAACATGGAGAGGACCTGCATGGGGAAGTTCAGGCCGAAGGTACGCACCCAGGCGCCGATGACGGCGACGGCCAGGCCGGCGAGCACGACCTTCTTGGGGCCGATGCGGTCGCCGTAGGTGCCCATGGGGATGCTCAGGAAGACAGCGGTGAGCATGGGCATCATCATCAGGGTCGAGAAGCCGGTCTGGCTGATCTTGAGCATGGGCATCAGGAAGACGGCCAGGGCCGATATCTGGTACTGCATATAGTTGGACAGGATGCCTACAAGGCATACGATGACCAGAATGACCCAGCGATAGGCCGGTTTTTTCATCTTTTCCATAATCGTTCGTTCTCCCTCCGCTGTCTGCAGCGGATTTCGAACCGAAGGCATGCCGCCTTCGGTTCACTCGCTCTCCAATAGGCATTCCTGGAAGGCGGGGCGCAGCATGTCGATGTTCTCCTTGTTGACATCCTGCTCGAGCTTCCAGCCGTCCTCGTTGATCACCATCGTGTGGTGGGGTTCGCCTGCGCCATAGGGCTCCCAGCTGTCGCCAACGCCGGATACGGGCTTGCCTGTGGCGGCGAAGGAGGCCCAGGCATCGGCCATCTCATCGGACAGGTGCATGGGCGGCACCTCGCCGGTCAGGGTCTTGGGCAAATCGGGCCGCTGGGTGTTGTGCATGACGAACGGGAGCTCGATCGCATGGCAGGAGCCCATGCCCGGGATCTTCGAGGCGTAGGTGAACAGGTATTCGTATGTGTCGCGGTACTGGGACTGGTATTCGGCCATCAGGTCGGTACCCACGCGGAAACCGATCTGGTTGGCATACTCCAGGTAGCTCTCGGCCTGGTCGCCCTCCGTATGGCGGCTCTTCCATTCAGACTCGTACTTGTCGGAGTCCAGCTTGCCGTCGAAGTGGAAGATGGCCTGATGGTGCCAGAAGTCGGGCATCTCGGTGGCGAAGTCCTTGAAGTAGAGCTTCCAGTAGGCGAACTCATCCTCATTGCAGCCGATCATGATGTCTATGTCCTTGGCCGCCCCGTCCTTGAAGGCCTTGAGAGGCTTCTTGGGCAGGAAGTCCCCGTCGCAGGTGGGGGCGAAGATCAGGGAGACCTCGTGGATGTGCTTGGGGAAGAACTCTTCGGTGAACTTCATCATGATGTCACCGACGGGCAGGGCAGCCATCTCCTGGGCGCTCTTGCAGCCGAGCATCTCCATGAACTCCTGGGCGTAGGGGGCTGTGGCCTCGGGCCTGTTGTAGAGCTGAATAGGGCCGGATTCGCCGATTGCACGATGGAAGAGGCCCTTGGCCGAGGGGGCAACGGACAGCAGCATGGTCGATCCGGAGCCGCAGGATTCACCGAAGAGGGTGATGTTCTCGGGGTCGCCTCCGAAATCGGCGATGTTCTCCTTGACCCAGCCGAGGGCCGCGGCCTGGTCCATGAGACCGGCGTAGCCGGACTCCTTGTATTCCGCTCCACCGGGCAGGGAGGCAAGGTTCATGAAGCCGAACAGGTTCACACGGTAGTTGAAGGTCACATAGATGACCTTGTCCCGCCTGACGATGTTGGTGCCGTCGTACATGGGATCCGATGAGCCGCCTTCGACGTATGCGCCGCCATGGATGAAGACCATGACCGGCAAGTCCTTGGACTCGCCGTCAGGACGCCAGATATTGAGTGTCAGGCAGTCCTCATTCTGCTGGCGGCGGGATGCGTACATGACCGGGTCGTACTTCTGCATGGCCGAATAACCATAGTCGGTGCAGTCATGGACACCGCCATTGGGTTCCAAAGGCTGCGGCGCCTTCCAGCGCAGGGGACCGACCGGAGGCTTGGCGAAGGGGATGCCCTTGAAGGACTGGGTGCCATCCGGGCCGTCGGCACCGACCATGGTGCCATACTTGGTGCTGACTTCTACCATCTGTTCATGCTCCTTTGTGCCTTTGTCCAGGCGTGTGTCGGGCGGACTTCCTCATCCGCCCCCTTGTAAGACAGCTACAGGTTATGCCCTTGCCTTGCACCAGGGTCAAGTCGACGCATTGCGGGTTTTTGGTGCCGTCCATGTGCATTGGGTATGCTGGAAACCATTGAATGACACTGTGTGTATGAATGCCCGTGTCGATATGCCGGGCGAGGAAACCCTTGCCTTGCACCAGGGTTGGAGGTTGTATGGAGGGGTTGCGATCCGGCAGTGAAGAGGTCATGCCCGAACCCAAGCGTCTGATCGATCGGGGTTGCTCGATCAAGGAGACCGCCAAGGTCTATGACACCACGATCGACACCCTGTACTATTACGAGCGTCTGGGCCTGGTCGTGCCGGAAAGGAACCCCGCCAACGGTTACCGAATCTATGGCCCCCACGATTTCGCCAAGCTCAATGTCATCTTCGAACTGCGGAGCATGGGCTTCAGCTTTGACCAGATGAAGCGGTATTTCGACCACCGTTCATTCAGCTCCACCATGGAACTCATGGGCTATGAGATGGACCGAATCGACCAGCAGATCGCCTATCTGAGCTCAGTCAAGGCCGGCATCTTCGACGGACTCAAGCTGTACACCCAGGCCGTCGCCCAGGCACAGGCCGATCGGATGACGATCGAGCGCAAACCCGAACGCCCATGTGCGTTGATATCAAGCGAGCTTGTCTATTACGACGACATCCCTTTCGCTTTCGCACGGTACATGGCCGACCACCACGAGAGTCTACGTGCGCTCAGGACCCTCACCTGCTACCGGGTGGACACCAGCTCCATGATCAACGGTTGCTTCCCGGCCAAAGCGATCATGCTCTATTGCGACGCAGATGACTTCCACGGCAACTACCGGCTGCCGGCGGGGCTGTACGCCGGGTACACCTTCAAGGGCTCCTTCGCCGGATGCGTGCCCGCCTACACCAAGCTCAAGGGCAAGATCGAGCGTGAAGGCTACCGGATGTGTGGCGACCCTATCGAATTCTGCCTGATCGGGGAATACGAGTCGGACGACTTCCGGGAGTATGTCAGCCGAATCGAGATCCCTGTTGAGCCGGCCGGTGAATCGGTTGGGGTTGCGCAGGGGTGAGGCCGGGCAACGGCGGACGGCTTACGCGAGCGGGCCGGTCTACGGCATATGTGTTGACGGGCTCTGGACCGGAACCATCGAGCCGGTTTCTGAGTGGTTGCCTGAGTCCTGCGATGCATAGGATTGATTGTGAACGATTGCTTTGGAAAATTGCGGAACAAAGTATACGGAAGAAAGTGTCCGGAGCGGGAGTCGAACCCGCATGCCTGTATAAAATAGGCACTAGCACCTCAAGCTAGCGCGTCTACCATTCCGCCACCCGGACGAGTGCAATGACAACATGAAGACTATAGCACCCAATGTTCCCTTTCGCATGGACAGCATGAGGGCGCGTGTCGTCCTGATGCAGGCGTTCGGCTTGGAACCGCGTCCCATGCCCCCTCCTGTCACCCCGGCTGTCACCCCGGTCGATTCGGTTTTGGGTGGATTCGAACAGCAGATGCCGGGGCTATGGGTTCTGAGTGTGCGAAAGCGCCCAAAAGCCGATCGGCACGGTGGTCGGACCGGCTGCAGGGGAGGGCTCTTCTGGGCTTGTCGCTAGGATAACCTGCATGACCGACCCTCTCTTCCTGTTTGATCCGGCATGTGACGATACGCCGGTCAAGGCCGATGAGTTCCATACCGGCTGGCGGTTGACCCTGCCTCAGCATGTGCGCCGGCACGCCTTCGCCTCCATGCGCCTGGGGGACGGCGACCGATTGCAACTGACCGATGGTGCTGGATTGCGGATCAGCGCTCGCGTCCTCGACCCCCGCGCGGGCCTGGTCGAGGTCATCAAGGTTGGACGGGAGCCCAAATCGGACCTGACCCTGACCCTGGTCCAGGCTCTGGCCAAAGGCGGCAGGGACGAGCAGGCCGTGGATATGGCCTGTCAGATTGGTGTGGATCGTGTGCTGCCCTGGCAGGCCGACCGTTCGATCGTCAAGTGGAAGGCCGGGAAGATGGAGCGTAAGTGGGGTGCCCTCCTTGATGCGGCCAGCGAACAGTCACGCAGGGTCTGGCGGCCTGTTCTGGACCCCTGCCTGACCACGAAGGGCCTCGTCGGCTACTGTGAGCGAGAGAGTGGGCCCGGCTCCATGGTCATCCTTCTCCACCAGGACGCGAACCGTACCTGGGCCCAGGTACGTCGTGGCCTGGAGCGTATGGCCGGAGCCGGTACCGAAGGGCTGCGTGTCTCGGTGATCGTCGGTCCCGAGGGTGGGGTCAGCGAGCATGAGGCCGATGCCCTGACCCATGCCGGTGCCCTGTCCACGACATTGGGCCGCAACATACTGCGGGCCTCGACGGCCGGTCCGGTGGCTCTTACGGCGGTCAGCGACGCCCTGGGGCTTTTCGACCGGTGAACCAGCGTGGGAGCACAATCCGTCCGCCTTCGGCGGTATGCAGCCGCCTTATCCGGCTTGGGCCATAAGATAAGAAGCATGGATGGGCCGTTGATCCTGCTCCGACAGGAGTGCCGGCGGCGCCAGTGAGCGAGGAGCACGCATGAGTGAGAGCACCAGGGATGAGGGCTGCCTGTTCTGCAGGATAGTGGCCGGGCAGGTTCCCAGCGAAAAGGTCTATGAGGACGGTGAACTGTATGCTTTCAAGGATGTCAACCCGAAGGCCGCGGTCCATGTCCTGATTGTTCCCAAGCGGCACTATGCGGATGTGGCCGAGCTGGCGGCGGCCGATCCCCAGCTTCTGGGACGCATGGTCCTCAAGGCCCAGGACATAGCCGATCAGGCCTTCCATGGGGCCTATCGGTTGATCTTCAACACTGGACGCGACGCAGGGCAGTCGGTGTTCCACGTCCACGCACACGTGCTGACCGGAGAGGTCATGGATGAGTAAGGCGGGCGGTGGATGGTGGCTGTGACCAAACGCGCGATCACGATTCCCTCGGGGCTTGACCCCGTGACGGTCCTGGGGCCGTCGGACTCGATCCTGCGAAGGGTGGAGAACGCCTTTCCTGAGGTCTCCATCATGGCCCGGGGCAACCGCATCCTCCTCCGGGCGTCATCCAAGGAGGCCGACGGCCAGGCTCAGCGGGCCCAGGAACTCCTGGAGACCCTCATTGACTCCGCCTACAGTGGACCTCTGAGCCCGCGGACAGTCGAGCGTTTCCTGGACCAGAACAGGCTGAACCAGGACGTGCCCACCCGGCAATCAGAGCGGTTGGCGGCGAACGCGGCCGCCGTGGGCGCTCTGCGGCTTCCTGAGCCGAAGTCCGGGCCGGACGGCCTTTTCGACCAGGAGGCACGACGTCCCCGCCAGCCAGGGGTGATCGCCTATGCGGCCGGACGCCCCGTGCGGCCGAAGACCCGTGGCCAGTCTGGCTATGTCAACGCGATCGAAACCCACACGGTCACCTTCGGCATCGGACCGGCTGGCACCGGCAAGACCTATCTGGCCGTAGCCAAAGCCGTCCAGGCTTTCCGCTCCCGACAGGTCACGCGGATCATCCTGACCCGACCAGCGGTCGAGGCCGGTGAGAATCTTGGCTTCCTGCCGGGCGGGCTCACGGAGAAGGTTGATCCCTACCTGCGCCCCCTCTACGACGCCCTTGGCGACATGCTCGGCGGCGAACGCATGCACCGGCTCATGGAGAGCGGGGCCATCGAGGTCGCGCCGCTGGCCTATATGCGCGGACGCACCCTGAACGATGCCTTCGTGATACTGGACGAGGCGCAGAACACGACCCGCCAGCAAATGAAGATGTTCCTGACCCGTCTGGGCTTCAATTCAAGAATGGTCATTACCGGGGACGTGACACAGGTCGATCTAGGTCTGCCGGCCTCGGGCCTGGTCTCGATCGAGGCAATCCTGGGCGGTGTCGACGACATCGCATTCGTCCATCTGGGCGCAGGGGACGTGGTCCGTCATCAGCTGGTCGGCAGGATCGTCCAGGCATACGACCGCTATGCGGCCTTTCAAGCCGGTGCCGGCCGGGGCCGTCACGAGGCCGTTGACGCGCAAACGGTGGAGGAGCACGCATGAGTGTGGAAGTCACGAACGAGACCCAGTGGTCGATCGAACCGAAGATATTCTCTGACCTGGGCCTGTGGGTGCTCGATCAAATGCGGGTGTCCACCATGTCCGACTTGACCATCATGTTCAATGACCCGGAGCCCATGGCGGTCCTACATGAAAGGTGGATGGGCCTGGAGGGACCGACCGATGTGATGAGCTTCCCCATGGACGAGTTGCGCCCCGGTGATGGGCTGACACTGCCCGAGGGCATCCTGGGTGACATCGTAATCTGCCCCTGGGTGGCGAATCAGCAGGCTGCGGCCGCCGGCCACACGGCCATGGAGGAGATGCTTCTGCTGACCATCCACGGATGCCTCCACCTGCTGGGCTACGACCATGCCAGCCGGGTCCAGGAGCGGCAGATGTTCGGTTTGCAACGCCAGCTCCTCCTCACCTTCCTGGCTGAGCGTCCTGGACCGATGGAACGGGCGCAGCTCCCTGCCGGTGTACCCGATGCCCTGGCCCTGTACGAGCGGGGCCAGGCGGACAGGCGAAAGTCGGGGAGCGGGCCTGATGAGCGTTGAGTTGATCGCCTCTGCGGTGGCCCTGGGGATGGCCGCCCTGCTTCTGGTCTGGCTGTCCCTGGTCATGGCTGCGGCCGAGGGCGCTGTATCCCGGGTGACCAAGTCCAGCCTGAACAACCTGGTCCTGGGCCTGCAGACGGACGGGGAACTCAGCCAGTTTTCACGTATGAAGCGCATAGACAAGGTTCATCGGGTGCAGGGCCTGATCGTGGACCGGCATGCAACCACGGGTTCATGCGCGTTCTTCCGGGTCCTGTGCAACATCATGACCGGGGTTCTGGTATCCAGTATGGCCGGGCTGCTGCGGTTGCCGGTCTGGGCCGACCTGGTCAGCGGATTCGTCTTCTCACTCCTGGTGGCGGTGATTTCGGTCAAGGCCAGGCCCCGGTTCAATGGAGCGCGAAAGCCGCTGGACATCATGCTTCGGCATGCGAGGGCGGTGGCCCTGGCGGTGGCCCTGACCCCCTTCGCCCGCCCATCCAAGGCCGAGCGGGGCGGCGCCGGACGCGACGACGACCTGTCCGACGACGAGGAGCTGGAGAAGATTCAAATCGAGCAAGGTCGGGTCATGGTGGACCAATTGGTCGAAGCCGGTGCATTCGATCCCGAGATATCCGAGATGCTCAACAGCGTCCTCACCCTGTCGACCACACTCACGCGCGAGATCATGGTGCCCCGCACGGATATGATCTGCATCGGTCAGGAGACACCGCTTGCTTCGGCGCTGAAACTGTTCTCCCGCTCCGGTTTCTCGCGTATTCCGGTAATTGGCGAGGATGTGGACGATCTCAAAGGCATCCTGTATCTCAAGGATGTAGTAAAAGCCATCGCCTTCGAGCCGGAGGCCGAGGACAGGGTGGCAGGTTCCATGGCCCGCAAGGCTGTACTGGTTCCCGAATCCAAGCCTGTCGATGACCTCTTCCATTCGATGCAGCGTACACGCCACCACCTGGCCATCGTCGTCGACGAGTATGGCGGCATCGCCGGTCTGGTAACGATCGAGGACGCCATCGAACAGATTGTCGGCGAGTTGGAGGATGAGCACGATCGGATCCAGCATGATGAGCCCCAACGTATCGGCGAGCATACATGGAAGCTTCCGGCCCGCACGCCGATCGCCGAGCTGGAGGACATTTTCGAGATTGACATTGATGAGGATGATGTGGATACGGTCTACGGTCTCTTGACGAAACTCCTGGGCTCGGTGCCGATCGTCGGGTCGTCCGCCGTGACCAGGGGTCTCAAACTGACCGCCGCCGACGCCGCGGGCCGACGCAAGAAGATCGCCACCATCATCGTGGAACCGGCTGGCGGTCCGGACCAGCGTGAAAAGACCGAAGCGGACGGCACTGGGTTGGACGAAGCCCAGGCGTAGGCTTGTAGGTCGATCCCCGGTGCCCATCGGGGATATTGGATCGCAGTGAATGCAGGGAGAGCAATCAGCATGAGTCAGACAGCCAGGGCCAGCCAGGGCGAAGTCGCCTCGGATACAACAGGAAACGCCTACCGGTCGGGTTTCGTCGCTGTCGTCGGTCGGCCCAATGTAGGTAAGTCGACCCTGATCAACGCCCTGGTGGGCCGGCAGGTGGCGATTGCCTCCTCGCGGCCCGAAACCACGCGTAAGGCCATCCGCGGTATCCTGACGACCGAGAAGGCACAGATCGTACTGGTGGACACCCCGGGCATCCACAAGCCCAGGACCCTCTTGGGAAAACGCCTGAACGAAGTGGTGCAGGATTCGCTCTCCCAGGTGGATGCGATCGCTTTCCTCCTGCCGGCGGACCAGGAGATCGGCCCCGGCGACCGCCGTATCCTGAGCCGGCTTCGCCAGGACTTCGCCAGCAAGGGCCAGGACGGTTCCTGGCACTGGAAGCTGCCCCTGATCGCAATAGTGACCAAGATAGACGAGCTGGACCGTACCGACCTGATGTCCAAGCTGGTCGAAATCACCACCTTCGCGGATTTCTCAGACATTGTGCCGGTGTCGGCGCTGGCTGTCGACAATCTGGACGAAGTCAAACGGGTGCTGGTGGATGCCATGCCGGCCGGTCCGCAGATGTATCCCGCCGGGCAGGTCAGTGAAGAGCGGCCCGAGGACACGGTCGCGGAGCTGATCCGTGGAGCCTTCCTGGAAGAGTTGGATGATGAGCTGCCCCATTCCCTGGCCGTCGTCGTCGACGATGTCGAAATGCCGGGGGAGGGGACCGAAGCCGACGGCAGGCCCAATGACAAGGCTTTGGTGCATGTCTCGATTTACGTGGAACGCGACTCTCAGAAGCCCATCATCATCGGAAGGGGAGCCGAGCATCTGGTCAGGGTCAAGAAGCGTCTGCGCACGCGCGTCAACCGGACCTTGGGGGTCAAAGCGAAATTGGACTTGCATGTCAAGGTGGCCAAGAACTGGCAAGGTGACCCCAAGCAGTTGCAGCAGCTGGGTTTCTGATTCGCCCTGGCATCCGTCTCGCGACGTGACCGGACAAGAAGGGCCCCCTCCCTCAACACCAGCAGGTTGTCGGGAAGGGGGCCCTTGTAGCTGTGGAGGGCACTGCCGCTAGGGTTTGGCGGTCTTCTTCTTGGGGGTGTACATGCGCGTGTCCAACAGGTCGCTGTAGTGGTCGATGACCTTGGGGCGGATGACCTTCATCGAGGGGGTCATCAAACCGTTGTCCTGGGAGAACTCAGCTGGCAGGATGATGAACTTGCGAACTGACTCGGCCCGTGAGACGCCTTCATTCGCCTTGTCGACGTATTCCTGGACGGCCGCCCTGACAACTGCGTTCTCTGCGGCTTCCTCCATGGGCATGGAGGCCTCCAACCCTTCCGCACCCAACCAGGAGCGCAGTGCCTGCTCGTCGAGGGTCACCAGTGCGGAGATGAAGGGTCGTTTGTCACCCAGGACAAGGGCTTGGGAGACGATTGGGGAGCGTTCGATGATCTCCTCAATGGGTCTGGGGGAAACGTTCTTTCCTCCGGCCGTGATGATCAGATCTTTCTTGCGACCGGTGATATACAGGAAACCATCGTCGCTCAGGCGGCCCAGGTCACCGGTGCCATACCAACCGTCGGCGGTGAATGCACCGGCTGTGGCCTGCGGGTTCTTGTGGTAGCGATGGAAGACGCAGGTGCCCTTGACCTGAATCTCGCCATCCTGGGCGATGCGGATGGAGAATCCAGGGAATGGTATGCCCACTGATCCGGCCCGGTAGGGTGTGCCCAGGGGGCTGAAGGCGCAGGGAGCGGTGGTTTCGGTGAGCCCATAGCCTTCGTAGACCGGGATTGTCGCACCACGGAAGAAGCCGAGCAGGGTATGGTCGAGTGGGGCACCCCCTGAGACGATCCACTTGGCGCGCCCGCCCAGAACATCACGCAGGGAGGAGTAGACCAGGGGGTCGAACGCAGCGCGACGCAGAGCGTTCTTGCGGGTGGGCCTGCCCCGGCGTGCCACATCATCCATGTAGGCCCGGGCGGCCCGGGCGGCCCGGGCGAAGACGATCCCCTTGGTGCCGTGGCCGGCTTTCTGGCTGGCCGCGTTGAAGATTTTCTCGAAGACGCGGGGTACGCCGATGACGACAGTGGGCTTGGACTCCTGCAGGTCCGCAAGGAGGTTCTTGAGCCCCTTGGAGATGTATACCTGCATGGAAGCCGAGATCACACCGTAGGAAATCGCGCGTGCGAACGTGTGCGCCTGGGGGAGGAACAGGAGGATTGACCCCTTGGGGTCATCGGTCAGGTCAGGGATGAAGGAAGTGAGATTTCGGGCCAGCGTGCAGTAGTGTTCATGGGTCATTTCCACGCCCTTTGGGGCGGCAGTGGATCCGGAGGTGTAGACGATTGAACACAGGTCGGTCTTCCTGACCTCGCGGATGCGCTCGTCGAGTTCTTCGTCGGTGACCGCCTCCCCGTAGGCTTGCAGCTCCGCGAGGGCGCCAGTCTCCAGGCAGGCGATCCGCTCAAGCGTAGGGCATTCCTCGACGGCTCCGTCGGCCTTGTCCCGCATGAGTTTGGTCTGGACCACCAGCAGGCGCGCATCCGAGTTGTTCACTATCAGCCGGATCTGCTCGGCTGAATCCGTGTCATAGATGGTCGCTATGACGCCGCCTATGGCGAGAACCGCCGCGTCGACGATGTCCCATTCGTACGAGGTCTGGCACATGAAGGCAACCGTGTCCCCCTTCTTGAAGCCAGAGTGGATCAGCCCCTTGGCTGTCGAACGGATGTCTGCGAGCACTTCGGATCCGGTGCGATAGACCCATTTGCCGTCTTCGCGGAAGTGAAGCATGGGGGCGTCCGGCTCGCGCTTGGCCCGGTGCTCGTACAGGGTGTAGACGGTCATGTCGTCGGGAATCGAGCCGGCACCGGCTGTGCGTGCGGTGAGCAGCCCTGACTTCTCGTCGATGAAGGTGGTGGTGGGGTAGCCATTGGACCAGTCATGCGTGTTCGGCAAACCGATGCCTTGATCGGCGCCCCACGAATTCGGCTCATCAATCTGTTCCAGCCGGTCGATGTCGGCCGCCTGGTCCGTGTGCCTGACGCGGGCGGTCCGTTTCGCCGCGTAGGACCTTATCGTTTCGAACAATGCCACCTCTGCTCCTTACCGCGATTCAATATTTTCCAGCCTATCCCGGCAGGTGGAGATTCATGTCGGTGGGATGACGGTTGATCGCCGGTGTATGACCCCAGGGTGTTGCCAGTGTGTCCGATATGAAAAATGCCCGGAATCCTTAGGATTCCGGGCGACCCGTGGAGCTAGGGGGATTCGAACCCCCGACCTTCTCCATGCCATGGAGACGCGCTACCAGCTGCGCCATAGCCCCGTTTTGCGAACCTTGGACAGCATACACCCTTGTGACTTGGGCGCGCAAATCAGAGTGTCGCATTGGCATGGCGGACGTTCAGCTGCGGGCCAAGCGTGGGCCGGGCCTTCCGGCCCGTCGGTCCAATCGAGATTATGATGATGGCCATGGATACTCAACAGGTGAGAGGCGCTTCGGCTGTGCCCGCCCGCCATCCGGCACCTCCAAGGCCCGACAGGGTGCATATCATCAACGGATTACCGTTGACCGCGATCGAGCGGAAACGGTTCGAGCGGGCCGCGGACGGGGTAGACCAGCGGTTCATCACCGATCCGTCCACGCGCGACAATGATGTATGGGGGGTTGAGCTCCCCATGGGTATGCGGGACGAGGCGACGGTGATCATCGGCAACCCTCCGCCGGAGCAGGTTGCCGATTGCCGACATCTGGCTTGGCTGCAGACGGCCAGCGCAGGCGTGAACGCATATGAGTCCGATGGGGTCCTTCCGGCAGGGGCCATGCTCTCAGGGGCCTCCGGTGCTCTGGGGCAGTCGGTTTCCGAACATATGTTCGCCATGATGTGGTCCCTGATGAAACGGTTGCCCCGCTACCGGGACCTGCAGGGGCGGAGCCGGTGGGAGGGGCTTGGACGGTCCCTCTCGCCGGTCGGCGCCAAGGTCCTGCTCCTGGGGACCGGTGACCTGGGTTCTCACTTCGCAAGGCTCGTGAAGTCCGTCGGCGCCCGCACGATCGGCGTGCGCAGGGATAGCCACAAACCCGCCGTGGGCGTCGACGAGATGCACGGCTTCGGCGAGTTGGACCATCTGCTTCCCGATGCGGATGTCGTGGCCATGACTCTGCCGGCTGCGGCGAACACTCACCATTTGATGGACGCACACCACCTGGCCCTGCTCAAGTCGACGGCCATTCTGATCAATGCGGGCCGTGGTGACGCAGTGGACTGCCAGGCTCTGGCCACCTGCCTGGAACAGGGTCGGATCTGGGGCGCGGGTTTGGATGTGACCGAGCCCGAGCCACTGCCGCCGGGGCACCCGCTCTGGAAGCAGGAGCGCTGTCAGATCACGCCGCATGTGGCCGGGGGAACGAATTTGGCCGTCAACGCCGATCGTATTGTGGCCATCGCGCTTGAAAACCTGCAGCGATATATGGAAGGTCGTCCCTTGAGAAACCGTGTCCGTTGAGGGGGGAGGGGGCCGACACCGATATGCCGGTGTCCGTCTCCAGGTGCCGGACGGTCACCAGTCGTTACCGGTCCTACGCCTGACCAACGCCGACCGCATACCGGCACCCTGGCATGGATGGGCCACCAGAGGCGGGGCAGACGGTGAAGCTCGACGTGTCGAATTCCCCGGACGGACTATGCTGGGAGGGTTGGCCCGGCTTCGACCGCTCCCGGCGCGAGGGGACCGGCATGGCGGTGACGAAGAATCCGAAGGGGTCCAGGGCCCATGGCGAGAGGCGGTGACGGCGATGATGAGGGTATTCAGCACCATGGGTGGGAAGATCGAACAGATAGAGAACGCCGGCAAAGGCTCCTGGGTCTGCCTATCGGACCCTACAGACGTCGAGTTGGCGGGTCTCGCCCAGGACACGGGCATCGACCTGGCCGACCTGCGCGCACCGCTGGATGATGAGGAGCGAAGCCGCGTCGACGTGGAGGACGACTACACAATGGTCATCGTCGACATCCCGACGGCCGAGGAACGTGACGGGCGGGACTTCTATGAGACAATCCCCCTGTCGATCATCGTGACCGAGGATCTGATCATCACCGTATGCATGCAGGACACGCCCCTGCTCCACCCATTCATGGAGGGCACGATCAGAGGCTTCAACACGTTCATGAAATCCCGCTTCATCCTGCAGATTCTCTACCGCAACGCCAGCATGTACCTGCGTTACCTGCGCATCATCGACCGCGAGTCCGACAAGCTGGAGCTCAAACTGCGCCATTCCATGCAGAACCGCGAGATTCTCATGCTCCTGGAGCTGAGCAAGGCCCTGGTCTACTTCGCCACCTCCCTGAAATCCAATGAAATAGTGCTGGAGAAGATGACCGGTCTTGACCGCATCAAGCAATACCCCGACGACGAGGACCTGTTGGGCGATGTGATCACCGAGAACAAGCAGGCCATCGAGATGGCCAACATATACTCCTCCGTATTGTCCGGAATGACGGACGCCTTCGGTTCCATCGTGTCCAACAACGTCAACAACGTCATGCGCATATTCACGATCATCTCCATATCCCTTTCCGTTCCTACGCTGATCTTCTCCATGTATGGCATGAACTTCCAGGACGGCATGCTCGGTATGCCCTTGAGCGGCAGGCCATGGGGCTTCATCGCCGTCGTCATCCTCTCCACGGTGCTGACCGGTTTCGTTACCTGGATCCTGACCCGCTCCCGGTTCTTCAAATGAGGCCTTACCCATGCAGGGCAGAATGGTCTTAATCACACGGCGGTTGATCGCCCTGCTCACGGTGCTGTCGTTGGCGACGGTGCTGGCGGGCTGTGGCGGTCAATCGTCGACCTATGACGTCAGCTCTATAGGACCCAAGGTCCATATCGGTGTGCTCGCCGATCAGCCCGGACTTGGGTTCACCAGGTCAGGCCAACGTTCCGGACTCGACATAGATGTAGCCAGGTACATTCTCCATGAACTGGGCTTCGTGCCCTCACAGATCGTCTGGTCGGACCTGCTTCCCGCACAGAGGGAGGAGGCATTGGAGAGCGGCCGTGTGGACATGATCCTGGCCGGCTATTCGATTACCGGACCCCGTAGCCAACGGGTCGACTTCGCGGGCCCGTATTTCATTTCCGGCCAGGACCTGTTGATACGCAAGGCCGACAGGCGGATTCGAGGAGTGGGAGACCTGGGCGGGCGCAGGGTGTGCGCGGTTGCCGGCTCCACCTCGGTCGAGGGCATCATACAGCGGGTGCCGCAGGCGCAGGTGCGCGAACGTGATCGGATCGGCGCCTGCGTTACAGCCCTGCTCAGCGGTGACGCGGACGCGGTCACCGGTGACGGCATGGCCCTGGCCGGCGCGTCGGCGGTGATGGGCGGCGGCCAGCTGGCCCTGCTTGGTGCGACGTTCACGAGTGAGCGCTACGGGGTTGCTGTCCGTCATGGGCAACCCGAGCTGGTGGCGGCCATCGACAAGGCGCTGGACCATATGATGACGGACGGTTCATGGATGCAGTCGGTTCGGAATGCCGCCTCTGGCATCGGGTTCGAGATAGACCCCAAGGCAAGCCGTCCCATACCGCCGGTCCATTGAATCGAGCCCTGAGGGCACGGAAGCGTCCACAGAGCGGACACGGACCGTGCCCGTGTCCATGTGAATGTGGATAATCAGTGCCTATGAGTGCGAACGAACACAACGGATCCCAGCAGACAGACGGTCAGAGCGGTGAGCCCGCCTTCCGTTACAACGCCGCGATGGCGCAGTCGATCGAGGGAAAATGGCAGAAGCGGTGGGATGAAGAAGGTGCGTTCTGGGCCGCCAATGTCAAGGGCGGCCTGACGGATGGTCGAGGCCGGCACGCGGAAGGCAGCGATCCATACTTCGTCATCGACATGTTCCCCTATCCCTCGGGCAAGGGTCTGCATGTGGGTCACCCCCTGGGCTATATAGCCACCGATGTCGTCTCACGCTACCATCGGATGAAGGGCGAGAATGTCCTGCATGCCATGGGCTATGACGCCTTCGGCTTGCCCGCGGAGCAGTACGCGGTGCAGACCGGGCAGCATCCCCGTGTCACGACCGAGCAGAACATCACCAACATGCGTTGGCAGCTGCACCGCATGGGGTTGAGCTTCGACGACCGTCGTTCCTTCGCTACGATCGACAACGGCTACATCCGCTGGACCCAGTGGATATTCTCGCGCATCTATGATTCCTGGTACGATTCGGATTTCAGACGCAAGGACGGTGGTCTGGGCTCGGCCCGACCGATCAGTGAGCTGGTCGCCGCCTTCAGGGACGGGTCCAGGCCCATACCGGGGCATGAATCGGACGGTTCCTCATGGAGTGAGTTGGATGCGGCAGAGCGTTCACGAATCCTGAACGATTTCCGCCTGGCCTACATCTCCACTTCGCCGGTCAATTGGTGCCCAGGTCTGGGAACGGTCCTAGCCAACGAGGAAGTCACAGCCGAAGGTCGTTCCGAGCGCGGCAATTTCCCGGTCTTCCAACGTGAGCTCAAGCAGTGGTCGATGCGGATCACCGCTTACGGCCATCGGCTGATCGAGGATCTGGGCATCCTGGACTGGCCGGAGAAGGTCAAGCTCATGCAACGCAACTGGATCGGCGAGTCGCATGGCGCTTCGGTGCGCTTCCGGGTGGAGGGCGGTGACGGCGACCAGGAGATGGAGGTGTACACCACCCGTCCAGACACCCTCTTCGGCGCCACCTTCGCGGTCGTCTCGCCGGAGCATGGCCTGCTGGAACACGTGCCCCAGGTCTGGACTGCTGACATCCCTGATTCCTGGAAAGGCGGGTATGATTCACCCGTCGAGGCCGTGGCGGCGTACCGTAGCATCGCGCAGTCCAAGACCGCCAAGGACAGGTTGAATGATGCGGGCGAAAAGACCGGCGTGTTCACAGGCCTGTATGCGGTCAATCCGATCACCGGCGCCCGCATACCGGTCTTCACCGCCGATTACGTACTTATGGACTATGGCACCGGCGCGATCATGGCCGTCCCCGGTGGAGACCAGCGTGATTACGACTTCGCCAGCAAGTACCAGCTGCCGGTCATCTATACGGTCCAGCCCCTGCCCGAATCGGGCGATGGACTGGACGACTACCGTGGAAAGGCGCCATTCGTCTCCCACGACGGCATCGTCGTCAACTCCTCGGTAGAGACCACATGGGCCAGAGGGGATGCACTGAGCCTTGACGGACTGCGGGTGGATGCGGCCATCGAAAAAGCCATAGCCTGGCTCGAGGAAGCCGGTGTGGGGGAGGGCAGGACCTCCTACCGCCTGCGCGACTGGTTGTTCTCCCGTCAACGCTACTGGGGGGAGCCCTTCCCGGTGGTTTACGATGAAGCCGGCCTGCCCCACCTGATTCCGGACGATCAATTGCCGGTCAAGCTGCCCGAGGTGCCCGACTACAGCCCCAAGACCTTCGATCCAAACGATGCCGCGTCCAATCCGGAGGCCCCCTTGAGTCGCAACGAGGACTGGGTCAAGGTCAGACTGGACCTGGGCGACGGCCCTAAAACTTACTATCGCGATACCAACACCATGCCGAACTGGGCCGGTTCATGCTGGTACTACATGCGCTACATCGACCCGACCGACAACAGGCATATGGTCGACCCGGATGAGTTCGACTATTGGCTGGGCCCCAACCACAACGCGACCGCCGGCGAGTCGGGCGGTGTGGACCTGTATGTGGGAGGTGTCGAACATGCGGTTCTGCACCTGCTATACGCACGTTTCTGGCACAAGGTCCTCTATGACCTGGGCTATGTCAGTTCGCGCGAGCCCTTCCACCGTCTCTTCAACCAGGGCATGATCCAGGCCTACGCCTACACCGACGACCGTGGCCAGTATGTGCCCGCTGCTGAAGTGGAGACGCATGAGGCGGACGGTCGAACCGATTACACCTGGCATGGGGAACACGCCAACCGTGAGTTCGGAAAGATGGGCAAGAGCCTGAAGAACATCATCACGCCAGATGATATGTACGCCACATATGGGGCAGATACATTCCGACTCTATGAGATGAGCATGGGACCCCTCGCCGAGTCGCGCCCGTGGAACACTCGTAATGTGATCGGCGGCATGCGCTTCCTGCAGCGCCTGTGGCGCAATGTGGTCGATGAGGAAAGCGGACAGGTCCGGGTGAGCGAGGAAGATCCCGACGAGGAGACCGTGAAACTCCTGCATCGGACCATCCATGACGTGACCCAGGAAATGGAAGGGATGCGACCCAACACCGCCATCTCCAAGCTGATCGTCCTCAACAATCATCTGACCGGTCTTGCGCGTGTGCCAAGAGCGGCTGTCGAGCCGCTGGTGCTCATGCTCTCGCCGATCGCGCCGCACATCAGCGAAGAGCTCTGGAGCATGCTGGGGCATGGGGAATCACTGGCCCACGCCCCCTGGCCCACTTATGAGCAGAAGTACCTGACCCGGGAGACCGTCACTGCGGTTGTGCAGGTCAAGGGCAAGGTGCGGGGCAAACTCCAGGTGAGTCCGGACATCTCCGCCGAGGAGCTACAGGCCCTTGCCCTTGCGCTTCCCGCCGTTCAGGAGCGCTTGGGCGGTCAGGATCCGCGCAAGGTGATCGTCAAGGCCCCCCGGATTGTCTCCGTTGTGCCCGCCGTCTGACGGTCAGGCACATTCGACCACATCAATCGCCAGGCCTCGGCCGAAGGACCATGACTTTGGCATGATGGGCCCATGCATGATCGAACGCAGGCAATAACTAACGGTCGTCGGTTGGTTCGGATGACGGACCCGCCTCCAAGGTTGGGTCCGCCTCCGCCCCCGCCAGGTGGACAGGACAAGCCTGGCTCCGGTTCCGATGGGCGGAGTGCTTCCAGGCGAGGGATTCGGGGAGCCCATCCCGAAGACGGATCGAACGGAAGGGCGGTCGCCACAGCTCTCGCCGCATTATCGGGTGTTCGTATCGGTGATAGCGCCCAGGATTCCATTCTCACGCGTGGAACGGAAGGTCATAGGGACCGTCCCCGAATTCTGGTCAAGCCGGTCCATGCGGTGATTGCAATACTGATTCTTACCGCAGCCCTGTGCGCCAGTCTGACCCTTTTCATTCAGCAGGCTGCCAGCATCGCCGGCATGGATGCCGGCGGGGGCATCTCGGTGACCAAGGGGGAGCAGGGGAAAGGTCACAGCAGGGCAGGGAACACCCATGCCAATGACGGCTCGGGTGCTCCTTCGCCGAAGGCTCCGGCCGCCCAACAGTCGCCGTCGGCTCCCTCCAGCGGAATGCCGGCCAATGAATTGCCGCCCGGTACGGTTGATTTGAATGCAGCGGATGCCGGCCAACTCGAAAGCATTAAGGGAATAGGACCGGTAACGGCCCGGAAAATCATCGAATACCGCAGCAAAATAGGTCGGTTCAGCTCGACGGACCAACTCCTCCAGGTTGGTGGGATCGGGCCGAAGACCTTGGAGAAGATACGACCCAAGCTGGTGGTTCAGTGAAGCCGGGGGAGCGGATGTGTCGTCCGACGGAAGACTTCGCTTTGCGGACCGGGAAAGAGGAAGCCTCGATTGGAGGATGCTGCCATGCCTTCTTGCTGCCTGGATAACCAGCCTGTCCGCCCAGACACTGTTTGAACGGTGCTGGGATCGGGATCTCGGCGCTTCGGGAGGGCAGGTCCGGCTGGGCTGGATGGGCCGGCCGGCTGACCATGCGGTCGGACATCTGGTGCCTTTGGGGTTGGCGGCCTTCGTCTGTTTGGGGGCCGCGGCCATGGTCTGGTGTGTGCGTCGACGGGATAAGCCGTCCTCTGCCATATACAGCCTCGGTCACAATGTCCGCTGGCCATGTTTGGTGCGCCGTATGCTCCCTTTGATGAGCCTCATGGCCCTGGTGTCCATGGTCGCAGGATCAGCGGCCGTGCTGTCGAGTCTGGTTGTGGTGGAGGATTCGGCTGATTGGCTCATCGGCGGCGGTAATGTGCAGGTAACTGCCAGGGTGCGCGCGCATTCTCCGACCATGGCATCCGATCTCATGGGTCAGGACTGCCGGACGGAGGTCAGCATCATACACCTGGAGGGTGCTGGCCTCTCTCTTGGTTCCAGGGCGAAGGCGCGGCTCTATGCCACAGATGACGGTTGCAATATGCGTCGGGGCGGTCTGTACCAGGTGGAGGGACAGTTGAAGTTGGCAGAAATGGGAGGAGCCAGGTATTGGCTGACGGTTCCCAAGACGTCAAGAGCGAATCGCGAGACGCCGCGCGCGGTTTCAAAGGGGCGGGTCGCTCCGATGCGTATGCTGCGGGAACCGGGGCGTATGGATGCTATGCTTTCATCAATGCAGGAGGCTTTCCTGCGGCAGACCCGATCCCTGGATGACCAAGGGCAGATCCTGGTTCCAGGACTTACCATGGGTGTGTTGGGGCAAGAGTCCTATTTGCCGCCCGACGAGAGGCCGGTCGACCGGGAGCCGCCGTCCCCGGCCTACGCGAAGCGGTTGAAGGATGCTTTCAAACGTTCAGGCATCATGCACCTTATGGCGGTCTCAGGCAGTCACTTCCTGCTTGTAGGGAGCGTGGTCGGCGTTTTGCTGCGACGTTTACGGGTGCCCCGCTGCGCGCAGACGGTGGCCTTGGTCGTCTCTTGCCTGCTCCTCGCCAGGGCCATGTACCCTTCTGATTCCGTACTCAGGGCTCAGTCCATGTGTATGGTCTCCGCACTAGCCCTGGGGTTGGGTAGAAATGGGCAGTCTGTGTCCGCCCTGTGCTGGACCGCTGTACTTACCCTGCTGGTGGAACCGCCGCTGGCACGCTCCTTCGGCTATGCGCTTTCGTGTGCCGCCGTTCTTGGGATCGCCATATGCGGCAGGCCGCTTGCCGAAGCCTGGAAAGGCCACCTGCCTTCCTTCCTCGCCCAGCCCTTGGCGACCACATTGGCCGCCCAGACCGCTACACTGCCCATCCAGGTGTTGATGTCCCCGCAGCTGCCAGCATTCTCGCCGTTGGCAAACGTCATCGTGGCTCCGTTCGTTGATACGGCCACGATCTGCGGTCTGCTTGGCCTATGCCTTGCTCTTCCCTGCCCAGCAGCCACGGCCCTCCTGGTCAGGCTGGCGTCCTGGGGGACATGGGTCATGGAACGGGCGGCGTCGCTTTTGGGGGGACCCGGGGCGGTCGTTCTTCCGTGGCCGGGTGGTCCAGGTGGTTCCTTGGCCATCCTCCTTCTGGAGTGTGCGAGTGGTCTGCTGGCACTGTCTGTCATTGTGCTCAGGAGAAGGATGGCCTTGGACTCTGACCCCGCGGTCGGGGCTGCGGCGGCCGAGGGGGCTGGGGAGTTAGGCGGCATAGCTGTGCATTACGGCATTTCGTCACGGCTGGCTGTCTGGGCCGGACAGGGATGGTCCATGCTATGTTCGCTCTCCTATGGGACTTAAGAGGCCGGACAGGGGCGCTTGTCCACCGATGCAGGGAAATTAACAGTATGACACAGGATCAGTCGGACCTTTGGCCGTTCACCATATTGGCTGGCGGGGACGCTTTCCTGGCCGAACGTACCATGAAGGATTTGCGTGGCCAGGCACTGCGCGCCCACCCACATGCTGAAGTGGTGGAGTTGGACGCCGCTGTGTGTGACCCCTATGAGTTCGACGAGGCCGTCAACCCCTCCCTGCTGTCCGATTCAGCTGTCGTGCTGGTCGATCGACTGGACGATGCCAAGGATGCGCTGGGCGCGGCCATGGTCACTTTCTGTGAGGATGCTGTCCGCGACCCGGCAGGGAGCAGCATCGTCATCTGCCGGCATTCCGGAGGCAACAAAGGCAGGCGGCTCCTGGCCGCTCTGGCGAAGTCGGGCGCCCACCAGCGCAGACTGCCGAAGATGAAGCGGCAGGATGACAGGATGGGGTTCGTCCTGGCGGAGTTCAGACGATTTGGGCGGCGAATCAAGCCGCCTGCCGCCCAGATGCTGGTGAGTGTCCTGGGGGACCGGACCGCGGAGCTTGCAGCCATGTGTGAACAGCTGTGTTTCGATTTTGACACCGATCCCATGACGCTGCCTATTGTAAGTGAATACCTGACCGACAACCCACAGGCCAGTTCCTTCAATGTGGCTGACCTGGCCTTTGAGGGCAAGGGGGCGGAGGCGATCGTGCGCATGCGCGAAGCCATCGAGCAAGGGGTGGATGTTGTCGCCATTGTCGGTGCAATGGCTTTCAAGATGCGCATCCTTGCCAAAGTCGCTGCCGCAGGTGGCGGACGTGTAAGCCCCGAGCAAGTGGGAGTGTCGTCCTGGCAGATCCGCATGAACCAGAGGCAGTTGCCCAGCTGGAGTTCCAAGGGCTTGGCTAAGGCTGTCGAAGCTGTGGCCAATGCCGACGAGCAGCGCAAGGGCAGGGGTGGCGACCCGGTGTATGCCATGGAGCAGGCGATTCGTGTCATAGCATCCAGGGGGAAATCATGATCGGTGAGGATGGAACGTCAGTGATTCGGGTCTTGGCTCCGACCGCAGAGGACATGCGGCGGATTGGGAGCAGGTTGGCGTCTCTGGTGAGGGGCGGGGACGTCATCGTCCTGTCGGGCCCGCTCGGAGCCGGCAAAACGACTTTCGCCCAGGGTTTCGGCCGTGGTTTGCATATCGCCGGCCCGATAGTCTCTCCGACCTTTACGATCGCCCGAGAGCTTGTTGGCCGGTCGTCCGGCGGAGCCCCACTGCGCTTGGTGCACGTGGATGCCTATCGGTTGGGTACGCTCGGGTTCGAACCAGGGCAGGCCAGTGCCGACACCCTACTGGACCAGTTGGAATCCCTGGGTTTGGATGAGGAATTGGACGATCCGGATGAACATACGATAGTACTGATGGAATGGGGCTCGCAAATGGCGGCGGTCCTCGCCTCCGCACGGCTTGAAGTGAGCATCGAACGCCCCCTCGAGCCTAAGCCGGTCCGTGGGAAGGACGAAGGCTGTGGGGTGCTGTCAGGTGACGGACCACGGACCGTCGTGTTCAGGGCGGTCGGGCCGGCTTGGACACAGCGGATGGACGACTTACGAAAGGCGGTGGAGGCATGAGCGGGCGAAGCGTATCGGGGCGGAAGAACGCACCAGGGGGAAGGACACTGGTAATCGACACCTCTTATGGCCTCGCCGTTGGATTGGATGGGTTTGCGCCCCTGCTCGAGGAGGACTCCCATCAGCATGTGGAGCTGCTCCTTCCCACCGTCGACCGGCTCCTCAAACAGGAGGGCCTGGCGGCAGGTGAAATCGATTCCGTCGTTGTGGGGGTAGGACCGGGTCCGTTCACCGGGCTCAGGACTGGCATCGTAGCGGCGAAAGCACTGGCCTTCGCGACCGGGGCGCGCCTATTGGGGCAGGACATCCTTTCGGCCCAGGCCGAATGGACGCATGCCCGTGCTTCGGCGACGGAAGGGGAGGGTGCAGCAGCCGTCCCCAGGCGATTGACCCTGGCCGTAAATGACGCTCGACGCCGGCAGCTCTACTTCGAGCTCTTCGATACCTCGGACTCCGCCACGGAACCATTGGGCCACCCCTTGATCGACATGGACATCGACTACCCGGACTCCCTTGTGGAACGAGTCAACCGGGCGTGTGTCGATTGTGCCGCCGCACATCCGGGCATTCCCGTGCTTGTGGATGTGGCAGGTCGTGGCGTGGACCGCTACCGGTCCGTCTGGGCAGGCCTCGACCATCCGGGACTGGTGAGTGAGGACTTGATCTTCCACGGCGGTGCGGCGGCCCTGGGGGTCTTCGTCGCGCGTGCCCGTCGTAAGGCCGGCGATCAGCCGATTGAACCCTTGTACTTGAGGCGACCCGACGTGTCGGTGCCCAACCCGCTCAAGCATGTGGTGCGTGGCTGAGATGTACCGGCAGGTGAAGGCGAGTGACTTGGATGCCTTGGTCGGCTTGGAATGTGAGATCTTCGCAGCCGATGCATGGACACGGGGGATGCTTGAACAGGAGCTTAACGCACCGGCACGCACCTACCTGGTCTACGAACAAGCAGGGGTGATCGAAGCATACGGGGGGTTCTGGTTCGACGGAGACGACGCCGAACTGATGACCATCGGTGTGCGTCGGGCACAGAGGGGCCGCGGCATCGGGTTGGGATTGCTCGAGCGGTTGGCCGTCCAAGCTCGCAGCCTGGGGGCTGCAAGGATGTTGCTGGAGGTCAGGGTGGACAATATGGCGGCCCTGGCCCTGTACCGGAGCTTCGGCTTCCGGCGTATGGGTCTGCGCAGGCGCTACTATCAACCAGATGGCGCCGACGCCTACACGATGGCCCTGGTCCTGTCGGGGGCAATCGCGAGTCCCGGTCCCATCGGTGGTGCCAGGGACAAGGCACTGAGTCCATCTTGGACGGAATTCGATTCAGCAGCGGAACAGAGCTTGAGCAGAGGGAGAGCCAATGAGTGAGCCAGTGGTCTTGGGTATTGAATCCACCTGTGATGAAACGGCGGCAGCGGTCGTCCGCGGCCGGAGCCTGGTCTCGAATGTGGTGGCCTCGTCCATGGATGAGCATGCCCGGTATGGTGGTGTCATCCCGGAAATCGCATCACGCGCCCATGCCGAGGCGTTCATTCCCGTCGTCTCGAAAGCCCTGGCTGATGCGGGCATGACGCTGGCGGACCTCGATGCGATAGCGGTATCGGCCGGCCCGGGACTGGCGGGCTGTCTGGCTGTGGGCGTCTCCGGCGCCAAGGCACTGGCCCTGGCCTGCGGCAAACCGCTCTATGGAGTCAACCATGTCATCGGACACATAGCGGTGACGCAGCTCCAGTTCGGGCCCTTTCCGCCCGATACGCTGGCCCTCATCGTCTCTGGCGGCCATACTTCGCTCCTGCACGTCAAGGATGTAGCCCGTAAGGTTGACGTGGTAGGCAGCACCCTGGATGATGCAGCGGGGGAGTGTTTCGACAAGATCGCGCGTATCCTGGGTTTCCCATACCCGGGCGGGCCCCATATCGACCGGCACGCCCAGGCCGGCGACCCTATGGCGATCAGCGTTCCGCAGGCGCTCACCAATGGCCGATCCGGGGCCCGGCACCCCTATGATTTCAGCTTCTCCGGGGTCAAGACCGCGGTGGCGCGTTGGGTGGAGACACAGCATGCCCAGGGCGGTGAGATTCCGGTCGACGACATCTGCGCCTCGTTGGCCGAATCCGTGGCCGCTGTCCTGTCCCGCAAGGCCATTGCCGCGTGCGAACGCTACGACTCCCGGACACTGATAGTCGGAGGAGGGTTCACTGCGAACTCACAGCTGCGGGCCAAGTTGTTGGAGGAAGGGGGGGAGCATGGCGTCCACGTGCGTATTCCCGAACGAAGCCTTTGCACCGACAACGGGGCCATGGTCGCCATGCTGGGTGTCAACCTGGTTGAAGCCGGTGTGCGTCCATCGGCCGGTGATTTCCCGATCGATTCGGCCATGCCCATGTCGAAGATCGTCATGTAGAAGGGCGACCCGCTGCGGAACAGGACCAAAGATTCAGCAGTGCGACCATTGCCGGTCCTGCACAGGCAGACGGGCTGATGGGGTGGCGAGCGAAGGGTTAGTGCCTCGTTTGCCGGCGACTCGCGGCGCATCTATCTGAGATGGGGTCAGACCTGGCAATTGGTTGCCTGATTCTCGCCCGCTCCATCTTGTGCGGCCACGGTGTGAAGGTCGGACGCTGCAGGCCGACACGCCAGGTTGCAGGTCGGCGACGCCGCCGCTAGAATAATTAAATTGTGTTCGGCTCACGCTGAACGCCGCATTCCCGCGTAGCTCAGTTGGCAGAGCGTCTGACTGTTAATCAGAATGTCGCTGGTTCAAGCCCAGCCGCGGGAGCTCTGGAACCCCGGTGAGAACCGGGGTTTTTGTATCGTCAGTATCGTATTTCCATTTTCATGTGAGTTCTATCACTTATCGGCATAATCACTGCTGCCGGTATTGGATTTGTAATAGCCTCGGTTTAGACCTTCCGCGGAGTTGATGACGACACCGCCGGGGTGATTCCGGTGGGATCTCCATAAGCCCACCACTGTATAAGGAGGTAGATCATGTCCGATGCAAAGAGCGCGGCCAATACGATCAACGCGGGTGATGCGGTTCTGCGGGTGCTGGAACAGTGGGGCGTTCCCCGCATCTATGGTATGCCGGGCGGCTCATTCGACTCGATGATGAACGCCATCCATGACGAGAAGGACCGGATTGACTTCATCCAGGTGCGGCACGAGGAGGGTGGGGCACTGGCCGCCTCAGCCGAGGCCAAGCTCACCGGGAGGATCGGGGTATGCTTCGGCTCGTCCGGCCCGGGCGCAGTTCATCTGCTCAACGGCCTGTACGATGCCCGGGAGGATGGGGTGCCTGTCCTGGCTCTGGTGGGTGAGGTCCCCCAGGAGTTCATGAACATCGACTTCTTCCAAGCCATGGATGAGGAGCCCATGTTCGCGGATGTGGCCGTCTTCAACCGGACCGCGACCTCCGCACAGGGTCTGCCCGCTTTGGTGGACGAGGCCATCCGACGCGCCTATAAGTACAGCGGCGTCTCCGTCATCACCATCCCCAAGGACCTGGCCTGGGCCGAGATCGAGGACCTGCCGGTCGCCACCGCCAGGAACTTCCGCCCGCCGATGCCGATTCCACCGCATCAGGATCTGATTGAGGAAGCCGTGAGGCTGGTCGAGTCGGCCGAGCGCCCACTGCTGTACTTCGGTATGGGTGCCAAGGAAGCGCACGACGAGCTGATCGGGATGTCGGAACAATTCAAGATGCCGCTCACCTCGACGTTCCCAGGCAAAGGCATCGTCGAGGACGATTACCCGGCCTACCTGCAGTCGGCCGGTCGTGTGGCCACCAAGACCGCGACAGAGGCCCAGTACACATGCGACGTGATGGTGTGGGTGGGTTCCGACAACCCCTTCGGATCGAAATTCGTGGCGCCTTCCACCAAGATCATCCAGATCGACAACGACGGCGCCAAGTTGGGCAAACGATTCCAACCCGAGGTAGCCGTCGCCATCCAGGCCGATGCCAAGCTTGCCCTGCGCTCCATGATCGAGACCGGACATGAGCAGGCATCAAAGCCTTTCTACCGGGCCTGCATCAAGAGCAAGCAGAACTGGCAGGAGTGGCTCGACTCCTTCAAGGACGACCACAGCATGCCTCTGCGTCCGGAGCCTGTCTTCAACGCGTTGAACGAGCAACTTGATGACCATGACATCATCATCCCGGACGTAGGGAATGTTGATATCAACTTCCTGCGCCTGGCAAAGATCAAGCCGACCAATAAGTGGTGCGTCTCAGGCAAGCATGCCACCATGGGATTCGCGGTACCGGCCGCTTTGGCGGCAAAGCTGGAATATCCGGATTCCACGGTCTACTCCCTGTCCGGCGATGGCGGTTTCGCCATGCTCAGTGAGGAGATCCTGGCCCAGCTCAAGTACGATGCGCCGGTCATCAACGTGGTCTTTTCCAACGAGACATTGGGATTCATCGAAGCTGAGCAGCTGGACGATTCGCACCAACCCCTCTCCGGGGTTGATCTGCCCGATACCGACTGGGCCAAAGTGGCCGAGGGCTATGGCGCGGTGGGATTCACTGTGCGCACCCCTGAGGAGGCCAGGCAGGCATTCGCTGCGGCCAAGCGAGCCACGAAGGCCTCGGTCATCGATGTCAAGCTGAGTCGCGAGCGCCCATTCGACACCCGTTACATGCGTTTCCCTGAGACCTGCAAGGATCCCAGGCAGGTCAAGGAGTTCACTGACCGCCTGCATGCCGGCCATCTGAAGTCCCTTGCCTATTGGATGGCCCAGGAAAGTAAGTGAAAGCCTGACACTGGCTGTATCCGGCCGTTGATGCAGTAGCCAGCCTCGAAGGACATGGCCATGGCAGCCGGCCGCATGGGGATTCCAGCCCCGTGCGGCCGGCTGCCGTTTGCCTGTCGAGTGTATGGTCCCACCGGGCCCTGTCTGACGTACATTCGACCACATCATCATGATCTGATTGCCCGTGCTGATTGTAGGCGCCAGAATGTTTCTCCAACCGGCGTATGGCGGTTTGGGATTGGGAGGCGATCATGCGAGCGTTCAACTGGCGAAACAGGCGGATGATCCGCGTTCATGGCCTATATGGCATCGGTAGGAAGCGAAGGTTGAAGGCTGTGTGCATGCTGATCCTGATGCTGGCTCTGTCTCTGGCACAGTCCATATCCGCACCTTCGCGGGTCTGCGCACAGTCACGTGAAGTCAATGATCAGCAGGATGGCGCGATTTGCCCATCGGCCTGGGATTGGCCCCTCGCAGGGCCTCCTCCCATTACCAAGGCGTTCGATAATCCTTCCAAGCCTTGGTTGCCGGGCCACCGGGGCATGGATATGGCAAGCCATGGGGGAGAGGATATACTCGCACCCCAGGCCGGAGTGCTATCTTTTTCGGGCAGGGTCGCGGGCAAGGATGTGGTCAGCCTCAGGGTAGGTGCGCTGACCGTCAGCTTCGAGCCCGCCACGACCAGTCTGACACCGGGCGATAAGGTGGCCCGCCGCCAGGTTTTCGCGAAGGTGCAAGGGACCTCAGACCACTGTGACGGACGCTGCCTGCACTGGGGACTTCGTAAGGGCAAACGTGCTTACCTGGATCCGGCGGGCAGGATCCATCCCCATCGAATCGTCCTCAAACCCTGAGCGTGGGTAATCAGATGGATACTAGTCACAGGCCGGCTTCGGCTGGTTTGACATAGCCGGTGTCGATCAGTGTGCTTTTCAGGTTGGAGGCCGATACGGCGATTAGGGGGAGGGAAAGGACAGGTACGTGCCGGCCCATGCGCTCCTGGTCAGAAACTCCCGGCAGCGAGGCCGGACCCTGCCCAGTGTTGAGTCTCCAGCAGGCCTCGGCCAGGGAGGCGGCCAGGCCATGGCGGTCCTCAAGGCCGGTCATCCACTGGCGGCCGTTGACTATCTCGGGGATGTTGTCGATGTATGCACCGTAACCGGTGACGATGGGCCAGCGATGCTGATCGGATGGGCTTGTGTCCTCGGCCGCACCACCGTGTCCATCGGTCTCCCCTTTCGATGCCCCAGGCGTCTTGGAGGCCTGCGGTCTGGGTACTGGATGCCGTTGCAGGTCCTTACGACCGGTCATGTTGCCGACGATGTCGCCGATTGATATCTGCGGGTTCACATCGGCCGACGAACCGGTGTATCCCATGTCGCCCAAGGCGTCCATTACACCCGATGCGATGAAGTCGTTCATGGCTATGACCCCGTCGATCCGTTGAGCGCCGGAGGAACGGGCGTCCGTTTCCAGCCGGGCGGACATCTGCTTGGCTGATGCTCCTGTGTCCGTCCCGGGGTCGAATGCCACCGCTCTCCAACTGTCCTCCCCGCTGTGAGCGTCCAGGCGTCCGGAGGGGCTGACGGCACGACCATCCTTGAAGTAGGGGGCAAGGACCTGCCAGATGCCTTTGAATGACTGTTGCGCGAAGGCTTCGGCGGATGACTCTGCGCTATCTTCGCCATGTTGATCACTGTCCGGTGAACCGCTGGGGATGAGCACCTCGATCGAGCGTGGACTGTTACTGCTGGCCTTGTCAAGTTCGAGCTTGCCTACCAGCTGTTGGGCTTGGGTGCGTCCGATCTGCTCGGCGTTGGACATATCCACCATCAGGTCGGGCACCACCTCGGCCAGGTCGCTGGACAGGAGGACGACATGCATGCCCTCGCGTTTGGCGAGTTTGAGCGACGAGACCAGTCGCCGGTATGCCTGGGCTTCCTCCTCTTTCCCTTTCATATCCTTGTCCTGGCCGTTTTCCCCGCTGGGTCGCTTCTCTCCTTGGGCTCTCGTCCTATCGGATCGACCGGATGATTCACTCGGGCGGGAATTAAGCATGGGGTAAGCGACGTAGTCCCCATACTGCCGTGCCAGGGCATCTGGCCGCGTGGCCGGTGCCACAATCAGGGTCGTCGGTTCCGCTGCGTCACCCTTTCCGGCGCGATGACCGGAGTGTGACACAACGTAGTCCTGCACCTGCCTGCTCTGCTCATCCATGCTTCTGCCGGTGGCCGAGGAGAAAGCCGATGCGGCGAATCCATGCTTACCGAGGGCTTCCTTGAGTTCTGGGGTGAAAGTTGCCCACTTGTTGATAGGGGTGTGTTGTGAGAAGGTAATGCCATCGGATGGTGTGAATACCGCAACGGAACCGCTTGCACGTGGGGCGGTTGTGGCGGTCGGGGAACCGGTTTCGGTTGGGGGTCTGGTCCCTGAGCAGGCTGCCATGCCACCCAATAGGCACAGGGTTGCCACCGCCGTAGTCAGTCTCATGGCCATTCGCTTTTTATCGCACTCCACTACGGCTCCTCGCTCCTGCACCGCCCCTGTAGGACAGACCCTGCTGACAGGACCCCATTGTATGGCCTTGCGTCCACATACGCACAAGCTGTGGTTTCGGACTTGTCGGGTGACGAACCAGGTTCCATGCTGGTGGGATTGGACTTGGTCACCAAAGGATTGCTAAGGAGAGGGAAGCATGGTGGGTGCAGAGGTTTCTAGACAGGGGGAGGGGAGATCCGGCCCGATTTCGCTGGCCGTGGTGACTTCCATACCACTTGGGTTCGGCGGCAGGGAACTCCCGGTGCGCTATGTGGATGCAGGATTCGCCGAAGGTTCGGCGAATGCCGGTCGGGCGCGCGATCTGGCCTCCCGATCGGCTTTCCTGGCCTGCAAAGCCTATGACGTGGCCCGCGGCCACTTCGATCCCGGTCAGCTGTCCGGTCTGCTTACTCCGGTATGTCTGGAGCGCCTGAAATTGTTCGCCCGAATCCTTGAGGGGTCTGGTTTCGGGCGGGTGCGAAGGCCGGACGGTGCGGTCTCCTATCCACCGATCGTGCCGGTGGATGTCGAGGTCTTCGCCGTCGGTGGAGGCCGCTTCGAGATGGTGGTGACCCTGGCTGCGCTGCACGAACGGTACCAGGCGAACGTGACGATGCAGGCCAGAGGTGAAGGATGGCTCTGTACTCTGCTTGATCTCGGCTGACGTGGGCTTTGACGGGCCCAACCCATATAGTTGAAAGTATGTTGCGTGAATACACAGTCGAGGACATGCATCCGACGACCGACAAGGACACTATATATTCCCTCCTGGCCCATCGTGTAGAACGTGATCCCCAGGATCTGATTGCCCAATGGCAGGACCCGGCCACCCGATCATGGCATGATGTCACCGCAGGGCAGATGCAGGACCGGGTCCGTCAGGTGGCCAAGGGGCTCCTGGCTCTGGGGGTACGCAAGGGTTCCATGGTGGTCATCTATTCGGCCACTTGCTACGACTGGGGTGTCACAGACTTCGCCTGCGCCGCCATCGGTGCGGTCTCGGTGCCCATCTACGAGACCGATTCGCCCAGGCAGGCCGAGCTCATTGTCAAGGATGTGGACTGTGTCATCGCTTTCGCAGGCGATGCCGGGCATGCGCAGGTGCTTGAACAGCTCCGGGACGATCTGCCGGACGTCAAATACGTCTTCAACTATGAGGCCGAGGGCCTGAACGCGGTATGTGACTTCGGCCAGTCGGTCTCCGATGATGAGTTGGATCGGGCGATAGCACAGGTCAAGGCGGACGACCTGGCCACCATCGTCTATACGTCCGGCTCCACCGGCAGTCCCAAAGGGGTCATGCTGTCGTCGCGTAACTTCACCCATATCGTTTTCGCCGGGTGGGAGGTCCTGTACCACATGCTGGCGGCACCAACCAGGCTGATGCTCTTCCTGCCACTGGCCCACTGCTTCGCCCGCTACATCCAGTATGTGGCCATCGGAGCCCAGGGTGTGGTGGGGTACGTCTCCAACACCAAGCACCTCCTGGCCGACCTGCGCACCTTCCGGCCCACATACCTGCTGGCCGTTCCCCGGGTTTTCGAAAAAGTCTATAACGCCGCCTCCCAGAAAGCGGGAACGGGCATGACCGGCAGGATCTTCGCCGGTGCCTACCAGCATTTCGTCACTTGGTCCAAGGACGATCAGGAGGGTCGAGGGCACTCCCTGGCCGCGTGCATGAAACATTCCTTCTATATGAAGGCCGTCGGCAACACGATCCAGTCTGCTCTGGGCTCAAATCTGAGCTTCCTCGCCTGCGGGGGAGCACCTATGAATGCCGAACTGGCTCACTTCTTCAATGGCATCGACGGCATCACCTTCATACAGGGCTATGGCATGACCGAGACCGCCGCTCCATGCTGTGTCAACTTCGAGGACGCCAACGAGGTCGGTTCGGTAGGACGACCGGGCCCGGGCATCACCGTGCGCCTGTCGGACGATGACGAGCTATTGGTCAAGAGCCCCTCGGTCTTCATGGGCTATTACAAGAACCCGGAATTGGATGCGACCGTCCTGGACGAGGATGGCTGGCTGCACACCGGCGATCTGGCCCGTATCGACGACCAGGGCTTCGTCTTCATCACCGGTCGCAAGAAGGACATCATCATCACGGCGGGTGGCAAGAACGTATCGCCTGCACCGATGGAGGAGACCATCTGCACTTGCCCGATCGTCTCCCAGGCTGTGGTCGTCGGGGACGGCAAGCCGTTCGTGGGAGCGGTCGTCACCCTTGATGAGGAGATGCTGGGGTCCTGGCTCAAGGCGCAGCACCTGGACGAGGCGATGACACTCGAGCAGGCCAGCCGCAATGATGCTGTGCGTGCGTTCATCCAGCAGTACGTGGACCAGGCCAATGGCGATGTCTCCCGTGCCGAGTCTGTCCGCAAGTTCATCATCCTCGACAAGGACTTCAACGAGGAGGACGGCACAATGACGCCTTCGCTCAAGGTTGTCCGTCCCAAGGTGCTCGAACGCTATGCGGAACTGATAGACCATGTGCTGTATGCACCGAAGACTACAGGGGCCAAAGCGGCGGCTCCGTCGAAGATCCGGGTCAAGACCCCCGAATCGGTGGCCCCCATGCTCAACAAGGCCAAGACATCTGTGACCGACTCCCTGGCATCCGTGACCGAACGCCTGCGCGAGGCGAAGACCGGCGACACCGGGACTGATGAAATGAATGCCGGGGAGGAACCCGACAGCGACCGTACTGAACCCGAAGCGAGGTGAGCAGGGTAGTGACAATCCGACAGATCAGGGTGGTGCCCGACCCCGTCCTGCGTACCACTTGTGAGGAAATCAAGGCAATCACGCCTGCGATACACCGTCTGGTGACCGATCTGGTTGAAACCGTGGATGATCCGGGGCGAGCGGGTCTCTCCGCCAACCAGATCGGCGTGAGTCTCAGGGCCTTCTCCTATAACATCGGGGGCAAGCTGGGCTACGTGCTCAATCCCGTGATTGTTGAAACCGAAGGCGAGCAAGTGGGGGAGGAAGGCTGCCTCTCCCTGCCCAACCTGTGGTATTCCACACGCAGGGCAGACTATGCCAAGGTCAGGGGCATGGATCTCGAAGGCAAGGAGATTACCTTGGAAGGAAGAGGCATCATGGGCCGTATGCTCCAGCACGAGTGTGACCACCTGGACGGGCACGTCTACATCGACCGCTTGGAAAAGGATGCACGGCGCGAGGCCATGCGACGCCTGAGGGGCCAGCGCTAGAACCGCATCCCCCACACCCCACCCCCCGACCGCCCCCCCCGCCCCCCCCCCCCTCCACCCCCCCCCCCCCCGCCCACCTCCCCCCACCCCACAACCGCCCCGCCCCCGCGCCCGTGGACCGGCACCCCTCCCACCACTCCCCCCCCACGCCACCCATCCGCCCGTCCACCACGCC
>NZ_PDCH01000014.1 GCF_003315615.1 Bifidobacterium xylocopae
AAGAGTGGTGAGACAGAGTGAGATGAGACTAGGGGGAGCGGCACATAGTGTGTCGAGCGGGGTCGACGACGGCGTCTCAGACCTGAGCCTTGGTCGGCCGCGTCGGAAGGGTCGGCGGGTGGGCAGAAAAGCGGCTGTGCGGCCCGTACGTCGGACCAGGCATGGGGGCCGGCCCGGGCGGCAGGGGGCGCGCTTCTGCCGCTTGCGAACACCGGTGGAGCGTGATAGACTGAAGTCTTTGTATGAGGTGTGTCATATAGCGGGCATGCGTCATCGAGGAAGCGCCCGCGAATCGGCATATGGCGGCTGTCGTGGCGTTTGCTCCTGGGGTTACGCAGAAACGAATTATCGAGTACGGCGAACGATAAGGAAAGTCCATTTTGGCTGCCAAACAAGCGGTGACATCTAGTACGAAAGTCCAAGCACGCGCCGACCAGGAAGCGATCAAGCTCCACAAGGCCTCGGACCGCGTGAATTTCGGGTCCATCAAGGAACCCATCGACGTGCCCTACCTGCTGGGCGTGCAGACCGACAGCTTCGACTGGCTGATCGGCAACGAGCGCTGGAAGCGGCGCGTGGAGGAGGACGAGGTCGCCGGCACCCACGTGGTGCCCCACGTCTCCGGCCTGGACGAGGTGTTCCAGGAGATCTCCCCGATCGAGAACTTCGCGCAGACCATGAGCCTGACCTTCTCCGACCCCTACTTCGAGGAGCCCCGGCACACGGTCCAGGAGTGCAAGGAGAAGGACTACACCTACTCCGCGCCCCTGTACGTCAACGCCGAGTTCGAGAACGGCGACACCGGCGAGATCAAGAGCCAGACCGTCTTCATGGGGGACTTCCCCCTGCAGACGCCCCACGGCACCTTCATCATCGGCGGCACCGAGCGCGTGATCGTCACCCAGCTGGTGCGCTCCCCGGGCGTCTACTTCGACCGCACGCCCGACCGCACCTCCGACAAGGAGATCTTCGGCGCCAAGATCATCCCCTCGCGCGGGGCCTGGCTGGAGTTCGAGATCGACAAGCGCGACGTGCTCGGCGTGCGCGTGGACCGCAAGCGCAAGCAATCCGCCATCGTCTTCCTGATGGCCATCGGCATGTCCAAGGCCGAGATCCGCAAGGCCTTCAAGGGCTACCCGCTGGTGCTCGACGCCCTGGAGAAGGAGCCGATCGAGACCCAGGACGAGGCCCTGACCGACCTGTACCGCAAGATCCGCCCGGCGGACGCCGCCTCGCCCGAGGCCGGCAAGAACCTGCTGGAGTCCTTCTACTTCAACACCAAGCGCTACGACCTGGCGCGCGTGGGCCGCTACAAGATCAACCGCAAGCTGGGGCTCGAGTCCGACTACAACGACCGCGCCCTGCACCCCGAGGACATCGTCTCCACGATCAAGTACCTGGAGACCCTGCACGACGGCGGCGAGACCTTCGCCGGCACGCGGGACGGCCAGGACATCGAGCTGCGGGTGGACGTGGACGACATCGACCACTTCGGCAACCGCCGCGTGCGCCAGGTGGGCGAGCTGATCCAGAACCAGCTGCGCACCGGCCTGAGCCGCATGGAACGCGTGGTCCGCGAGCGCATGACCACCCAGGACGCCGAGGCGATCACGCCCCAGTCCCTGATCAACATCCGCCCCCTGAACGCGACGATCAAGGAGTTCTTCGGGACCTCCCAGCTCTCGCAGTTCATGGACCAGAACAACCCGCTGTCCGGCGTGACCAACAAGCGCCGCCTGTCGGCACTGGGACCCGGCGGCCTGTCGCGCGACCGCGCCTCCATGGAGGTGCGCGACGTGCACCCCTCCCACTACGGCCGCATGTGCCCGATCGAGTCCCCCGAGGGTCCGAACATCGGTCTGATCGGCTCGCTGGCGACCTTCGCCCGCGTCAACCCCTTCGGCTTCATCGAGACCCCCTACCGCAAGGTGGTGGACGGCCAGGTGACCGACGACGTGGTCTACATGACCGCCGACCAGGAGGGTGAGCACACCATCGCCCAGGCCAACCAGGAGCTGACCGAGGACGGGCACTTCGTCGACGACCAGGCCCTGGTGCGAAACGCCGAGGCCGAGGCCACCGATGTGCCGATCGACGAGGTCGACCTGATGGACGTGTCCCCACGGCAGATGGTGTCCGTGGGCGCCTCCCTGATCCCCTTCCTGGAGCACGACGAGGGCCACCGCGCCCTGATGGGCACCAACATGCAGCGCCAGGCCGTGCCGCTGGTCAAGTCCGAACGGCCCCTGGTCGGCACGGGCTCCGAGTGGCGCTCCGCCGTGGATTCAGGCGATGTGATCCTGGCCGACAAGCCGGGCGTCGTCACCTACGTGTCCGCTGACATGATCCGCGTGATGAACGACGACGGCACGCAGTCGAGCTACCGCCTGGCCAAGTTCCAGCGGTCCAACCAGACCAACTGCTACAACCAGGTGCCGCTGATCAAGGACGGAGAGCGCGTGGAGGCCGGGACGGTCCTGGCCGACGGCCCCGCCACCCAGAAGGGCGAGATGGCCCTGGGCAAGAACGTGCTCGTGGCCTTCATGCCCTGGAACGGCTACAACTACGAGGACGCCGTCATCATCTCCCAGCGGTTGGTGCGCGACGACACGCTGTCCTCCATCCACATCGAGGAATACGAGATCGACGCCCGCGAGACCAAGCTGGGCGCCGAGGAGATCACCCGCGACCTGCCCAACGTGGGCGAGGACGCCGTGGCCAACCTGGACGAGCGCGGCATCATCCGCATCGGCGCCGAGGTGGAGGCCGGCGACATCCTGGTCGGCAAGGTCACGCCCAAGGGCGAGACCGAGCTGACCCCCGAGGAGCGACTCCTGCGCGCCATCTTCGGCGAAAAGAGCCGCGAGGTGCGCGACACCTCCCTGCGGGTGCCCCACGGCGAGACCGGCACGGTCATCCAGATCAAGGAGGTCACCCGCGAGGAGGCCGAAGAGGACGGCGACGAGCTGCCCAACGGCGTCAACCGGATGATCCGCGTGTACGTGGCCCAGCACCGCAAGATCACCCAGGGCGACAAGCTCTCGGGCCGTCACGGCAACAAGGGCGTCATCTCGCGCATCCTGCCCGAGGAGGACATGCCGTTCCTGCCCGACGGCACCCCGATCGACATCATGCTCAACCCCCTGGGCGTGCCCTCCCGAATGAACCTGGGACAGGTCCTGGAGCTCCACCTCGGCTGGATCGCCCACGCCGGATGGGACATCTCCCTGGACCCCGACCTGGAGGCCGAGTGGAAGAAGTACGTGCCCCAGGGCGCGGAGAAGGGCGAGCCGGGCACCCCGGTGGCCACCCCCGTGTTCGACGGCGTGCGCCCCGAGACCATCAAGGGGCTGCTCAAGACCACCCTGCCCGACCGCGACGGCGAGAAGCTGGTCGGCGAGGACGGCAAGGCACAGCTCTATGACGGCCGCACCGGCGAGCCCTTCCCCAAGCCGATCTCCGTGGGCTACATGTACATGCTCAAGCTCCACCACCTGGTCGACGACAAGATCCACGCCCGCTCCACCGGACCCTACTCGATGATCACCCAGCAGCCGCTGGGCGGCAAGGCCCAGTTCGGCGGCCAGCGCTTCGGCGAGATGGAGGTCTGGGCGCTCGAAGCCTACGGCGCCGCCTACACCCTGCACGAGATGATGACCACCAAGTCCGACGACGTGGACGGCCGCGTGCGGGCATACGGCGCGATCGTACGCGGGGAGAACCTGCCGCCGGCAGGCATCCCCGAGTCCTTCAAGGTGCTCCTCAAGGAGATGCAGTCGCTCTCCCTGAACGTGGAGGTGCTGAACGCCGAAGGCAACGTCATCGAGATGAAGGACGAGGACGACGACCCGAGCGAGGGCAACGACCTGGGCTTCAACATCGGCGCCCGGCCGGACGCCTCCGCCAAGGCGGACCAGTCCGCGCCCCAGCCCGAATTCCAGTAAGGCCGAACCGATCACGGCCGCCGGAGCGGACCCGCAAGGGCGCCCGGCGGCCCCCGAGAGTCGAATAGGCAGCCCACAGGCTGCAAGGATTTGAAAGACAGGACAACATAGTGCTGGACGTCAATGCATTTGACAAGCTGAGAATCGGACTGGCCACCGCCGACGACATCCGCGGCTGGAGCTACGGCGAGGTCAAGAAGCCCGAGACCATCAATTACAGAACCCTCAAGCCCGAGAAGGACGGCCTGTTCGGCGAGCAGATCTTCGGGCCCACCCGCGACTGGGAGTGCGCCTGCGGCAAGTACAAGCGCGTGCGCTTCAAGGGCATCGTGTGCGAACGCTGCGGCGTGGAGGTCACCCGCTCCCGCGTGCGCCGCGAGCGCATGGGCCACATCGAGCTGGCCGCGCCCGTGACCCACATCTGGTACTTCAAGGGCGTGCCGAGCCGGCTGGGATACCTGCTGGACATCGCGCCCAAGGACCTGGAGAAAGTCATCTACTTTGCGGCCTACATGGTCACCAAGGTGGACGACGACCAGCGGCACCAGGACCTGCCCGACCTGCAGGAGGAGTTCGACAACGAGATCGGCCAGCTGGAGAAGAAGCGCGACCTCGAGATCGACAAGCGCTCCAAGAAGCTGGAAGAGGACCTGGCCGAGCTCGAACAGTCCGACGAGGCCAAGGGGAGCATGAAGACCCGGCTGCGCAACGGCGCCGAGCGCGACATGACCAACATCCGCAAGCGCTACGACGAGCAGATCCAGCGCGTCACGGCCGTCTTCGACCGCTTCAAGGAGCTCAGGCCCGGCGACATGGAGGGCGATGTGGACCTGTGGCGGGAGATGGAGGACCGCTACGGCGACTACTTCGAAGGCTGCATGGGCGCCGAGGCGATCAAGAAGCGCCTGCAGGACTTCGACCTGGAGGGCTCCGCCAAGGAGCTGCGCGAGGAGATCGCGACGGGCTCCGGCCAGCGCAAGGCCCGCGCCCTCAAGCGCCTGAAGGTCGTCAACGCCTTCCTGACCACCGGCAACAAGCCCGAGGCCATGGTCCTGGACGCGATCCCCGTGATCCCGCCCGACCTGCGACCCATGGTCCAGCTGGACGGCGGCCGGTTCGCCACATCCGACCTCAACGACCTCTACCGGCGCGTGATCAACCGCAACAACCGCCTCAAGCGCCTGATCGAGCTGGGTGCGCCCGAGATCATGCTCAACAACGAGAAGCGCATGCTTCAGGAAGCGGTGGACTCGCTCTTCGACAACGGACGGCGCGGCCGCCCGGTCACCGGCGCGTCCAACCGCCCCCTCAAGTCCCTGGCCGACATGCTCAAGGGCAAGCAGGGCCGGTTCCGGCAGAACCTGCTGGGCAAGCGCGTGGACTACTCGGGCCGCTCCGTGATCGTGGTCGGCCCATCCCTGCGCATGCACCAGTGCGGCCTGCCCAAGCCGATGGCCCTGGAGCTGTTCAAGCCCTTCGTCATCAAGCGGCTGGTGGACATGAACTTCGCGCAGAACATGAAGTCCGCCAAGCGCCTGGTCGACCGTGGCGACGCGGCCGTCTGGGGTGTGCTGGAGGAGGTCATCTCCGAGCACCCCGTGCTGCTCAACCGCGCACCGACCCTGCACCGCCTGGGCATCCAGGCCTTCGAGCCGATCCTGGTCGAAGGCAAGGCCATCCACCTGCCGCCGCTGGCGTGCGCGGCCTTCAACGCCGACTTCGACGGCGACCAGATGGCCGTCCACCTGCCGCTGTCCGCGGAGGCGCAGGCCGAGGCCCGTTCGCTGATGCTGGCTTCCGACAACATCCTCAAGCCCGCCGACGGCCACACCGTGACCATGCCTTCGCAGGACATGATCCTGGGCCTGTACTACCTGACCACCGTCGTTGACGGCGCCAAGGGGCAGGGCCGGATCTTCTCCACCATGGCCGAGGCCCGCATGGCCCTGGATCTGGGCGAGATCGACATGCAGTCCAAGATCCTGCTGCGCGTGCCCGCCGACTTCGTGATGCCCAAGGACTGGGAGCCCGGCGAACTCAAGGTCGTCGACCCCGAGCCCGGCAGCCCGGACGTGGTCAAGGAGGAGGTCCTGAAGGACGGCTCGCGGCTGTTCGCGACCAACTTCGGACGCATCCTGTTCAACCGGACGCTGCCCGTGGACTACCCGTTCATCAACGAACAGGTGGCCAAGGGCAAGCTGGCCGGCATCGTCGACGACATCGCCACGCGCTACTCCACCGCGCAGGTCGCCGCCTGCCTGGACGCGCTGAAGGACCTGGGCTTCACCCGGGCCCCCTGGTCCGGTGTGACGATGGCCTTCTCCGACATCATCGTGCCGCCCGACCGGTCCGGAATCATCAAGGACTACGAGGGCCAGGCGGCCAAGGTCAACTCCCAGTACGACATGGGCCTGCTGACCAACGAGGAGCGCCGCCAGGAGCTGATCAACCTGTGGACCGAGTGCACCGATAAGGTCGCAGACGCCATGCGCGACAACTTCCACGACAACAACAACGTGAACATCATGGTGCAGTCCGGAGCC
Source organism: Bifidobacterium xylocopae (assembly GCF_003315615.1). Lineage (GTDB taxonomy): Bacteria > Actinomycetota > Actinomycetes > Actinomycetales > Bifidobacteriaceae > Bombiscardovia > Bombiscardovia xylocopae. The sequence goes on from NZ_PDCH01000014.1 coordinate 6,488, forward strand.
CGTGGAAACTGGATGCAGATCCGCCAGATCGCCGGCATGCGAGGCCTGGTGGCCAACCCGAAGGGCGAGATCATCCCCCGACCGGTGAAGTCCAACTACCACGACGGCCTGTCCGTGCTCGAGTACTTCATCTCCCAGCACGGTGCCCGCAAGGGTCTGGCCGATACGGCGTTGCGTACCGCCGAGTCGGGCTACCTGACCCGCCGACTGGTGGACGTCTCCCAGGATGTGATCGTGCGCGAGGAGGACTGCGGCACCAAGCGCGGTCTGGCCATGAAAGTGGCCGAGCGCGACGAGAACGGCAAGCTGGTCCTGGTCAAGGCGGCCGACGGTGGTCCATACTCCCGTCTGCTGGCCGAGGACGTGCTCGATCCCAAGGACGGCAAGACCGTGCTCTACAAGCGCGACGACGCCCTGTCCATGGATGTGCTGCGCGACCTGGTGGCACACGGTGTGGAGGAGGTCAAGGCCCGCTCCGTGCTGACCTGCGAATCCACCCGCGGCGTGTGCGCCAAGTGCTATGGCTGGTCCCTGGCCACCATGCGCATGGTCGACGTCGGCGAGGCGGTCGGCATCGTCGCCGCCCAGTCGATCGGCGAGCCCGGCACCCAGCTGACCCTGCGTTCCTTCCACTCCGGTGGTGTGGCGTCGGCCTCCGACATCACCCAGGGTCTGCCCCGTGTCACCGAGCTCTTCGAAGCCCGCACACCAAAGGGCGAGGCTCCGATCGCGGAGTTCCCCGGCAGCGTGAAGGTGGAGGACACCGACCGCGGCCGCCAGGTGACCCTGACGCCGGACGACGGGACCATCGAGCCCCTGACCTATCCGGTGACGCGCCGCGCGCCCATGCTCGTCAAAGACGGGCAGCACGTGGACGCAGGCACCCAGCTGATCGAGGGTTCGGTCGATCCCAAGAAGATCCTGAGGATCCTCGGCCCCCGCGCCGCGCAGGTGAACATCGTGAACGAGGTGCACACCGTCTACCGCTCCCAGGGCGTGGACATCCACGACAAGCACATCGAGGTCATCGTCCACCAGATGCTGCGGCGGGTCACGGTCATCGACTCCGGTGACACCGACCTGCTGCCCGGCGAACTGGCCGACCAGGCCAAGTTCAAGGCCGCCAACATCAAGGCGGTCAAGGCCGGCGGCAAGCCCGCTGCAGGACGCCCCGAGCTGATGGGCATCACCAAGGCCTCCCTGGCCACCGATTCCTGGCTGTCCGCCGCCTCCTTCCAGGAGACGACGCGCGTGCTCACCGAAGCCGCCCTGAGCCAGAAGGTCGATGACCTGAAGGGTCTGAAGGAGAACGTGATCATCGGCAAGCTGATCCCGGCGGGAACCGGCCTGGCGCGCTACCGCAACGCCAAGGTGGAACCCGACAAGGCCATCCGCGACACCATCTACCCGAACTTCGGGCTCGGTGGCGAGGAGTCCGGCGACCTGTCCGATGCCGACCTGTCCGATGTGGACTTCTCCGGCCTCGACTTCGGCGAGCTGAAGCTGGGCGACGATTTCAACCCCGACGACTTCCTCAACGACCAGGGTGGCCAGTCCAGCCTGGATGCCAACGGCGACCTGCCGTCCAACGGGTCGACCGCGGATGATGAAGAGGCCGTCAAGGCCGATCAGGACCAGCAGGCCGCCCAGGGGTCGAGTGACCTGGGCTTCACCGACGCGCAGAACAAGCAGTCCGGCGACGTCAAGAAGGCGGGTTCCGGCTCGAGCGAAGCCTCCTTCTCTTCGGCCGATCAGTGATCCTGTCATAGGACCCGGATCAGGGGCCCGCCTCCAGCGTATGAACGCCGGGGCGGGCCCCTCGCCGTATCCGCCGGGGCAGGTGGGCGGCGGCCGAGTGGGCGGGGAACAGCCTGGCCTGCCAGCGCCTTGCAGGCGGGGCGCCCAAAAGCAGGCTTTCGCCTATCCGGTCCACTGCGGCCCAGGCGCGGGCGGCCATCGGGTCGGTGCAGGCGTGGCCGCTGAAAGCCGCCCGATCCGCCAGGGCGGCGAGGTCGGTCAACTGTGGGCCGGGCCTCCCGTCGTCGGCCGATACGGTCGCCGGGCCTGGGTGCAGGGCCGCGGCGATGGCCCGCGCCTGTCGGCTGCGACTGCCCGATGCATCGACCCCGCGGAGCCGGGCCAAGCCGATCAGCCGGTCCCAGGCGTTCAGGATGCGCCTTGAGGCCGGGCCCTCCTTCCGGGACGAGCGCAGCCGCCTTCGGCTTGCGGCGGCAAGATACCAGACCAGGGAGGTGCACAATCCGACGGGAATGACGGCCAAGGCCATGCGGACCGCATACCGGCCGTAGCGTTCCCAGGTGGACGGGTCGGCAGGGGGATCCGAGGCACCTGCCGGCGCCGAGGACCCTCCCCAGCCGGGTTCGGTTTCCCGCAAAGGAGCCGCCAACGGGGGAGGGGGCCGTCGGACGCGCCCGGAGCGCTCGGCAGCCCGGGCCAGGTCCGGCTGCGGCCGCCGGCTGGCGGGGGGAGAAGGGTGGAAGGCCACCCAGCCCAGGCCCTGCAGGCTGATTTCCACCCAGGCCTCCACCTGATCACCGGTGAATACCGTGCGGTCGGAGGGGTCCGGCTGCGCCGGGAGACGGCGCTCGGCATCGATGACGCCCTCGGTGTGGGCGGGCGTGAATCCCATCACCACCCGGGCCGGCAAACCCTCCCGGCGGGCCATAAGCGCCAGCAGGGAGGCGTACTGCTCGTCGTCGCCGATCATCCCCTCCGGCTGGAGCATGGCGGCCAGCCGGTGGCTGCCATGGCCGGCCGGGGAGGGGTGGTCACCGGCCAGACCGTGTGAGAACCACCCCCGGGCCCGTAGGCCGTCCGCCAGCGCCAGCGCCCTGTACCCATCGGCGCCGTTCGAGCGGCCGGCCAATTCGTCGGTGATAGCGCTCACAGCCTCTGGCACATGCTCCGGTGGGGGCAGAGTGACCCGGTTCGCCCCTGCGCGGGCTATCGCCCTGCGTGACGGAGGGGGCGCGGGAGCCCTTCCCTTTTCCAGGTAGGAACGTGGGCTGGCTGCACCCGAATCGGTGATGCCTGTGGCCGATGCCGCCTGATAGTAGGCCTGCTCCGCAGCCAGACCCCGAAAGCGGCCGAAGCCCGCCGCTTGCCCGGCCGTGGGAAGCAGCCCGGCCTCCACGCGGGGATCGACTTGGAAGGTGGCCTGGAAGTAGCTGCCTGCGGGCTGTGGACAGGTGGATTCCGTCAGCCCGGCCCCGGTCAGCCGACGGTAGCTGCCTCCGGGTTCGCCTGACGATGCACGGGAGGTTTTCCAGACCTGCCCGTCGAAGGTGTCCATGGCCGCAAGCCGGACCGGTGTGCCGTCCGGCAGTCCCCGGACGGTCAACAGGGATTCCTGCCGCAGATCCTTCCGCCAGGCCCGGTATCCGCTCAAGGGGCTGGTGCCTTCCAGGATCGTGGCAGGCGGCAGATAGTGGTCGCGCAGGACCCAACGGTGGTCTGCCGGCAGGGCGGAGGCAGCGAGGGCGAAGCCGGATGAAAGAGCCAGACAGACCAGTTTGGACACCAGGCGGCCCCGTTCCATCTCCCCGCTGGACCAAGCGGCCCACAGGAGGAGCGCGGTGGCCGGGGGCAGGGCTGCGGTGGCCGGATGCCAACCGGCCCGGGTTCCCAGCAGGATGCTGATGGCCATAGTCGTCAGGGGGCAGGCCGCCGCTCCGGCCAGGCTCCAGGCGGCCCCGGCCCTTCGGCCGGCCCGCAAGGCCATGCGCCCACCGATGAAACCGGTCCACAAAAGCAGGGTCCACAGGGCCATGCCTCCGCCGGACTCACGGCCCAGGGGAGGCTCGAGGGCGGCCAGGAGTTTGAACGCCGTGATTGAGCTGCGCCAGCCGGCGCGCAGGAGATCCCAGGATGGCAGAAAACCCCACAGGCGCCTGCCGGGCATGGCCAGGGCGGGCCCCAGAATGGCCTGGGAGCCCAGCAGCAGGGCGACTTGGGTAGGTCCTGCCAGCCGGGGCAGACGGGAGCAGGCGGCGGCCAGTCCGGCGAGAAGGGCCGCTGTGGGGGCCAAAGAAAGCCAGATTGTCCAGGTTCCGTACACATCCGCCAAGGCGAGCGAGGCGATCAGGTTGACCGTTTCGAAGGCCGCCAGCGACAGCTGCGCCCGAGCCGCAGCAATCAATCGGCGCTGGTGGGGGCCGCCAGGGCCGTCACAGGATCGGAGCGTGAGAACGTGCGCGGATCCGGCCGTGGGCTCGGCAGGCGCGGCAGCCGGGCCCTTCACGCCGGCCCTCCAAGCAAGCGGGGTAGCTGTGACAGGTCGGTGATGTGCATGGCGGAGCCATCGGCCAGGGCGGTCGTTTTCGTGCGATGCAGGTCGGCCACCAGCACCCGGATGCGTCCATTGCCCCGGTGGATGCCGTCCAGCCGGCGGATGAGCGCCGGGGGCGATCCGGTCGAGCCGGTCACCGCCATGACGGGTGCGCTCGGCGCTGAAGTACGGGCTCCGCCAAGGATTGTTTCCGATCTGCGCAGTGACTCATCGCCCGGGGGGTCGTCGCCGTCCCAGACGATGGTGCTGCACCGGTCCAGCCATCCGTCGACGCCGGCAGGCCGCCAGCCAGGGTCGTCCGCCAGCGTCAGCGGATTGGAACCCGCTTCCATGTCCCGGCCCAGGGCCGCCAGACCCAAGGTCGCTAGGATGCTGACCGCCAGTTCGAACTCGTCTGCGTCAGCATAGGAGGTCCGCCGCCTGTCCAGGTGGAGGAGGAGGGTTTCGTCTGTCTCTGACTCGTAGAGACGGACCAGGAGCCGGCCGGTACGGGCCAGGCCGGCCCAATGCAGGCGCCGCAGGTCATCGCCGGGCCGGTACTCACGCAGGCTGTGCAGGTCCCGTCCCTGCTCCGAGCGGCCGGGTCCGCCGGTCGCGCCTTCGGCCGACCCTCCCAAGGCGGATGGGGGCAGGGGGACCGTCCTGGGATGGACGTGTAGCCTGATGGTCGGGGTGAGCGGTCGGACCGTGGCCGCCAGGCCGAAGGGGTCGCCCCGGCGCAGAAACACGGGGCCCAAGGGTGCGACACCCCGGGACCCGGCATGCAGGGTCCACCGGTGTTCGGCCTTGTCGCCAGGGCCCAAGGGTGGCAGCTCCCAATACACATGCTCCCGTCCGACACGGATCATCACCAGCGTGGCGGGCATCCGTCGGGACCCGTTGTTGACGGCAGTGACGGTGGCCAGGGTCGAAGAACCGACCGTCAGCGCGCGCTTGCACAGGCTCAGGCTGGCGTCCGGTCCGGACCTCACGCAGGTCATGGCGAGGGCCGTCGTCAGGAGGCCGGCTCCGGCGGCAGAGGCAGCCAGCAGTTCCGTCCAGCCCAAGGGGAGATAGGCCAGGGCGGCCGTCGCTGTCAATACCGCCATGCCCAGACCCAGGGGGCGCAGCCGGCTTGCAGGGAAACGGTCCGGTTGACCGTCGGCAGGGGGATGGGGGGCCGCCCCCATCCCTGCGGTCATATGTCGCTGCTCCGGGGGCCGGACCGCTCTCATGCTTCCTCCCCGCCCGGGGGGACCGGCACCGCTGAAGCGGCGGCATCCAGGGCCTGATGGCGGTCCACGCCGTCCATCCTAGCCTCCTGGCCCAGACGGATGCGATGGGCCAGGGCCGGGTCCAGCAGGTCCTGAACGTCGTCCGGCGTCACGTAGTCGCGTCCCTGCGACGCCGCCCAGACCTTGCAGCCGCGCACCAGAGCCAGGCCGCCCCGGATGGAGGCGCCCGAGGTGATCAGGCGGCTATGGCGGGTGGCCTCCAACAGGCGCGTGATATATTCCAGTATCGGCTCTGCGCAGTGCACGCCTACCGCTGTGTTCCGTAAATTCGACAGTCCCTTGCAATCGATGATGGAATCCAGTGAATCGGCCCGGTCGCGTATGTCGGCCTGGCGGAGGACCTGCATGCTGGCCTGCCGTCCGGGCGGCCCCAGGGAGGTGACCAGCATGAAACGGTCGAGTTCGGCCTCCGGGAGGGCATAGGTGCCCAAGTGACCGTTCGAATTCTGGCTGGCGATGACCAGGAAGTGCTCGCCCACGGGGCGGCTGATCCCATCCACACTGACCCTGCCTTCCTCCATGACCTCCAGGAGCGCGGACTGGACCTTGGGGGAGGCGCGGTTGATCTCGTCGGCCAGCAGCACGGGTGTGAAGACCGGTCCGGGGCGGAAGGAGAAGCTGCCGGACGCCTGGTCGAACACAGTGACCCCTAGCAGGTCGGAGGGCAGCAGGTCCGGTGTGAACTGGACGCGCTTGAGCCCCAATCCCAGGGCATGGCCCATGGCCCGCGCCAGCTGGGTCTTGCCTGTGCCGGGCTCGTCCTCCAGGAGTATGTGGCCGCCGGCAATCAGGGCGGTCAGGCACAGGCGTATGGCCCGTTCCTTGCCGATCACAACCTGGCCCACGGCGTCCAGCAGCGCATCGAAGGTCCGGCGGAAGGCCCCGACATCGCCGGGGGTGGTGGTCGTGTGGCGTTGTCTTCCGTTCCTTTCCGGGCCTGGGTTCCTGGGGTCGATGGCGGCCTGTTGCCGGTCGGACCAGGGTCGGGTCCCATCGGGCAGAGCGGCGTCGTTGGCAGCCGTTGCCTCCTCCCGCTGGCCGCCGATACGGGTTGATGACCAGCTTTCGCCCACCAGTGTGCGGTCGCTGTACGGTTCCTGCCGCAGGGGCGGTCGAGGGGTCCTTGTCTCGTCCCCGACGCTTCCGTACCCGCCTGCACCTAGATGGACATTGTCATGTGTTCGGTCGCTGATGCGGGTCCTGTCGGGCAGGCTTCCGCCTTGTTCGGGACTGGGTTGCCGCCTGCCGGCCGGGTCTGTTCCTTCGCCCGGGCCGACCCTGGTAGCGTCCGCGATACGTTCGGTCGCCGCCCCCGAGCTTGGTTGAAGCGGGTCCAGCCGTCGGCAACCGCCGGGCCGTGCCCCTTTCGGCTGCGTGCGATTGGGCCCGGTGGGCATGCGGGTGGCGTCCGGCTGCAGGGTACGGTCATCCGGCCCTGTCGGCTCTTGTTTTTCATTCATGCCGGTCTCCTGCCTTCCAGGGTGATGATGCGGCGCGCGGTCGGGGAAAGTCCTGACCGGGCCTGGGTGCGGGTCACCGCCACCAGGGTGATGCTGCGTCCGATGAGGTCGGCCGGCAGATCCGCCCCGCCGCCGGTGGACGACCCATCCGCCTTGCAGGGATAGGAGACGGCGAACCGCCGCTGGTCCACCCCTGCGACAGTCAGGTCGACTGATTGGCAGGGCCGACCATGGGGATCGCCGGCACGGAGCCGGACCTCCACATGGCCGGGTGGCCATCCCGGCTGTCCTTGGATGATTTCGCCGAAGTCGGGAGCGTCCGGGCTGGACCAAGTGGCCCCGCTTGCGGCCGCCGCAGGTCCCCGCCCAGCCATGTTGCCGGCCTCCACGCTGACCGTGCATGTCCGGCCGGCTACCTGGTGGGCTACGACCATGCTCGCCTGGGTCGAAGTCGGCTCTCGGCCCAGGATCGTTCCGCAGCCCGGTCCGTCGGCACTGACCTGGTATCCGGTCACCCTGCTGCCCCTGTTCGCCGCCGGTCGCCAGGAGATGTGCAGCTCCTCCTGGTCTGTCCCGTCCACGACCAGCCCCTGCGGGGCCTCCGGTCTGACGTCGGGCCGTGCCGCCAAAGGGGCGGATGGCGGCGACCAGCCCTGGGCGTTGCGGGAGCGGACCGTCAGGCTGTAGACCTGGCCGTTGGACAGTCCGCGCACCGTGCAGGAAGTGGCCTGACCGCAGGGCTGTGTGCCGGTGCCTCCCGGCCCCTGGTAGGTGATCCGGTATTCCAGGATCGGCGAACCCATGGCCTCGCCGGGTCGCCAGGAAAGCGAGATGCTCCCATCGCCCGTGGAGACATTCCCGGCCAGCAATGTCGGCGGCCGAGGATGATTGAGAAAGTCAACGATGATTGTGCCCGACACCCGACGTGATTGCGCACCGCTGGCATCGGCGACCGTGAATGAGACGCGGGCGCCGGTCTCCTCACCCGGGTCCTTGGCTTCCAGTTCCAGCCAACCGCCCGAATGAATCCGGACGGAGAGTGTGCCGGTATCGCTGGACGCCTTGACCAGGGACAACGGTTGGTCGGGGAAGGGATTGAAGGCCCCTTCCAGGGCATCAATGCGGAGCCTGCGTCCGGCGGCGAGGGCGATCCGGCGTTCCGGCAGCGATGCCAGGGGCCTGCGGCTGGCGACGATCCGTACGGTCAGGCCGGTTTCTACCCTGCCGCCCGGGTAGCGGATGGTCAAAGGCAGGTGCAGACGCTTGCCCAAGGGGGCGTTCCGGCTGGCCGTCAGGGTCAATGCGCCGCCTGCTGTCAACCGGGCCGTGACCTCTCCGGAAAGCCCGGGACTCGCATAGGTCAAGGCCCTGGTGCCGGCGGGGCCGTGCATGACCGTCAACCGTCTCAGCGAGAGCGTGTAGGGGGCACCGCCGGCCTCGACATCCACCGGGGCGGCGCTGAGGACGGGCGGTACGGCTCGGCCGCCATCCACTTCGATCGGGATGGTGAGCGTCGCCTGGTGGGGGCCTGCATGCGAATCCGCCGGCGGCTCGGACCGGATGGTGAAGCTGATGGACGCCGGGCCTGAGTAGCCCCGCGCCGGTCTGAAGCGCAGCCGCTCCTGGTCGAGACAGGGGTCCGAGCCGTCTGATCGGCTGGCGGTGACCGATTGGGTGGAGGCCAGGCGTATCCGTTGGCCCGGACCGGCCTGCACCCAATCCGACAGGGTGATTGTCAGGCCGCCATCCGCCTTGACGTGCAAGGGGTGTGCATGGGTTTTCAGGGCCGGCGGCATGTCGCCGTAGGCGGGCAGGTGGATGAGCCCGGTGGCGCTCAGGCCGTAGCGGGCATTGGTCACCGTATAGGGGATCGTGCTGGCGCGTTCGCCCAGGACGGCGATCAGAGTGCGCGAGTCGGGTCCTCCCTCGAGCCTTGCCTGCCCGTCGGACCCTTCACCCAAGCCCAGGCGCAGGTCGTTTTCGGGACCCGACGGGTTGGCGATCCTGCCGCGCACGTCCAGACTGACCTCCCGCCCCCTCCACCGGTCATTGGGCCCTGGCTGCAGTTCGGCGGCCAGGGGAGGCAGGATAGGCGCCGTAGGGCTGGTCGTCAGGCGCAGGGTGGCCTGGTCGATGGCGCCTTCATGGTCCCGGACCGTATAGGTCAGATAACGTTCGCAGGGTTGGTCGGGGCTGGTTAGCCGGATTCGTCCGTCGACGACGCGGGTTTTGAGTCCGGCGGTCCCGCCCGCAGGCAGGACCGAATCCAGACGTGGTTCCAGGCCGTCTGCGGTCAGGTCGTTGGCTGTCACCGGCAGGTCCGCCTGGACGCCCGGCCGCAGCTGTATATGATCGTCCCGGGCCATCGGGGCACGAGTCTGTCCGCCGGCGGTCACACCGACGCGGACGTGGCCCTGGCTGCGCCGGCCGGTCCAATCCTCCACCTGATAATCAAAACCGTCCTGTCCGTTCGCATCCGGATAAGCCTCGTAGGTCAGCCAATCCCCGCCGAACTCCACGATCCGGCCCAACCGTGGGCGGTGCTCGCCCAGGCCGATCAGCTGGAGGTCATCGCCGTCCGGATCGATGCCGGTCAGATCCACCTCGACGCGGGTACGTCGGCCCGCCTGGGCCCCGACCCGCAAGTCCCTGGGCTGGCTGGGCGGCTTGCCCTCAGAGTGGTCCGGGTGGATGTCGATGTCAATGGAACCGGTCGTTTGACCGCCCTGCGGGTCCGTGACCGTGTAGGTCAGTGTCATGTGTCCCTGGCCGCCGTCCGCAAGGAAGCGGACCCGCTGGCCGCTGACGAAGGCATGGCCCTTGGCTCCGGCGGGGGCGGCCGAGAGCTTGGGGGAGAGGCTGAGCGGGCCGGTGGCCCCACCATGGACGTGGTCGAGGACCGGAATGGACAGGCTGCCGTGGGAGCGGACCGTCGCATGGACGGGTTCGGCGACCAGCGTCGGGGCCGCTGAACCTGCGGTCTGGGGGAGGATGGTGATGACGCCGCGACTGGACCCCGCCCCGTTGGCAGCCCGATAGCTGATTGCCAGTGGACGCTCCAGGCTCCGCTTGACTTCGATGTGGACCCTGCCGTGGTCGGCGATGCCCGCTTTGACGCCTTCCGTCTCCCCCGTATCCACGTCGGCCAAGGTCAAGGGGCCTGCCGCCGGGTCGCTGTCGTTGGCCAGGGGGTCCAGATAGGCATGTCCCGACCCGTCCAGGATGGCCACATCGTCGGCGGTGACCGGACGGGCCTTGCCGCCATGTCCTGCAAACGCCTCCACACGGAAGACGCCTTGGGTTTTCCTCCCTCCCTGGCTGACCGTATAGGGCAGGTAATGGTCGCCGGTGCGATCAGGATGGATTCGCAGGGCCGTGCCGCCGGGCAGGAGATGGGCCGTGATGCCGGCGTTTGCCTGTACGCCGTCGAGTCGCAGGGGCTGGTCAGAGCTGCCGTGGGCCAGGCGGTCCACGCTTATATCGGTGTCCTGTCCCATCGGGGCGCGTTCCACGACGGGATCCGCGAGCGCGGGCAGGCTGTGGGCGGGGGCGATCGGGCAGGTGATGGTCCGGCTGCCGCCGGCCCGCCCGTCCGTGGCTGTGACCTGTACCTGTGCCTGGTCGCCGGGATTGGCGGACGAGGTCAGCTCCAGCCTGCCGTCTCCGCGCATGGACGCGCTCACCCCGGCCGGCTGTTGGACCCGCGCGGATTGGAGGGCCAAGGGGTCTCCGTCCGGATCGGTGAAGCCGTCGAGGGCGTTCAGGACGACGGATCCTCCCGCCTCCAGCCGGCAGTCAGCGGCAGGGCCGGTGGCGGCGGGCGGCCGGTTTCCACCGGTGTCCACGATGTCGAGGATGATGCCGGCGGAGGATGAGTGCCCGCGCCCATCATCGACCGTATAGGAGATCCGTATTCTGCCGGGATCCATGCCTGCGGCGTCCACTTGCAGGTACCGGCCACCTGCTACCGCCGCCATGCCCAGGCGCCTGTCGCCCGCGCTCACCTGGCTGATGGCGGCCAAGGCGCAGCCGGTCTCCTGGTCGTTGGCCAAGGGGTCGAGCAGGGCCCTGCCGCCGGCCCGGATGCCGAAACGGTCGTCTTTCGCTGTGACCGAACCCGCGCCCTCCTTGCAACCGGTCGTCAGATCGTCCCGGGTCTTGGACTGGTCCCGGTCGTGGTTTTCGGACCGTGTGGGTCGCTCTTGTGCCGAATTCCAATCCAGGCGTATGGCCTGGCCTGAGCGTTGGGGATTCCAGACCGTGCCCGCCGCCGTGTCGTTCAGGACGACCTGTTGCTTGTTCGTGCGGAAGACCAGTCTGGCCCCCGGTTCGATGGAGTCCAGGCTCCGTACGGGTGTGGAGGGGTCGTCCAAGCCCGGTTCGGGGCCTCCAGTGCCAGGAGCTGCCGCCAGGTTAGGCGCATTTCCGCCCACCCCGCACAGGCGGGTGAAGTTACGTTCCCTGCTGGCCCAGGCCGCCCATAGGCAATCCCCCGAGGAGACCGGTTGGGCCGGTCGGCCGCTCGACCCGGTGGCGAGGGTGCGCAGGCCCCCTTCCGGGCGGTCCAGGTCCACCAGGAAGAGAGCGTTCCGGTCCGCTGCCGCCACCCAGGAGCCGGACTGGGCTTGGTCGACAGGCGGGGCCTGGACCTCGACCGGTCCCTGGCCCGGCAGGTGGACGCGGCCACCCCGCCAGAACAGGTTCCTCCCCGAGAGGACGACCGTACGGCCCTGCACGACGGTCAGTGCATCGGCGGCCATGTGGTGGCCGGCTGTCAGGGAATACAATTCATGCGCCGGTCCGTCAGGGTGTTCCAGCGCGAGGATGGTGCCGTCGTCAGGCCGGTAGCCGTAGACCGAACCGTCCGCCGCCATGGCCGCGCGGCCGCCGGCGCCAAGCTCCATGGCCGGCTGCGCACGGGCGGGGTCGAGGGGCGGCAGACGGGCGTCGTTCACCCAGAGCCGGCCGGTGCGTTCATCCACGACGGACAGGGTCCCCGCCGCCAGGAAGGGCCGCATGCCGGGGGCAACAGGTGTGGAGGCACCCGGTGACAGGCTGACCGGGTCGATGGAGGTCAGCCGGCGTCCCTGCCGCACTACGGTCCGCCCGCCGCTCTGTGCAAAGTCCAGGTCGGGGGAGGGTGTGCGAATGACCGCGTCGGTCTCCCGGATTCGGGGGTTGAATCGGGCCAGTTTGCCGTCATCGGCCGAAGCCACCCAGACCGTGCCGTCATCCAGGTCCCTTTCCTGGCGGGTGCTGACCCTGACCAGGACAATCGCCGCGACCGCCGCCGCGGCCAGCAGCAGGGCCATGAGGGGTCTGATCAGCCGTAGTGCCCGCCGACCGGTCTGCCCGCGCAGTTGCTCCGACCCGCCGGCATACCGCCGCACAATGCCTTCGTCCGCCATCGCCGCCGCCCATCCTCGTTCCATGTTCGTGGAGCCAGCGTATGCCGTGCGATCGCTGACGAAGGCGCCTGGCCGTGCTTGTGGTCGAATGTGCCCAGGTGTGGTCGAATGTGCCTCCGGGGGCGCCGTTGCAGGGATATGGGGGGCGGAAAGGCCGATTGGAGGGGCAGGAAACCCGCCTTGCAGGCTTGGTTGTAAGGAAGCCGAGGTTGCATGGATGGCCAGGCCGTTACCGGAGATCAGCGGGAACTACCGGCGATGACTCGACGCAATTTTCGGGGACAGGGGGAGGGTAATACCTCCGGCATTGTGCTTGATAATTGAGGGGGATCCCCCCCCCCCCCCCGATGGGGCTATTCAGGGCCGGCTGGCGCACAATCGGGTGGGATGGTCTGAGACCCTCTGGTCGGCTCGGACCAGGGCCACTTGGATGCAGACGGTCCCCTCCTGGCCGCCCGGGATCCGGGCCTGGGGCTGGTCGCTTTCCTGGGCGCCCTGCCAGTCCGCCGGGGAGGTCGTTGGGGCTTGAGCGGCGGCGGGCTTCCAGATGTAGCGGTCCCCGTCCCTGGGGTCCGGATTGGACCAGCTGAAGACCGCTGTAGTCCCCTGCCAAACCGCCTGGCCGCCGGTCACCGTCGGCACCGTGGGGGCGGGCTGGGCGGCTGGCCCGTCATTCCCGGCGGAGGCCGTCGTTCGGCTGGCCGTCGATGTCGCAGGCTGGAAGCCGCCGCCACCGGCCTGGCGCGCAAGACCGGCGCCGCCCCCTATACCAAGGGCGGTGACGAGCAGGCCAGTCAGAACCAGGCGGGGCAGGCTCCATCCGGCTAGCCTCCGGCCGCCCGGCCCTGCAACGGAAGCGTCGGACAGGGTCCGGGCATGGGACGGTCGGACCGGTTCCCAGGCGTATCCGCCCTGCGCCGGCGCCGGCCGTCGGTCCAAGGCGGCCAGGCGGCCGCCGGCTCCTTCCGCCGACCGGGTACGCCCCCCATTCTCGCCGCTCTGCCGGGACTGCGCCCGCCTTGCTTGCTTGCTGCCGGGTGGGGCCGCGGCCCCATCGGCGCCGTTCGTGCCGGGCCCGCCGGACCCGGCCGCATGCGAAAGCCCGGTTCCACCGGTATCTTCGGATGTGTCTGCAGCCCTGTTCCCGTCCTCCTGCGCGCGTTCGTCCCACAGGCGCCCGGCCTCGCCCAGCTCCACCCGGCTGGGGTAGGGGTCGGCCCCCTGGGCGATCAGGGGAGTCATATGCCCATGGAGTCGGTTCTGAAGCACCTGCATGTCGCGCCCGAAGTCCAGGGCGGAGAAGTAGCGGTCATCCGGGTCGTGGGCCATGGCTTTGTCGAGCACCCGCTCGAAATCCTCGCTGACCACTCCCTGCCGCAGCCGGGGAGGGCCCTCGCGGCCGATCACCTCCATCAGTTCGTGTTCGTTGCGCACCCGGAAGCCGTACTCGTAGGGGGAGCGGCCAACCAGGAGCCCGAAGAGGGAGGCGCCCAGGGAGTAGATGTCGCTGGCTTCGGAGCCGCCGGACTTGTGGGCGATGACCTCCGGCGCGGCCCAGGGGATGGACAGGCCCCTGGCCGAGGACGCCATGTAGGTGGAGGCGGAGATGCCGAAGTCGGACAGGGCCGGCAGGCCGCCCCGCGTCAGCAGGAAATTGGCGGGTTTAACGTCGCGGTGGATGATGCCGGCCTGGTGGGCCGTGTACAGGGCGGAGGCCATACGCACGCCCAGGTCCAGGGCGCCCCGCTCGTCCAGGCGAGAGGTTTTCATGATTCGCTTGTAGTTGCCGCCCGGCGCGTACTCCATCACGATGTAGTCGCGACCGTCGCGGCTGACCCCGGCAGAGAGGATCGAAAGGATGGCCGGGTGCTCGGAGAGCCGGGCCATGAACGTGGCTTCCTTGAGGAAAAGCTTGTGCGATTGGCCGGAGGAGCGGCGTTTGCTTACTTTCACCGCCACAAGCCGTCGGGGTTCGAGTTGCCGGTAGAGGTGGACCCAGCAGGTGCCTCCCTCGCCAAGCGGGCGAAGATACTGGAATCCGCGGATTTCTGGTGCGCTCGGCCCAGCGCCGTCGCCCGGATCCAGGTTATCGTCCGGACCGGCGGGGCCGGGCACGCTCGCGGCTGCGGGCGTAGGGTTCAGGGAGGCCTGATCTGCGTTCTGCTGCTTGGCTTGCGGCACGAGCGCCTCCTCCCGGCTGTAGGGCTCTGTCCTGCTCTCTCCACTTCTTTCCTGCATTCTATGCGAGAGGGGGGAGCGGGCCGGCCAAGGGTGCGAGCGGTCTGCGGTCCCTTGGGCCGAATCTGACGGTGGTTCTGGCAGGCGACAACGCCGGCATGTCCGTTCCGCCTGCTCGGCTTTGCTTCCGGGGCCCGCCGCCGGATGGACAATCAAGGGTCCACGGCCGTGCGGGGTCCATCCGACGATTCGGGATCCGTGGTATGCGGCGCTTTCTGGCCGTATGGCGCATCCGGCCAGGGAATCTAGGACCATGGCGGACCTTAGGCTGGTGGTATGACGAAGGCGACGCAAGTGGACATGGATCAGGCCCTGGAGGCCGTCAGGCATCTGATCACAGGCGGACTGGCCCGGGAGGACGGGAAGTCGGCGGGCGCCCTGTGCCTGGCGGGTCCGCCGCGCTCGGGCAAGACGACCCTCGCCTTGGAGGCCCTGCTGGCCGGATTGGCGGAATTCGGCGACGGAGGAGCCGCGATGGTGGTCTCCGGCCGTCACGCCGCCGACCAGATCAGCCGTGCGGTCATCGCCCGGCGGGGAGCGTCCGGTCAGACCCGGCCCGTCGGCACCGTGCAGGCGCTCGCCTTCCGCTTTCTTTCCCGCCACTGCGAAGGGGAGCCGGGCCGGCCCCTGCCCAGGCTGCTGAACGG
The DNA here is from genome assembly GCF_003315615.1 of Bifidobacterium xylocopae. Lineage (GTDB taxonomy): Bacteria > Actinomycetota > Actinomycetes > Actinomycetales > Bifidobacteriaceae > Bombiscardovia > Bombiscardovia xylocopae. Next base: position 21,824 of record NZ_PDCH01000014.1, read on the forward strand.
GGCCGAGCAGGACGCCCTCCTGCGCCAGGTCATGGCCAGCCACATCGCCCATGTCCAGGCCGGAGACGACTGCGCCTCCTGCCGGCTTCTGGAGCGATACTTCGCAGCAGAGACCGGCTGGTCGGGAATCCTTACCAAGCCCGGGCAGGGGAATCCGGACCTGGCCGACCGAGTTGATGACGACTTCATCGCCCAGCTGCGCGACACCATGGCGCGCATGACCGAGCTGGGCCTGGACCCGCTGGACCAGGACCCGGTCCTGGACGCCCTCGCCCGGCAGGGCCTGGACCTGGATGCGCGCGACCGTCTGAACCTTCAGTGGCGGCTGGCCTTCGCCCTCTGGCGCGAGTATCTGGAGGCCGTGGACAAGGGGTACCCGGGTGAATACCGGCTCGATCCCTCCAAGCTGATGGTGGCCGGCAGGCAGGCCGTGGAGGAGGGCTTGGACCTGGATCTGCCCCGGCTGCTGGTGGTGGACGATTGGCAGGACCTGACCATGGCCGGCATGGGCTTCGTGCAGGCCCTGGAGGGGCGTGGGGTGCGACTGTTGCTGGTGGGCAACCCCGACGAATCCGTCCAAGCCTTCCGTGGATCCTATCCGGAGTTCCTGTCCGTGCGCATGGGCCGCGTCGCCCCGGACGGCCCGGTGGACGGCGCAATCGGTGAGGCCGCACTGGCCGAAGCCCTCCTGCCGCCTGACCTGGGCTGCCTGGGGGCGGTCTGCCTGACGCTGCCCTATCGGCCCATCACGCAGCCCTCCGCCCCTGCTGGCGGCGAGGACGATACGAACGTAGCCGGGGAAGGTGGCGACAAGGCCTCCGCCGGGGCGCAGGAGAGCCCGGATGCCGCTCCGACCGCAGCGGACGCCACTTCCTCCCCGTACGCTTCCTATGCCGACCTGCTGGCCGCCCGGGTGAGTCTGAGCATCCGCAGCGAGGAGCACGACGATCGTGCCGTCCGCGACAGACCAGGCAAGATGCCCGACCACCCCGGCGCCATGCCCATCGCCCCCCTGCCTGCGGATGGGGGACTGCCGGCGGATGGCTCCGTCTCCACCCGGCTTTTCCACACCGCGGACCAGGAGGAGGACGACCTGGTCTGGCAGGTCAAGCACGAATTCCTGAGCGGCCGTTGGGACTGGAACGACATGGCGGTCATCGCACACGACAACGCCACCGTGCGCTCCATCGGCCTGAGGCTGCGGGCCGAGGGCGTGCCGGTGCGCTACTCCTCGATAGCCCGGCCCCTCAAGGATGAACCCGTGGCGCGCGGCCTGTTCGCCCTGATCAACCTGGCCCAGGCGCGCATCGGTCATGCCCCGGCGATCCGGACGCTCGCGGCCGTCGACCAGGCCCGCTGGCTGGCCGAACAGCTGCGGACCCTCCTGTCCAGCCCCCTGCTCGGGGCGCCGTTGCCCGGCGGTGGGGCGATGCGTCCGGTCAGGGCCGGGCGCATCGCTTCGCTCTTGGATGTCCTGGTTTCGCTGACCCGTGTCGGTTCCCGGGACAATGCGGACGGACAGGCCGCCGCAATCGTGCAGGACGGTCACGCCGCCGGGTCCCCCTTGCCGTCCGGGCCCGGGCAGACGCCCGATTCGCCGCTTTCGCCGAACCCGTCGGAGCCCGCCGGACCTGCGGGAACGGCTGTGGCGGACCGGACGGGCGGGGCGGATGATCCATGCGCCGGGGTTGAAGGGCCGGTCGCCGTGCTGGCAGACATGCAGGAGGCTTGGGCTTCCTACGCCGTCGCCCGCCGACGGGAGCTGGATGAAACCCAGGCAGCCTCCGGCATCAGCGTCGACGACTCCCTGGTCACCCCGCCGGCCGGCACCGAGGCCCCGGTGCCCGAGCGCGCCTTGTCCGCCGAGGCCGTCTGCCTCCTCCTGCTCCTTGATGGCGGGACCGCCGGACCGGACCCGGTCGGGGAGCGGAGCAGCCTGCGTGATTCAATCATCGGCGCGCTCGCCGCCATCGCCAGCTCCCGCCATCGCGACCCCGACCTGACCGCCCTGAGCCGTGCGCTGGCCCTGGTTGATGGGACCGGCGAGGCATTCGACCGGCTCCAGGTCCAGACCGCCGAACCGGTCTACGCCCTATGGGAGGCCTGGCAGGCCGCCGGTGTGGCCGATCGTTGGCAGAACGAGTCCCTGGAGGCCAGCGAAGAGGGCGAACGGGTCAACGACCGTCTGGATGCCGTGATGAGGCTCTTCCAGTTCGCCGACTCCTCGCAGACCTTTGACAATATCAATGATTTCATGGCCCAGGTGGAGGGTATGCAGATCGAGGCGGACTCCCTGGCGCACGTGGGCCCGATAGAGCATGCGGTCAGCCTGACCACCCCCGCCGGCGCCTCCGGCCTTGCCGCCTCCTGGCCCTTGGTCTGGCTGCCGGCCCTCCAGGAGGGGGTCTGGCCCAACCTGGCCCCCAGGGGCACCCTCTTCGGCGCCGAGGACCTGGCCGACCTGATCCTGCACGGCCGGATCGGCCGGTCCGACCCCGGCGCGGCCGGTGGGCACGACCCCCGACTGGCCTCCACCCTCTACACCGAGGAGAAGGGTCTGCTGATGGCCCTGACGCGCGCACGTCGGCAGTTGCGGCTCTCCGCGGTCTGGAACGACGATACGGTCCCCTCGGAATTCCTCTACGGGTTCCTGCCCGAGCGATTCGTCCGAGTGGAGGACATGAGCCAGGCGGACTTTACCCCGGTGGGCGGGCAGGAGGGCGCTGCCGGTCTGTTTTCCGGCCTGGAGGTGGGTCCGCGCGGCCTGGTCGCCGCCGCCCGTTCCATCCTCGTCCGTCAGGGTCTGCAGCCGACGGCCCATGGCAGTGCGGATGGCGGTGTCGAGGGAGCCGATGGCGGCGACGGACCGGTGGATGCGGCCGCCGCCTCCGACGCGGCAGCCACCCTTCGTCTCCTGGCCGACCAGGGGATGGAGGAGGCCGACCCCGCCAATTGGCCCTTCCTCTACGCCCGCCGTTCGCCCGAAGAGGAGGACTGCCCGGATGGGGCGCAGGGCGGGACCGCACTCGCCGGCGCGGCCCCGGGTGCCGATGCCGTGCGCGTCGACGCGGCCGGTGGAGGACTTGCGGACGACAGGAGGAAGCGCCCTGTCCCTTCCGCGGCTGCTGCCAATGGCCAGGGGAAGCTGGCTCTGACCGAAGAGAACAGCGTGACATTGTCACCTTCCGCCGTGGATGCCATCTGGAGGTGCCCGCTCGAATGGGTCATGGGCAACCAATTCTCCGGCCCGCAGGCGGGTTCGGTCGCTATGGACTTCGGCAGCCTGATCCATCAGGTCGCGCAGGTGGCCGCCGACCGTGGTCTGGACATGCCGGACCGGGGGCGGCTGGGGTCGGACGCGGTCGGAGACGGCGAGCTGATAGCATCCACCACCAATCAAATGATGGATATATACCATCAATTGGCGGCCGCCTTCCCCGTTTTCCCCGCCCCCGAGGACGCCTATGACGTGCGCAGGCGAGACGCACAGGTCCGTGGGACCCTGACCAATATCGCCTCCTACTTCGTGAACTCCGCCAAGAGCGACTATGCGCAGGACCATAAGCCGAAGATCATGGTCGGCGAGCTGCTGGGATCCGAGCAGGAGCAGCAGTTCCGCGCCTCCTTCACGCCAGGGGATTTCGCCGGTGTCTGGAACGCCAGCTTTTCTGACCGGCAACTGGGGCAGGAGGGGTTCTTCGCCCTGGCCTCCGCACTGGTCGGGGGCTTCCCGCAGGCCCTGCGTCCCGATACCGCAATCACCCTTTCCGGTCGAATCGACCGGCTGGAGCGTCGCGACATCGCTGGCAGGACCTGCAACCGCCTGGTGGATTACAAGACCGGCAGCCGGGGGCACACCGGGCCGGCGGTGTTCAACGACCTCCAGCTGGTCTGCTACCAGCTGGGTCTGGCCTACCAACGGGAGGACGACGTGGCCGAGGGGGTGGCCCCGGACCGGACCGGACCGCGCATGCCCTCGGGCGACCCGGTCAGCCAGGCCGTCCTGTTCGACGTCTCGGCCCATCCCGCCCCGGCCTGGGTCCGTACCGCAGAGGCCTCCTATCAGCCCGCCCTCTTCCGGGACGGCCGCCTTAATGGCGATTTCGCGCCCCGCTACTACCTGAAGGAGTTGCAGCGAATCGCCAGACCAGACCCGCTGCCGTCCGACCCGCCCCTGGGAGTGAGCGGGGAGATATGGGACTTTATCAAGCAAATGCAGCATTCGCAGGCGGTCTGGGCCCTGACCATGATCGCCCGGGTCCTGTTCGCGGCCGGGGTCAAGCTCTCAGCCGGCCGTCAGGACGCGGTCTTCGATGCGGACCGCTGCCACAACAAGGGGCGGGACGGACGGTGCCCGGCCTGGAGGAGCCTGGCCGGCTCGGTGATGGAGGATCAGCGATGAGCGTGCAGGACACTATGCGGAACACCCCGGAACAGGCCGCGATCATCGGCGCCGAGCCGGACGACGACCTCCTGGTGGTCGCCGGTGCGGGCTCGGGGAAGACCAGGACCATGACCAACCGGATCGTGGCCCTGATCGGACGGGGCGTGCCCCCCGAGTCCATCCTTGGCCTCACTTTCACCAACAAGGCAGCCTCCGAGCTGCTTTCACGCGTTTCCGCGGCCGTCGCCGCCGGCGGCGGGGAGGCGAACGGCGACCCCAACCGCATCTTCCTCAAGCCCGAGGTGCGCACCTACGACGCCTTCTTCCAATCAATCGTGCGTCAATACGGGCTCCTGGTCGGCATGGACCAGGGGACCCGGCCCCTGAGCGAAGCCGGCGCCTACCAGCTGGCGGCCGACGTGGTCAAGGAGCACCTGGACCTGATCTTCCCCCGGCACCCGGATGGTGAACCGGGGGAGGGAGCCGGGACCGGACCGGAACCGTCGGCCGACGAGGACCAGGGCGCATTCAAGTCCACTGTCGGGGAAGTCCTGGCCCTCTCCCGTGCCTGCTCGGACGCCATGATCAGCCGGGACTGCCCCTCATTCGAGGACGCGGTGGCACGGGTCCGAGCCTGGGACAAGGCCTTCCTGGGGCATCTGGATGCCCTGATCGGCACCGACCGGGTGCCCGACCGCTGCCCGTCCAAAGCCAAGACGAGCCTGCCTACGAAGACCGGCGGTTCATCCGGGCAGACCCTGGCCGAGCAGTTGGGCGATATGCGCCTCGCCCGGCACGGCTTCCGCCTGGTCAAGGCCGATGAGCTGCGCCGTACGGTGCTCAAACGCGAGCGCCTGCTCACCCTCGCCGAACGCTACCAGGAGGCGAAGCGGGAGGCGGGTATGGCCGAGTTCTCCGATTTCACCCTGGCCGCCTTCCAACTGGTCACCCGATTCCCTTCGATCGGCGCCATCTACCGGCGGCGGTTCACGCACGTGTTCCTGGACGAATACCAGGACACCTCAACCACCCAGGCACTCCTGCTGGCCGCCCTCTTCCACCCCCGGGACACGGCCGGTGGGGAGGGCGGCGAGTCCGGGAGCCCGGCCGGTGGGGCGGCACCGGACCAGGAGGGGCCGCGCCGGTCCGCGGTCACTGCAGTGGGCGACCCCTTCCAGTCCATCTATGCCTGGAGGGGGGCCAGCCCCGGCGCCTTCAAGACCTTCCAGCGCGAGTTCGGCATGGACCAGGCCGCCGGGCGGGGCTTCGGCGTCCTGGACCGGGACCCGCTCACCCTCTCCAGGACCTTCCGCAATGCCCGGCTGATCTTGGACGCCGCCAACCGGCTGACCCGTCCCCTGCGCCCGGCCGACAAGGATTCCAAGCCCGCCTCGGACGGGCCTGGGTCCAGCGCCCGCCTGCGCGAGGTGGCTGTGAAGCCCTTGGATACCCGCCCCGAAGCCGATCAAGGCACCCTGGGCCTGCTTGGATACGGCACTCTGGGCCAGGAAATCGACGGCGTGGTCCGCTTCGTCCGCTGCGCCGTGGCCGCCCACGCCCACCCCGACCCGCAGGGGGTGGACAGGCAGGCCCCGCATGCGGCGGTCCTCTTCCGCTCCAAGAACGCGATGGCCGATTACCGGAAGGCGCTGGAAGCGGCCGGTTTGAGCGTCCAGGTGGTGGGACGCTCCGACCTGCTCGACCGCGCGGACGTGACGGACCTGATGGCTTTGCTGCGCCTGACCTGTGATCACACCGACTCCGCCTCCCTCCTGCGCCTGCTGGCCTCGCCGCGGTTCGGCATGTCCGCCGGCGATCTGTCGGCCCTGGCCGACCTGGCCGCGCAGCTCAACCAGGAGAGCCAGTATCGGGCCCTGGTGCAGGCGGGGTTGGTTCCGGACGGACTGTCCGGCTCCGATCTGGGGCGGGCCGTCCGCGACCATCGCGACCACCTGTCCGCCGGGGTTTTCCTGGTCGATGTCCTCCTGGGCGACGACCTGCCCAAGTTGCTCGCCGGACGCCGGGCTTCCCGAATCAGCCCCCGTGGCCGTGACCTCCTGCTTAAGGCCGGGGGGGTCCTGGCGCAGGCCCAGGCGCAGTCCTCTGCCCCCCTTCGGCAGGCTGTCTTGGCGGCTTCCCGGGCCCTGGGCCTGGATATCGACCTGGTCGTGGCCCAGGCCATGGCCAGCCCGGCCGGACCCATCGACGCCTCGGCGGCCAAGGCCGGTCTGGGCGCCTTCCTTCAGCAGGTGGATGCCTACTCCCAGGAGCTCCCCGAGGGAGTGTCGGCCAGCCTGCCCGGCTTTGTGGCCTGGATCGACGCCATGGGCGACAACAGTCCCCAGGAGCCGGATTCCGGTATGGGGGCGCATGCGGACGTGGTTCTGATGACCATCCACCAGGCCAAGGGCCTGGAATGGGACGCCGTGGTGGTAGTCGGCCTGAAAAAGGACGGTTTCCCCAGTGGCAGGGGGGATAGGTTGAAGATCGAGCCCGCCAGGAGTGCAGATGGGCGGGACACCAAGGACGGGTCCATGGCCTACGAAAGCACGGCGCGGACCTGGCTTGAGGAAGCCACAGCCGTTCCTGTCCCCATCCGCGCGGACGCTGCGATCCTGCCGAGGTTCCCGCATGACGCGCCGGCCGATCTGAGTCCTGAAGAGTCCTTGGAGGGGCTGGACCTGACCTCACTGGAGGATGAGGCGTTCGGCTGTCTGCGCACGACCACCGGCTTTGTGGACGATGCCGCCTGCAGCATCAGCCCGGACGGCAGGGAGGTCGAGGTGGATCGGGCCGCGGTGCCGGACTATCTGACCCAGCCCCAGGAGTACGGCCGCCGTCTGCACAATGATGAACGCCGACTGGCGTACGTGGCCCTGACGCGCGCCCGCCACGACCTGTTGATGACTTTCAGCGTCCAGGGCGCCGACCTGAATCCGGCCCTGCTCGCACCGGACGCGGATGGGGCCGCCCAGCCGGGGCGATCGGGTAAAGAGCCGAAGGATCCTCGACAGACGATACTGGACAAGGCGTCGAATTTCTGGACCGAGCTGGAGGCCGAATACTCCGGGTGTTCCGAGGCGGTGACGGCGGGCGAGGCCTGGCGGACGGCGAACCATGGTGGGGACGGCCAGGGACCGCAGTCCCAGCCCGAGCGCCTGTTTCCCCAGGGCTGCTTCCTGGGCGAACGGGCAGGGTCTTACGAGAAGGCCGTGGTTGGGCAGGCCCTGGACCAGGCCCCCCGTCTGGACAGGCCCGACAGCAGCGGCCAGGCGACCATCTGGCCGGTTGAGCTCAGCGGCCGGCTCCGGCGGGCCCTGGAATCCGCCGCCCATTCCTATGCCGGGGCACGGCCCCGCCAAGCCTTGCCGGACGGCGGCCTGCCGGAGGAGGCGGCCCAAGGCTCCCTCTACGCCCACGCGGTCCGGCTGATGACCATGGGTTCGGGCCGGCTGGGCGTCCGGGGCGACCTCCTCGTCCGTGACAGCGAAGCCCTCAAACGGGTGGGTGCACAGGTCCTGGGACGCTCGGCCCAGTCCGTGACCGCCATCCAGGCCCGCTCCGGGGCCTTGGACGATCGCCAGGAACGGCGGTACTGGAGCAGTGTGGTGCGCCCCCTGCCGCGCGTGGCCTCGCCGCTGGCCCAGGCGGGCACCCTCTTCCATGCCTGGGCGGCCGAGTTCATCCTGCCCCGGATCCTGCCGGACAGCGGTGCCCTGGATTCCATGCCGGACGGGCGGCCGGTCGATCCCTATGCCCAAGCGGAAGGACCCGGGCGGGAGGAGATGGAGGACGGAGCGGGGCCCGCGCTTGCGGGGCTCACCGGCGACCAGCTGGAACGGCGCAAGGGGCTCCTGGCCGAACTGGAATCCGGCCAGGCCGCGATGTCGGAGGGCTCCGGACCCGACAGGCCCGCGCCCCTCGCCGCGCCCAGGACGGCCGAGGCTTCCGGCGATCCTTCCCTGCTCGTCTGGGAGCGTCGCCTGGCGACCTCGGAATGGGCCGGCCGCGATCCGGTCTGGGTGGAGCGCCCCATCGTGGCCGTCCTGGCCGGGCAGATCGTCAAGGGCAAGCTTGATGCGGTCTTCGCTGGAGGCTTAGACCCCGCCGATGGCTCCAAGCGATATACGATCGTCGACTGGAAGACCGGCCATCGGCCCCGCACAGCCGATGAGCGCCGACTGAAGCTGGAGCAGCTGGACCTCTACCGGCTCCTGCTTTCCCGGATGGAGAACATCCCGCTGGCGTCCATCGACGCCTGTCTTTACTATGTAAGTGAGGACGATTCCTCTCAACGTTCGATACCCGCGGAGCCCAAGAGCGGGCAGGCGATAGAAGACCAGATACGGTCGGGGCTGCCTCGGTGGCAGGACGACGACTGAGCCTGCGGAGCCGTGTCAGCGGAACCCGGCCTGGCCTGCGGGAGAGCGGCAGAGGACGCCCGAACCAGCGGCGGCACAGCCGAAGACAGCGATTGAACGCGGGTAGCGAAGCACTATGAACGACAGCGCAAACAATACGGTACAGGAGGCTCGGCAGGGGCTGAGCGTCGGCATCCGGGACATGACCTGGGCGGATGTGGACAGGGTGGTGCGGGAGTTCGACCGTACCTGGAGCCAGAACGACAGCGATGACCCGACCATCGGCAGTCTGGACGCCCGGCATTTCGTCATGCACTACCTGGTCGGCAGCACCCGGGCCCGGATAGCCGAGCTGGACGGGCGGTTCATGGGCGTCACCCTCCTGGGTGTGGCCGGGCGGCCTGTCCGTTTCGAGCGTTCCCGGGGCGGTCTCGAGGACGTCGACAGCAGGCTGGCCGGCAGCCCGGAGGGGGCCCGGAGCCTCAGGAAGATGGAGTCCTGGCACCACCTTGAGGACGCGGTGGAGGACTCCGCCGGGGTCAGGGACCAGGCCGGTGCCGAACTGAAGCTCTTCCTGGTCTCCGCCGACGCGCGCGGCCATGGGGTGGGCGGGGCCCTCTGGCGGGATATGCTGGACTACCTGCGTGGAGAGGGCGTCGAACGCTTCTTCCTGCACACGGACTCCTCCTGCGACGTGTCCTACTATGACCACATCGGCATGGAGCGTCTGGCCGCCCGTTGGGGTGCCGACCATCCGGAGGAGGTCGACGAGCGCGACGGCTTCTACGAGGACATCTTCATCTATGCGGCTCCGGTCGCCGAGCAAGCGGCCCGCTGGGGCCTGGACGGCACTGACGGGGACGGAGGCCGATGAGCGAGCAGACCACCGCGCGCACCGGATCGCCTTACGTGGCCCTCTTCCGTCTGCCCGGCGCCAAAGGCTTCTGTGCGGCCGCAGCCATCGCACGCCTGCCGGTGTCGATGATGGGCCTGGGCATTGTGCTCGCCCTGAACCATATCTACGACAACTGGACCTCGGCGGGTCTGATGAGTGCGGTCTTCACCTTCTCCGCGGCCATCGTCACCCCCTTCTACGCGCGCCTGTTCGACCGGTTCGGCCAGCGGCGGGTGGGCCTGGTGGTGCTGGCGGTCCAGGCGGTGGCCATGCTGGCCTTCGCCTTCGGCGCGATGAACCGCATTCCGCTCGGCGCCCTGTTCGTCCTGGCCGTGGTCATGGGCCTGACCCAGTTCGCCTTCGGGGCCCTGGTGCGCACACGCTGGGCCTGGGCCCTGGCACCGCAAGGCGCCAGGGGCGAGGAGCTCCTGAACACGGCATACGCCCTGGAGTCGGGCGTGGACGAGTGCGTCTTCATCCTCGGTCCGATCCTGGCCGCATGGCTGGCCACCTCCGTCAACCCCGTGACCCAGCTTTTCGTGCCCGTGGCGGCCCTCCTGATCGGCGGCCTCGTCTTCTTCTCGCTGCGCTCGACGGAGCCGCCGACCGTCACCGCGGTTTCGCAAGCCCAGCTGGGGCGGGCGGGCCGGTCGGCGGCCTCCCCGGTCGATTCCGGCGGTGTGGTCCTACCCGGGGCCCATCAGGGCCGCTACAAGTCCAAAAGCGCCCTGTCCTACCCGGTTGTGCTCCTCCTCTTCGTCATCTTCGTGGTCTTCAACATGTCCTTTTCGGCGGTGGATGTGACCGTGACCGCCCTGACCAAGCAGATGGGCCGCGAGTCGCTCGTGGGCCTGCAGCTCTCCCTGATCGCGGTCGGCTCCCTGTGCGGCGCCCTCATCTTCGGCTCCGTCAAGCTCAGGGGATCGCGCTGGCGCTATCTGACGCTCTACCTGACCCTGCTCACCGTGGGATACGTCGGCTTCCGCCTGACCATGGGCAACCTGCTCCTGCTGGGTGCCGTCGAACTCGTCACCGGCCTGTGCGTCTCGCCCATCTACGCCATCGGCAACCTGATCGTGCGCGGCACGGTCGACTCCTCGGCCCTCACGGAAGGCCTGTCCTGGCTGTCAACCGGTTCCTCGATCGGTTCCTCCCTAGGCTCCACGCTGGCTGGTGTGGCCCTGGACGCCGCGGGCCCCGGCGGTGGCATGATGATCCCCTGGATCGTCACCGCCTGCGCGGTGCCGCTGGCCCTCGCCGGTTGGATATCCTCCCGTCGGCAAGCCGGCCGGGGCTCCCACGGCGTCCCGACGGTGCGGTAGCGTAAGTTGAGCGTATGATGCGCCGCCATCCGCCGGACCCGGTTTTCCGGGAATCCCGGAAGGCGCGCCTGAAGGTGTGAACAACGCTGTGTCCGGTACAGCACAATCCCCAGCCCTTCGCAAGGGCCCCGGTGGCAGCCGGCGGAACGCCGTGGACCCTGGGGCAGCACAACCGTCGCTCCCGCATAGGCGGGGGCACCAATAGGAATACAAGTGGAAATGGTAAAGAACAACACAACAGAAGACAGCAGTGAATCCAAGAACGGCCAGGCAGGCAGAACACGCTCGCGCGCCGGCGCCAAGGGCGGCCGGAGGTCCGGCGGTCGCGGCCAGTCGGGCTCGCGCGGCGGCCAGCGCAGGGGCGGGGCGCGCGGGGGGCGCAGGGACTCCAAGCCCCAGCAGCCGGCCCTGATCGCGCCACCCAAGTACCGCAAGGGCTCCATGCGGATCACGCCCCTGGGCGGCTTGGGCGAGATCGGCCGCAACATGAACGTTATCGAGTACAACGGGCACATACTCCTCATCGACTGCGGCGTGCTCTTCCCCGAGGAGGAGCAGCCCGGCGTGGATCTGATCCTGCCCGACTTCTCCTACATCAAGGACAAGCTGGACCAGGTGGATGCGCTCGTGCTCACGCACGGCCATGAGGACCACATCGGCGGTGTGCCCTACCTGCTCAACCTGCGCCCCGACATTCCCCTGATCGGTTCCAAGCTGACCCTGGCATTCGTCGACGCCAAGTGCGAGGAGCACCACCAGCACCCGACCGAGGTGGAGGTCAAGGGCCGCGACAAGCTCAAGGTCGGTCCCTTCAACCTGGAGTTCGTGGCCGTCACCCATTCCATCCCCGACGCGCTCGCGGTATCGGTGCGTACGCCTGCCGGCCACATCATCGACACCGGTGACATGAAGATCGACCCGCTGCCCCTGGACCGCCGCCTGACCGACCTGCGTGAGTTCGCCCGCCTGGGCGAGACCGGCGTGGACCTGCTCATGATCGACTCCACCAACGCCGAGGTCCCCGGCTACGTCAAGCCCGAGATCTCGATCGCCCCCGCCCTGGACAAGGCCTTCGCCGAAGCCCAGCGCAAGATCATCGTGGCCTCCTTCTCCTCGCACGTCCACCGTGTGCAGCAGGTTGTGGACGCGGCCCACAAGCATGGCCGCAAGGTGGTCTTCGCTGGCCGTTCCATGGTGCGCAACATGGGCATCGCATCCGACCTTGGCTACCTGCACCTGCCCGAGGACACGGTCGTGGACCTGAAGGAGGCGCACAAGATTCCCGACGACAGGATCGTCTACATGTGCACCGGCTCCCAGGGCGAGCCCATGGCGGCGCTCGGCCGCATCGCCGAGGGCACCCACCGCGACATCCACATCAACGAGTTCGACACGGTCATCATGGCCTCCTCGCTGATCCCCGGCAACGAGCACGGCGTCTACAAGGTCATCAACAAGCTGATCCGCCTGGGCGCACGCGTGGTCAACCGCGACAATGCGGCCATCCACGTCTCCGGCCACTCCGACGAGGGTGAGCTCCTGCACTTCTACAACATCGTGCAGCCCAAGTGCGCCATGCCCATCCACGGAGAGAACCGCCACCTGGTGGCCAACGGCCTGATCGCTGTCAAGACCGGCGTGGACCCGCAGAATGTGGTCCTGGCCGAGGACGGCGATGTGGTGGACCTCTACCACGGGCAGGCCGCGGTTGTGGGCTCAGTGCCCTGCGGCTACGTGTATGTGGACGGCGACACGGTCGGCCAGATCACCGATGAGGAGCTGGAGCAGCGCAGGATTCTGGGGACCGAGGGCTTCGTCTCCGCCTTCGCGGTCGTGGATTCCGAGATCAACGAGGTCGTCTCCGGGCCCAAGGTCTACCTGAACGCCATGGCCGAGGACGAGAGCGAGTTCCACGCTGTCGAGGACCAGATCGTGGCCCAGCTGGAGGACGCCATGGCCTCCGGCACCCATGACAACGTCAAGCTCCAGCAGCTCATGCGTCGCACGCTCGGTGGCTGGATCTCCCGCAAGCTCCACCGCCGTCCGGTGATCGTGCCGGTCGTGGCCGACATCGCCACCGACGTGCAGGAGAGCGCCAAGTAGGCGTTTGGTCGGTTTCTGCTGGCTGATTGCCTGGCTGGCCGCTGGCTGGTGGTCGGGAGACCACTGGTCATCCGGCAGGCGGTCGGGTAAACTGGCTGCTGTCTGACCGTCAGCCTGGCTGACATTTCGTAGGCAAAAGCCCCCGCCCAGGGTTCGCTCTGGCGGGGGCTTTTGTGTGTGCTGCATAGGTGTGCGGTATAGGCAATGTCCTGCACGTGGTGGGCTTTTGCATGCGGGGTCTGGTGTATCCCATGCGTATATGTCCCGCGGTTCAGACCTTGCCCGCCGTGGCCCAGGGGAGGAGCCGGATCCAGTCCCTGACCAACTGCCTGGCTAGTTGGATGGCCCGTAGGACCGGGACCCACGGGCTGATGGGCCGATGCGGGCGCCAGGCGGCCAGGCGCTTGCGCCGGTCGGACAGCCGCTGGGCCCAGCCGGCAGGTGCCTGGCCGGTCATGAGCGCGCCGGACCCGTCGAAGGAGAAGCCGCTCAGCCAGTGGCCCAGGAGGTCCTGCCCCTGGCCACACCAAACCACCCTCGCGCAGCGGTTGTCCCGCCCGGACAGCAGGTGGTTCAGGGGTCCGGTCAGCCGGTCGTTGGACAGCCGATAGTCCACCAGCCGCCCGTCGGCGCATGCCTCGGCGGCCGCCCGCCGCTCCCGCCGGTCCAGCACCCTCCAGGGGTCCACCGCGCAGAAGACCCGGGCCTGCAAGCCGTTTCGGATGGCCAGGAGCAGGGCCAGCCCACCGCCCAGACTGTGCCCGGTCAGGACAGGTTCCGCCTCCGGATGTCCGAGCTCCAGCGCCTGCCGGCGGGCCTGCCCCAGCAGGGTCCGGGCTTCCTTCGCCTGGCAGAAGGGGTTGCCCGCGGGCAGAATGAAGGTGCCGGGCGTGGCCCACAGGTCGTGGCGGGCGTCGTCCTCCAGGTTGGTACCGGCGAACACGACCGTCACATGCGCGCCGTCCGGCCGCTCCCGCCCGTCGTCCGGCGCCGCGACCAGCCCCTCGAAGCCATTGCTGGGGCTGAAGAGCGAATCCAACACCCAGTAGGCGCCCAGACGCTCGTCGTGGAAGTCATGCCGCCCGACCAGGGTGCGCTCGTCCCCACGCCCCACGCCGTATGAATACTGGCAGAGCAGGTTCAATTGATACAGGCTGAAACCGCCCGAATCGGCCGCCCGTTCCCAACCCATACCCGCCCCCATCCAGTACCGCGGGCCCATCGCCCGCCTTACCCTCTCAAACCACACGAGCCAGCCTTCTATTCCCAGCAGGGCGAGTTCACGGTGGGGCGGCGACAGGGTGCATGGGGCGAAAACCGGTAAAAGCCGAATACGCAGCAGATTACTCACATGAGGGGGCTAGCCGCTGAGTTGCGGTTCCGCGGCTGCGGATACAGGGGAATGGCCGAGTTTCCCTAGATACCTAAAGACCATGTAGCTTTGTCTTGATTTACGTTAACGGTTTCCATCCCAAGTTGCCGGGGACCTGTAGGCGGGGCCGTCGGAAGGGGTGGTGGAGAATTTGGTCAAGCGGGCGACTTCGGATTGGGCCTGGGCGATCTGCTCGGCCACGCGGGCAGGGGCGGTGCCGCCCGTGCCCTGCCGTGCCTGGACCGAGCCCTGGGTGGAGAGGACCTGACGGACCTGCGGCGCCAGGGAGTCGGGCAGGAAATCGGCGAAGGCCCGAACGAAGTCATCGTCGGTCAGGTCCCAGAGCTCCACGTCTCTGGCCTCGGCGATCTGCACGCAGGCACCGGAGAGTTCGTGGGCATGACGGAAGGGGACGCCCTGTTTGACCAGCCACTCGGCGATGTCGGTGGCCAGAGCGAAACCCGTGGGGGCCTGGGCTTCCAGGCGCTCGCGGTCGAAGGTCAGCGTGCGTACCATGCCGGTGAAGGCGGGCAGGACGGTCAGGAGGGTGTCCACCTGGTCGAAGACTGCCTCCTTGTCCTCCTGCAGGTCGCGGGCGTAGGCGGTGGGCAGGCCCTTCAGGGTGGTGAGCAGGCCGGTCAGATCGCCGATCAGGCGGCCGGCCTTGCCCCGGGCCAGCTCGGCGATGTCCGGGTTCTTCTTCTGCGGCATGATCGAGGAGCCGGTGGAGTAGGCATCGTCCAGGCGGACGAAGGCGAACTCCTGGGTGTTCCAGATGATGATCTCCTCGCTCAGGCGGCTCAGGTCCACGCCAGCCATGGCGGCGACGAAGGCGAATTCGGCGACCACATCACGGCTGGCTGTGCCGTCAATCGAGTTCTCGGTCACGCGCGAAAAACCGAGCTCTTCGGCCACGGCCTCCGGGTCCAGGCCCAAGGTGTTGCCGGCCAGGGCGCCTGAACCGTAGGGGCTGGCATCGGCGCGCTTGTCCCAATCCCGCAGGCGTTCCACGTCGCGCAGGAGGGGCCAGACGTGGGCCATGAGCTGGTGGGCCAGCAGGACCGGCTGGGCGTGCTGCATGTGGGTGCGGCCGGGCATGACCGTGTCACCTGCGGCCCGGGCCTGGTCGATCAGGGCCCGGGCCAGGTCCAGGAGACCGGCGGCCAGTGTGCGTGCTTGCCGGCGGAGCCAGACGCGAATCAGTGCCGCGATCTGGTCGTTGCGGGAGCGGCCGGCCCGAAGCTTGCCGCCCAGCTCGTCGCCGGCGATGGCGATCAGGCCGCGCTCCAGGGCCGTGGCCTCGTCCTCGTCGGTCTCATCGGGGACGAAGGCGCCGGAATCCACCTGGGCTTGCAGCTGGTCCAAGGAGGACTCCATGGCCTGCAATTCCTGCGGGTTGAGCAGGCCGGCCCGGCCGAGGGCGCGGGCATGGGCCCGGGAGCCGGCGATGTCGTCGTCCGCCAGCCGCCAGTCGAACTGGGTGGACTTCGACAGGGCCGCCAGTTCGGCGGAGGGGCCGGACCTGAAGCGGCCTCCCCACAGGGCCAAGCGCCCTTCGTGGTTGGCGCTCGCACCGCCGTATGGCGTGGTTTGTTCGTCCTGTCCCTGGCCCATTACGACTCCTTGTCCTTGCTTTTCCTCACTGCCCGCGTCCTCATGCGCTGTATATGCAAACGCCGCCGTATTCATCGCATATGGCTGACGCTCACGCCACCGTCTCGTCCGGCTCTTCGATGCCGTTTCCGAACCGTACATCGCGCGCCGCGGCCACCCGGGAGGGCAGGCCGTACAGGTCGATGAAGCCGTTGGAGGAGGACTGGTCGAAGGTGTCACCCGAATCGTAGGTGGCCAGCTTGTAGTCGTAGAGGGAGGCATCCGACTTGCGCCCTGTCACCACTGCGGTCCCTGCATGCATAATCATACGGATCTGCCCTGATACGTACCGTTGGGTGTCCTCGATGAAGGCGTTGAGGGATTTGACCGCCGGTGAGAACCATTGCGCGTCGTAGACCAGCTCGGCCCAGCGCTTGTCGATGTCGCGCTTGATCCGGTGCTGCTCGCGCTCCAGGCAGCAGTTCTCCAGCTCCTGGTGGGCCGTGATCAGCGCGACCGCGCCCGGGCACTCGTACAGCTCGCGGGACTTGATGCCCACCAGCCGGTCCTCGATCAGGTCGATGCGTCCGATGCCTTGGGCGCCGGCCCGCTTATTCAGCTCCATGATCGCCTGCAGGGGCGTGACCTTATGTCCGTCAATCCCGACCGGTTCGCCCTGCTCGAAGTCGATGACCACTTCATCGGGGTCACCGGACTCGAGGGGGTCGGCGGTGTAGGCGTAGCACTCCTCGGTCGGCCCGTTCCAGGGGTCCTCCAGGAAGCCGGTCTCAATGGCCCGGCCCCAGACGTTCTGGTCGATTGAATACGGGCTCTTCTCGGTCTGGACGATCGGCAGCTTGTGGCTGCCGGCGAAGGCGATCTCCACGTCGCGCGTCAGGGAGAGGTCGCGGATGGGGGAGATGGCCTTGAGTTCGGGGTCCATGGACTGGATGGAGACCTCGAAGCGTACCTGGTCGTTGCCCTTGCCGGTGCAGCCGTGGCAGACCGTGTCCGCTCCGAACTGGTGGGCCGCCCGCACCAGGTGCTTGGAGATGAGGGGCCGGGAAATGGCGGAAACCAGCGGGTAGACACCCTCATACATCGCGTTGGCCTTGAGCGCCGGCATGCAGTACTCGCTGGCGAACTCCTCGCGCGCATCGACCACATACGCCTCCACCGCACCGCAGTCCAGGGCCCGCTGCCTGATGGTGTCCAGCCCTTCGCCGCCCTGCCCCACGTTCAGCGAGACCGCGACCACGTCCTTGCCGGTCCGTTCCTTCAGGTACGGAATGGCCACCGAGGTGTCCAGCCCGCCCGAATATGCCAAAACAATACGGTTCTTGTCGCTCATGCCGGTCCTTCTTTCCCCGTTGCGTATATATCAATATACACTATAGCGCATATTTTTGCACGGAGAAACCGTTGGAGCACCGCCGAAGGGTCGGGGTTCGGAGGACAGTTCGCCGATCATCTGCCGGTTCGGCTGAATGCTTGGGCGCTATGCCGGCTGCGTGCCTCGTAGTGTCTGCGGCTGAGCCTGTGGGCTGTTGTGGTGAGGGCGGCCAGGGTGGTGAGGAGTAGGAGGGTTTCTCCGCTGAGTCGTTGGATGGGTATGCTGCCGGCTTTGGGTAGGGTGTATTGGTGGGTGTAGGTGTAGGTGAGTGGG
>NZ_PDCH01000015.1 GCF_003315615.1 Bifidobacterium xylocopae
AGACCAACCCACTCCTCCGCGGCGGAGTACCCGCCAGTGAAACCGTAGACGGCTTCACCCTCTCCCCCACCAAAGGACCCGCCAACACGGCCGGCACCCACACCACCATCACCCCACCCTCACCGCCCACCAGCGGCATCACCTTCACCCAGGTCAGCGCAGGCGGCGCGCACAGCCTGGCCATCGGCAGCGACGGCAACACCTACGCATGGGGATTCAACATCAACGGCCAGCTCGGCGACGGCACCAGCATCGGCAGCAACGTTCCCGTGCGCGTGCGCACGCCGGCCGGCGTGCGCTTCACCCAGGTCAGCGCAGGCTACGACCACAGCCTCGCCATCGGCGACGACGGACACGCATACAGCTGGGGACAAGACGAGTACGGACAACTCGGCGACGGCACCCGCGACTACCACCCCACGCCCGTGCGCGTGACCGACCCGGCCCCCAACACCACCTGGAAGACCATCAGCGCAGGCCACTCGTACAGCCTCGCCATCGACAACCACGGACACGCCTACAGCTGGGGACGAAACCAGGTCGGCCAGCTCGGCAACGGCAGCTACGACCGGTACTCCCCCTACCCCTACCTCACGCCCGCGCGCGTCATCGACCCGGCCCCCAACACCACCTGGACCGCCATCAGCGCAGGCGACTACCACGCCCTCGCCATCGACAGCGACGGACACGCATACGGCTGGGGAAGCAGCAGCTTCGGCGAGCTCGGCGACGGCAGCAGCAACACCCAGAGCCTCACGCCCGTGCGCGTGACCGACCCGGCCCCCAACACCACATGGAAGTCCGTCAGCGCAGGAGAATGGCACAGCCTCGCCATCGACGGCAACGGACACGCATACGGCTGGGGATACAATAACTGGGGCCAGGTCGGCAACGGCAACACCGGCACCAACCAGAACACGCCCGCGCGCGTGATCGACCCGGCCCCCGGCACCACCTGGACCACCATCAGCGCAGGCCACAGGCACAGCCTCGCCATCGACAACCAGGGACACGCATACAGCTGGGGAAACAACCGGTTCGGCCAGCTCGGCGACAACAGCAACACCGACCGCAACACGCCCGTCCCCGTCGATGACCTGCGCCGGATCACGGTCACCGGCATCACCCTCGACAGGAGCGACGCCACACCCGCACCCGCCTGGAACACCGGCAGCCACACATGGGACACCACAGCACCGGCACACCCCGACGGACAGGTCACCGCCAACATCCACTGGACCCTAGGAGGCCAACCCCAACCCGACTACCCACTCACCTACACCTACACCTACACCCACCAATACACCCTGCCCAAAGCCGGCAGCATACCCATCCAACGACTCAGCGGAGGCACCCTCCTACTACTCACCACACTCACCACCCTCACCACAACAGCCCACCAACTGACCAGGCGCAACCGTCACCCAGCCCGGCACATACAACCCACCGCCTGATCGGTTCGCCCAACAACCGAGGCCCGGCCCACCCGCCGGGCCTCGCCCATACCACCCCCCGCCCTGCCGGCACTCCACACATAAGAGTGCTGCGGCTCCTGCACACCCGAGCGCCATGCCCGCTGTGCAGGCAGATGACAGTCGGCGAGGGCGGCGGGCGACTTGCACGGCTTCTGCTACGCGCGTAGACTCGGCCCTGCTCGGCCCTTCTACGAGTGGTGCCATCCACAGTGTTGTCTACGCGCGTAGATAGCACCATGGACATCATCGCGGGCTTGGGCAGACACAGGAGAGCAGAAGAGGCAGCAGCACTGCGAGGAGGCAGCCATGACGAGCGAGGACAGCGGCAACCGTTCCCGAACCCACACCACAAACGGCCGGTCGGCCGAACCAGGGCCCACCCAGCCCGCTGACCCGGAACCGGGTACAAGTCCGACCGCCGCCGGCAGCGGGGCACATCCCCGGGCCGACGGCGATGCCCAGGCCGGTGACCTGAGCCTGCGCACCAAGGAAGGCCGCAAAAGCTTCTGGACCAACATCGTGGCGGTATGGCTCGGCACCACCATGGAATACGTGGACTTCGCCCTCTACGGCCTGGCCTCCGGCCTGGTCTTCGGCGACGTGTTCTTCCCCGGACAGACCCCGGTCATCGCCCTCCTTTCGTCGTTCGCCACCTACGCGGTCGGCTTCATCGCACGACCGATCGGCGCACTCGTGCTCGGGCGCGTGGGGGACAAGAAGGGCCGCAAGTTCATCATGGTCTTCACGGTCCTCCTGATGGGCCTTTCCACCACAGCCCTGGGCCTGCTGCCCACTTACCAGCAAGTGGGCATGCTTGCGCCGATCCTGCTTCTGGTCTGCCGGCTATGCCAGGGCTTCGGCGCGGGCGCCGAACTCTCCGGAGGCGCGGTCATGCTGGCCGAGTACGCACCGGTCAGGCACCGCGGCCTGGTTTCCTCACTGATCGGCGTCGGCTCCAACACCGGCACCCTACTGGCTTCGGGCGTATGGCTCCTGGTCCTGCTCCTCCCCCATGGGAAGCTCATCGCCTGGGGCTGGCGGATCCCATTCGTCGTCTCCATACTGATCGCCCTGTTCGCGGTCTACCTGCGCCAATCCATGCAGGAGACCCCCGCCTTCCGCTCCTACCAGGAGAACCGCAAGAAGGAAGAGGCCATCCTGGCCCGGTCCGGCAAGGCCGAAGCCAAGGACGAGGGCGGCTGGAAGGCCTTCTTCGTCATGCTGGGCCTGCGTATCGGCGAGAACGGCCCATCATACATAGCCCAAAGCTTCCTGGTCGGCTATGTGGTGACGCTCGGGGTCACCAAGTCCGTACCCACCACGGCCGTGCTGATCGCCTCCGTGCTGGGCTTCGCCGTAATCCCCTTCTCGGGCTGGCTCTCCGACCGGTTCGGCCGGCGCATCACCTACCGCGCCTTCTGCGCCTTGCTCGCCGTCTACGCCTTCCCGGCCTTCTGGCTCCTGCAATCACGCAACGTATGGACGGTCTCCGCGGTCATCATCGTCGGCATGTGCCTCGGCTCCCTGGGCATCTTCGGCGTGCAGGCCGCCTACGGGGTCGAACTGTTCGGCATCCAACACCGCTACTCGCGCATGGCCGTGGCCAAGGAGTTGGGCTCCATCCTCTCCGGAGGGACCGCGCCCATGGTCGCCTCCGCCCTATTGGCCGCGACCGGTTCCTGGGTGCCGCTGGCAGCCTACTTCTGCATCATGGCCGCGATCGGCCTGGTCACCACCTTCCTCGCGCCTGAGACGCGGGGGCGCGACCTGACTCTGGTCGAGGACGCGATCTGAACAGCATAGTTGGGTAAACGACCGACAGGAAACGCGGACGGCGGCAAGGAGGGGTCCGAACATGGGCAAGCGCCCCACACGCGATGACGTTGCCAAGGAGGCGGGCACCTCCACAGCCGTGGTCTCCTATGTGATCAACCACGGTCCCAGGCCCGTCTCCCCCACCACCAGACGCCGGGTGCTGGACGCCATCCGCAAGACCGGCTACCTGCCCAATGGCATCGCCAAATCCCTGGCCAACGGCTCCTCGGACACCTACGCCCTGCTGGTAACCGACCTTGCCAACCCATTCCTGGCGCAGATGGCACAGTCTTTGGAGCGCGAACTCTTCGCCCGGGGCAAGGACCTGCTGGTGGGCGACTCCGGCGATGATCCGGCCCGGCAGCTGGACCTCCTGGAGGCCTTCCAGCGCCAGCAGGTCTCCGGCCTGGTCTGGTACGGAGTGGACCAACCCCTGCCCCTGGACGCCATAGACGCCTACCCGGGCACGGTGGTCATGCTCAACCAGCCGGCAGGGCAGGAGCCCCGGCCCAGCGCCGGACGCCGGGTACGTCTGGATGTCGACGAGTCCCGCGAGGCACGGATGGCGACGGAGCATTTGTTGAGTCATGGCCGCAGGCATGTGGCCATTGTCGCTGGGCCCACCCAACGGCTCAATTCCCGCGAGCGCATCCACGGCTGGCGGGCCGCGATCGACGACGCCGGTTTGGAACCGGGCCGCATCATCACCGCCCCCTACACCCGCGAAGGTGGCCGGCAGGCGGCCTTCCAGCTGGGCAGCGACGTAGATGCGGTCTTCGCGTCCAACGAGATGCAGGCCATGGGTCTGCTGGCCGGATTGGCCGAACGCGGGATGAAAGCACCAGACGATGTGGCCGTAGCCGCCATGAACGGCACAGCGGGCGCCGCCTACCTCGTGCCCTCACTGACCACCGTCCAACTGCCCCAGGGCCCCATCGCCAGAGACATCGCCAACGCCTTGACCCGAAACGAGCCAAGCGGCGGGACCGGCAGGACCGGCAGGACCGGCGAGGAAGCGATCGCCTCGGCACCCAGGCTGGTGACGGGCCACTCCTGCGGATGCTGACCATCCCAACCACCCAAACCCGGGCCGACATAAGCGCGGTCCGGCAGACAAGAGATACCACTTGAGGAAATCCATGAATATGAGCAGATTGATCATCGACTGCGATCCGGGAAACGGAGTGCCGGGCGCGAATGTGGACGACGCGATTGCCTTGTCCTATGCCGCGAAATGCCCCGAACTCGACCTGGTGTCCATTTGGACCGTCTTCGGCAACACCTGCTCCGACCAGGGATGGTCCAGTGCCCGGCGGCTCCTTGAATCCTTGCAGGAATCCACCATTATGGTCCGACGTGGCGCCGACGAGCCCAGCTGCGGCGGCCGTGAGCACTGGATCCGCAACCGGCGGCAGGCGGCCAACGACCCGCAGGCCCCCGGGCAGTGGCGGAGGAACGACCCAACCCGGCCGAAGGACGCAAGCACCGGCTCGACCCCGGCGACGGCCTTGGCTCCGGCCCCGCCAATCAGCTCGGCGCACGACCTTGCACAGGACCTCCTGGCAACCGATAAGCCCACCACCGTGGCCGCGATCGGCCCCCTGACGAACCTATCGGCCGTAATCAGCAAGGAGCCGGAAGCGGCCCGGCGGATTGGACGGATCTACGTCATGGGCGGCGCCCTGGGCTTCGGGGACCTGGTAGATACCAACTTCGCCGTGGACCCGCAGGCGGCCCGAACCGTCCTGGAGTCCGGCATACCACTGACCCTGGTGCCCCTGGACGTGACCAGAACCACCCATTTGTCCCAGGAACGCTGGGAACTGTTGCTCGGCCGGGCGGACCGAACCGAGGCACCGTGGGCGTCGGACATTGACGCCTGGCTGGCCCCGTGGTTGCACTACAGCCGGCGCACCCGACCGGTGGACGGCATGTGGCTGCACGACCTGGTGGCCGTGGCCGCCGCCAGCCAACCGAGCCTGGTCCGCTCCGAGACCGCCGAAATCGCCATCGCACCAAACGGCAAGCTCCACCGGGCCGATGACTCCACCCTGCCCGCCGGATCCAGCCAGGCGGTCTCCGTCGACCTGGTGACCGCAGTAGACAACGAGGCCCTGATCGACAGCTGGGCGCGGGTGGTCCTCCGGGAATAGCCCCCCCCCCCGGCCTCGCCCGCATACGCGGAAGGCCGCGGAAGTTTGGGCCCATGGGCCCCTGGCACCGAGGCCCGGCCTTAGAGGAACCGGAGGCATGAGCCCGCGCTGGGGCGGCAGCGTGGTGATGCGGAACCGCTCCCTCATGTGACCCATGCCGAATTCCATGGAGCCCCCGGCCTCGTCGACGGAAACACAGTTGATGATGACCGGCCGAGTGGGGCTCTTATACTTCTCGATGGCGCGTCGAACTCCTCGTCGGTGATCACGCTGACCCCGATGCCGCCGCAGACCACACACAACGGGCGGTCCGACATGTCACGCTTTGAGGCAATCACCCCGGGCAAAGCACAGCACATGGTACCCAACCAGGCGGAGACGATGTACACCTGCGTGGACCTGGCGGTCAGGAAGCAAGCACGGAAGGAGGTGAAGGTACCCACATCCACGAACCACACGGCATTGCTGGGTGCAACTTCGCTCATCTTGGCGAAAGCGTAGGAGGGCGATACACCCTTGTGGAACCTGGAAGTGACATTCTTCATCCACTTGTGCCAGATACTCATGTTCTTCTAGCATGCCTTGAGCCAAGGGTTCTCCGCGATACTTTTCACCACGGATATTGAGCTGGATGGGGACATCCTTGGCGTCGGCGTCCAGACCGGCCTCCACCTGGTGGCCCTGACCGATGCGGGTGGGCTCGGTCTCGATCTGGATGGCCGTGATCTTGCCGCTCAAGTAGGGGAGAGGGTAGGGACAATCGGTGCCTACCAGGACCAGCAGGTCCGCATCCAACACGGCTTCCTAGGCGAACTCGATGCCCAGCTTGCCCACCTGGCTTATGACATTGTGGATAGTCAACGTCAATGGTGCCCTTGGAACGGCATGGTCTGATTGAAGGGCAGGAAGTATCGCTCCACGAACTCCATGACCTCGGCCCGCGCATCCTTGATGCCCACTCCCAAGAAGGCGACCAGCTTCTTTCCCCCGCGGATCATGTAGATCGAGGTGTCGACGTCCACCGGGTTGATGGCCGAGTGGAGCTGGCGGAAAAGGTCCACGTTGGGATGAAAGGAGTCCTCTATCTCGTGGTCGGGCGCGTGGTCGGGGATCGTCAGCACGGCCACGCCCTACTTGAGGTATGCCATGCGTATGATCTCATCCATGACCGCGGGCACGGTCTCGGGACCGGTGACCAGCTGTTGTACACGGCCACGTCGTCGCACAGCTTGGGCAGGTCCACCTCCTGGAAGCAACCGGAGTCGAGCAGGAAGCTGAATCTGGCTCACAATCGACACAACAGGCACATGGTTCATCTTTGCAGTATAGAGACCGTTGATCTGGTCCGCCGATGGGCAGGCCACACTCACCTTGCCGACCATCCTGACCTGGGCGACTGTGGCAAGCGTGGCCCCCTCCTTGCGTGGTACATCTGGGTGAGCCTCACCTTGTCACACGCCCGGGAGAGCGCCTACACAGAGGTATCTGCCGAGTCACTATGCTGAATCACAAGTTGTCACAACACCCTAAGTCCGCATGACCTGAACCCACTGGTCTGAAGCATTGATTGTCGCCACATCGATCCCGACCCCGTTGATATTGGGGATAGCTCCGATTGGTTCGCACTACCATCTCACAACCGCAGAATACCGCTATTCCCACCCTTAAATACCAAGATAATTCTCGCAGTCATCTTCCTCACAACATTCTGCTCCACGTCAGCCCAAAAGCCGACGTGGGGCAGAATCAGCGGCAACCGCAGCCAAACTGGCCTACAGTCGCATAGTCTCAATCATGCAGAAACAGCCACAGGCTTTTCTCTATCAAGCTCAGCCAGCATATCCTTCTGCTCTTTCGGAGTTAACCTACGTATACCAATTCCTGTATAACCCCAGATAGTAGCGAAAATAACGCCAGTCCAGCACAAGGTGGCCCAGGGCATGTAGCTCAGGGTCGGCACGCCCAAAGTAGCGGCCATATAGGCGCCGGCGGCGGTCCAAGGCAGAATTGGCTCGAAGATTGTACCGGAATCCTCAATGCTTCGTCCAAGATTGCAAGGGTGCAAACCGCGTTTGATATAGGCAGGACGCAGCAATTCCCCAGGCAGAAGGAGGGAAACCTGACCATTGCAAGTGGTGGAAATTGTGAGAATACCAGTGAGCAAGGTAATCACAATCAGAGAGCCAGTGCTTTTCGAGATTTTGAGCAGAGACATCACAATTTTGTTCAAGGCACCGGAAGCGGAGAGTACGCCCGCGAACGACAAGGCACAGAAAGCAATGAGCAGTGTGCTCATCATCGACTGCATTCCACCACGATCAAGCAGTTTAGTGATATCAGCTGCGGCAGGCCCCAGATCAAATCCTTTTCCCAACATCGTTGTATCGAAGCCGCCAACGATAGATGTAAAGGCATTGGTGACGGAAAAATGCTGAATGACTACGGCATTAAACATGGCGACCGCCGAGGAAAGGAGCATAACCGGAATGGTCGGTTTTTTCCAAACTGAGCCCACGAGGATGATTAGTAGCGGGATGAGCAGCATGACAATGTTCCAGGTGAAAGCACGGGAAAGAGCACCATTCATCTCAGCCACCTTGTCGATGCCACCAGTCCCAGTAGCATCCACACCGCGTCCGGCTATAAACATGACGATCGCAGCGACAATGAGGGACGGCAGGGTAGTCCACAGCAAATGCCTCATATGAGTGAAAACATCCACATGCGTAATGGCTGCTGCCAAGTTGGTATCACCGGAAAGCGGGGAGAGCTTATCACCAAAGTAGGCACCGGATACGACCGCTCCCGCCACAATCGCTGGGTTAACACCATCCATACCCAAAGCCACGCCCATGAAAGCTACGCCGATGGTGCCAGCTGAACCCCACGATGTGCCGGTGCAAACCGATGTGATAGCTGTGACCAGGAGAGCAGTCAAATACAGGAATTGCGGCGAGACTATCTTAAGGCCGAAGTACACCAGCATAGGAATGGTTCCGCCAATCATCCAAGATCCGATGAGCATGCCGACCACGATCAAGATGAGGAGGGCAGGCATAATACCAGCAATTTTCTCGGCGATTGTCTGCAACATCTCATCATAACCGTGACCCAACATGTAGGCAATAACAGCTGCTACTACGGCGGCCAGGATAAGCATGGGCTCAGCAGGCAACTCCAGCCAGATGGCACCCACGCCCATGAACACAGCCATTGCGCCTATAGGTGTCAGGGCAAGAGCCAAGGAAGGTGCCTTCACCACCCTCGATTTAGTTGTGCCATCATTTTCTTTGCCGCCCTTACTTTTCATGATACATATCCCTTCTTTGCAATATTCAGACCAGTGACCAGTAGCTTCGACACGCGGACAGTCGTTCAAATGCAACGCTCATCGCAACGCTTGTGCAAGGCGCCCGAGAGCTTCGCGGAAAATTGGCGTCGTGGTTGCCAAACAGATGCGGACGAAACCGCTGCCTTGCGGGCCAAAGTCCGTACCTGGGTCGAGGACCAAACCCGCCTTCAGCATCCGCTCCTCAATTTGCCCATCGGTCAATCCGAGTCCGCGCAAATCTAACCAATTAAGATAAGTGCCTTCAGGCTCGATCAACCTCGCCCCCTTGATGCCATGCATGCATTCCCTTAGCATCGAAACGTGCCCTTTAACCAGGTCCAGCAGTTCATCCAGCCATGCCTCGCTCTTGTCATAGCCCGCCTGAGCTGCAACCTGCGCGAAAAAGCGTGGATTGTGACAACCGGCATCGTCAATGGCCTTATGCACTTGTCTGCGAAGTCCATCATCAGGAACCACGATATTTACGATTTCCAGGCCGGCCATGTTGAAGGTTTTGCCGGGAGAATTGAACGCAATGCCTGCCGAAGCAGCAGGATCGCAAGTCAGATAGGGTTGGAATTCATAATCATTCATGATCAGGTCGGCGTGAAACTCATCAGAAATCACCAAGACACCACGAGAGGCGGCCGCCTGAGCTATCCGCGCCAGCTCGGTTCTGGTCCACACACGCCCAGTAGGATTATGAGGATTGGTTATGACAGCTGCATCGCAGGCATCCATGAGGGAATCCATCGCAGCAAAGTCATACTCATACCTGCCAGAATCGGTTAATGTCAAGCCCCAGGGCACAACCTGGCAACCTGCCGCAAGAATGGCCGCTGGTGTCGGCGAATATGCGGGATACGGAACTAATACTTTCGAGCCCGGCTTAAGCACCTGACGTAGAATTGCAGGCATAGACTCAACCATGCGCCCAACCGGCACAATCTGCTCAGTCGGGATCTTCCAACCATGGCGGCGAGAAAACCAAGACGACACCGATTGCGAATATGAATCATCTATGTAGGTGTAACAGTAATCCCCCATCCTAGCCCGTTCTGTCACCGCGTCCACAATTGCCGACGGGGCTTTGAAATCCATATCCGCCACAGACAGGGCAATGACGTCATCCCCTCCAATTCTGCGGGCGTCATCCCAACGAACGCTGCGAATTCCCAGCATTTCCTTCCTTGACATCGACTGTAAAAGGGTCATTATCAATCCACTCCTTTATGGATACATGAACATCATAGATAGATAGATGATTAAACTAAATAGCTTGCAGAACGCCCATCCTCAAACCGTTGCTCCCTTGCTTAGCTCAAATCGGACAGCGTCGCTTCTCTATAAACATCGGCTATCCTACTGCTTTCACACATCATCAGTTGCCGGCCTGGCACGAAAATGCCACCCTTAGCCCAATCTGCCTATGCCATATGTATATACAACGCCATCTGCCATACCGGGCGACGTTCCCACATGCGAACAAGCTTCATGCGACACCACTTTCACGCGCAAATCAGTTGTCTCACGCAAGACCCAATCGACAAACAAGCAACACCCCCTTTGCTGCGACTTTTAATGGTTAGTATAACCATTTAATTATTATTGTCCAAATTATTATCACCTTTTATAAGTTTTTCTCCATCACATTCATAGGCGCTCCCTCACGGAACATCCTAACTATAGGCCACAGAGCCTTTTCGGGACATGCAGCGGCTTCCACTTGCACGAGAAAGGCATCGACCCATAACGGCTAGGAGGCGGCAACCCGCGTGCCATAAGTGCTGTTCATCAGCACTGAATCTATTCCGAGCAGTCAGTATCAGACTGATTGCAGTGAACTCAGCAGGCAGAGGGACGTCGCCTTAGGCTCAAACCGATTACGAGATGTAATCGCTGCTGCATTCCTGGTCTATGGCCTCATAGAGGAACGTGTTCGTGGACATACACCCACCGGCTTTCAATTGTAACCTGACTGCCCAGCACAGCAAATTGAAATGGCCTATCAAGCCGAGCACGACTACGCGGACAGCATCGAAGTGGCTCCCGTTCAAGAGCGTCCTCAGGAAACCGGCGAGAGCCCGCTTAAACCACACGCCATAGGACCACTGACCTGATCTGGAAGCTCATGAAGAAAATGCAACCAGCCAGAGCATTAAAGGTCTACTACTGAACGAAACAGGCCTTTACCAAGGAGTTACTGGGGCGATTTAGCCTCACTGGCCCGATAGGATGATGTTATCCTCATGCAAAAGCGCCATCGCGCCAAAGTGCGGAGACCGGGAGGGCCCAGAGGTTATTGGGCCAGCGCATGATTTGGGTACCGGTGTAGACTATGTAGCCGCGACGGAAGCGGGGGTCTTTCGAGAGGGCGGCTAGGCCCCTGAGGTCGTCCCGGGTTACGATGGCGGCGGACTTGACTTCTACGCCTACCAGCTGGTCACGACGAAGCATGACCAGGTCGACCTCCTTGGGTTTCGCCCCTCCTTCCCGCCAGTAGAAACAGTCCGGGTGCGTGTGAGACCATTGCACCGCCGGCACGATTTGGTTGACTACGAACGATTCCAGGATGCCGCCGAAAGCCACCGGATCAGTCAGTGGGTCGCGCCCCTTGCCCAACAGGGTCTGCACACTCAACGAGGTATCAACAGGATGAATCTTGGAGCGAGCGACCGACTGGCGGTTGGGCGCAGTACGCAGGTTCGGTAACGCATGCACGAGGAAACGACGGAGGAACACTCCTAAGTAGCGGTCGACCGTGCGCCGGTCTATCGCCAGGTCGGAGCCGAGGGCAGAGGCATTGAGAATGCCGCCGGGTTGGGTCAGGAGACGATTCATGATGTTGCCGGCAATGACCAGATCCAACTTTTCGCCAGGTAAGATGGTGTCGCCCAGTACCGCCCGCAAATCGTCGGCAATCAGCTGCTCACGCTCCCAATCCTCATACTCCGTGTAATGCCGGGAGAAATCGGGAAAGCCGCCGGCCGCCATCAGATTGTAGAGATCGCTCCGGTCGAGTGCATAATCATAGTTGGTGTCAGGGTCGGCCTGCCACAGATCATCCACGATGCTGGCCGAATCGTCTTCGAATTCACGCCGCGTCAGTGGGCTCATTGTGTAGTGCTGGGCGCGGCGGGCCAGCGGATCCTGTCCATCCAGGCCTTTGCGGTCGATCAGTGCCGAACCGGTCAGGATGATTAGCGGACCACCTGAGTCAAGCGAATCCACCAACTCCTTGACAGCAAGCGGCAGCGTCTTAATCCGCTGGGCTTCGTCGATAACCACCGGCAGTTTAAGTTGGGCCAGCCAACCTCTGATATCGACCTGCGCTAACGCATAAGTATTCGCATCCGCCAGGGAGACATACGAATACCCTTGTGGCACCAACTGCTCGCGCACCATCATGGTCTTGCCCACAGCCCGCGCGCCCTCCAGAACCACCACCTTGCGCTTCGCCTGGCCCAACACTTCCGCCAGCGGCCGCTTCACATACCCACTATCGTCAACCATACAAAAATTGTACATCGGATGCACAAATTTTTGTACATCGGATGCACAAAAAATAGTCAACTCGTAGTTGAGTAGCAGCAACGCATGAACGACGTTAGATTCAAACTGTAGCAGCGAGCACATCGCAGCGAACACATATGAGCGGGAGGGAGCTGTGGGTCGGTAGAGTCGGATCGTCAGCAATGTTGACGGCATTAGTGCCATCGGTGACGCGGCCGCAGCTGAACAGTTTCTGACGTCACTTGGGCTTGAAGCCAACAAGCTATTCAACAATGCGCGCAGCAGCGGGACAACCTCCCCGGAACAGCGTTGCAACCCGGTAGCACCATCGCGGAGGAGAGCAGGTGCTGGACCAAGACTACTGCTGAGTCTGCTAGGGGAATCGGACAATACGGCCTATGACCAGCAAGAAGAGAGGACTTCACCTCGGTGTGACACAAGTCAAAGAACGGGCCGGCACCGAAAGACCTTCGGAATTCTAGAAAAGTCGTTCGAAGCGATCAATACGGCGGTGTTGGCCAGGCTGGGCACTACCTGGTGCACATGGATATGCGGGACTATCTGGGCAAGACCGACCCCAAAGTGAATGACATCTGGGCGCACAGAAAGACACCGCCCTCTCAAACATAATCAGTACGGAGATACTGGTCGAAGAAATCATAGCCGAGTATCGGAAAACCGGGCACATCTGTCATGCCACCCGGGAGACAATTCACTCATCGGCGCTTGCTATAGTCCAAACCCAGCGTATTCCTTGCAGCTACTTGAGGCCACAGTCAAAAAGGCGGGACGAAACAAACCTCCAAAGAGCGACTGGATGAACTGACCAGAGGACGGAGCAACACTCAGGAGTGACTAGCTATGCTCGCGCGCAGCTTACAATTCGGGGATGCCAGCACCAACCTGGAACTCAATCATGTGCAATCCGCCGCTCACCAGCACCGCGACCAGCAACTACTTTCACTCAAAGCCTCCGGAAAGAACCGAATTAAGTACATAGCCAGCCCAGCCAATCATCTGCTTATAGGAGTCAAACAAGCTGACCCTGATGCCAACAAACATGTTCCCTTCCTTCCCTTTCTGTGCGAAGCTTTCGAACACCGTAGTCGGTCATGTCAGCGATTTGAGCCGCCTGATTGACCTCACCTGTGAATTCAAGGCGGCCGGAAGCCCGGCAGCCCATTCACTCATACCCGTTACATGGCTCAACACAACTATGGAGCTGGGCTCAACTGCTATGGAGGAAGCGAAAACCATCAGCGGGCATTCTGTGCCCAACCTGTTTCCCCGATTATCAGCGTGGGCAGGAACATCCGAAACAACTAGGGACCGCCCACCGCCCAAAAGACGTTCCACAGCCCTGTGCGACCAGCCTGGCCCCATTCTGGCCAA
This sequence comes from Bifidobacterium xylocopae, assembly GCF_003315615.1. Taxonomy (GTDB): domain Bacteria; phylum Actinomycetota; class Actinomycetes; order Actinomycetales; family Bifidobacteriaceae; genus Bombiscardovia; species Bombiscardovia xylocopae. Next base: position 13,680 of record NZ_PDCH01000015.1, read on the forward strand.
CAGTAAACTAGCGCAAGTAGCCACTACTCAGTCAGCGACGATGGTAATCCGTTCAGATGCGTGCTTAATGTACTAGCATCATGCGCACCGCTTATTGCAATTGGCATTCCGCAAAGGCCCCCCGCTCGGGTGGAGCGGGGGGCCTTTGCGGAAGCGAAAACCGAGCCGGGCCGGCGGTCAGGCGACGGCCCGACCGAAATCAGCGGCCGCGGAAGGGGTTGGTGGAGCGCTTGGCGCGGTTGGTCCGGTGCCGGAAGCCACTGGCCGAGCGGCTGCCGCCCTTGCCTCCGCGCCGCTCGCCGCCACGGTCCTCGTAACGAGGGTTGCCGGAACGGTCACGGCCACCGTCGGAATGGCCCTTGTAGCTGTCCTTGCCGTGGCCGTAACCGCGATCACGGCCACGGTTGGTGCGGCCATCGAAGGGGCCGTCCTCACGGGAGCCCTCACGGCGGCCGTAGCCGCGACCCTGACCGTCCCGGGGGCCACGGTCCTCGCGGGAGCCACGAGAATCGCGCGAGTCATAGGAGTCGTGCGAGCGATAGGAACGCCTGCCGCTCTTGCCGAAGTCGTCACGCCCACCACGCCCGGAACGATCGGACCGCTCATCCCGGTAGCCGCCACGTTCACCGCGCTCGGAACGCCCCCCGCGTTCAAAACGATCGCCCCGGGACCCGTCCCTGCGGAAGCCGCCTTTGTGGAAGTCGCGCCTGCGGCCACCATCACGACGGCCGCCGGAACGCCCGGAACCCGAGCCGCCGCGGGCGGGACGCGGAGCCTGCAGGACCCATCCGTCCACGCGCGGCGCCGTATCACCTACCAGTTCCTCGACGATGTTGGATTCGGCGGTCACATGGGCCACCGGCTTGGCGTCGATATGGGCGATGCGCAGCATGCGCCTGGCATCACGCCGCTGGTTGGGCAGCACGATGGTCACCACGTCACCGGCCTTGCCGGCGCGGGCCGTGCGCCCGGAGCGGTGGAGGAAGGACTTGGGGTCGGCCGGCGGATCGACCTGCACCACCAGCTTGACGTCGGAGACGTCCACGCCGCGAGCGGCCACGTCGGTGGCCACCAGCACGCGCACCTGCCCGTCGGAGAAGGCGTTCAGGTTCCGGTCGCGCTGGTTCTGCGACAGGTTGCCGTGCAGCTCGGCCGCCGGGATGCCGGTCTTGGTCAGGTTGGCGGCCAGCTTCTTGGCCTGGAACTTGGTGCGGGTGAACAGGATGCGCTTGCCCATGCCGGAGGCCAGCTTGCGCACCAGCTCGTGCTTGTCGCCCTGGGTGGTCTCGAAGACATGCTGGGTCATCTGGTCCACCTGCTGGGTGGCGGAATCCACCTCGTGCACCTTGGCGTTGTGCAGGTAGCGCTTGACGACCTTATCGACACCATGGTCCAGGGTGGCGGAGAAGAGCATACGCTGCCCATCGTCGCGCACCTGGTCCAGGATCCGCTCGACCGCGGGCAGGAAGCCCATATCGCTCATCTCGTCGGCCTCGTCCAGGACGGTGATCTCCACGTCGTCCAGGGTCAGCAGGCCCTGCCGCAGCAGGTCCTCCAGACGGCCGGGGCAGGCGACCACGATCTCGGCGCCGGAACGCAAGGCGTTGACCTGCTTGTTCTGGCGCACGCCACCGTAGATGGTGCAGGTGTCGAGCCCGTAGGCGCGGGCCAGGGGGGCCAGTACCTCATCGGTCTGGTTGGCCAGCTCGCGGGTGGGCGAAAGGATCAGCCCGCGCGGGGCGGGCGGGGAGCGGCGGTCGCGCACCTTGCGGTTGCCGCGCTGGTCACCGACGCTGTCGGCCAGGCGGGCCACCAATGGCAGCACGAAAGCCAGGGTCTTGCCCGAACCGGTGCGGCCCCGGCCCAGTATGTCACGCCCGGCCAGGGAGTCGGGAAGGGTGTCCTCCTGGATAGGGAAGGCCGTGGTGATGCCGTCGGCCTTCAACTGGCGCACCAGGGCATCCGGCACACCCAGCTCGGCGAAGGTCCTGGGGGCGGCGGGATCCTGCGCTGCCTCGGGGGCGGTTTCCTGGAAGGACTCGGCCTCGCCGGCATCGGAAAGGGCGTTCACTGCATTGACTTCTAGAGTATTCATCTGATCCATATCTGCATGTATCTGCATTCTTGGGGTCCACGGCGCAATGACGCGCGTTAGAGCACACTTCGCCCACCTAGGGCGTAGCAGGTGCTTGACAATATCAGCCTTTCACCAAGGAACCCATATCAGCGGCGCTACCGGCCGGCAGCCCGCTTGCCGCGAGCAAAGCAAAGGATTTCGCGGAAGATTCCCGGCAATCAAAGCATTCAGGCGACGATTGGCCCGATTCATCACGCCCCAACAAGAGGCAGCAGAGCCAACGGAGACGACTATAGCACAAGACCATGCCAGCGCCCGATATTCACGCTTTCCCCTGAAGCCGGTACGCCGCCAGGGCCTGGCCGGTCTTGGACGCAGGGACCGCAAGCGCGGCTCGCGGGCTGCCGGAATACATCAGACGGCCGCCGTAGGAGCCGGCGTCGGGACCCATGTCGATCAGCCAGTCGGCCTGGCTGATCACGTCGAGGTTGTGTTCGATGATGACCAGCGAATTGCCGGCATCCACCAAACCGTTGAATAAATCAACCAGTTTGGCGGTGTCCTGCATGTGCAGCCCGGCGGTCGGCTCGTCCAGGATGTACACCCGCCCCCGCCCGCCCAGCTCGAAGGCCAGTTTGAGCCGCTGCAGCTCGCCGCCGGACAGGGTGGTCAGCGACTGCTCCAGGCTCAGGTATCCCAGACCCACCCGCCGCATGTTCCCCAGCTTGGAGGCGATGGCCGGCTGGTCGGCGAAAAAGTCGGCGGCCGCGTCGATGGGCATGGAAAGCACCTGGTAGATGCCCCTGCCCCGGTACTGATAACCCAGCACCTGTTGGCTGTAACGTCGCCCATGGCAGAGCTCGCAGACCTGCACCACCGGGTCCATGAAGGCCATCTCGGTGATGGTGACCCCCTTGCCTTTGCAGAGCGGGCAGGCCCCTTTGCCGTTGTAGGAGAACAGCTGCACGGACACGTGGTTGGCGGCCCCGAAGAGCTTGCGAATGTCCGGCAAAATGTCCATGTATGTGGCCGGCGTGGAGCGGATGTTGACCCCGATCCCCGCTTGGCTCAGGTCCACATAGTCCTCGGCCAGGCTCTCCCGGAAAGCGGCGACCAGCGAGGATTTGCCCGAACCCGCCACGCCCGATACCACGCACATGACCCCACGCGGGACATCGACGGACAGGTCGTGCACATTGTTCCGTGTCACATGCTCAAGAGGGAAGAACCCTCGCGGCTCCCGCTGCTGTGGCCACTCATGCGGCCGTTTCAGGCAACGCGCGGTCAGCGTGTCCGACTCCAACAGCTGCGCATACGTCCCCTGGAAGACGACTTCACCGCCCGCCTTGCCGGCACCCGGCCCGATTTCGACCACATGGTCGGCCAGGGCGATGACCTCCGGGCTGTGTTCCACGATCAGGATTGTGTTGCCCTTGTCCTTGAGGGCGCGCAGGGCTTTGGTGATGAGCTTGATGTCGTGCGGGTGCAGGCCCACGCTCGGCTCGTCGAGCACATAAAGCATGTCGGAAAGGGCGGAGGTCAGGTATTTGGCGATCTTGATCCGTTGGGCCTCGCCGCCGGAAAGCGTGCCGGTATCCCGTCCCAGGGTCAGGTAGCCCAGGCCTATGTCCACCAGCGAGCGCACCTTGACCGTCAGCTCCCGCACCATCTCAGCCGCCAGCGGATCGGTGACAGAGTCCAGGAATCCAAGGACATGAACCAGGTCCATGGCGCACACTTCGGCGATGTTGCACCCGTTGACCACGACGGTCAACGCCTCCGGTTTGAGCCTCGCCCCCCGGCACTCGGGACACACCTGGTGCGAAACCACGGCGGCGATGGCGTCCTGGTGCTTGCTGGCCTCCTTCTTGTGAAGGATGGACCGCCTGATCCGCGGCACCACCCCCTCATACAAGGCGGTCTTGTACCAGTTCTCCGGAGGGTTCTTGAGCTTTTGCTGGGGCGCATGCATCAGCAGCTCGTACTCCTCGCTGGAGTAGTTTCTGATCGGCTTGTCCAGGTCGAAGAGCCCGGAGTTGGCATAGCGCGCCCATCGCCAGGTGCCAGGACCGAAGCTCACAAAGGTTATGGCACCTTGGTTGAGCGATTTGTCCGGATCGATCAGCTTGGATTCATCGACTTCCTCCACGAACCCAAGGCCCTGGCAGCGCGGGCACATGCCCTGCGGCAGGTTGAAGGAGTAGGAGTCCGAGTAGCCGATGAACGGTTTGCCCACGCGAGAATACAGGAGACGGAGGAGGGAATAGATGCCCGTGTATGTGGCCAGGGTCGAGCGCGCATTGCCGGACAGCCGCCGCTGCTCGATCACGATGGCGACCGGCAGGTTGTCGATCCGCCCCACGTTCGGGGGCCCGTACTTAGGCAGGTACTGCTGCGTAAAGGAGGGAAAGGTCTCGTTGAGCTCGCGCCGGGAAAGCGCCGCGATCGTGTCAAAAACCAGCGAGGACTTCCCCGACCCGGACAGCCCCACGAACACGGTTATCGCATGCTTGGGTATGTCCAGATTCACATGCCGCAAATTGTTCTGCCAAGCATCCCGCACCTCGATCGCTCCAGCGGACACGCTCTGCGGCTGGGTGGCCCCGACGACCACATCCGCGAACCTCTTTTTCCCTACGCCCATGTCGTATCCTTCCCACACAGCCACTGTATCCAAGCCGCCCTCCCGGCCACGCCCATCAACCCCGTGGGCATAGCGGCGCATCAGCACCACCCCCTCCCCAACGCCCGCTAGCGGTAATGTCCAAAGGCCAAGAACACGCCTACGCACAACCCGTACAGCCGCACCCACACGGGAGTGGGGGAAGGGGTGTAAGGACCCGGCATCGTCTCTATCCATGTGCCCCAGGAACCGTGTGCCCCAGGAACAAACCATACGATCCCATGCCCATGTGCAGCCCCCCCCCCAACGACAATGCAAGAAACCACAGATACCCGGCAAACTCTAGTTGGCTTGGCCACATCCGCGCGAAAGCCCAGCGGGGCATCACTCCTGGTAAGCAGTGCGTTGGCCTTGATCGTCTATGCAGGATACCGGTTGTCCTGTGGACGAAAACCCGGGGCGCGGCAATCCCACCGGCGTTGATCCCACCTGTTCGATGAATGCGGGAATCGGCATTCATCGAACAGGACCTACCGGGCACCCGTCGACGCATGCCTAAGGCCTTGCGTCATCGCTCGATCCACCTTTCGGGCACGCTCCGCGGGGCTCGTATATGGCCGTTTGCGACCAGGCAGTGGCGCTTCCCGCCTACCCGTGTCTATGGGCCAGCGCGGGCAGGTCCACGCCCAGCAGAGTCGCTTCTTCTGCGGTGGAACCGGTGACCAGCATGTCTGTGTTCTTGAGGTCGGCCATGGTATGGGCGCCCAAGAGAGACATGAGAGCACGGACCTGGGAAGACCAATTATGGATTTCATCAATCAATCCACCCACCCCCTGCCCAGTCAGGGTGGCCAGGAAGTGCCCGGAGACGCCGACCGCCCGGGCGCCCAGGGCCAGCGCCTTGACCACGTCGAGCGGGCTGCGCACGCCGCCCGAGGCCAGCAGAGCAATCGCCGGCACCGGCACGGGATGGGTGGCCGTCAGTAGGGCCAGTATGGTGGAGAGCCCCCAGGAATCCATGTACCAATAGGCATGGTCGGCACGGCGCCCGTTCTCGATGACCGCGAAATCAGTGCCACCCCGGCCGGATACATCCACGGTGCCCACGCCAAGTGAGGCCAGGAGTTCGACCGTGGGGCGACTGAGCCCGAAGCCCACCTCCTTGACCACGACGGGTACCGGGCAGGCGGCCACAATGGCCTGAATGCGCCCGGGCCAGGCCCCGTAGTCCCGGTCCCCCTCGGCCATGACCGCCTCCTGGACCGGGTTTACATGGATCTGCAAGGCGTCGGCACCCAGCATGCGCACGGCCTGGACCGCCTGCCCGGGACTGACGGTGGGACCCACGTTGGCGAACACGAAGCCGTCAGGGTCGTGTTCGCGCACCGTGGTGAAGGTGGGGACCAACTCTGGTCTGCGAAGGGCAGCATGTTGGGAGCCGGTGGCCATGGCCAGACCGGTGGCAGCCGCCGCCGTGGCCAGCTGGGCGTTGATATCGCCCGCCTGGGCGGATCCGCCGGTCATCGCGTTGATGTAAAAGGGCAGCTCCCATTCCGCCCCGCACACACTCGTGGCCGTGTCGACGCTGGCCTGGTCCACCGCGCGTAGGGAATGATGAACAAAGCGGATGTCATCAAAGGCATTGCGCTTGGCGGCCTGCTGCTGGCCCAGGGCCAGGCGGATGTGGTCGTTCTTGCGCTGCGAATCCGGGTTCGCGTCCAAGCCTGGGTCGAATCGGGCACCTGAGGCATCCAACCGGCTGCTGCTCATGCTCGCTCCTTATCTGCACCGGGAGCCGCACCACCCGGACCTGCGGAGGCCGGAGCCCAGTTCTCCAGCGAAGCCAGGGGTCGGATCACGGATACGTCCAACGGTTCGATGCCTGCACGGGCCCACGCGGCGCGTACGGCCGCGGCCTGCCCTTGCGCGGGTACCGACCCGGAGCCTCTCTCACTCGCACCCTCGAACGGCTGTGACGGTTGCGCCCCCTGCGTTTCCTGAACCAGTTTCCCATCCAGCGAGCTCTCGTCCCCCCGCGAATCCTGTCCACCGACGATGGCGATGCCACAGTCCCCTCCGCCCGCACCCGAGGACTTGGCGGCCGCTCCTCGCACCAGGGCAAGCTCCACCAGGGTTCGCAGAGCCGGGGTCTCGATGGCTGTGTCGGTCAGGGCCGACAAGCCAGTCAGCAGGGTCCGCGCCTGGGCCACGCATTCCCGCACCTCGCCCAAATCGCCGGCATCCAAGGCCCCAGCCAGAGCGTCCACACAGGTGTCGGAATCATCCAGGAAACGCTCGTACCGTCCACGCCTGCCATCACCAGACCTTTGCTTGACCGAAGCCACCAGGGATGGCGTTGAGGCGGGGCTGCCGGTCCATCCGACAAGGAGGCGCAGGGGCGAGTCGGGGCCGAAGGCGCGCAGACGGGTGATGGACAGGGCAGGCCATGGCTCTTCTATCAGCCGCGAAAGGGATGTGGCGGCCACACGCTCACGCACCCAAGCACGATCGGGCGAGCAGAAACGAATGCATCCGCCGAAGAGCGAGGCCGCCAGATCACCGCCAGAGCCCAGGCTCTGCGCACGTCCGGTGGCCAGGTAGGCCAGTTTGTAAGTCTCCATCGGGCTGAGGGCAAGTCCATAGAAGTCAAGCAGGGCGCGGACCGTGGCCACCGCGACCGCCGCCGAGGAGCCCAGCCCATATTTCTTGCCGGATTGCGCATCCAAGCGGCTGCTGATATCAAGATCGAAAGAACGGGGGGCGATGCCTCGCTCAATCACCAGCTCCTCCACGGTGCGGACGGCTGCCAGCAGGTAGGAAGGACGATCCGGCCGCACATCAGGGGTCAGGACCCCCTCCTCCCGGTGCCAATCGGTGCATGCTTCGGGATGGCCGGCGGATTCGATGCGTCCGGTCTGGGTATCCGCGGCGCCGCCGACCCTATCCGTTCCCGGGCCCGACACGCGCGCGGTCAGGGTGCGGTCCACGGCCACCAGGACCGCCGGGTGCCCAGGTTCCACTACAGCGTACTCGCCGGCCAAGTAGAGCTTGCCGGCGGCCTGGGCCTGCTTGATCACGGCCACTCGGCTCATCTTGCCCACCACGCTTCCATCACTGGCCGGACCACCTGGACATTCAACGGAGAATATCCATTATTGCTCAGCTCGGCCTTCGTTCTCAAACGCATTGCTCCTATGCCTGGCTCAAACCCCCTACGGCACCGGCGCCCCCGTCCACGGACGGCATGATCCGCAACCCCGGTCCCGGCCTGTGGACCTGGATGTTCACGCCGGGCAGACGGGCCTGCAGGAGGTCAGCCACCGCGGTCGCCTTCCCACCGTCCGTCAGTACCTTCAGATTCGGACCGGCATCAAGGGTGGCCCAGGCACCCAAGCCGTCCTCACGGATGGAGCGCACCGCCTCGAAGGCCGTCAGCGTCTCGGGCCGCCAATAGCAGATTGCGGGGCGGGCGGCCAACATGGCCGCATGCATACCCAAGGCGTTGGCCTCCACTACAGCACCCAAACGTTCCAGGTCGTGATCCCGAATCGCACCCAGGGCTTCTTCCAGGTCCGCAGCCGACTGCTCGGCCCAGGCCCGGTACAAGGGTGAGGTCTCGACCGTACGCCGCATGGCGAGACGGCTGGAAATGCGCTTTTCCTGGCCGGAGACCAGCACCACGATCAAGGCAAGATCCATATCGGATTCGACAGGGGTGGCGTAGGAGGATGCATCGTCGTGGCCGGCCTCCCACTTGACGAGGCCGCCATATATCGAACGGCAGGCCGAACCCGAACCACGCCGGGCCAAACGGGACAGGTCACGCTCGGACAGGTCCAGACCGGCCGCCTTGGACGCGGCCCCCGCCAGCGCTGCGAACGCCGACGACGAGGAGGCCAGGCCCGCCCCGTAAGGCACCGTGTTATAGGAGGAGACACGCGCGGAGGCCGAGATGCCGGCCTCGTCACGCACCAGGTCAAGGAAGCGGGAGACACGCTCCAGGGCCTTGCCGGTCTGGGGCTCGTCATCGATGGTCAGCGTGTCCACGGGGCCGCGGCTCCCACCACGTTCGGAGGACTCAAGGAAGGTCACTTCCGTGCTGGTCGAGAGCCCGGCCAACGTCAGCGACAGGCTTGAAGAACGGGGTATTATCAGTTCTTCGTCGGCTTTGCCCCAATATTTGATCAGCGCGATATTAGCGTTGGCCTTCGCCTGCGCCCGGCCCAGGACTGTCCCCCGATTCGCCTGCGCAACCATGGCTGTGGCCGCCGGCCTGCCATCATCCGGCCCCGGCCGGCCCCCAGCTCTTCTCGCGTTCATAGTTCACAGGGTAGCCAGGACCCGTGTCCGAACGTACCCCCGGCGAGGAAATCTGACAGTATCCCCACTATCGGAGGAGAATCCACGGGCCGGTCCTGTGGGAAGCTGCACGCCGCACAGCCTTCGGAACGAATCGCGGCAGGGCCGAAGGCAGCCGCCAGGCCCGCCGCCCGTGTGATCACCGCCATGCGGTGCGCGCTGTCGGTTCGCGCTCAGGCAACCAGCTGATGGACCCAAACCTGGAGCGCACCCTGCTCCTTGAGGGCCGCACCGATCCGGTCCGCATCTCCGTCATCGGCCGCCAGGGCCAGCATGCACCCGCCCAGGCCGCCACCGGTCAGCTTGGCACCCAACGCACCCTCCGCCCGGGCCGCCTCGACCAGCCGGTCCAGTGTGGGGTGCCCCACCTGCAGATCGTCCAACAGCTCCTGGGCCCGGTTCATGTGGGCGCCCAAAGGCTCCATACGTCCGGCTTCCAGATCCGCGATGGCCCGATCGGCGTGCTCGCCCAAAGCGTCCATCAGCCTACCCACGCCGTCCGGATCCGCCTCCAAGCGGTCGCGCACACCTTCGACGGCCTCCTTGGTGGACCCTGCCACACCGGTATCGGCGATTACCAGGTAAGCGGCCCCCTGGGGACGGACCGTGCGCATGTGCCCGTGTTCCAGGCGCACCGGGTCCTGTCCGGAAGTGGTCGCCGCATCCAGCCCCGAGGGGTGCCCGTGGGTCACTTTCTCCGCCTGATTGGTCAATTCAAGAATCCGATCATCGCTTGCCTCGACATCGTAGGCATCCAACAGGGCGCGCACCACGGCACCCGACGCGGCCGCCGATGAACCCAGACCGCGTCCGGCCGGGAAATCCGACTGTGTGCGGATGTCGAAACCCTGATCCGGATGACCCAGGTAGTCCAGCGTCACAGCCACGGCCCGACGCAAGCCGCCGAAGCGGTCGCCTGACCCCGCCAGCGGGCCTTCGTAATCGAGCGCCCGAAGGCTGGACTCCTCGCCCTGGGCCGCCGGTCTGGCCCAGGCCTGCATTCTCAGACTGTGCAGGGGCAGCGCCAGCGCCGGATGCCCATAGACCACGGCGTGCTCACCAATCAGGATGGTCTTGGCCCAGGTTCGTCCATAACCTTCACGCGGCAGCATTGCCGTTCGCGCATCATCCTGATTCATGCAGCCTCCACTAACGAACGATTGAAGATCCCACTGAGAGTGATTCTAGAAGCCTTCCTTCCTCTCTGCCGCGACTAATCATAGAGATATTGAGCAGATTCTCATCACAAGAACGCGGTTTGCCCAGCCGGACCCCATAGACCGGATCCGGCGCAGCAAAAAACGCGCACGGACGGTTTCCCGCCCCATGCGCGTTTTCCGTTCAGCCCCATACAATGCGGGGCGAGGGTCTCAGGCTTGTTCAGCCCCGGAGTAGATCCGCTTGCGGAAGACCAGGTAGATGACCAAGCCGACAAGGGCGATACCGGCGGCGATCAACAGCAGGTTGCTGTAGACCGCCTGGGAGCCCGTAGCACCGGACAGGCTGCCGCCGGCGAGGGTGTCGGATGCCATCAGACCGCCGAAGATGGCGATGCCGATGGAGCCGGTCACGTTCATGACCAGGTCGTTCATACCGACGCCACGGCCCGACTGCTCCTTGGGCAGGGTGTCCAGAACCGTGGAGACCACCGGCGAGTACATGAGCCCCACGCCTGCGTAGAAGACGCATGCCAGCAGGGTCAGCGGGATGATGCCTGCGGAGATGACGAAAGCGGAGCCGGCCCAGCCTGCGACCATCAGCAGTGCCGCGATGATCAGGGTGGTCTGGCGGCCGATCTTATCCACGATGGCGCCCGATGTCGTGCCGAAGAAAGCAGCGACCAGGAAGGCCCACACGATGTGCATGGAGACGGTGGCCGAATTTGTGATGCCGAAGACATCACGGCAGATCGCGTTGAAGATGGGCGACATGCAGTAGTTGTTGAAGTAGAAGAACACAATCAGGCAGATGGCCATGATCCAGCGGGTGTTCTTGAAGAACTCAGGGGTGACGAACGGGTCCTTGGCCTTGGAGATGTAGACGCCGAAGACGACGTACAGGACCGCGGCCACGACCAGCAGCCAGACCTTGGTATAGGAGAAGAACAGGGTCAGGAAGGCTGTGGCAAGGCCGAAGATGGTGAAGCCCATCCAATCGACCTTCTCGCCATTGCCGCTCTTGTTCGGCAGGCAGTTGAGCAGGACCGGCATGAAGAAGATCGTCACAGCCGGGATGAGGAAGAGGTACTGCCAGGAAATCGAGCTCAGGAGGCCGGCGGCGAAGACGCCGATGGCAGCGGAGACCTGGTAGCCGGCGGTGAAGATGCCGAAGAAAACCACCTTGAGGGAAGGCTTCAGGTACTTGGTCGTTATGACCAGGTAGACCGAGCCGGCCACCTGTTCACCCGCCGTCTGCAGGATACGGGCGATGATCACCGTCCACAGGTTCGCGGTGAAGAAGAAGTTCGCCACAAATCCGAAAATTGAGCCGATGAACAGGACGGTCAAGCCGCCGATGACCAGCTTTTTCAGGGAGACGAAATCACCCAGGGATCCGTATATGAAGCAGACGATCCCCAGGACGATGCTGGGCAGGGCGGTGATCAGCGATGCCTGCTGGACCGCTCCCACATCCTTGCCGACCTGTTGGAAGACCAGGTTGAATCCCTGCAGGCACAAGGTGCCCAGGATGAAGGTGATCAGCAGGAAGATCAGGGCCCTCACGGCCATCTTGTTGCTGGTCTCCGGATCGTCGAAGGGATCGACGACCGCTTGAGTTGACGACTCAGTCATAATATTCCTTTGCTCTGTTTGCAGGCTTCGTAGCGGTCACCGGCGGTACCGGCAGCGCCGACGCAAATGTCGGATTCAGCCGGCCTGTTCAGCCAGACGGGAGATGCGGGTCATGAATTCATCCAGGAAGCGCTGCACGTCGACGCCGACAGCAACCTGCATGGACTTGTGCGAATCATTCAGACGGGTGTTGTCACCGATGGTACGGCCTCGGGTTGGGCCATCCACGTCCACCTGCATGTTGATCGGCAGGGTTGTGACGAGAGTGGGGTCTATCGCAACGGCCACGGCCAGCGGGTCGTGCAAGCCACAGCCGCCCAGGTGGGGGGACGTGGTCTCATAGGCCTTGATGTAGAAGTCGGTCATGTCGGCAAGGAAGGTGGAGGCCTTGGTTCCCAGGTCGCGCCACCGTTTGGTCTCCTTGTAGGTCAGCAGGGTCTGGAGGGTCACATCCAAACCGACCATGGTCACCGGAGCGCCTGAGCGGAAGAGCTCATTGGCGGCATCCGGGTCCTGGGAGATGTTTGCTTCCGTCCAGGCGGAGACGTTGCCGCAGACGGTCAGGGCTCCCCCCATCAGGACGATCTTGCCGATCCGGTCCTTGATCTCCGGCGCCTTGCGCAGCGCCGCGGCGATGTTGGTCATGGGACCGGTGGGCACGTAGACCAGGTCATCGCCATAGGTCTTGACCGCGTCGATGATGAAATCGACCGCGGACTGGCTCTCGGGCCGGCGGCTGGAATCGGGGATTTCGATATCACCTATGCCGTTCTTGCCATGGATGAACTCGGAAACGGGCAGCACGGAGAAGGAATCGGCCTTCTCGGCGTGAGGCAGGCCCGGATAGACCTTGACCTCAGAGTGGCCCAACAGGTCGGTGATAGCCAGGTCGTTGCGCATGCCCTGCTCAAGCAGGACGTTACCGTAGGTGCCGGTAATGCCGATCAGCTCGACCTCCGGGCTGCCCAGGGCATAGGAGATGGCCAGGGTGTCATCGACACCCGTATCGAGGTCAAGAATCATTTTTTTCATTGTCGTCGCCTTTCACAGGGTGCCCGTGCTGTCGGGAGCCGTCGAAGTCTCCGAGGAGTCTTCTTTAACTCTATACGGGCGCGATGCCGCTTTGCTTGCAACACTCCGTATAGTAAAACGTTTTATCCACCTTGGCAAATCCTCCCCGGGCATCAGCACCCTGAGCGGCGTCAACGCCCGGCGGCTGAGGCCCTCTTCATCCGATCCAGGAAACTCGCCCGGAACCCGCAACTGTCCGCATCGACACAGACCGTGACCGCGGAACCTTCCCCACTACGAGCATAACGCCCCGGCCCGAACTCCACCACAGTCGCGCCCAGGGTCAGCGGACTCGCCACCTCGACCGCCACTTTGGCCTGGCGGGTGGTGAACAATCCAGGTTCCAGCAGATACATGGCCGCCGCCGGCCCGGGGACCCCCACACCCACACCCGGCCGCGCCACGTACGTACGAAGCAGGGAGCCCAACATGGAGCCCACCTTGCCACAAGCCTCCAGGGACTCCATCTCATCGTCCCCCAGCATGAACATGCGCCCCACATCCAAGCCCGCCATGACCAGCGGCAGACCCGAGCGGAAAACGATGCCAGCGGCCTCCGGATCACAGACCGCGTTGAACTCACCGTATGCGCTGACATCCCCCCGACCGGTCGAACCGATCATCATGACGACCTGTTCTATCCGGTCACGCACCTCCGGGAAAGCGGTCAGCAGGAGGGCGACATTGGTCAACGGACCGAACGTGACGAGGGTGATCGGCCGCTCGCTCTCCATCAGAATCCGGTGCTCCTCCAGTACCGCACTCCGCTCGCACAGGAGCGAGCGATCGGGAGCCGGCAGGCCGATTCCCGCAGCCGCCTCCACATCCCTGGAAACCCCCGCATCCTGTGCGGGCCTGGTCAGAGGAGCCGCCGCCCCCCCGGCCACAGGAATCCGCTCGCCAAGGAAAGGCAGCAGGCGCTGGACCCTGGTCGCCACGACCTGGACGGACGCCCTGCCATAGACACTGGCGATGAGTCGCACCTCGATACCGGGGTCCGTGGCCAGTAAGGTGATGGCCGCAGCATCGTCAATGCCGGAGCCGGTGTCGATGATGATAGGACTTGCGTTCATTGATCTCTTCCCGCTGGTCCCCGGAGAGCGATGGCGCTCGTGCAGAGGAGGGAGAAAATAATTTCGGAAACAATTTTCTCTCGTTAGGCTAACAGAGCACGGAGAAACTGTCAACCGATACGGCGGCCAGTGGCCCAATGGCGGACCGACTGCCGCCTTCCATTGAATATCGTGCGTTCCCAGGTCCCGACGACACCGTCAGTCAGATACTATGGAGCCGGGGGAACGGCGCAGATCAGAAAGACACTACCTACTGATGAATATCAAAGAAATCGCCCAACTTGCCGGCGTCTCCCCCTCTACCGTATCGAAAATAGTCAACCACAAAGACGACAGCATCGCCGAATCCACCCGCGAGCGCGTGCTGGCCGTAGTCAAGCGTCACCATTACCGACCGTATGCCTCGAGCATAAGCTCAGCAGGCCCCAGCTGGCGGCTTGGAGTGCTCCTACGCGACTCGGTCTCCATGGACACCACCCTCGATGGCATCATCAGGACCGCACAGGACCACGGTTACGGCACACTGGTCTACAACAGTTTCGGGGACCAGGCACAGGAACGGGCCAACCTTGAAGCTGCCCTGGCCCAACGGGTGGACGGCATCATCTGGGAGCCGGCCAGCGCAGAGAGCCTGGAGCGCAACAGCGGGGCGATAAACCTGCCGGAACTGACCATAGGCCCGTTGGGTGACGACGAATTCACCATGCTGCCATACGAACAAGCTGCCTACAACCTGACCAAGGAACTCATCGACCGCGGCCACCGTCGCATCGCCTGCCTCCTCAGCCCCGGTAGACGGCGGGACAGCTTCCTGACCGGGTTCAAACGCTGCCTCTTCGACCACAACCTGCCCTTCCAAAGCAGCGACATCGTCTCCCGGCCTGATGCCGGACTCCTGGAACGCATAGATGACAGACGCTTCACAGCGGTGGTCTCCTCCCACTACAAGCAGGCCCTGGAGCTTTACCAGTATGCACGCAACCTGCATTACCAGGTCCCCGAAGATTTCTCAATACTGACCGTCCGCAACGACACCAGTGAGATCCTCCGCTACCCGGGCAGCAGCGAAATCTCCTCTTATACCATGCGCAACGCGGACTTCGGCGCCTACCTATGTACGCGGATGGTGAACGCCATCGAAGAGGGGCGCAAGGAGGCACCGGGGTTCACCCAGGAATTCCACCTGAGCGGCGACAGCACCCTCGGCGAACCCAGCGACCGCAGACGCCGCCGGATTGTCGTCGTCGGCAGCATCAACCTCGACACCTACCTGGCCTCCACCAATCTGCCCGAGGCTGGTGCGATAGTCGATACCCACGGGCTTCTTTCCATAGCCGGCGGCAAAGGCACCAACCAGGCGGTCGGCGTCGCCAAACTCGGACAGCCTGTCTCCCTGATCGCAGCCGTGGGGTCGGACAGCGCCGCGGACCTCATCTACGAATCCCTCGCGGAGCACAATATAGACACGGAGGGCGTGCGACGGGTCGATGGAAGCGAAACCGGGAAAGTCTACATTTTCGTCGACGACCAAGGCAAGTCGATGACCTCCCGTGTCGCAGGGGCCAACGCCCTCCTAAGCCCCGAGGACATCATTTCGAAGGAGCGGCTGTTCGACCGGGCCGCATACTGCCTGATGCAAACGGTCGTTCCCATGCCGACGATTGAAGCCGCCTGCCGCATGGCCCACAAGCATGGGGCCTCCACCATCATCAAGCCCTTTTTCTGCTCGCAGCTACCGGATGAAGTCCTACACGAGTGCGATATTCTGGTCCCCAGCGCGGCCGAGTTGAACCGGCTCAGCCCCGGACGTGGCTCACGGGCAAGCAAGGCCGCCCAGCTGCTTGACCGGGGTGTGGGTTCGGTCATCGTTACGACCGGCCGGAACGGCTGTACGCTGTATACCCACGATCGTGAGCAGGACTTCCCGACCCGACAGATCAAATCAGTGGACGACACAGGTGCCGGCGATGCCTTCATCAGCGCCTTGGCTTCCTACCTGCTGGACGGTCACACACTGGACCAGTCCATCAGGGCGGCCAATCAGGCAGCCGGTCTCTCGCTTACCCACGAGGGCGTCATCCCCTCCCTCGCCGACCGCCACGAATTGGAGCGCAGCCTGGCCCGCTGACATCTTCAGCTTGGCCAGGTGCTATTGCATCCCCCACAACACCAGGGATTTCGACTCCACCAAAGACCCCTGGACGCTGTCGTCAACAGGGACCAGCTCCTCAGCGTGGACCCTGGTCTGGTGGCGCCACAGCCGTGCACGACGACTGCGCTCCACTTCAATCACCTGGCCGTCAACGCCGGCAGCGAAGATGTTGCTGCCGGCCTGCTGACCCATACGTCGAACCTGCCGACGCAGCTGCCGGTTCTCCTCTGCCAGCGCCAGAATCCTGGTCACACCGGCCAGATTGATGGACTCCTCCTGGCTCAGACGCTGTGCCTGGTTGAGCCGGTCCACGTCACGAAGGGAGTAACGCCTGGCGCCGCCACCTGTGCGCTGAGGCACGACCAGGCCCAATCGATCATACTGGCGTAATGTCTGGGGGTGAATATCCGCCAGTTTGGCCACCAATCCCACACTGAAGACCGGAAGGTTGATGTCGACACCATGCTCATCGGCCAGGTCCAGACTGACCCTCCCCGCTATCAGGGAACGGGCGACGGTCTCGTAGGCCTTACGGGTGCGTGAATCCACTGCCGCCATAAGCGCTGCAACCTCCTTCCGGCCTCAACCGAATCAACTCGCTTGACAAGCATCAGTCCTGGAGCCGCTCCTGGGCCAGCTCCCTGTCGAAGTCGCCCGTGGCCTTGGCGAACTCCTTGACCGCACGACGACCAGCCAACCCCAGCTTGCCCGGCACACGAATCTCCACCCGGCCGACCAAATCGCCGGCACCGCGCCGATCCTGTACCCCCAGACCGCCGATCCTCACTTCGTCCCCGGAGGAGGACCCGGCTGGCAGTTTGAACGTGACTTCCTGCCCGTCCACATCCAAAGCTCTGACCTTGGCACCCAAGGCGGCCTCGGAAACCGAAACCGGCAAAGGCGTCACTATGTCCTTGCCCCGCATGGTGAAACGGCCGCCGGACTTGACGGAGATCTTCAGGTAGAGGTCACCGCTTGGCCCTCCGCCTACACCCGGACGGCCTTTACCGGGCAGGCGAATCCGCTGGCCGTCCTTGACACCGGCGGGGATATGGGTCTTGAACTTGACCCCACCCACACTCAGTGAAACCGTGGCTCCTTTGACTGCCTGCCGGAAGGTAAGCGCGATGCCGGAAGTGCGGTCCGCGCCTTTTTCCGCTCTGGGCTGCTCACGATAACGTTGGCCACCGGTATTGAAGCCGCTCGTACCCGCTCCCCCACCGAAGGCGGAGAAGAGATCGGACAGGTCCGGTCCGCCTCCGTTGGTGGAGAAGCGCACATGCCCACCGCCCGGCATTCCTCCGCCGAACATTGATCCGAAGATGTCCTGGAATCCGTCCGAAGAGAAACCGCCACCGGGACCTCCGGAGCCGCCCGCGAACCTGGCCCCGCCCATGCCGAACTGACGTATGGCGTCGTACTTGCGCCGTTCGTCCTTGTTGTTGAGCACATCGTAGGCTTCGGAGATGTCCTTGAACTTCTCCTCCGCCTCCTTGGTCTTGTTCAGATCCGGATGGTATTTCCGGGCGAGCTTGCGGTAGGCTTTGGTGATGTCCGCATCACTGGCGTCCTTGGAGACACCGAGGACTTTGTAGAAGTCCTTGCTCAGCCATTCGTTCTCAGCCATCCATGTCTCCTTTCTTCATCTTGTATTCGTCACCCGCCATTTGGCACTTGCGACCAGACGTCAGCCTGCCTCCCTACTTCCCCTGGGGGGAAGCGACCACTACGCGGGCCGCGCGGATGACACGGTCCCCGATCATGTAGCCCGCCTCGACGACCGTGTCCACGGTCTCCGTCTTGGCTTCCGGGTCGGGTTTGTGGAGGATGGCCTCATGCCTGGTCGGATCGAAATCCTCGCCTTTCTCGCCGAACTTGACCACACCGAACTTCTCGAAGGTCTTGTCGATCTTGGAAGCCACGGCCTGGAAGGAGTCGTCCAACCCGCCATGTTCGCGGATCCGGTCGATATCGTCCAGAGCGGGCAGCAGGGAGGTCAACACGTCGGTCACGCCGTGCTGGCGGAAGGTCTCCTGTTCCTTGAGCGTGCGGTTGCGGTAGTTGACGAACTGGGCGCGCTCCCGCTGGAGGGCCTCCAGGTAATCGGCCGCCTCCTTCTTGGCCCTGCCTAAGGGGGTCAGGTCATCGCCCTGGCCGTCTTGACCGGCCTGGGCGGTTCCCCGGTCCCCGTCCTGGGTCTCGGGTTCCTTGCCCTGGGGCTCCTTCTTCTGGCCCTGCGCGTCATCCGCACCGGGCTGGGCGGCGGTCCGACCATCCCGGTGCGGCTCCGCCTTGCCTGTCCCCTCTTTCGGCTCTCCGCCCTTGGCGTCACTTCCGGCGGACGCCGGGTCACCCTTGAGCGACTCGGCGTCCGACATGCCATTCAGGTAATCGTCCTTGTCAAAGGTTGGCATGTCACTCGCCATCCTTCTTCTTGTCGTCGTCGTCCACGACCTCGGCGTCGACCACGTCGTCGTCGGAACCCGAAGCAGCACCCGCTCCGTCCGAACCGGCCGCACCTGCCGCCGCTGCATCCCCGGCACCCTGCTGGGCGTAGAGGGCCTGGCCGATCTTCTGGGCCGATGTCATCAGCTCGGACTGTGCGGACTTGATCTTGTCCATGTCCTCACCCTTCAGGGCCTCCTTCAAGGCGTTGACCTTGTCGGTGACCTCCTTGGCGATGTCATCGGAGATCTTGTCCTTATTATCATTGACCAGCTTCTCGGTCTGGTAGGCGGCCGCCTCGGCTGCGTTGCGGGTGTCGGTATCCTCGCGGCGCTGCTTGTCCTCGGCCTCGTGGGCCTGCGCCTCCTTGACCATCTTGTCGATCTCGTCCTTGGGCAAGGCCGATCCACCAGTGATGGTCATCGACTGCTCCTTGCCGGTGCCCTTGTCCTTGGCGGACACGTGCACAATGCCGTTCGCATCGATGTCGAAGGTCACTTCAATCTGCGGAACGCCACGGGGGGCCGGAGCGATGCCGGTCAGCTCGAAGGTGCCCAGCGGCTTGTTGTCACGGGCGAACTCGCGCTCACCTTGGTAGACCTGAATCAGCACTGAAGGTTGGTTGTCCTCAGCGGTCGAGAAGACCTCGGAACGCTTGGTCGGGATAGCGGTGTTGCGGTCGATCAGCTTGGTCATGATCCCGCCCTTGGTCTCAATGCCCAGGGACAGGGGGGTCACATCAATCAGCAGGACATCCTTGCGGTCGCCCTTGATGACACCGGACTGCACGGCGGCGCCGACCGCCACGACCTCATCGGGGTTGACGGTCTGGTTGGCCTCCTTACCGCCGGTAAGCTCCTTGACCAGATCCTTGACTGCAGGCATACGCGTGGAACCGCCGACCAGCACCACGTGATCGATGTCCTGCACCGAGATGCCGGCATCGTGCAGCACGTTGTTGAAAGGCGTGCGGCAGCGGCCCAGCAGGTCCGAGGTCATCTCCTCGAAGTGAGCCCTGGTCAACGTCTCATCCAGGTGAACAGGGGTGCCATCGGGCGTCATGGCCAGGTACTGCATGGAGATGGAAGTGGTGGAGGAGGAGGACAGCTCCTTCTTGGCCTGTTCAGCGGCTTCCTTGAGCCGCTGCAGGGCAATCTTGTCCTTGGACAGATCCACGTTGTACTTGTTCTTGACCTCACCGACCAACCAGTCGATGATCTTCTGATCCCAGTCATCACCACCGAGCTTGTTGTCACCGTTGGTGGCCTGCACCTGGATGGTGGAGAAGCCGTCGTCGTCCTTGCCGATCTCCAGCAGGGAGACATCGAAGGTGCCGCCGCCCAAATCAAAGACCAGGATGCGCTCGTCCTCCTTGCCCTTCTCCAGACCGTACGCCAGGGCCGCGGCGGTGGGCTCGTTGATGATGCGCAACACATTCAGACCGGCGATCTTGCCGGCGTCCTTGGTGGCCTGGCGCTGGGCGTCATTGAAATATGCCGGGCAAGTGATGACGGCGTCAGTGACCGGTTCACCCAGGTAGGACTCCGCGTCCCTCTTGAGCTTCAACAGCACCTGCGCAGAAATCTCCTGCGGGGTCCACTTCTTTCCGTCGATGTCCACCGACCAGTCGGTGCCCATGTGACGCTTGACCGAAGAGATGGTGCGGTCCACATTGGTGACGGCCTGGCGCTTGGCGACTTCGCCGACCAGGATCTCACCGGACTTGCTGAAAGCCACGACCGACGGCGTGGTGCGAGCGCCCTCGGCGTTCACGATGACGGTGGGCTCGCCGCCCTCCAGCGTGGCGATGCACGAATTGGTGGTGCCCAGATCGATGCCTACTGCACGTCCCATATGTTGCCTCCTGGCTCTTGCGGCCCGGTCCGTACGGCCCGGTGCCTCATTTTCCTTGCGTTACGTTATCGCTCTCATCTTTTGGCGATCCACCGTGCCCCTGAACCGGAGAGCCACGGCACAACCACCACTAAAACTTGAGCCTACATCACTCAACTTCCAAGGGCAACTTATTATTCCCACCAAAACAAAACCACCAATACGAAAGATGGCCGGCCCGAGATGGACACGGACCGACCATTCCTTCAGCACTACGATTACGCACTCAACAATTCCAGCGCTTGAGGACGTTGTCTCCTTTGTAGCGCCCCAGGACACCATAGTGGGCCGTACTCATGCGCAGGAGCCGGGCGGCTGACGGATCAAGCCCCAGCCATTGGGTCGCGAGGATGCGAAGAACATGAGCATGGGCGACCAGCAGCACACGTTGCCCCTGTTCGACCATCGGCTGCAACTGGCGCACCACAGCCAGCGTCCTTACTCCCACCTGCTCCAGGCTCTCACCAACACTGTCGCGCACGGAGACACTGCCGCCCGAAGGCAGCGGCGCCTCGCGGTCACCGCCCAGCCGGGCATCGATCGTCTCGGGACCATCCTCCCACAATTTCCAGGACCATCCCATGAGTCGCGCGACTTCACCCTCCCTTCGGCCTTCGGCCCGCCCGTAATCCCATTCAGCGAGTGCATCCAAGATCGCCGCCTGTCCGAAACCGGCCAGGCTTGCCGTCTGCCGGGCCCGTTCCAGGGGACTGGAGAAGACGCACCCCTCGTCGAACCCCTCCGGGAACTCCCGGGCCAGGCGCAGGCCTACCTTGACGGCCTGCCGTCGTCCTTGCTCGACCAAAGGCAGGTCGGTCCTGCCTGTGTATTGCCCTGACCGGCTCCACTCCGTCTCTCCGTGGCGCAGGAGCACCAAACAGCCTCTCGCTTCAGCCTCATCGCTGGCAAACTGAGCCATCTCTACCATGGTTCCAGCCTAGCATCCGTCCTCGTCGTCCCACCTTCACCCATTGGCCCATACGCCGCAGCCGCGCCCTGTGCGATAATGGGGACATGAGTCAAGCGGACGGGCATGACATGAGCGCTACAGCCGATAGTGCGGTGGCGAAATTCCACGCGATAGACGAGAAGGTCGATGCAATGCGGTCTCAAGTGAACGCCGACCCCGATTCCCTCGGGGACAAACTGCTCAAGTTCGCCTTGCCCAGCCTCGCCGGGCTGTTGGCCGGCAAGCTGTTCAAATCGGTATGGGATTCCCGCAATACGGCCCGTAACAACGGCATCGAGCAACATGACGACGGCCAGGAGCAGGAGAGCATGGTCGCCAGCCTGGTCTTCGCCGCTCTGTCCGCCGCCCTGACCGCCGTGGTGTCTGAACTTTCTGATCGGGGCTCCCAAGCTCTGGTGAGCAGACGCCACCGGCGCTCCTGACCCTGTGCCCCACCGCGATTGCACGATCCACTGTCGGGCAACGCCGCATAGCACAGGCTCGCCACTTATTCGGGTGACATAATTTCACACATATCCCTTGTGTACCGGTCTGTTCTGCTGCAACAATGTCTCATATGACGAATACCCAAAAGACTACCGAAAGCATACAGGATGACCAGGCCGCGGAGGCCTTCCCGGCACCCAATGACACGATACGGACACTGCTCGGCCGCCGGTCCATCCGTGCGTTCGCGGATGAACCCCTGGACCAGGGCATCATCGCAGCATTGGAGGCCTCAGCCCAACATGCGGCAACCAGCCGCTACTTCAACGAATGGTCCGCCATTCGAATCACGGATCCATCCATAGCCCAGGCAATCGCCGATGAGGCCCACCAGAACTACATCACCCAAGCGCCCCTACTCTATATTTTCCTGGCTGACCAACGACGCAACGCCGACCTCATCGCCGCCGAGGAGACGAAGCACAGCGAATCGGATGACGGCTTCATCCTGAACACCAGCTACGCTTTCCTGCAGGCCCAGAACGACGCTGTCCTGGCCCTGCACGCTATGGAGACCGCCGCCTACTCCATGAACCTGGGATGTGTGATTCTCGGCTCCATCATGAACGATCCGGATGCCTTGATCGACTTGCTCCACCTACCCAAGCTGGTCTATCCTGTCCTGGGCCTGGCCATCGGCAAACCAGCCCAGGATCCAGCGCCGAAGCCACGCATGCCCCGGCCCGCTCAGATTTTCGAAAACACCTACCAGCGAGCCAACGAAGAGGAAATCAACAAGGCCCTTCAGGACTTTGACCGGACCGTCTTCCGCTACTACCGAGACATCCGCCACATGGACGCCCCACGCAAGACCTATAGCCAGATCATGGCCGACAAGGCGTTCGGCACTGCCGACGGTCACAGGCCCATGGCGGATTCAATCAGCCGACAGGGTTTCGACTGGACCAAATAAGCACTGGAGGACTACCGGCCATCGATGCCACTCAACTGTGTCATCGGCATCGCGCGGCCGGTGGTGTGTGAACATTCGGACCTTGCCTGCATTCACCGCCGCCGGGGTTTGTATCCTCGTTTCCGCGACCTGCGCTTACCTCGTCCCGCCCCATAGACGGCATACACATATCCGCCAGGTTCGTGGCTTGTCAGGTGCCAACAGCCGCAGTATTCACAGCGGTAGACCCAAAGCTCTACCCCGCGTTCCACGTAACTCTGATCCGCAGCCTGTTCAGCCACGGTTCTACTCTTATACATGATCTTGGAAGTGGACGCGCAACGCTTAGGCACAAAATAGTGCATGGCCGGCGTCCTCCTTCCGTCGCTGTCGTACCATGTCGTGACCTGACCATGGTCCAGGATATAACGCCCTTAAGCCCGCAAACATGATTGCACGAAGGTTCGTTGTCGTTGGCACTGGTAAGGTAGCTCAAAACTGCGGTTTTCAAAATCCGACATTACCTCGCCAACGTCCTATCCCCCGACGGGCATAGGAAAAGCGCAACCGGCCAGACAATACGCCATCAACACGGCTCATAACTCATTACTGAGCATACTGTTCAAGACTCACAAGCCTTGGCGAACCCAGTTCCAAGCCTGGGATTCCACACACAAGTCATGAAGAAACCCCTGGATCTGGGTATTCCATCATTACAGGGCATTCCCGTCTCTAAACAGTGCGTGAACCCGCAGGAACGAACCGAGCCGATGGCCTACCTTGCTCATCTGCTGTTTTCGCTTCCCAAGTATTGAGGTAGTTCCAGTAACACGCTGACACAGGTTGACAGCAGACTCCTGGTTTTCCGATCCGCTCAGATTCAAGGCCCGATCAAAAGACTCCTGCATCATTGACCTAAATCAATTGCTTAACTCGTTCAACGTTTTAGCCTCTGAAAAATACCAATACCAGAAACTTCATTCTTGAAGTAACTGAAGGTCAATTCGTGCCGCAACAGCGCTTAACCCAAATAACTCCGTACGTGAGTCTCTGTGTTTGTGGTGGTGGTATGCGGGCGGGCCCGGGGAGCGTTCGCTCTCCGGGCCCGTCCTTACGTGTGATTTGCGGTGGTGTGCTACTCTCCCACACCCTCCCGGGTGCAGTACCATCGCCG
>NZ_PDCH01000016.1 GCF_003315615.1 Bifidobacterium xylocopae
CCTCACACCTGCAGGGGTTAAAAAAGAGTCACAGCGCCAACCAGTCAAAACCGTTTACGGTAAAACCCTTGTCGGCTTAGTCGCGGTTGCTATAGTTTTCTTCCTGGTCACAGCCGCAGCAGGTGCCTTCAGGCACGTCACACAAAGGAGCCAGCATTACCAAGCATTAGCACAATGCCTGACCTCCCAAGAATCAGCAGCAAAACAAACCAAAGCACTCCAACAAGTACGGCAAACGGAACAGACCCTGAAAGCTAAGCAAGCAGTGCCACAGCAGGTACGAGACCCAAAGACGATAGAGAAACTACAAGGTTTACTCGAACAAGAAGTTCAAGTTCCCATTCCCTGCAAAGACACCATGCCCACCGCAGAACTACTTATCACGACCACCGCCAACCAAACACTCGAAGCACACAACAAGTCCCTCATCGCCACCACACGTAGTGCTGTGGTTTCGGTGTTGGGTTCGCGTGAGGTGTGGTTGGTGGGTGAGGCTCGTGGGGTTCTGGCGGGTCGGGTTGGTGAGGCATCGGCGCTGTTGGCATCGAGTGATGGCCGGGTGGCTGATGGTCGGGTGCGGACAGATCTGACGGCTGCGATTGATGCTGGTGTGCGGGTTAGGGACGATGCTGGCAGTGGTCTCAAGGAGCTGCAGGACGCCTCCCAGGCTCTGGTGGACGCTATGGGTGGGGTGAATGAGAGCATGCGGGTTAAGGCGGAGCAGGAGGCCCTGGAAGCGTCTGCGCCGGCACCAACGTCACCGCCCACACCCAGAAAACCAAACACACCACCCAACACACCACCACCCGATTGGAAGGTACCTTCTTCTGAGTTAAAAGGAGAGCAATTCCCCAATCATCTATGACAAGACAAGCAACAACGACTGTGATGCTACTTTTACATATTTATGTAAATACATAAATATGTAAAAGTAGAGGGACTATAGACCGTTAAACCACTGCGAAAGAAAAGGTGGGTGGTGCTTGTACAGCACCACCCACCAACAGCCTTGCGAATTTAGGCTGCAATATCCTTATTCATCGACAGACTGTCGTTCAGTAACCTCATGCTCAGTCACCGTGTGATCGTCACCTGCTTTCCTTAACGATTGAGCAAAAATCTTTTGCGCATATTCTGCAGTCTCCTCACGATGAGCATTGGCCTTCCTGTAAGCCAGCAGAAGAGACGCTGCCACAACCCCGAGGCCCAATGCCATCAGCAGGATTGAAGCAACCGCCACTCCAGTGGTAGCTAAGTCAGGGTCGCGAATACCGTTCCAGTCGTCTTCATTTGAAACCACCGGTGTCTCGAAACATGGCCCAGGGCGCTGAACTCCTGGTATGTCATCCCACGGGTCGTCATCCTCAACCGGGCATTCCACAATTGGTTTTACCGTGATATGCGCCCGATTAGTATGATGGTCACCATTCTTCACTCCGCGAAGGGTTCCCCTGGCTTCTGCTTCTTGGCCAGGCTTCAGCAAAATCTTATCTTTGCCTTCCCATTCGCCCGTAAAGTGGATGTCCTCGACCACACCGCTTCCCGCTATGGTCTGATCACCCAGATCAGCAAGAGCACCTTCCCAGGAGACCTTGCCAGTATTAATGATATGGAACCCGATTTCGGTGCCATCAACAGCATCATGAAGGGCTTGCTCAGGGGTATTACGATCACCATCGTTCACTCCAGACTTCACATCATATTTGATGATTTGCGCGCTCGGTGTTTGGTCAGGGGTGTCAGTTTCAACCGGATTAGATGGGCGAGGCACCCCGTTCAGAGTCTCAGTGAAACGGTTGGTGATATGTTCACCGACTTTAATCCGGGTCATCTGCACATATCCGCGCCATGCTTGCTCAGCCTTGTTATTGGCCGATACCAAGTCCAGATAACGTTTGGTGGCTTTTATGACAAAAGTACCACCTTCATCCTTGTAGGTGAACATCTCACCGCCCACCGTCTTTGGATTAAAGCCACTACCGGCAATCCTCATACCCTTACTGGCCACAACTTTGCCTGAAGCATCCAACAGGTCACGGGTAGCATATACTGCCCACTGACCGGTTGGCTTATCATAATCCACCGGATACGAGTCACTAATCGACCAGTCAGTGACAACAGGATAGGCACGATCAGGAGGCAAAACACTGCTATCTACCTGGTATAAGAACTGATGGTTGAGATACACCTGGTGTTTATTCATGGATTCGCCGCCGACTTGAACCACCACATCCTTAGAAGGATTAATCGGCTTCAACGGGTTACTCACCACATTAGTGACATCCTTGCGATCATTGGTAATTTGAGTGGCCGCATTCTTCACAATGTGGCCGTCAGTAACTTTAATTACAGTTACCGGCAGCACCACCTGGTAAGCATGCTTAAGCACAGTCTGGTCTATGGACGGATCTTTTAACGGATCCAACTTCCTAGAGCTATATTCCTGCAAGTCTGTTGGCTGCGGATCACCCTTTAAGGTCTCACCAGTGGCCGGCACTGGTGTATCGACAGTTTTAAAGAAGGCATAGGCGACACCGTCCTTGACTTGGATATTGAGCTTTTTGGTAACATCCTGGCCAGTTCCCGTATCCAAAACTTGGATATTCTGCTCATCCAGTTGAAGGTACTCATGGTCGTAGGCATCCACCATGCCCAAGCGTTGAACCTTGTAAGCCGGGTTCGTGAGCTTGGTGGCATCGAGAGTGATCCGGTAGTACAAGCGGTCACCCAGGAGTGCTGTCTTGCCATCAATGTTTATTGATGCTTGCTGCTGTGTGACCTGTTTGCCGGGTTTCAAATCGGGGGGAATATTGTACACAAGATTCGATGGGGTCAAGCTGTTGTTGAGTGTCAAACCCCAACGATTGTCAACCTTCGTATCCTTGGGAGCATCGTCGGCCACCGTTCCTTCAAACCGTACGATAATTCGTGGGTTTTGACCTTTACGCCAGTTGGCCGCAACGTACGCGTCGGAAAATATCAACTGGACACTATGGCTCTCATCTGACCATTTCGAAGCATATTGGCTTTTCGGAATAAACTTGCCGGTCACAAGATCAGTGACTTCCAGGGTCTGCTTGTCAACCTTCAGATAAGGTGAGTAAGTGTCAGTCACCGCAACACGAGTAACTTGATAGGCCAAGTCTCCGGGCAGCTTGGGCTCGGTCATGAGCCGGTATTCCACGCGCTGACCGGGGAATACTATCTTCCCGTCCACACTGTCCTGGTCTCCGCCCTGGCTGGCTTCCGACACGACATCCTTGTGCACTGGCGGTATATACCCGCAGATACGGGGTTGATTCGTGTTTATCTGCTGTTCGTTCACGGTTTCAGACCCGGCGTTAGTCAAATCGGAACCATTGGGATTTTGGCAAAACACCAATTCATCCCCCTCGGCCTTGCCCATGTCTTTACGCACCTGTCCGGCACCCTTGCCATGAGCAAAATCCACGACACCTGGCACTAACAATGTGAGTTGCTTAGGCTTGTCTAAACCTCGCAGGCTTTTAAGATAGTCAGGTTTAGCTGAAGCAACCACACTTGTGCCGCTCATGGTGACATCAAACTGTGAGGTAACGTCCTTGCCGGTATTCACGATGTTACTGACAGAACTCTTTCTATCCGATGAGGCGTCAGCTTCATAGACTCGTATCTTGGAAACATCCGTGGGCCCTTTAAATAGATAAGCAGCCTTTGCCCAGTCATCCTTTAACGGTAATTGCCGTGGAGCCTGAATCAGATGGGCAGCCACCGTACCATTGACCACACTCGCCACTTCGTCTCCATCAAGGAATTTATGATTATCCGCGCCAGTGGCATTCGTATGGTCAGGGTCAATCACAGCTTCCCACTGACCAGTAGCAGGATTACGGATAATCCAGGACTTATCAGGAGCAGGTCTCCAAGTAGGAAATTCATGGCGTTCAGTATGTTGGCTTGGCTCGTGGTTCCAATCGACTTTCGCCTGATCTTCTATTTTCGAAAAATCCGGTTTGCTGACTGTGACATCCAAATCAAAAGCCCACACATGATCCAGGGGCAGCATCCCATATGATGAGTGCTTATATGCGGCGGTAACCGTATTTGCCTGCTTGTTCCAGGAGATATCAAACATGGCGCTGATATCCTTATGGTCCGTCATGTCGGTGACTTTCATACCTGACACAGCGTATGGCACGCCATTGGGGGTAAGGGCATCGGTGAAGGTCATCTCATACCCACCCCTACCGGTACCGGATTCTATGTGAGTGTGATTGACCATACTGTCAGCCGAGGTTCCCTTATCAATGGTTTTCACCGGTGCAGCAGGTGGCACTGCCGATATTCTAAATACCTCTGCGGCATCGCGGTCAGCGGTATCCACCGGATTTGTCATATGCTGCTGCTTGCCTATTTGCACATCGAACCAATACGTGCCTTCCAGCCAATAGGGCATGCCCAAATCAGCGGGGGAGAAATCGGGAGACTGGGTGTCCCCCTCATTGGCGACAGTTACCGGTTTTCGAGATTCTTTGGCTGGAGCATACCCGTCAGGATGACCATCGTAATGCAAAATCACATCAGCATTAAGGTTCTCTCGTATCGGACTACCATTGGCTGAGACATGAATCAAATCATGTACAGGTTTGGTGTCACCGACCGCCATACCTCCACTCTGCTGATTAGTGGTTACTGTTAGCTGGTAATCGCGTGGTGGTTGCTTGTTGTTAGCAGCCACACAGACAATCTGCACACCAGTTGGATATGCCTGACCAGTAGCGGCAATTTGCTGGTAGAACTTGTTTTTGCCACGGTCAACCCAAGCGGCATCCCACCCGGCCAGGTCATTACCCATACCGTCTTGGGCGAGATAATCCCAATTTTTGTCGAATCGTGATTTAAAATCACCGGGATTAGTGCCATAGAAGCTGCCGCCAGTTACCGTTGCAGCCACGCCGATGACACGTGCCTGATTAGCGTCACCGTCAGATTTATCGGCTATAGCATTCGTCACCGCTTCTCGGCAGGCGTTGTACACCACAGTCCTATTGTGTGTGGTGTCGGTCAAGCCACCACTACCAAGTATGCGCTTATACGCATATTCGATGGAATCATCATTCCACCCCTGCGTAGGTGCTGTCACATAATTATTGTCATCGAAAAGGTAGAGGAGATCGCTGCCCGGCAGCGCCCCTCCCCCACCACCACCGACACCACCACCGCCTGATCCTATTCCTGCCATAGCGACGGTCGGTGACGCTAAAGCAGCCATAGCAGCCAATACCGCCACGGCAGGAATTAGCCTCTTACTGTGCTTCATCTGCTTTCTACTCCTTCATAATTAAGGCAAAGAAGGATGGCAGCGTGAAACGCGGGAGAACGCCGACGGAGTAATCAGTAAGAGTATCTGCTAAATTGTTGTTATGCGATAACAACTTACCTACTAGTAATGTCATCTTTGGGTTCTTGGTGGATCTCCACAGTTGACACTTTGTCGTCGCATTTGCCTTCCGGGATTTTTGTCCCGGAAGGCACTTTTTATTCCACGCTGCCTATTCCTTCCTCGAAGAGGTAGTTTCCCACCTCCTCAACTTCCGGTTACAACCAGACAAGAAACCACTGTTTTGTGTTCACACCGACTTCAGGTCTTTCTGAATCGTATCACGAATCACTTACCAAAGTTATAGTATACTGGACATTTATGGAATTAAATATCAGTTTACTGGCACTTTCACTGCTGGCGGTCGATGCTTCACAGCACCGAAAAAAGCCATCATCACACACCACCAAACCTACGAGAATCGATAACATGACAAACACTGCAAATTGGACAACAATCGATAAAGCGGCAATAGATGAAGTGGCCTCCTGGATGCAACAGACGTCTCCTCGCACCACAATCAGAGTCTACGCCCGCATACTCGGCTGCTCGTATCATAGGGCCTTGGCTCAGTTCCAGCATTCATATTCACCCTTATCTCTCGGAGATCTCACTAAACTATGCGAGTATTTTGGTCAGAATCCTGGACTCGCCTGGATGAAAATCCTTGACAGAGCCAGCAAGGATCCAGACGCACCAACCAGCGATGTCTCTTGGGCACAAAAGATGTTGGTGAAGTCCATTTCACCAACAGAAAACACGGTAACAGCCGATCAGCAGCCAGCATTAAAGATTGAAGGAATACCGGAAAATAGCCGATTCGAGGACAGCCGAGCCCATGCTGTATAGTCACTACTGTAGGTAAAAAAATCCCGCCAATGCTGGAACACGGGCGGGACTTATAACTAAAAATACATCCAAGAGAAAAGTATACCACATGCCAAGTATCCACCAAACCCAGTGGCAGCAGTTGAAAGGCCAAAAACGGGTATATATTATGCCCGATTTTTGCCAATTCTCGCTCCCCTATCGAACCCCGCAATCATCAGAACCGTGGATCAGGTACAATGGGCGGCGCACCTTCCAACTCACACCACTCCAGCACATGGCTAAGGGAGAGCTCGTCACCTTATGGCCCTCGGGCAAGTATGCCCGTCTGATGCTGATTTGGATATCCACGCAGGTCACCAGAGCCCAAGACTCCAATAATCACACTATTCCCCTCCCCCAGAGTCTCAGACAACTTATGCGTGATCTTCACATCTCGCGTGACCCTCGCGGCACTGATTACAGGCTCTTCCGCGAGCAACTGCAGGCCATTAGTTCTTTGCATATCAACATCACCGACGATTTAAGTACCGATACAGAAGAAATGTATGAGACCCAGACCATAACGATGGCGACGAAAACGAAAATCGGCTGGACTTATAGTCCTGGAGATGAGGGCCATATTAACGGCTACATCACATTGACCGATGAGACCTGGGACAAGATGAAGAAAAGCGTTCCCCTGGATGACGAAGTACTTGAAGTGCTTGTGCAAGCCTACCGTGGTCATGGACAGTTGATTGACATTTACATGTGGCTCTCTCTACGGATATACGGGCTCAACCACTCAAGCAGAATGCAAACCTCCGTAATCACATGGAAACAGCTGGAAGCACAGTTTGGCGGGTCCTTCCATGAGCGTAAAGAGTTCACCAGATCCTTTAAATCAGCCCTGGAAAAAGTAGCGGCTATATGGCCTGGGCTTCACTATGAGATTATCGACAAAGAAGGCATCGTTTTGAAACGCTCCAGGCAAAGCGTTACACCAAAACGTAAGCCGTCCAATACCCAATAAACAACGAGCATCAACCAAGTCAACTACTGAGCTTAATCATAAGTTATCCACGTACTTAAACTACACCAGAGCAACGTACTTAAACTACACTATGACGGAGTTATCCACGTACTTAAACTACACCACGAACGTACTTAAACTACACCGGTGTAAGGATTTTGCCTTACTCCTCATTGAGGTTTCAGCTACTGCCTATAGTTACCTATAGTTTCTTACCTATACATAGTTACCTATATTAGCTACAAATTATCCTACGCTGACTGAAAGGTGAGAAGTTCCAATTACACCTGTGCAGTTATGAATGAGTATACGCTCATTTACGCAAATGTGTATTTATGTATTTACATATTTATGTTTTTCCTATATACTAGCCTTACCTACTACAACACGGAAAGAAATAGAAATGGCTCACTTCATTACTATCGCCAACACAAAGGGCGGGGTAGGGAAAACAACCTCGACCATGCTTATCTCACAAGAACTCGTTAAACGTGGGAAAAAAGTGGAAGTCAGAGATACTGATCCTTCTGGTGGAGCTACAAAATGGAAGATCCTGGCGAAAGAAAGCGGCACCCCGCTGCCATTTCCTGTCAGATCAGCAAACATTGCTGAGGTCGGAGAAGACCCCGATGACCCAGACACTTGGGTCATCATTGATACCCCACCTCTGCAAGCAGAAATAATACAAGCAGCAATAGATGCGGCAGACCTAGTGATTATCACGACCCAGCCCGGAAGGCTCGACTTACAGAGAACTATCGATACGGCAAAAGCAGTCGGAAAACCTCTTACCATCTTAGCAACACATGTTATAGCCAGATCAAGATCCTGGCAGCAGCTACAAGAGGAACTAACTAAAGCCGGCCTCAGCCAGATGAAAGCCTACATCCCATCAAGAGAGGCAATCAAAAATGCTACAGGCACCTCCGACCTTCCCCATGGAACACGGTATGACGAGGTCGTACAAGAAATATTAGACGCTTTCAGCGAATAGAGACAGGAATTATGTATATGCATATATAAGTATGTACTTATATACTTATATATGTAGTCGTGAAGCAAAGTGAGGAACCATGCCCATTGACCTTAAACATAAAGCTGAAATAAAACTAGCAGATACTCTTTCAGACAAAACAAGAAAATCAAAACCCACTGTAAGACGGATGAACCTCATCGTTCCAGAAGAAATCTATAAAATACTCGCGACGAAAAGAATTGATACCGGTAAATCTATGACAGCTCTGATCATTAATGCCATTGAAGAGTGCTATAAATAGCCATCGTGCTTGCTACAGTTAAGCATGACACAAGATACTCGGTCTAAGATCCACCAATCATTCAAGCCGAGCATCGTACACCATATAGTAGGTAAGGAATACACATGGCATTCTATTGCGACAAGATGACCTGGAAAGCAGGAAATCTCACCAAAGACCCATATTTTCGAACATACCCCGACGGCAACGAAACCGTCTATCTTTCTTTAGCCATAGACCACGAAAAAGACAACACCGAATACCTGGAGCTCCAGGGGAGAGGCCAAATCAAAGAATATATACGCACCGAAACTTTCAAATCCGGCGACTTCGTAATCGCTGGCGGCACATTGGGAACCAGAAAAAACAGTCTCGCGAAGTACCAATCCTAAGGTTAGCAATAATAAGCCACGAGACAAGTCTCAATTATGAAATCCTCAACTGGGATTATTTAAAAGCAGGTACAAGGAGGTAGACAACAAACACAATATCAGATGAAAGGTAATATCATGGCAGAGCTATCCTATGTTGAATCGGTCCTTCTTGACCTGATCAAGAGTAGACTATCGCAAAATGCGGAGACCGAAGTGAAAACGTTCCTGGTGGAAATCCAAGGAAATAGAATTATCGGCGTCAGTGATGACCTGATAAGCAGGGTGCAGGAAGATATAGAAAAAGACCCCTCCATAAGTGAGATACGAAAAGTATGGCAACGTGAGCGTGGGGGAGTCTATGCTGCTGAAGAGTTTGACCGAGCTATAGCAACCAGTATCGCCCACATCCTTTCTAACAAAGAGTTGTTAAAGGAGTTTGGCATCCTGTCCAACTAACCGTTCATCTGGGAGGGACGGTGGGTAGGTTGCTGTTACAATGTATGAAAGCGTAAATACGTAAATACATATATAAATAAATAAGTAAACATGTATTTATGTATTTCTGTTTTTAAGGAAGTAGAACCATGCATACGGACAGGCAGAATATACAAAATATTGAGAAACAGGGCAGTATAAAGGCGAAAACTGCTAAAGCCTTTGCACTGCTTCTTATACTTGGCGTATTTGTCAGTGTAGGTTCACTATGGGTCGCCTATAGAAAATCGACTGCCTTACGCCGGTGTAACGAGGCATACGCACGGGCAGAACGCGTAAAAAAAGCATATAGTAAAAAGCTGCACGGTGAAAAACTGCTTAGTGCTGAGCAAGTGCCAACAGGGCAGGTTACAGATCCTCAAACCGTGACAAAGTTGGCAGAACAAATCTTGTTAAAGCCTCCAGCCATACCTGCATGTGAAGCCGGTAGTGTCAATGCACTTAAAGAGCAATCTGCACGGCTTGAAGACAGCGCCAAATGGTTCACCAGCCACAATAAGGCGTTAGATAGTGCTGTGGTTAAGGCACTAACAAAATACTACTAGGGTTCGGTTCCCATGCAGATGTCAGCCGTGCTGCAACCCGTGCGGTTACAGAGGTTATCCAATTTCAAGCATCACTTCCAGAAGAAGTCATAGGAGATAATCTTCCCGATCGCTTGACAGGAAGTGAGGCAATAGATTGGTATACATTCCAAACCCTAGAGGCCAATGACTTTTTACTCCCACAAGGGCAAATAGATCCTTCTCAATACAGAGCCCAACGAGAATATGATGTCAAGCAATTAATAGCCGCGATTGAATCCGTGGGTACCACAGTCTTCCTGTTAGATGCGACTCGGCCAGATATCGGTATCCCTGTTGTGCGATGTGTAGCGCCTGGATTGCGGTCTTGGTGGCGGCGGCTGGCACCTGGTCGCCTATATGACGTGCCGGTACAACTTGGCTGGCTTACAACTGCACATACAGAAGAGGAGATGAATCCAATTGGCATGTTCTTCTGATATTTCAAAAATCTACGAGCAATATCCCGACGGCAGAACGTTCTCATTTGATGATGAGACGACAGATTCACCTGGCGCGTATGCAGAGAAGTATCGAGAAATAATCCATGATGCAGGCCAAGGCCTAACACAAGGTGTTATCGAAGTCGGTGGAACCGAAATGATAACCATACGTGGTGTCCATCAACCTGCAGCGGATATGATTCTAGACAAGGGTGAATCAACAACCACGCCTATTCTCTCCCCGAGCGTGTATATGCGACAAGTTACAGCTCAGCAGTACAGTCTCGAGAGCTTAACTTCTCCAACAACACTCTACTTGCAAAGCGACATCCTTCCTTGGGTGTTAAGTTTGAAGGAAGCACCTAAGTATTTTTCAAATCTTTTATGGCGTTTAAACTTCATAGAGGACAAAGACACAGTTTCCCATGCGATACTGCCGTTCGAAGATGAGCTAAGCCTCAAATATGCGAGATTCGGGTCACACAAAAACGGCTATGGCGGAACATACTATTTGG
This sequence comes from Bifidobacterium xylocopae, assembly GCF_003315615.1. Lineage (GTDB taxonomy): Bacteria > Actinomycetota > Actinomycetes > Actinomycetales > Bifidobacteriaceae > Bombiscardovia > Bombiscardovia xylocopae. The sequence goes on from NZ_PDCH01000016.1 coordinate 10,849, forward strand.
CAGAAGAACATCCAGAACTCTTGCAAGAATCCCTCAACCCTGTGGTGCCGTGTGAAAATACGCTAAAACTGCCGCTAAGCCGAATCCACGAAATCTCTTTGAGTGACGCCATGCATAACAGAAGAAGCTCCCGGGATCATTCCACTCCGCCGGCAGCGCTAGAAGATATTCTGACGCTTCTCTCATTATCTGCTCAGGGTAACCCCTCAGGGACTGGCGTGAGAAACGAGCCACTGTATCGTTTCCCATATCCTTCAGGGGGTTCCCTGGGAGAACTAAGATTCCTCGTAATAACTAATCGTGTCACGTTAAACGGTGATGAACTAGGGAAAAACTGTTTTGAATACCAACCTTTGAGCAACACTACTTACAAGCATCGTGTTGGCGAGAAAGCATTAAGTAAGCTAATTAAGCTATATTCCAATATGCCAGGTATTCCTCCAGAAGAGTTGCAGTGTTTGATTATTGTGCTGGCAGATGCGGCAAAAGTAGCTGCAAAGTATGAATCCGTAGCCCCAGCACTGATCTACAAGCATGTGGGAGCATGGATGCAAACGGCATATCTCACAGCCCTCCAACTCCCACTATCTGTCTGTTCTTTAGGTGGAGGGCCCACTGATGTTATGCAGAGGCTATTCTGGTTTGAGGATTCGCCCCTAGTCCCTGTCGGCGAAATGGTGTGCGCAAGGAGGACCGACAATGTTTCTAACAGTGGTCATAATCTCTAGCTATGTGTTTCTTATCCTCGCTTCATTAGGAGTGGTGAATCTTAAGAATGAGGGCGATGACGAGGAAGATACAATATCTAGAGGAAGCTTTGGTAGAGCTTCCAAGTGGATGCTGTTATGCTTCACCCCTGGAGTAGTGGCATATCTCCTGAATGCTTTTATCCCCGCAGTACATGTTCCATCGTCACTCACTGCAACACTCATTTCCGGAGGATTCATTTTAGGATTCTGCTTTTTCTATGTAACAGAGAAACGACTAAGAAATCGTCGCAGATCCGAAATGAAGAAACCAGAATAGTTCAATATCATCCGTCAAGTCTTCTGTGTCAGATAACTATAAGGGCAGAATTCACATTCCCTATTTACCGATAACAACGCCGAAAGCAGCGTCTATTAAACGGTCGTTTATGGTACAGGCGTCAAGATGAAGTCCCAGGGACCTATCTCATTGAGTTTTGTGTACAAAAACCCGTCTAAAAATCAATGTATAGTTAATGATTGGTAAAGATGGGTTTTAGTACAAATGGAAAGGTCCGTCATGCTCATTGGGTATGCCAGGGTCAGCACGCTTGAGCAGAATGAAGATCTGCAGGTGGATGCTCTAAAAGCTGCGGGATGCGATAGGTGGTACGTGGATCACGCCTCGGGTGCGAAGGCCAGCAGGCCGCAGCTTGACAAGATGTTCGAGCTCCTGCGTGAGGGCGATGTGCTAGTGGTCTGGAAACTTGACCGTCTTGGACGTAGCGTACAGAACTTGATTGAGCTCATAAACCGGCTACACAAGATGGGCGTCGGATTCAAAAGTTTGACCGAGCAAATGGACACCACCACTCCCGGAGGTACTCTGGTGTTCAACGTTTACGCATCTATGGCGCAGTTTGAGCGTGACTTGATTCGAGAGAGAACCAATGCCGGCCTGCGGGCCGCCCGTGAACGTGGCAGGGTCGGTGGCCGGCCGAGTAAGCTTACCCATGACGATGAGGTTATGATCCGGCAGCTCTATGAATCCAGGACTGTTACCGTTCGGCAGATAGCTGATAGGTTCAGTGTCTCCAGGGGAACTATTTATAGAGCAATCGAGGCAGGTGGCGTCGCACAGACGGAAAATTAATGGGCACCTGTTTTATGGGTGCAGCGAGTGAAACATGGATTTATTGGCTGTGATGCATGAGTTGTTGTGGGGCCGGCAACCCCACACCCCGCCGAGCTGACTCAGCTCGACCAGTAATGCCTCCGGCGGCTGCCGCACGGGTAACTGCGTGACCCGTTTGCCTCTAGGAAGAGGTTCTAAATGCCGGCGGAATGAAGACAGTCAGGGAAGTACTTCTACGATAGATATTCGATTGGTAGTGGCCCCGTCGGTTTCAATAGCGTTTGCGCTATAGTCTAGGCTACAGTTGAATAATGGATGGTGAAAGCAATAGCTGCAGTGGCGGCATCAATTTCGATTATGGTGAATTCTGCCGGCAATGCGATTTCATCGATCATCTTTATTCTGGTGCAGTTCTTACCAAGGATGAGATGGAGGAGGAGTATAGATTGCTGCTGCTCGGGGATCTTCCTGGCCCAGAATCGCTTCTAGACCCAACCCTGTCTAGGATTGCTTACTGCCAGATTGGCAATGACTGCCAGTTCGCAGGGAATCCCATCTGATTGAGCGGAATGTTCGGGTAACGGTTCATGAGGTTGACAAAGTTCGTTCGCCACTGAGCGACACCTAATTGCTTCAGCAAGTAGTATTCCATAGTCAGGAAAGCCGCCGGACCCTTGGTTGTGCGGAAGGGGTCCCAATCATTGCCCCACCAGACAGGGTTATTGGGGTTGGATCTAGGTATGGCTGGCTGGAGTTTCTTGCTCTTGGAGTTCCATAAGCGCTCGTGGTGGGCGGCCATGTTGCGAGCCACACGTAAGGTCTCCATCCAATCTCCCAGAAGTCGTTCATTACCGTGGCTGACCTTGCCGGTGACGATTCCCAACTTTGCAGCGAGATGCTCTTTAATGCTGGAATCTGCTCCCTTGTATAAGGATATTTTGAATTCGCCGTAAGTCATGCTATCCACGAGCATCCATACCGGTGGTAATGCATCGGAATATGTTCTTTTGAAATGTTCCAGATGTGGGAGTGATGATCTTTCGAAGTCACGTAAGAAACAGTTGAGCGCTTTTTGGTATTCTTTTAGCGATAGATTGGGTAGGTCTGTGGCTTGTATGTACCCCAGTGGTCCGTTGGCCTTAGCCAGCTCTGAAGATATATTGCTTTTGAGGAACACTTCGATGGTGACGATACCATCAAAGACAATGTTCCTGAGCTCCTGATCAAAGGTATAACGTTCCTCGATGGTATTCCAAGCGGTTCCTGGTTGAAACGGCAGTTTCCTCTTGCCGATATTAGTTTGGTCTTTGGTGAGGAACGGGTACCAATATCCCTTAAGCCGATAATATCCAGCCAAGTCAATTTTCTGAGCGAGGTCGTGTTGACTGATGCCGGAGAGACCGTTCTGTATCAGCATAGCGGCCAGACTGGCCGAGCTCTGATAAGGATGCGACGGGTACGGAATACGAGCGGTGGTCATCTCAGTTACATCCCCTTTAGGTAAAGAAAATGCCGCCCTAGTGTGCACATCATATAAATATGATGGAGGCAGTGGCGGCTTCTAACATCATTAAATATACCGTTATGAGATTAGTGTATCTACATTTAAATACAAGAATTCACAAAGTCATCACATTTAATTGTCTGTGGTTTGCTGGCTAATGGTCGGCATCTGTAGTAGTTCCCTATAAGCTGGGCTGGAAATCTTAAGTTCGTCATGCGTGCCGCATGCGACGATTTTGCCCTTTTCCATGACCAGTATTTGATCACCTGGCTCAATTGTTGACATTCTGTGAACTACTTCAATGACGGTTTGTTCGGAGAATATCTCGCGTAGTAGAGCATTTATCTTCTGTTGGTTGATTGAGTCGAGGCTTGACGTAGGCTCGTCTAAGAGAATGACAGGTTTTCTGTGCAGCAAAATCCTGGCGATGGAAAGTCTCTGACGTTCTCCGCCGCTCAGGAAGTGGCCTTGTTCACCGACCTGCGTATTTAACTCTTGTTCGAGATTCCTAACTTTTGTATCAAGATTGACGAGCTTGAGCGCATTCCAACATGTCTCATCGCTTGCTTCGATGGTTCCCATCGTTAGATTATCTCGAATACTACCGGAGAATATAGGAGCATCTTGTTCAATATAGCTAACTACTTTCCTGATATCGTTGGCATTTAAATCAGTTGAGTCAACATTGTTGTATAGGATATGCCCCGAATCCGGCCTATAAAAAGCCTCCAATAGGGAAAGCAGCGTAGTTTTACCTGAACCCGACGAGCCCACGATGACGGTTCTTTGGTGTGGGACTGCGCTAAAACTAATGTTCTGCAGAGTGGTATTTCGTTCATCATCTTTGTCCGCTGTATTGTAAGAAAAGCATACATCTTTGAACTCCAGCGTAATGTTGGCTGTATCAAACGAGGAATGCCCATCTGGGGAAAGCATATTGCTCGAACTTACGGTTTCGCTTTTATCGCGCAAAGATTCAATGTCTTCTATTCTCCTGAGTGGTCCTAAAGCTTTGAAAGCCGTGGTTATAGATGAGGAAAAGGAGCTTAGCGAAGAAACAACCATAGTCAAATACATTGAAAAGGAGATGAAATTAGAAATATCAAGATCCCCTTTCGCTATTTCCGCGCCGCCAAAGGAAAAAACGATTAGTAAGGTCAGCTGTATGGCGCAGTTCACAATGGACCGAATGATTGTTTCCTTGTTGGCCACTTTTACTGTTGCCCGATACACTTCTTCTGCGGTACCGACTACTCTTTTCGTTTCAGGCACTGTTGCCATAAAGGCCTTAATTGTGCGAATTCCAGCTAATGATCGCAGTATGGCATTAGACAGTCTTGCTGTCTTAGCTTGTACCAGTTCGGTATAGGCCTGCAGACGAGAAGAAGCAGCAATCATCAACAGAATGGATGTGCACGAAGTTATAAGTGCCACGGCAAAGAGTCTGGTATCAATGAACAGCATAGCGACAGCTGATCCGCAAGCTGTTAACAGATTCGCGGCCACTTTAAAGAAGTCTGATGACAGGGCTGAGCGTAACTCATTAGTATCTGAGATGACAGTTGAGACATAGTCACCCGACTCCCTCTTATCATACTCTTGTACCGGCAGGCCGAGGATACAGGTAATGAGATTGCTACGTTTATCGAAAACTATTTTCGCCGCAAGGCGGTTTGCCATATTGGATCCCAAACCATCCAGGACGATGCCTGCTACAAACAAAAGCGCCAAGACTGCAATTGGTCTCACCAACTTCTGACTCTGTTCTATGGCGTGTAGAAGATAATTGACACACAGAGGTTGTAGTAACGCCAGACCTGAAGACACTATACCCACAGACATCACAACAACAGTGATAGCTGTGTGCGGTTTCAATAGTCTGAATACATTAAAAATTGTGGTTTTTTGACGTTGCTGAGTTTGCATAGTTGACATGATTTCCGCTATTCGCCTATGGCTGTTTGGACGGTTTCAATTGCCGATCGCTTCAAACTAGAACGTGCAGAGAAAAATGTGGAAAGTGTTCCCGCGGCGATAATGGGCACAGCAAGGATAATGAAGAACTTCCAGGGGAAGACCACTACAAAGAGATTCTTGGAAAGAGGGAGGAATGTCACAGCGGTGAAAACTCCGACGAGCAAGGTGGCCCCCGCAGAGATAAGGATACCGGTGGTCACGAGGATGAAACCATCCAAGGCCGATATGGCAAGTAGCTGTCCGGGCACAGCGCCCGCGATGGAGATAAGGGCCAGATCAAGGTTGCGTTCCTTGGCAGAGATGGCGAAACTGGCGACCGCACCGATTACAGCAATGAGCAAGGCCGACCACAGGCTGGACATAAGCTCTATCGGTGTGGCTGATCCCATGTCTTTCAACTGGGGAAAGCCACTTATGGCAGCAGTACTGGTTTGACCTGTGATTAACAATCCACCGAGCAGGAACAGGCAAGCAGTCAGTGAGATGATGGTGGAGCCGAATGCCTTCCCGCGACTTCTCACAATGGCTTGTGCCCGTGCGATCTTCCAGACATCGGATTGCACAGGAACCAGATTCGTCCATGTTTTGGTGGCCCATTGGATGATGGGTCCTCCAGAATAGGCCAGAGCGACCAGAAACAGCAGTATCGCGATGATCGGGCCTAATGACATGGGTTGCATGATGATGCCCAATTGGGTCTTACTCAGAGTTTTGGGGTCGTTCAACACCAGGATGACGGCAGCGACAGCCGGTGCCAGCAGGGCGATGAAACCACCGATAATAAGGAATCTCCTCAGACCGCGCCCAGCTCTCGTGACGTGGACTTCCTCAGTTCCTGAACCTCTCAGCAGCTCAACCGGAAGCACTTTCCTCAAAGCACGCAGAGTAAAGAGAGCACCCAACAAAGCCACAATGAAACCGACTGCAAGCCCCCTCAAAGCAAAGTCTAAGAAACCCTGCCAAGTAAAAGTGATAAGCGGCGGTAACAGCACGGCCTCCAACTGGAACTTTAGAATCCGTGGGGCAAGAATTGGCGCCAGCGCCATACCAACGATGGAGGAGATCAGAGTCAGCACGAACACCTGCACCATGGTGAGGGTCAGCACCTGCCTAGGTGTGGCACCAAGCAGGGACAACAATGCAAGTCCCTTCCGCCGCTGCCTTATGGAAGCCTGAATCGTCACCATAATGACCAGGCAACCCAGGACCATTGCTATCTGGTAGACCGAGTCCACGTTAGTGCTGAGATGGTGAGATACCACACCCACTTCCCCCGGGGAATCATGTTTGAGATCATTGATTCCCTTGCATACACTCATGGCGCACAGAATCGTCTGCGTGACCACAAGCACAAGAAACACACCGGCCCAGATTCCTCTATTGGCTTTCAGATCATTCAACGCCCACTTCATGACTTACACCTTTCACGCCGCATCGCCATACAGAATCAGGGCAATAACTACGCTTGCTCTTCCACATTCCCTGATGCGACAAATCCGCCATCACTCATGGTGTATACGACGTCGCATTGCCGGGCCAGGCGGAGATCGTGTGTGACCACGACCACGCATTTACCGGGTCGATGGGAGAAGTCCCGCAACTGCGAGAAAACCAACTGTCCGGACTTCTGGTCAAGAGCACCTGTCGGCTCATCGGCGAACACAACATCGGGATCCGCGACCAAGGTGCGAATCAAGGATACCCGCTGCTGCTCACCACCTGAGAGCGAACTAGCTGCGTCATTGTCGTGCCCGCTCAAGTGGAACTTATCCATGAGGGCATCGATGCTTCCTTGATCGACCTTGCGATGGCTGAGAGTCAAGGGGAGCAGGATATTGTCACGAACGGTCATGGACGGGACAAGATTGTAGGACTGAAACACAAACCCGATATGCGATCTGCGAAACAAAGCCAAGTTACGCTGGTTCTTCTTAGTTAGTTCCTCACCCAGCACCCACACATTTCCTTGAGATGGCTGTTCAAGACCAGAAAGGCAATATAGCAAGGTGCTCTTACCACATCCAGAGGGCCCTGTAATTGCGGTCATGGCACCACCAGCAGCAACAAAAGAAAGATCATTGAACACCACAGTGGGAGTCCCGTCACCCGAGACGAAATTCTTACTTAGCTGTTCAGCTACTACCACACCATCACGCATAATATTAACCTTCATGGTACTGAGATCAGAGTATCGCCAGACCTCATGCGATTATAAAGCCCCACGACAACGAGTACTGAAATAAACGCTGTCATGGGGCGATATTCCTATTTACCAACAACGGTACTGTACATCATAAGGCTTTCCTACAAAGTTCCGTGAGAAATACCAGAAGTTGCCCAATCTAACAGCAGGAGAAACAAACTCCTCCTTTTTGCGGTTTTGCTGTTCCAGGAATAGCTCTCTCTGAAGATCTTGAAGGTGCTCCATCCTTTTTTCAAATCTAACATTCTGAAGCAGGAGACATTCGGTGTCTCTTTCATTATTTCTCTGCGTTGCCTGATTCATACTTAATAAGTCCTTTTAAAATGACCATGAGATGCATGATTCCACGGCCTTTGCCCATCAGTTAGCTAATGCACCTACGTTGATAATTATAGGCAAGCATCTACTGTCGCTATTGTCAAGCTTTACAGTCATCGGCTGTTGCCGATGGCTGGTTGCCGCTGTCGCACGCCTGTGGCGTGCTGCTGGAGGGGTGTGAACGTGGGGGTTTGTGCCGCCCCCTTCCATTCTGGCCCAGGATCGCTACGAGTCAAACCCCGAGCGTCTCGGCCCACACCCTTCCGGGTGGAGGGGTAGAACAGCATACCCCTTCACCCTCCAGGGAGTGTTCCGATCCACGCGAAGGTTTGACTCTCCGCTCAACCTGGGCCTCCATTCCAGGCGTCGGCACAAACCGGTACCGGCCCAAAGGAAAGGAACACCCATGAACACCAACATCCCATCCCTAATCGCTGTTGACAACACCTTCCAGGCCACTGCGCGCAAGCTGTCCACTCACCACGACCTTGCCGCAAAGACAAGCAGGCAAACACTCGAAACCATTATGAGCATCCTCACCGGCACCCTCCAGGCCGTCAACCTGACCGATGACCAGCTCACCAACGTAGCCGCCCTCATAGAAACTTCCCTACAATACCGTGACGCTTTTCTTATCGCCTCTCTCAACCCTCAAGCCACTGAGGACGACCTGACCACCTGCACCGAACACCCACACAGCCAAGAAGCAATCCGCCTCATCACCGGCACATTGGACAAATTCTTCAACATCAAGGATTACACAGACCAGACTCGCGTCAACCGGGCCATACACTTGCTTGACCAGCTCACCCGCATTACCGGCATGACACCACAACTATGCGCCACCCGCGCCTACCTAAGCTGGGCTAGCCACGATATCGAACAGACCAAACAATATGCCAGCATGACCGCAGAACTTGACAAAGAGAACACCCTAGCTGCGTTGCTCTTGGCAGCCCTGCACCTCAACATCAACCCCAAAACCAAATAACCACTAAGACGGTGTCCACGCTTCCACAAGCGTGGACACCGTCACACGGGAAGAAAGCACCATTCATGAAGAACTACTACTTTTACATCACCGACGACCACCAGCAGGACGATTCCATCACCACCACCATTACCATCGCCCAGGCGAAACAGCAACCTTCTGGACAGGTAATGCGCGAGATAATAGCTACAAAGCAAATCCCCTTCGCCAACCAAGCAATACGCGAAGCCTACGATGCCGCCATCGCTTCGCACGCCCTGGAGGAAATACAAAGACTAGAGCACACCAGCTAACAGCACTTGGCCCCGGCAGTCTGCCGGGGCCAGGCATTCGCCCTGTGCGTTTCTCGCGCCCCTCACGGGAGGGGCACTCGAAGCCGCCTCTTCCATGCGGAAGACACTACTAAGGACAGCCTACGGCTGCCTCCGCTCTCTGCACGCGCTTCCCGCGAGCAGCATCCCCTTCCACCTTGACAGAGGCGGCGGAAGGGCAGGAAAAGGAGCAGGCTACGCCTGCCACACTTTCTTTTTCTTTTTACCCGTTGGCTTTCAGCCAGGATCATAGCGGCACGTTCCAGGCGTCAACCCAGGAGCGTCGGACAAGCCGCCGCACGCTAGGTTGACTCCTGGAACTCTTCGGCCGCTAACGCATTCGCTTGCCCACCGGGCAAAAAGAAAAAATGAAAGGGAAAACACCATGACCACGATTATCGATGAGCAAGCAGCACGGCAAGCCAACGAGGCCCTCAGCTTCAGCACCTATCAGGAAGGCAGCGAAACAGCGGCCTACACGGAAGAAGTGCAGCGTATCACCAGCCTGGCAGACCAGCGTAAAACACAAATACCAGCCACCTTCTGGCCAGAACTTGACCAGCTTGTCTCACGCTACACCACCATACTGGCCAGCAGCATCAACGACTGGAACCGTCAGACAGCCCGAATACCTAGTGCGATGATAACCGGGCCGGCTAACTACCCAGTCACCCAAATGCAAAAACGAGCTGCCAGCAGACAAACGCAATGGGAGAACCACCGCCAGCAGTTAGAACGTATCGAAGCCGCTATCAGCTCGTGCGGCCACGCCATCAGCTCCACCAGGAACGACGCACTGGAACTCCTTACCGACAAACTACGAAAGCTGGAAGCCAAACAAGAACAGATGAAACAAGACAACGCAGCAGCACGAGCCTCCGGGCAAGATGCGCCCTACCCGTCATGCACCCTCACTAACAACAACGCGAACATACGACGTATCAGAAAACGTATTGAAACCATCAAGCAAACGCAGACGCTAGGCACACAAACCTGCAGTGGCTGCCTTGACACCGGCGACAACTACACCCTCACCCAAGATGGCGAAACCCAATACCTCTATTTCGTCTTCACCAACAAACCGACAGCAGAGACCAGAAACCTACTTAAACATGCCGGCTACCACTGGTCACCCCGCAACAACAGATGGCAACGCAAACTCACCGGCAACGCGCAAGCCACCACCCGACGTCTCATTCACAGCCACACCAAATAGTCGGCACCATACATACGAAAGACGACGGTCGCAGGCGTTACGTGGTGAGTAACGCCTGCGACCACTCGCCCTGTGCGTTTCTCGCGCCCCTACTGGGAGGGACACTCGAAGCCGCTGTATCCTCACGGATACACCAGCCGGCACACCTTAAGACACCTCACCCTGCAGGCCCTCACTCTCAGACACCACACCTGCAGTATCTACCGGCTCAACTTTAGCTTTCAAGAACGTCTGCATCGCCTGAGGAATATTGAAATCACGATACAAGTCACTTTGTGACATATGATGATTCGATTTGAGCGACTCCATACACCGGCAAGCCTGTGCATGCGCCGTCTTCAACGCGGCAACAGCATTCTCTAACCCATCCAGATCCTTTTTCATCGCGGTCAAAGACTTCCTCCGCTCTTCCAGGATTCTAGCCGCCGCACCCGGCACCCGGTTCCTCGCATTAGTGGACATTACTTACTCCTTACCTACTAGTTGGTGGAACCACCAACTCTAGTCGAAGTCAGTATGTTGTCAGCCTAGAAACAGTTATCGCGCCAACGGCGCGACGTCATCTGGCGCAGCCAGATTCCGGAGGAAACGGAGTCTCCGACGGAGCAAGCTATAGCAATTGTGTACACAATTACGCTTCATCGCACGCTAGTGTGCGATAATAGAACCTACGGTTCGTCCCCAAACTTCGCTTGGGGTCGCTGCGCTGGCCTAGAAGAAAGGAGGTCATCATGGCTGAAAATACAGGTACTCCTGACACATCATCCCAAGGGCGCACCAATGATTTTCACATGCGATTAAGCGATGACGAAAAACGGAAACTCCTCCTTCGCGCCCATGAATGGTCTTCATCCCACAGCGTGGAATCCACTTCAACCGCTGGCCTCCTCTCCAAGTATGCCCGGGAATGCTTACTCGCTCCGCGCCAGGCAGACCAAGCGTTAACCCATGCGGACATACAGGATTTCAAACAGCAACTGAGCCGATTAGAAATACAGGTAGCTAAAGTGGGTGTGCTCATGAACCAGGTGGCCAGGGTTGCGAACACGAAAGGCATCATCCTCCACCACGATTTCAACCCACTGATCGGCAGTATGAAATCCGTAGTTGCGGACATCGATGACCTGATGCGTGAGATCTGGGAGCGGAACCGATGATACCCAACATTACACGCGGCGACCGTATGAAAGGGCTCATCACCTATTTAGCCGGGCCAGGACGGCACAACGAACATCGAGACCAACATGTGGTGGCCGGTTCCAGCGAAGTGCAATTCCGCTTCAGTGACATCGATTTGGATAAGGCACAGACCAGCGCCCTGGGTGCCTGCCTGGATACAGACTGGAAAACCAGTGACACCACTATGAAAGGTGGCCATGTCTGGCATTGCTCACTTGCCATCAGTCGAGAAGACGGAGTACTCAGCGACGACGAATGGCAGCAGATAGCCCACGAGTTCATCACGAAAATGGGCTTCGACGATGCCCAAGGAACCAAGGGAGAATGCCGGTGGGTGGCCATCAGGCACGGGTTGAGCGGTCACACGGGCACCGGCAACGACCATGTCCATTTAGCCGTCAACCTAATCAGGTCGGACGGCACCAAAGCCTGGATCCACCACGACTACCGACGTGCCCAGCAAGCTTGCCGAGAACTTGAACACCTTCACGGACTCGAAGAACTAGGCATCGAACGCACTAAAGCAGCCACACGAGGATGGAAAGAAGGCGAGCGAGAAGCCCAGGCACGACGACGAGCCCGCGCGAAACTGCAAGCGGAATCACCCCAAGTGGACTGGGGTACCCTCCCGGTTCAAGAACGTAAACGACTCATAGCAGCTCAACTCGATCACGATCAACCCCGCTACCGGTTAGCCGTAACAATCCGCACCGCCGCAGCGCAAGCCACCACTGAAGCTGAATTCATTAGGCGTCTACGCGGTCAAGGAATCCTGGTTCGGCCACGCTTCGCCAAAGGCTCAGACAGTGTAGTGACCGGATACAGCGTGGCCCACAAACCTCTATACGGAGAGTCACCAACCTGGTATGGCGCAGGCACCCTAGCCCGTGACCTGAGACTGCCACGGCTGCGCCAATATTGGCCAGACAGCATTGCGGACAGTCAAGCGGCAACAGACGAATGGCAAGCCGCTTTCAAAGGACGCCGGGTGGCACACCCCCAGGTCAACGAACAGGTTCCACAACCTGAAGAAGTATCCGACGCAATCAGCAGGCTCAACCACAAGCTACGCTCAGTGCCCCTAGACGACCGGCAAGCATGGGCAAGCGTGGCGCATGAAGTATCCGGAGCGTTCGCTTCATGGTCACGAGCCGTGGAACAACAACCCGGACCCTTAGCTGACGCGGCAAGACAGCTCTCCCGCACAGCACAAACCTACCAGCGGCCAACACGGTACGTCCCTGCAGCACACCACTGCATGATGAGCGCCGCCCTGGTGTTCTCCAGCATCGCCGCCGACAATAACGCTATGGCGCAAGCCATCCTGTACCGCCAGCTCTGGAAAACAGTAACAGCCATTCATGCAGCTATGGAAGCACGGCATGACGCTTACCAGGCCAGAATCCTCAAAGAAACCCAACAGACAAGCCTAACAGCGGTCGCAGCATCACTGCCGGCAGTGAGCATCCAGAAGGATCAATCAACCAGCAAAACAGCCACACTGCCCCTCAGCCAGGACACACAACCCGGACGCTTCACCCAGGCCACGCCAGAACAGTTCGGGGCAGCACCCATACCATATCGCCCACCCGCCACTCAAACACGAGGTGGACGTGAACGATAGATAAGGAGGTCAACCGCGTCAGCTTGGAGCGCCATTCATCCAAGCATCATGTCAGCCAAGAGGCATGAAACTCATACAACATAGTAGGTAAGATCATGAATAACAGCATTAGTATATACGCGGATACATGTCCGCAATGCATGGCCAGCGTGCAGCTGGCCATAAGTCTAGGCATCGATTGCAAAGTACTGCCCCTGGAGCAACACCAGCGAACAGTGAAACGACACCATCTCAAAGCCTTCCAGCACCCCCTCATCGTCCACGGTCAGCACACATGGCTGGGCTACCGTCCAGACCTTATCGCTGCAATTAGCGGCCAGGCACCACCAGAAAACAAGCCATCGATGATGGTACTGGAGCAAGCCAGACGAGACATCATGTTCGGCACACCTTCAACCGCGCCACCAGATAGTAGTGACCCAGCCTCGGGTGTAGTAGACACCCTGAAAGGCGGACAAGAACATGACTGAAGCAAACCTTGACCAGGAAGTCGAGGAAACCACCAGCACCAAGCTGGCAAACCTAGCCAGCACCAGCGCCTTGGGGCTCGAATGGATGATGCGTCACAACGAAGAAGCATCACGTCACACCGCCCACGCTGACCTGCAGGATGCCCGCGAACAGGCCAGCAGACGAGAAGCCCTGATAGCTGCAGCACGCGCAGACATCAGCCATGTCATGACCAGCACCTGGATTGATACCGCCAGCATCAGCGATATCGTACACGCCTACGATCAGACATCCGCTTTAGCTGCCGCCGACCAGCATATTGCTGAAGCGAAACACCATATCGAAGCTGAGGTACGAAACCGGTACGGGGTAGATATCAACCGCCTCACTACCGGTGAACAACTAGCTCAAGCCCTGCAGCGTGAAGCTGACGACACCCAGCGATTAGCTGACCAGCAACGCCAAGAAGCAGACCGGCTGCTGGACCAGGCAGACGAGTTGGAAGCGCACATGAATCCAAAAGTCCAAGAGGATGGGTCAGACCAGGAGGCCCAGCTTGCCGCCGTATCCGCCAGTGAAGAGGCAGCTTACGATAGCGCAGAACGCTACGCCTATGAAGCCAGACAGTTACGGGATGCCGGACTTGACCAGGAGAGCGTGGATAATGCCATTCGTGTCAAACTCGGCCATGCGACGCCACCCAGCGAAGCAGCCAAAGAAGGTAAGCAAGGCAGCCATGTGCCCAGGAAGAAAGCAGCAGGACAAACTCGGAACCATAGTCGCACACGGTTCAAAGATCATAAACGCTCACGCTAACTAGGCTGATGCCACTGCCGTTCATCAGCCCGTTCATCACGGAACCTGCCGGGTGGAGGGGTAAGGGACGGCAGTGGCTCGGCAGGACTGGATTCGGTCGATGATTCCGCGAACGGCCCCACTGGCGACATAAGAGCAGACATGGTAGGGTCCGCATAATCACGCCACCACACCACCACCCCAGCGGGATCATAGCGTGCTTTCTCCCAGGATCTCCAAAGAGCCGTCAACCGATACTCCGCTTCAGGACATGTCCACCAGTCGGCCCTCCACTTACAGTCGGACGTGCCGGTACGGCGTTGATAAAAGTAGCGGAACCATTCAAAAAACTCATACACATTGCCGAAAACCGTCGTGACCTGCTCCTCCCCACTGTCTTCAGCGGGGGCCTGCTCATCGTGAGCTAACTGGTCAAGCAGATTCACGGTCAGAGCCTCCCGTAGGTTGGCCAGCAGAGCTTTCCATCCAGGGCACGGTACGCAGCAGACACGGGCGGGCTCCTGAAGCCAGCAATACTGCACGACCACGAGGCAGTGCCGCCAATTCGTCAACCTGCAAAATACTGTCCCGGGTCAACGATTGAGTGACGTTTTGCTGTCCCCTGGCAAACCCTACTTGCCGTTGCACTCGATCATATTCGCCCAACAGTTTGCTGAGCATGTTCAGATACGACACCTCAGCGATACCGCCGCCGTATATTTTAATGTTCGCGGCGCTCCACATTTTCTCCATGCCCTCCACCCCCCACACGCCCGTGCCTTGAGACCAACCCTGCAGGAAAGTCATCAAAATGATCGCCCTTGACCCATAGTGGGAGTACAAGTCCGGCAGTTCCCTCCACCGGCACACGTTCGCGGCCTCGTCCAAAACGACAAACATCGGCGTATGCAACCGTCCACCCTCATGCCGGGCCTGCCTCTCAGCAGCCTCCACCACGGCGGCAGTCAACGATAACACCAGCGCCCCAGCCGTGCCCGCCCCTTCGCGAGACAGCAAACAAACCGTGTCATGAGAAGTCACGAACCGTTCCGGAGAAAACTGGGGCACTATGCCATCAGGTGGAGCAGTGACCCACCGTAACGCTTGACTATTCGTCAGGACAACCGCCATTTTCCTTGCGGTACTGAAAACTCCCGACTTAGTGCGGTCAACCAGGTCAAAATTCGCTTTCAACGATTGAGCGATTAACGGATACTCACCACGTAACAAATCCACCGCTTCACGATTGTTCTCATCCGTCAGCCACGACCAAACCTGGGTAATGGGACGACGGCCGACAGCGGCAGCCAGAAGGAAATACGATAAGAGAGACTCACCTTCAGCGTCAAAGAACGAATCTTTCAAAGCATGCTTCCCACTAGAGGACGTCGCAAAGAAACCAGCCATCTGCCGAGCTTTAATGTCATCCGTGACGAACGTCAGCGGATTCCACCACCAGGACTGCCGTTCACCGGCCACATCCTGCGGGTCAAACACCCAAACCCTACCTGTTTGTGACCTTCGCTCCCGTATGGCTTCCACCACATCGCTTTTGTTCGAGGTCGTCAGCACTGGACCAGGGGCAGCCAAGATGGCAGGCACCACGAAGCAAGTGGTTTTCCCTGTGCGGGGGCCTGCCAGCATGACCAGCACATCCTCGTAACTGCCGTATATCGCCTGACCGTCAGCTACGTTGTATCCCAGGAAGACCCCAGGGCCTGTGGCAGCATCGGTGGGTATCTGCAGCCGGTGGGCAACAGCCAGGGCATGCTCACGTCCAACAGACTCCAGGTCAGTGCCGGCACCCAAATACCTGGATGCCTTATCCACCCTGGTGCGCTTGACCCGTCCGGATAGGTGCCGCCAGGCCTGCCACAACAATCCCATGACGGCGGCAGCCGCCAGCAGGAGGAGGATGACAGCCACCAATCCGTATCCGCCAGGCCATGCCACACTCCCCCGGATCAGACCAGACATCACCTGGCCAATCGACAAACGCGGCGGCATGTGACCGGTCTTCCACCAGGTGCCAACCCACCAGCCACCGTATGCCAGCAGCATTACAAGCGCGGCGACGGCAAACAAGATGACACCCAGCACGCTGTCATCAGAAAACGATGACGGTTGCGGGCGTCGATTACGTTGTGACCTCATATCCCAACCGCCTATACTCGTTGTCCTGGCAGATGCCACAACTTATTGGTGTCATTGATGTGTCTCTCCGCCTCAGTGAGATCCAAATGAAACGGAATACCAGGCCGTCCCCCAATTTTGATGAGGAATTTGCCGCGCCCGGGAGGCTCAGCCTCCATACCCCGGCGCGCATCCCAAGCCGGAGGATCCTGCCAAGATTCCAACAGCGCCTGCTCTCGGTCACTGAGCGTCACCGCCGTATCCAATAGCGGCATCTCTTTAGCAGGAAGCCCACCACACACCACCATTCCGGAACGCTCCACAAACCCTTGAGCTTTCATACGATCCATTTCGGTAGGTAAGGACAGCAAGTCACTCATCGTATGGCTTATCAACACCTGCCCTACCCCAAAACTGCGATTGAGCCTAGTCACGGCATCCACCCGGTCTACCATGCCGGTACCCGAGCGCAACGCCTGCCACAACTCATCCAGCACAACAAAGTAATGACGGGGCCTCACCCCCAGCTCTTCCGCCAAAATGTGGGCTGCGTCAACCAGGCAGAAACCAGCATCCCAACATGCCAGTAAGGCGGCGGCCCTCACATCGACGTCACCCTCATCAATGGCGCTGATATCGAACACCACCGGACGGTCAAGTTGTATCTGCTCGGTGGTAGCACGGGAAAACAGGTTGCCAAACCGGCCTGAACCGGATAACGCTATCAGTGAGACCTCTAAATTCTCGGTAATCTCACGATAACGATCCAGACTGCCCCGGTCGAGGGCCACAGTACGGACTTCTTGGGGATGGTCACGCAAGACCTGCAGCAGATCACCCATCACCGGCACCCGCCCCCCTGTATGCTCATCCAGGACATGCAAGGCCCTATCCAGAATCGTGCTTTCCCTATCAGTAGGCGGTGAACCACGCACGATAGTAATTAGCGCACACACTACATTCAAACGTCGGGAATGAATGATGTCAGCTAATTCCCGTCGATGCTCACCATGCAGCCGCTGTAACATGGCCAAAGCGCCCCCCGGATCCAGCACATTGATTGAGCCACGGTTACGCCCCAAAGGGATGACCTGGCCACCCAAGGCCCTAACGACATCAATATGTTCGGCTTTGACATCGCCTAAAAACATGGGAATGACACCATACGCCGCCAATCCCACCGCCCACCTACGAACAATGGTGCTTTTACCCAGCCCGGGCTTGCCCAGGATAAAAGCCGACGGGTTGGAAATCAGGTGCGCCCGGGTGAACCAGGTAATAGGGTCGCAGCACAGGCTGGCTCCCGTATGCAGGTGTCGGCCTAGAGGAACGCCGGTCATCGGCGTGCCGGCACCAATGGCGAATGGCCACAAGCCACACACTTGAACCGTGCTCCCCCTCCACTCAGGCGGTTTCTGCACTACTATCTCATACCCGCCACCAGGAGCAGGCAACCCCCGAGACCCCACTTTTATTCTCCTGCTTACGTTTTCCTTCATAGCATCCACCTACAATTTGTCAGTAAACTCAGCCGGCACCATCATGTGCCGGCGCAAATTCAAACCGAGGGGCAACGCTGCGGCAAAAGCACTGGACTGCGACCCGTATACCGGTCGCAAACGGATCCTGGCCGACGCCGCCAAATTGTCCACTGCATTCATGGCGTCCGCACGAGATTGCTGTTCAGACAAGGTGACGGTCACCAAAGCTGAGAAATTCACCAACCCAGCTCCTCCGGCTTCCTCCATAGCTGTCTGCCTGGCTGCCCGCAACCGACCCACGGCCCGGGCCGAAGGCTTGCTCTGCGAATTCACCGACCATTCAGCCGTATGCGAGTCACGTTCCACAATCTCAGGGGTTCGCGCTGAACTAATAGGCCGAAACAGCCAGGTCACCCGCTTCCTGAGCACATCATTCTGCGGTGCCAGCAAGCGATTCAAAATAGATGACTGCACCACACCACGCGGGGCACCAGTCATCTCCCAGGTCACCGATATGCCCGAATCATGCCGGTAATAGTCCCAGTTATTCTGGGCAGCCATAGGGCCACAATTCTTCCAATCCAAAGTGACCTGCTGGCCCATCGCATGCGCCTCGTCAATCAGATCAGAGGCTGCCGGATCATAGGCGACCCTGGTGAGTTCACATATGTCCTGCGCCGACAACGGTGAACAGGCTCCAGCACCAGTGGCTTCCAGCGAACGAGTCAAATGCGGCAATCTGGAAGCCAGGTCAGCTATCATTTCTTTCTTTCGACGCCTCCGGCCACCTTTCCGCTGGGCGTCATTGTAAGTGAGCGTGGTGTATGCCTTCACCGAAACCGACCCCTTCGGGTAAGAGCGCAGAATGTCATAGAGCACAGCAACGCTGAACTTTTGGGCATCAGGAGAAATGTTGCTGGTGATCTCCTGGCGCAATTGGGTGTCAGTGGCCGGTGAGGTCTCTACGGTCACGGAAAATGCTGACAGCCCTGGCTCATCAGCCATTGAAGCCTGAAACTGGCCCCACCGAGACACCCAAAGGTCTATTTGATCTTGATCAACTAAGTCTTCTCCTGAAGGTGAGGAAGCGATAATGACACTGTAGGTGCGCTGCGAAGGGCTAAAAACCAGTCCGAATGGCCGCTGAGCAGCATCAGTTCCTTCATAGAGTTCCGTGCGAGCCAGTAACCCTGGCAGGCGTACACTGCCTGAACTATCCACTCCTAGAATGCCGGCTCTGTACATGGTTTCCTTTCGTGCATGAGCCCAATGCCATGCGATATTGACCGTCAATCGGCCACCCAGACTATCGCCATGAATATCTTCAACCGCAATCAGCAGGAGCATCATGCCGAATATGACGACCACGACCGCAGCCAACAACCAGCGACCAGCCATGACACACAACATCGCTATGATCAGTCCGCCAAACAACAGACCAGTACCGACCGACCCTAGGGCAGCGATAATCCCCGGGGTGGTGGGTTTGGCCCAATTACCATAGGTGCGAGGGGAATCTTGCTTGTCTGTCATGCGCCGCTAGCCTGCCCATCGAGACCATGATTAGCAGCGCCGTCAGGCTTTGCCGACTTGTCGACGGCCGACGCAGACTGGACCGAAGACCCGGACTCATGTGAGGATGCTCCCTGAGGAGGTGCGCTATCTGCGCCATCAGAGGAGTCAGCAACAGATTGGC
This sequence comes from Bifidobacterium xylocopae, assembly GCF_003315615.1. Lineage (GTDB taxonomy): Bacteria > Actinomycetota > Actinomycetes > Actinomycetales > Bifidobacteriaceae > Bombiscardovia > Bombiscardovia xylocopae. The sequence continues at coordinate 30,548 of NZ_PDCH01000016.1, forward strand.
GTACCGCTCCTGCAGCGACCTTCACACCCTGCACCCCAGCTTCGACTGCCACTCCCACCGGCCCGGCAGCAGCACCAGCGCCAGCCGCCGATGATGCTCCTGCTGAAGTGCCGGCAGAAGCAGTACCAGCAGATTGTACGGTCATTGGAGAGCCACTCTGGGACGGGGCACCTGCAGACGAACCGGAAGGGCCTGCCGAAGTGCCGGCGGAAGACCCTGAGGTTGTGGAAGCAGAAGAAGATCCAGCCCCCCGAGACAGCATCATTGCGCCAGTAGGGAGGGCCGCTGACATCATGCCACCCGCCGCCGAACCACCGCCGCTTGATATAGCGGCAACAGCGGGGACAGCAAATTTCATGAGCCCGGGTAAGGCCACTATCGCCATCACCATGAAAGCGAAACCAACCAACACCCCCGATACGCCGCCCTCCTGGGTTCCGAAAGCGTTACCGCCAATCATTTTGAAACATATCGCATAGATGATGGAAGCCACCGGCTTATACAAGATGAACGCTGCTAGCCAACCCAAAGACCGTTGGAACCATTGCTTGCCCCAAGCAGAGTTCGTGTTGGCAGACGTTAAAGGCAGCACGCCCATCATCAACACGAGTAAGCCCGAACGGATAATCATAGCCACCATCTGCACCAGTTCAGCCACCAAACATAAGATGCCGACCAGAGCCACCATGATGGGCCCGCCGGGCATGACCGTGGAAAAAATTAACGCCTTACTTAACGAAGTACCGAAATCCGTGTCCGCCGCCGCTCCAAGAATCCACGATGAAAAACTGTCGCCTACAGTCAGCAAGGTGCTGCAGATAGGTGCTCCGGCTCCGGCGACGATAACCAAGGTAAGAATCGACTTAACCGTGTCACGTCCCTCTTCAGCCCGCTCAAACCACATCATCCTTCCCACGCCAAGCAGGACTGAAAGCACGGCTGCCACTTGCATATACCACCACAAATGAGATTGGATCATGGCTACGGCACCGCCCACTCCCGTGGGCCCGCCGGCAATCGCCGAGCTGACCAATCCTGCAGCAGCAGAAATGACCACCACGCCGACCAGTACCATGCCCACCTTGCCTAGGCCTGCTGTAGCATCTCCATGCCTGGCTTTGATCACAAAACGAAGGGCAGCCAAGATGAGAGCAACCACCGCTATGACATAGCAAACCCATTTGGCATAACCTAAAATGGTCACTACTCCTGAGGTGTCTTGTGGGATGGCCATACTCTCACCGTTGCCGGAGATATCAGGCGTCGGGATAGACATCCACATCGTCGAAAATTCCTTAGCCGCCTCAGCTACCGCATCGCTGATGAGCTGAGCGAGAATGTTGAAAATTGAATCCATGATTTTCCCTAGCCCGCTGGCAATCAGGTTCATCGGATTCAAAGAGGAGAGTTGATCACCCAGATCATCGAGCCAACTCATCAGTCCTGCTCTTTCCATTCCGTATATCCAGCGAAACTCGACAGAATACTGGACGATACAGGCTGGGTCTGTTCGGATCTCAATTTCCAATCGCCCTGGCTCCAGGTGAGACGGTAGACAATCGATAAGTTGACAGCGCTACCATTCATCGACCCTTGATAGGCTAAATCAATGGTGGCTTGCCTGCTGTCGGCCTCCAGCACCCGGTACCCGTAAATAACAGCCCTTGCACCGTCATTATGGCCTCCAGTGCTTCCACCAGAGCGCAACCGTTGCTGAATATGCTCATATTCGGGACCTGGGCCAAACAATTTAATCGCCGATGCCGGTGTCGTGAGAATAGACTGATCAGTCATCAACGCCGCTATGTTGGCAGCAGCAACAAGTGCCCCGGATTGACTATGCGCGTAGCATCGGCGAAACCCATCAGCATCAGTACGGAAAGGGCCGGCAGATTCGGCGATAGGGTACGGCCATAATGTCTGCTGCTGGTAGCGCCAATGCGTTCCAGAATCAACATGCACGCTGCTGGCATCCCACGGTTTATCTTCGCAACGGGCCTCTGTTTCGCGAGATGCTTGCGGGGTGGGGGCCTTAATCGACGCTGAACCCCCCGGTTGAGATACTTGACCGCATGCGCCCAATGAAGTAATTAGCGCTGCTAACACTGCCAGCAGGAGGCATTGAGTACGCAATCCCATCATTGCCCCGCAAGAAAACCAACTAGCGTACCTGACGCAGAAACAATGACTGCGCCAATAAGTACGGCACCAATGGCACCAACTCCCTCTCCGCCATCACCACGGCGTGATTTCCAGCTAAAGTATAGGCCTGTAATAATCAGCATGACCACCAGTGCTGCCAAAGCGGCCCATTTGGCCCAACCTACGATAGTGATGAGTCCCTGAGTGCCAGGGGGTTGTACGGGAGCGGGGTTCGGCACATCAGCCAATATCTGTGCTGCAGATGCGACCACACCTTGCCTCATCATGCTCAGTGCCTGTGCGGTTCCTATAGTCATTGGCGTACCCCCTGTGTGCTGATCGGCAAGTCCAGCAGATGATGAAGAGTCGAAACTTGTTCCTCAAATAATCCTGGTCGCACATCACCTGTGGTAACGGGGGTGGTTCTGAGCTGTCGTTGATAAGGGAAATCAACTACAGTTGGGGCAAGAGATGCGACCAACCGTCGGCGTTGTTTAAGACTTGACGTAAGTCGTGCAGGAGAGTCAGATACTAACGCTAAAGCCACAACTCGCGCTGCACCAGCATAACCGGCCATCACCTGTTGTAACGCCAGGCGACCACGTTCAAGCCCGGCAGCATCAGTCCTGCAGCACACAATGACTTGTGATTCTGCGGGGAATGCATGGTTGGCAGCTTCCCAGGTAGGATCCAAAGCTGCCAGCGTGCTCTCCCCTGCACCACCGTGAGCACCCACAATCCATATACGGTTCGCCTCCCACGGCTCCACTACCGGAAGCATGTGTTCTGGCACAGGAATACCTGACCTGGTGAATGCCGGTTGGATCGGTTGCCGTGGTGGTAATGCCACGTTCGGCACCGCTTGATCTTTTACGGTGGGGAAAGCGTCGATTGATGGTGCCTCGTCCACCCAAGGATTCTTGTCGGTGAGCATATCGCTCCTTTCATGAAAGTGACAGTATACTATCACTATTTAGGGGTAAAATGCCAGTATACTGGACTTTTTGGAAAAATGGGAGGTGATATTGACGTGCAAGAAACTTCGCACGAAGCAACCTTGGGTAAGACAGCAGTCATTGCCGTTGCCGCACTGCTGATGCCGATGACATTGTTCCTATGTCCGCTACTTGCCCTGGCCTTGCTCCTGGGAGGTCAATCGGCACAGGCCACAACAACTGCCGGCCTAACTGGGATCCCTGAGGCTTACGTAGCTGACGTCCAAAAAGCCGGGAGCATATGCCCCCTGGTGACACCGCAAATTATCGCGGCACAAATAGATACCGAATCCTCATGGAACCCACAAGCCGAAAGCCCTGCAGGAGCTAAAGGAATCGCACAATTCATGCCATCCACTTGGGCTTCGGTCGGCCAAGATGGGGACGGGGACGGCAAAGCAGACATCACCAACCCTCATGACTCGATTTGGACTCAGGGCCACTACATGTGTGACCTGGGCTCACAAATCAGCAGCCTCAAACAACAGAATCGAGTCAAGGGAGATACTCTCGAACTCACTCTGGCCGCATACAATGCAGGCTTAGGGAGCATCATCCAATATGGGGGAATCCCGCCCTATGCAGAAACCGAATCCTATGTCCGCAAGATTATTGACCTCGCCAAGCGCAAATACACGTCATCGGATAGTGGCCGCATAGTTGGCCAACTCCAACCACCTTTAGCGATGCTCAACGCACAACAAATCGATATAGCCGCTATGGGAATAGCAGCAGCAGCATACGGCGGGCCCAGCGGCTACCCCTACAAACAGTGCACCTGGTGGGCAGCCAGCCGCCGAGCCACGATAGGCAAACCAGTTGATGCTCACCTGGGCAATGGCGGCGAATGGGGTGCTTCAGCACGCCGTCTGGGATACAAGACCGGTGACAACCCTCAGCCTGGCGATGTTATCAGTTTCTCGCCAGGTGTGCTCGGATCCGATAGTTACTACGGGCATGTAGCTGTGGTGGAACAGGTGAATTCAGATGGTTCCATCATCATCAGCGAGTCCGGTGCCAGCCTGCCGGCACCCATGTTGAGAACACTCACTGCAGCGCAACTGTCATCCAACAAAACCGGCATTACCTTCATCCACTAAGCAAAGAGGCAACACATTGAAGCAACGAATCCCAGCATCCGTAACGGCAGTACTGATTACAGTCGCGCTCCTGGCGTCCTGCGGACCGACGCAACATAATGCTCCCCTCCAGACCAGCACTTCAACCATCAAATCCCAAGAGCCCCCGCATGCTGTATCCCAGCCGCCGGGCATCAGCCTGCCTGACGGCATTACCTGGCTCTCCACTTTGGACAATCCGGCAACACTGCATTGGGATGATGCGCCAAGCGTCGCCCGCGCTTATATCAAAGCGTTATACACCTGGGATTCCAAAGTGGACGCATCCGACCAGGCCTCATGGGTCAGGGCTTCCATATATGCCACGCCAGACCTTCAGCCTTCACTACGCCACTATAACCCAGGCAATTCCCACCCCAGTGCCACTTACACCAACTCCTGGAAGCACCAGTCTTATACCGCCGTCATCATACTCGACCATACGCGGGAAGGCATCGCTCACGGCAATGCTGACAGCGTGACCATTACCTGGAGGCAAGATACCTACATGCGTGACGGATTCAAAACCATCAGCACTAGCGGCAGTACTTACGTGGCCTTAGCAAAACATCAGAATACCTGGCAAGTGTCCTCATTCTCCCCAGCCCTTGAAAGCCCAGACCTCTCATGAAACAAAACGACAAGCGCGATTCAGCCACAGTTATTTTGACCCAGAATTCAGGACGCATCACTTTCCACGACAGCACCATCACCCTGACCGGCACCACCCTAGCCACGTTGAGAGCAGAAACGAAAAAGACCCTCAGAAATATGGCCCGGCTCCGCCGCACCTCAATACAAGTAGCCGTTAATGATCCAAGCGGACAATGGCACCTCATCATCAGCCCAGATGGCAGCATCCATGAGGAGCCACCACAGGGGCAACCCCACCACGAAACAACAGCACAGAAGCAAAACGACCTCACACCTGCAGGGGTTAAAAAAGAGTCACAGCGCCAACCAGTCAAAACCGTTTACGGTAAAACCCTTGTCGGCTTAGTCGCGGTTGCTATAGTTTTCTTCCTGGTCACAGCCGCAGCAGGTGCC
>NZ_PDCH01000017.1 GCF_003315615.1 Bifidobacterium xylocopae
CCCTAGCCGGCCAACCCCAACCCGACTACCCACTCACCTACACCTACACCCACCAATACACCCTGCCCAAAGCCGGCAGCATACCCATCCAACGACTCAGCGGAGGCACCCTCCTACTCCTCACCACCCTGGCCGCCCTCACCACAACAGCCCACCAACACGCCCGCAGACACCAACCAGGCAGACACACCACCATCAGCGCCTAAACACCCAGAAGGGAGCGCACAAGACCACGGCCCGGCGGCAACACACACCACCGGGCCGCTCCCATACCCACCGGCACACGAACACCAACACCAACCCCCACCCACACCCCCACCATCGAAGCCTTACCGGACTCCCAGCCAGCGCCACCAGCACCCTCGCGTGGCATGATAAGACTTGTGTTTGTGTATCAACCGCAATGCTAAGAGGGGTGGTTCATGCCTGGGCTGCTGAGCGCGATGGAGGGGTTCTTCATCATCGGCGTGGTCATCGCGGTGGGGTATGCCGCCGCGCGCTTCCGGGTGGGCGGCCCCACGGCGCAAATGGTATTGAACAAGTATTCCTTCTTCGTCTCCTCCCCCTGCCTCATGTTCGCGATCCTGGCCAAGGAGCACCTGAACGTCATACTCCACCCGAGCATCATCGTCGCTTTCCTCTCGGCCGCAGCGGTCGGGCTGCTGTTCGTGGCGCTGAACGCGGCCTTCTTCCACATGAAGGCGGCGGACACCACGATCGGGGCCCTGAACTCGCTCTATCTGAACTCCAACAACATAGGCCTGCCGGTCGCCACCTACATCCTGGGCAACCCGTCGCTGGTGGCCCCGATCCTGGTCATGCAGCAGGCCCTGTTCACACCGATCGGGCTCACGGTCCTGGACGCCACCACCTCCGGGCGGGTCTCCCTCAGGTCCATCGCCAAGCAACCCCTGAAACAGCCCCTGCTCATAGGCTCCCTGGGCGGCATCCTCGTCTCGGCCGTCTCCGCCGGGGCCGGGCATTTCATCATCCCCGACTTCGTGTTCAAGCCCATCTCCATGATCGGCGACTCGGCGGTGCCTATGATCCTGATGGCCTTCGGCATGTCCCTTCGGGGCAGCAGACCCATGCAGGAGAAGACCGACCAAGCCGCCACGCTGACCGTGGTGGCCCTGAAGAACCTGGCCATGCCCCTGATCGCCTTCCTGCTGTCCTACTTCGTCATGGGCTTCCGGGGGGCGGAGCTGTACGGCTGCGTGGTGCTGGCCGCCCTGCCCACCGGGCAGAACGTGTACAACTACGCGGCCCGGTACGAGGTGGGCATGACCTTCGCCAGGGACGGCATCCTCCTGTCCACCGTGTCCTCGCCCGTCGTGATCGCCCTGATCGCCGCCGTCCTCTCCTGAGACCGGGCCGCGAACCCGCTCAGTCGTCCGCCCGGTGGTTCAGCAGGTCGAGCCCGGCGGCCTGCCCCTCGGCCCCCTTGCCGAAGTCAACGGCGGAGGCGAAATTGGAGCAGACAGACGTGATGCCCGCTATGAAGACCGCCAGGGCGATGCCCGAAACGTTGCGCCAGGCGCGCTTGGGGTCGTCAAGCACCCGGCGCATGGCGATCAGCGAAGCCACGGAGCGCGGGCGGCGGACCTTGATGCGGGCACGAGCGGCCACCACCCAGGGGCCCAGCAGGTTCAGCAGGGCGTAGCAGACCACGATGACACCGAGGATAACGCCGATCGCGACGGCCTGCCCGATGTACCGGCCCAGCGGCATGCGGAAGACGGCCAGGGCGAGGATGAAGGCACCCAGCACCAGGAGCAGACGCCAGACACCAGGCTGGCCGGCGGACACCCTGGAGGAGACGCCAAGCGGGGTGATGGCCTGCGGGAGCAGGGCCTGGGGCCTCTGCGGCTGGGGCTGGGGCGAGCGGGGTACCTCCGCCTGCCCCGGGGGCATGCCGGAACCGGCCCCGACGAAGATGCCGTCCCGCATGGTCAGCGTACGCGAGCAGAAGGAGGCCACAGCCGGGTCGTGGGTCACGACGACGACCGCCGCACCGGATGAACGCGCCGCAGCGGTCAGTATGCCCATCACCTCATGGCCCGTGCGCTGGTCCAAGGCACCGGTCGGCTCATCCGCGAACACCACGCTGGGGCCGATGCACAACGCCCGGGCGATCGCCACCCGCTGGCTCTGTCCTCCTGGCATCTCACCGGGCCTGCTCCGGGCCAACGGCGCCAGGCCGAAGCGGTCCAGCCAACCCAGGGCCGCCTGCACCGCCTGCCGGTAGTCCATGCCCCCCCCCCAGCATCAGGGGCAGGGCGACGTTCTCCACGGCCGGCAGCTCGGGCAGAAGCTGACCGGACTGGAAGACGAAGCCAAAGTCGCTGCGCCGCAGTCTGGTGCGCCCGGCGTCCGGCATGGCCGTCAGGTCCCGTCCGCCCAGGAGGGGACCCCGCTTGACCGGCCTCCGCCGGATTGCCGTAGGGCGCGCCCGCATCGGTCGCTGCCGCATATGTTCTGCTGTTCATACCCATCAAGCTAATCGGCGGCTGCCGGGCCGGACATCCGGCGCTGGTATGATTCGCCGGGCCGCGCAAGGAGGCCTCATCCTACCGGATGACCCTGCGGGCCGCCTTTCACTTGACCGGGGACAGGGCCTTCAGACGGTTCAGGAAAGCGGGCCAGTCGCGACCGAAGGCGCCCAGGAGCTTACGGTCGGCCACCTGGTCCAGGGGGACCCAGGCAAGCTCCAGGCTCTCATCGTCGTTCATACGCGGCTCCACCCGGTGGCCTTCGCGCTCCATGGCGAAGACCGTGGTGTATGCCCAGGGACCGTGGTCCTCCACATAGGAGCCCACCACGTCGATGTCCTCCGGGCTGATGTTCGCCTCCTCGTGCGACTCCCGCAGGGCGCCTTCCACCGGGCTCTCACCATCGGCGATGGCCCCGCCCGGCACCCCCCAGGTGCCCCCCTCGGCGGACCACGTGGCCCGGTGCTGCAGGAGCACTTCGCTCACCAGGCCGGAGTCCGGGTCACGCCGGGCCAGGAGTACGCCCGCCGCGCCGTTGAGGCCCCAGTGGAGGCGGCCGCAGGCGCAATCGATCCAGCCGTCGCCGGGTTGGTGGACGTTGCCCGCCGGCGCTGCGGAGGCTTGCGGGCGCACAGCCTGCTGGCGCTCCCGGTCCTCGCGCTCGTTCCACAGGTCCGGCCACTTGATCCCCAGGCCCTCCACCAGCGAGCGCATGGTGGGCAGGCTCAGCCCCATCACACCGCTGGGGTCTCCCTCGATGGAGCGGATGAAGGCGGATCCCTGGCCCTCCAAGGTGAACGAACCAGCCACTTCCAGGGGTTCGCCCGTGGCCACATAAGCCGCCATGTCCGCATCGGTGTAGTCGCCGAAAGTCACCTGGGCCCGGCTGCTGGCGTTGGCCCGGCGGCCGGTGGCCAGGTCGATCAGGCAGTGGCCGGTCCATAAGGTCCCGGTCTCCCCGCGCATGGATTTCAAACGCTCGAGCGCACGCTCGGGAGTATGGGGCTTGCCCAATGGCTCGCCCTGGAACTCGAACAGGGAATCACATCCGATGACCAAAGGGCCCACGCCGGCGTTGAGCATGCCCTGCTCGCCAGCGACCGCCCGGTCCATGGGCAGGCGGGAATGCACCGAACCGTAGCCGTCCTCAAGGGGCCGGGAGACCACTTGCTCCCCGGCCGCCCTGGATTCGGCGTCGATGACCGCCAGGAGCCGTTCCTGCACCGCCCCGGCCTTGGCGCCGGCAAGTATGGCGACACGCTCCCTGGCCGGCAGGAAGTGCAGACTGACCCCCTGCTCAGCCGCAGCGGTCTGCAAGGCCGCAGGCTCATCCACCTGCGAGACACGGATGGTGGGGCGGATGCCGGCGCGTACGAGCCGGTCCCGGCGGGAGGGCGACTGCGACGCGAGAATCAGGGGGATGGTCATGCTTGCCATTGTCCTTCCGGCCGACGACTTGCCTGCTTGCCGATCACATCTTCTCCGGCGCGTCCACCCCCAGCAGACCCAGGCCGTTGGCGATCACCTGCTGCACCGCGTCGTTGAGCCTCAGACGGGCGGCGGCGAGGGCGGGCTCGGGGTTCTTGGCCTTCTCCAGCTCCGCGGCGCCCTCCCCGCCCCTCCGGCTCTCCGGGTCGGTCAGCGGCATGGGAACCACACGCTCAAGGTTGTACCAGCGATGGTACGCACCCGCCAGATCCTCCAGGTAATGGGCCAGACGGTGGGGGGCGCGCTGGTCGGCCGCGGTCTGCACGACCGAGGGGTACAGGGCCAGCTGCGCCAGCACGGTCTCGGCGGCCGCGGAATCAAGCAGGCCCAGGTCGGCGAGCGCGGCATCCACCCCGGCGGCGGCGGCGTTGCGGTCCACGTTCCTGGAACGGGCGTGGGCGTACTGCACGTAGTAGACCGGGTTCTCGTTGGTGTGCGAGGCCAGAAGGTCCAGGTCGATGTCCACGGACTGGTTGTAGTCGGTGCGTGCCAGGGAGTAGCGGGCGGCGTCCACGCCCACGGCCTGGACCAGGTCGTCGATGGTGACGACGTTGCCGGCGCGCTTGGACATGCGCACGGGTTTGCCGTCCTTCATCACGTTCACCATCTGGCCGATCAGGATCTGCATGTTCTCGCCCGGCTGGTCACCGAAGGCGGCGCACATGGCCATCATGCGGCCGATGTAGCCGTGGTGGTCGGCACCGAGCATGTAGATGGCCACGTCGGCCGGGTCCTGCTTGCGGTGGCGCTTGTTGTAGTAGTAGGCGATGTCGGCGGCGAAGTAGGCGTAGTTGCCGTCGGACTTGATGACCACCCGGTCCTTGTCGTCGCCGTGCTTGGTGGAGGCGAACCATGTGGCGCCGTCCTTTTCGAACAGGTCGCCTTTGGAGCGCAGCACATCGAAGGCGCGGTCCACCTCACCGTCCTCGTACAGGCCGTTCTCGTGGAACCACACGTCGAAATCCACGCGGAAGTCCTTCATGGACTCCTGGATCTCGGCGAACATCATGGGCACGGCCCGCTTGCGGAATTCCTCACGCTGGGCGGAGTCGCCCTCGCCCAGGGGTTCGCCCTCGTCATTGCTTCCCGAGTCCACGCGCGGCAGGCCTAGGATGTCCACGCCGTCGGCCTTGGCCTGGTCGATGACCCGCCGGGCGATCTCGTCGATGTAGGCACCCTTGTAGCCGTCGGCGGGCGCGGGTTCGCCATGGGCCGCGGCCACCAGGGACTTGGCGAAACGGTTGATCTGCTCACCATGGTCGTTGAAGTAGTATTCGCGCACCACCTTCGCGCCGTTGGCCTGGAGCACGCGGGCCAGGGAATCGCCCACGGCCGCCCAACGGGTGCCGCCGATGTGGATGGGCCCGGTGGGGTTGGCGGAGACGAACTCCAGGTTGAGCGTACGGCCAGCCAGGTGGTCGTTGGTCCCGTAGCGGACGCCCTCGTCCAGCACCGTGTCGACGACGGCTGCGGAGGCGGCCGCGTCCAGGGTGATGTTGATGAAGCCGGGGCCCGCCACCTCCACCGAGGCGATGCCGTGACCGCTGCCCAGCTCGCTGGCGATGGCCTGGGCCAGCTCCCGCGGCTTCATGCCTGCCCGCTTGGCCAGCTGCATGGCGATATTGGTGGACCAATCACCATGCGCACGGTCCTTGGGCCGCATGACAGCCACTCGCTCGGGCGCGGGTATGTCCTCGGCGGTCAGCGCACCCAGCGCCACCTGCTCGGCCAGGCTCTGGCAGACGGAATTGATCTCTTGGGCAAGTTCTTCTGGACTCATGCCCCCAAGTCTATCCAACCCACTGGCCGGGGCCGGGAACGAACACCGGAACGGCAGCCGGCGCAACGGATCCCACGCATACGGTTGCGCGCATACCGCGCACCAGCCGTGCCCCCACTCCCCCGTACAGGACCCACGCAGATAAGGAAACCCCTGCAACCGCTTTGGCTGCAGGGGTTTGAACCTGGTGGGCTCGAAGGGATTCGAACCCTCGACCTTCTGTTCCGGAGACAGACGCTCTATCCGCTGAGCTACGAACCCATGCCATCCACCCGGTGCGCAAGGCACCGACAGACGACTCAGACCATTCTAGTCCATCCCGCGACCACCCGCAGCCGTCGCGCGCCGCAGCCCGGTAGAATGGCCGCATGGATGACGACAGGGACGATTTCGAGTTCGAGCGCCGGTTCTTTTGCCGGGAACTGCCCGAGGACCTGGACGACGGCGACGCCCCCACGCTGATCGTGCAGTCCTACTTCGTGCACTCGGACAACTACGCCCTCCGCGTGCGCCTCCAGGCCGAAGGGGTCCGCCGGACCATGGACGCGCACACCGACGCCCTGCACGTGCTGATGGAGGAGCGGGAGCGTTTCAGCGCTGCCTCCTTGACCGCCAAGGGGCCGGTCGTCGGCGGCACCCGTTACGAGGCCGAACGCCCCCTGGACCCGGGAATCGCCACCGAACTGGTCATGCGCGGCGGCTCGCTGATCGTCAAGAACCGCTACGGGATCTGGCTGGGCGAGGACTGGTGGAACGTGGACATCTTCGGCGGAGGCAACTCCCCCCTGGCCGTGGCCGAGGTGGAACGCTCAGGACCGGTGACGGACCTCGTGATCCCGCCCTTCTGCATCACCGAGATCACCAACGACGCCCGATTCTCCAACGACGGCCTGGCCGAGCGCCCCTATCGCACCTGGGCCCGCGCCTTCGAGGACGAGCTCAGGGCCAAGGGATCACGCTTCCTCAACGACTTCGGCCCCAACCGCACCCTGGACTGAACGGCCCCCGCTGCCGGTCAGTACATGGCGGTGGCCAGACGGCGGCGAGCCCGGGCGAGACGCTGGTCCGAAGGTTCCAGAATCGCGAAGTACTCCAGCAGGCGGTCGTGAGCCGGGGCCATCTGGTCCTTGTGGGCAGCGATGAAATCAAGCAGGCGGCCAAAGGCATCATCCACCTTGCCACCGATCATATCCACGTCGGCGGCGGCGAGCTGTGCGTCCACATCGTCCGGCCGGTCGGCGGCGGCCTGCCTGGCCTGGCGCACATCCGCCTGAGCCGAACGGGCCATGAGCAGGGCCTTCGCACGCTCGCGGGCGGCCAACTGGTCCTGCGGGTCGGCTTCGATCACGCGCTGATACGCCTGAGCGGCGCCTGCATAGTCACCCTCCTGGGCCAGGCGGCGCGCCTCCTGGTGGGCGGGCGGGACCGCATCGGCGGCTTCGCCCTCAGCCGGGCCGCCATCGGATTCGCCGCTTTCCTGGTATGGGGCCGAGCCTGTGATCCCCTGCTGCTGGGCCAGCTGGATGATCTGCGGAATCAGCTGGTCGGTGATCTGCTTGAGCTCGTCCTGCGACGGCAGGCCTTCCAGGATGGGCATGGGCCGGCCGCCCAACAGCGCGAACAAGGCCGGTGCGCCTTTCGCTTGCAGGGCCTGGGCGATCTGGGGGTTCGTCGATACGTCGACCCGAGCCAGCTGAAGTTTCCCCTCCTGCCCGTTGACCGCGTCCGCCAACGTCCGGACCATCGGGAACAACCGGTCATCCGTAGGCAGCCACAGCAGGAGGAGTATGGGGAATGTGGCGGAGGTCTGCACGGCGGCAGGGAAGGATGCTTCGGTCACGTCGATCACATACCCGCCGGCGGCCGGAGCTCCCCCGGCCTGGCCCGGTTGCGCCTCGACCTTGTGCTTCAAAGCCCCCAGATCCACTGCTCCCGCCAGCGATACGCCCGGCTGCGGCTGTCCTTGCTGAGCCATGCGACCATCTCCTTTGTTCGAAACTTACGCCTACACTCCAAACCTAGCCCGGGGCCACGGCCGGCCGCGCCGGGTTCACCAGGAGGCTGAGACCAGGCCTCAGACAGCCTCCACCTTGACCGGCTGCCGCTCGGCGCCCACGGCCTTGACCGGGTCCGACGACGAGGACGAGGGCACATAGATGGCGATCACGTTCACATATGTCACCTTCATGGTGCTGGTGGCCTGTCCGCCCCCGAAGAGGGCCTTCTCCGCATCCGAGGCGGGCAGGGATTCACGTCCCTCCCCCGCCTTGCGCGTCCAGACGGAGTTGATCTGGGCGACGACCAGGTCCCCGCCGTCCGAGGAACGCATCACACGGATCTGCCCCTTCTCCGGGGTGAAGGTCTGCTTCTGCTCACCCTTGTTGGCATCGATGCCCTGCTGGACCGTATCGGTCAGCTTTCCGATGGAATCGCGCAGGTAGTCGGAGGAGAACTCCTTGGCGTACTTGCTGTTCTTGCCGTGCTGGAGCACGTCGGCGTAGTGCTCGACCGCCTGCTGGGGGGTCTCTTTGAGCCCCTTGTCGTCGGCGGCACCCATCTGCGCACCGATCGTCGGCACCGGGAATTTGGGCAGCTGGGCGCCCTGGAAGAGCCGGGCCACCCCCCAAAGCTTGTAGTTCTCCCGCGCCGACGCCTGGTTCATGACCAGCAGACGCTTGGACTGCTGGTCCTCGGTCGTCGTCGTGATGGCGAACACGGAGCGTGGCCAGCCCGAGTCCCCGGGGATTACGGTCTGGGCTATCTGACCGGGGATCGTGGTCTTGGGGTCCAGGTTGCCCGTGGATTTGGCGATCGTCAGCTCGGAGCTGCGGATCTGCAGCTGAGGGCCGGTAACCCGAGCATCCAGACCCGCGGGGTCCTTCGCCTGGTTGGCCTGCTCCAGGGTCTTGACGATGCTCCTGCGGATTCTGGCCTCCTGTTGGGTGGTCAGGTCCGGCTGTGGCGTGGCCGAGGAGGACCGGTCCTTCGCCGTTGGCACCTCGCCTTCGCAAGCAGCCAGGGGAAGCAGGGTCAGGCCGACGAGAACGGCCGCAAGTCCCCTGCAGACCCGCCGACCATGGTTGGTCCGTATCAACGGTCGCCTCCTTTTCCTCGTCCCCCTTTGGCTTTCCCATCGGACCGCCGGTCTCCCGCTTTCAGACCGCGGGCGCGGGTCCTGCCTTCTGGCTCGAAAACCTCTGTGGTCTCATCGGAGATGCCGTCGCCCTCACCGGAGTCGGTGCTGTCATCCAAGCCACCGTCACTGCCGGCGTCATCCCCGATTGCGGGGAAGGCGCCCACAGTGCTGTCATGCATGCCATCCCTCATAGGGTTACCGTCATCGGCCGAGGGGAAGGCGCCAACCGTGCTGTCGTCCAAGTCGGCCGAGGCGTCCTCGGCCCCTCCGGCCTGGCCCGTCGCATCGGGCACCTCCTCCTCCCGGTCGTCCGGGGAAGCATGGGAAGCCTCCGGGGTCCCGGGTCCTTCCGGGACGGCGACCTCGTCGGCCAGGCGCGCCAGGTAGTCCTGCATGTCCTCGCCCGTGTCCTGCCGGTCGGCTCCGCCCTCGTGATCGCGCGAATCCGCCTGCCCACGGTCGGACGGAATGTTCAGGACCGGCGGCTCGGCCGCATCCGTCCCGGTCGCTTCATCACCAGCCGCCTGCTGGTCGGCCACCATGTTCTTGGCGGACACGTCAACCACCTTCGGCCTCCCCTCGGTACCGTCAGGCCCCTCACCCGCAGGCCTGGAGTGCCGCTTGCCCGATTTGCTGCGCCTGAACATGGAGAAGACCGGCGCCAGCACGCCCCCGAAAGCTTCGGCGACGGTGACTTCGGGGCGTTCCCGCCCATCGCCGCCCCCGGCTTTGCGGCGCCTGACAGGCTCCATCGCGAACACGGTGGCGGACAGGACCGCCAGGACAGCAAGCAATCCGCCTGCTATATACAAAGGAAGCGAGTAGTTCGACACCTTACGATGCTCCCAACGCATGGTCATATCAATCTTCGGTTTCGCCGCACCCTTCCGGGCCGCAGCCTTCGAACCATGCATGTCCCCCGACGCCTTTTCCACGCTTATGATCGCCACCTGACCCTCTTGCGGTTCGGCCGCCATCGTGACCGAACCGGCACCGCATTTGACTTGCCGCCACATATCCGAATGTTCGAAATCGACCTGGTCGGCCGTCTTGGCCTGCCGACCGGGTGCCCGCTCGGAGGCTGTGTCAAGCTTGGTCCAACCGTCCAGGCCCCTGACGCGTTCGTACCGCTGGCCCGCCATCCAACCGACCGCATCCTGGGCCGACCCCATGGCCATGCACAACCGGACCCCGGACGCGCGCCCCGATGCCAGACGTGCGGTAACGGTCACCTGATCGTCGACCAGCTGCAGAACCCCTGGATCGGTCACCAGATACGGGGATTCGACGCTGGCCGAAGCCTCCACGCCGCCGCTGGGCTTCCAGACCGTGGCATTCAGGACGCCGAAGACGATGCATGCCACAGCCAGCAGACCCAGGGTAGGTGTGACGATGCCACGCATGATCCTGGTCCGCTTGGAGGGCGCGCGATTGACCGCCTCACCCGTCTCTTCATTCGCTAATGTGCTCATAACACGCCTCATTCTACAGTGAGCCGCTGGCAAGAACCTGAGGACCGAAAATCGGCCTGAGAGGATAGGCTGGATGCTTATGAACACACATAGCTTTCATCCATTGACCAAAGCGGCCACCCTCTGCTGCGCCCTGGGACTCGCCATCGGACTGGCGGGCTGCGGGGGGAGCACCAACCCCACGCCATCCGAGCAGGAATCCAGCCCCTCCTCCGCAAGCTCGGGCGCCAAGCTCGAAGGCGTATCGGCCGACGGCAAGCCCGGCCAGAAGCCGAAGATCAGCTTCAAGACCCCACTGACCGTGACCGACAAGGCCTCCGCGGTCCTGCAGGAGGGCGATGGGGACGCCCTGCAGGACGGCGACCACCTGTGCGTCCGCTCAGTGGCGGTCAACGCCAAAGACGGCAAGGAGCTGGACTCCACCTGGGAGAAGGGCGCACCCGACTGCCAGATCGTCGTCGACCACAAAACCTACGGCCAGTACTATGACGCCTTCAAATCCATGAAGGTCAACGGCACCCTGGGTGTGGGCATCAACGACGCCTCCGGCAAGGCCGCCGGCGACAACGCCTACGTGATGGCCCTGACCGTCGTATCCAAGTTCAAGCCCCTGGCCCGGGCCACGGGCGAGAAGGCCAGGAACATCCCCGCCGACCTGCCCAAGGTGACGCTCGCATCCAACGGCAAGCCCAGCCTGGACCTGAACAACTACAAGCCCACCGATAAGCTCGTGGCCCAGCCCTTGATCACAGGCAACGGCCCCAAGGTGAAGGCGGACCAGTCGATCACGGCGCACTACACCGGCTGGCTGGCCTCCGACGGCAAGCAGTTCGACTCCTCCTGGGACAAGGGCGAGCCGGCCGACTTCAGCCTGGACGGCGTGGTCAAGGGCTGGAAGCAAGGTCTGGCCGGGCAGACCGTCGGCTCCCAGGTGCTCCTGGTCGTGCCGCCGAGCCTGGGCTATGGCTCCTCCGCCCAGAAGGGGATTCCCGCCAACTCCACGTTGATTTTCGTGGTCGACATCCTGGCCGCCCACTGACCTCATCCGCTGAGCGCTGAACGCGCCTCCATACACAAAGGGGCCCGGAAGCCGAATGGCTTCCGGGCCCCTTGCATATCAAAGCGTCATATACAGCAGAACAGCCGTCTCAGGCATCCTGCGGCGGTCAGGCCTCCACCGCAGCCAAGCGCTCCGCCACCTGCTTGATCATGTCGGGACGGTAACCGCTCCAGGAGCCCTCTTCGGTCACAACGATGGGGGTCTGCTTGAAGCCCTTGGCCAGGAAGGAATCGACCAGCCCGGGATCGGAGGCCAGATCCACGACGTCGAAAGCCACACCACGCTTGGCCAGCTGGCGCTTGGTGGCGTCGCACTGGGGGCAATGGGCTTTGGTGTAAACCGTGACTGACATGATGACCTCTCCTGCTTATCCTCGAATGCTCTGCGAATTACGAATCGCGGCCCTTCACCCGGGCCTTCTGTGTACTCTAGCGGCCAAGGCATCGACCGGCAAACCACAATCCTTAGTGGCGTGTCCCGGTCAAAACCCCTATATCTAGTGACTTCCCGCACCAGTCCGGCTTGCCGGAGCGGCCAGGGCAAAACTGCCTGATAGGTCACATTTGCCAGCGCAGCAGGGCGGCGGCCGATCGATGAACGTCACCGCCGGCCTAGAAGAGGGTGATCTCCCCGCTTTCGGCCCCTTTCATCTCCTCGTAGTCCAGGATCAGGCACTCGAAGCCCCGGTCCTCGGCCAGCACCCTCGCCTGCGGCGTGATGGTCTGGGCGGCGAAGATGCCACGCACGGGTGTCAACAGGGGGTCTCGGTCCAGAAGCTCAACATATCGGGTCAGCTGCTCCACGCCGTCGATGCCGCCATGCCTCTTGATCTCAATCGCCACATGCCGTCCTTTGGCATCCGTGGCCATGATGTCGACCGGACCGATCGGGGTGGGATACTCGCGACGCACCAGCTTGGCACCTTCTCCGATCCGCTCGATCTGCTGGGCCAGATAGTGCTGCAGGTGGTCCTCCACCCCATCCTTGACCAGGCCCGGGTCCTGTCCCAGATCGAAATCCTGGTCGGAGAAGATGTGGTACAGGTCTATCGTGAGCATGTCACTGGACTTGCTGGCACTGACGCGCAGGACCTTTCCCGCCTGGGCGGCCGCGACCACGGTCCCATCCTCGCCCGAATCATCGCCAGCGGCATCTTCGTCGCCAGCACCGGCCCCGACCGCCGCGCCTGAAAGCGCCGCCACCGCCAGTTCCTCGTCACCCGGTTCGATCTCCTTGATCGTACAGGGTGCGCACATCCAATTCAGTGGTTTGTAGGAGCCCAGCTCGGAGAAGATAAGGCAGGACGAATCCGCCTTGATCAGCAGGACCCGCTTGGCCCGGGGCAGGCTCGCATTGAGCCGCCCCGAGTATACGGCCGAGCACTCGGCTACGATCACCCGCACGCGACGGTCACCTGTCCGCCTGGGATTCGCCCCCGTCGCAGCGGTCGACCGCCACGGTCAGCTTGTTGGAGTCGAAAGAGACGAACCCCTCACTGACCGGGAAATCGGTATGCCGTCCGTCCTCCCCGACCACGCTGAGAGTCCCCTTGGACGTCAGCACCAGCACGGGCTCGTGGTCCGGCAGGATGCCCATCGCGCCCTCGGTCGCCGGAACACTGGCGGACCGCGCCCGACCCGTCCAGACCGGACGGTCCGAGGCCACGATGGTCACCTCGAAGGTGCTCTTGGAAGACCCTGCCATGGCTAGTTCAGTTCCTTCTGCATGTCATGCCAGTTGCGCTCCAGGTCCTCCAGACCGCCGATGCCGGAGAAGGCCTGCTCGGGCACATTGTCATAGGCTCCGTCGCAGATACGGGTGAAGGCCTCGATGGTCTCGTCCGCCTTGACATAGGAGCCCTTGCGACCCGTGAACTTCTCCGCCACATAGAAGTTCTGGCCCAGGAACTGCTCGATCTTACGGGCGCGGTTGACGATGGTCTTGTCCTCCTCGCCCAGCTCGTCGATGCCGATCAGGGCGATGATGTCCTGGAGCTCCTTGTTACGCTGCAGGATCGCCTTGACGCGGTTGGCGCAATCGTAGTGCGCCTGGCCAACGTAGCGCGGGTCGAGGATCCGCGAGGTCGAAGCCAGCGGATCCACAGCGGGGTAGATGCCCTTGGAGGCGATGTCGCGGGACAGCTCGGTCGTCGCGTCCAAGTGGGCGAAGGTCGTCGCCGGGGCCGGGTCGGTGTAGTCGTCGGCGGGCACGTAGATGGCCTGCAGGGACGTGATCGAGTGGCCCCTGGTGGAGGTGATGCGCTCCTGGAGGGCACCCATCTCGTCGGCCAGGTTGGGCTGGTAGCCCACAGCGGAGGGCATGCGGCCCAGCAGGGTCGAGACCTCGGAGCCGGCCTGGGTGAAGCGGAAGATGTTGTCGATGAAGAGCAACACGTCCTGGTTCTGCACGTCTCGGAAGTACTCGGACATGGTCAGAGCGGTCAGCGGCACGCGCAGACGGGTCCCCGGGGGCTCATCCATCTGTCCGAAGACCAGGGCGGTCTTCTCCAGAACGCCCGCCTCCTCCATCTCGCCGATCAGGTCGTTGCCCTCACGGGTACGCTCACCCACGCCGGCGAACACGGAGACACCGCCGTGGTTCTGCGCCACGCGCTGGATCATCTCCTGGATCAGCACGGTCTTGCCGACGCCGGCACCACCGAACAGACCGATCTTGCCGCCTTCCACGTAGGGCGTCAGCAGGTCGATGACCTTGATGCCGGTCTCGAACATCTGGGTCTTCGACTCGAGTTCATCGAAGGCCGGCGGGTTGCGGTGGATGGGCCAACGGTCCTTGACCGTGATGGTCTCGCCATCCTTCTTGTTCAGGATGTTCCCGGCCACATCGAACACGTGCCCCTTGGTCACGTCCCCGACCGGCACCGTGATCGGGCCGCCCGTGTCGGTGACCTTGGCACCGCGGACCAGGCCGTCGGTGGGCTTCAAGGCCACGGTGCGCACGGTCGAATCACCCAGGTGCTGCTCCACCTCAAGCATGATCGTGGACAGGGATTCGCCCTCGGTGTCCGAAGACTTGCTCAGATTCACGGTCAATGCGTTGTAGATGTCCGGCAGATGGCCCGCCGGGAACTCCACATCAATGACCGAACCCTGCACACGGGTGACCCGACCCTCGGAGGCCGTGTCCAGCGCAGGATCCTGGGCCGCTGTGGTCGGCCGCTCTTGCTGTGCAAC
The DNA here is from genome assembly GCF_003315615.1 of Bifidobacterium xylocopae. Lineage (GTDB taxonomy): Bacteria > Actinomycetota > Actinomycetes > Actinomycetales > Bifidobacteriaceae > Bombiscardovia > Bombiscardovia xylocopae. The sequence continues at coordinate 14,623 of NZ_PDCH01000017.1, forward strand.
CATTGGCGTTCCTACTCTTCCTCTTTATTCAAAGCATCGGCGGAACCGATGATTTCGGTAAGTTCCTGGGTGATCGAAGCCTGGCGGGAAGCGTTGAGCTTGCGGGTCAGTTCGTCGATCAGGCTGTTCGCGTTGTCCGTCGCCGTGTGCATGGCGTTCTGCCGGCTGGCGGTCTCGGAGGCCGCAGCCGTCAGCAGGCACTCGTGGATGCGACCCTGGATGTACTTGGGCAACACCGAATCAAGCACCTTGTCGGCCGACGGTTCGAACCGGTAGATGGGCGTCATCCCATGCTCGGCCTCGTCGGGACGGGGGGAATCCACCGCGCCGGCGGCGTCGTCCGCCGGCACCAGCTCCAGGGGGAGCATACGCAGGACGCGCACCTTCTGCACCACCATGTTGACGAACTCGGTGAAGACGATGTACAGCTCGGAGACCCCGCCTTTGTCGGCCGGTGCCATGTATGCGTCCAGCAGCGTCCCGGCGATCTCCTCCGCCCTTTCGACACCCGGCTTGTCAGTGTCGCCTTCCCAGGTCCTGGCGATGTCACGATTGCGGTACTTGTAGTAGGAGACCCCGCGCCGGCCGTAGACGAACAGCTCGGGCTGACGGCCGGACTTGTCCAGCTTGTCCAGCAGGGTCTCCGTCTCCCGGATAATCGAGGAGGTGTAGGCCCCGGCCATGCCGCGGTCCGCCGTCAGTGCGAGCACCGCCACGCGCGGGTTCTTCTCGTTCTTCTTGACGATCGGGTGGTTGATGTCGTCGGCATGGGCCACGAGAGCCTGCACTGCTTCGAAAATCGCATCGGAGTACGGCTTCGCGTCCAGGGCGACCTTGCGGGCCTTGGCGATATGCGAAGACGCGATCATCTCCTGGGCGTTGAAAATCTTAGCCAACGCCGAAGTGGAGCTGATCCTGGACTTGAATGCGAGCTGTGAGGCCATGGTTTACCGCTCCCCAGCCTTGCTGTCCTGCACGGTGAGCTTCTCCTGCTCCACCTTGACCGCCTGCGGCTCCTGTGGCTCCTCGCCGCCCAGGGTCTTGCCCGTATGGGTGACGAAGGTCTTGGAGTACGCTTCGACGGCGGCGTCCAGGGCTTTCTCCGTGTCATCGGTGAAGTCCCCGGTCTCCCGGATGGTCTTCAGGATGTCGGTGTTATGGTCCAGGTAGTCCAGCAGGCCGTGCTCGAAGGGCAGCACGTCCTCCAGATCCAGCTTGTCCAGCTTGCCGTGTGTGCCGATCCAGACCGAAACGACCTGGTTCTCCATCGGATAGGGGGAGAACTGGGGCTGCTTCAGGAGCTCAGTCAGACGGGCTCCGCGTGTCAGCTGCGCCTTCGAAGCCGCATCCAAGTCGGAGGCGAACATGGCGAAGGACTGCAGGGACCGGTATTGGGCCAGGGAGATCTTCAACGTGCCGGAGACCTTCTTCAATGCCTTGGTCTGCGCCGCGCCGCCGACGCGGGACACCGAGATGCCGACGTCGACCGCAGGTCGCTGGTTGGCATTGAACAGGTCGGACTGCAGGAAGATCTGACCATCGGTGATGGAAATCACGTTGGTCGGAATGTAGGCGGAGACGTCATTCGCCTTGGTCTCGATGATCGGCAGACCGGTCATGGAGCCGCCACCCAGGTCGTCGGAGAGCTTGGCGCAGCGCTCCAGCAGACGGGAGTGCAGGTAGAAGACGTCTCCCGGGTAAGCCTCACGCCCCGGCGGACGGCGCAGGAGCAGGGAGATCGAACGGTAGGCCTCGGCCTGCTTGGACAGGTCGTCGAAGACGATCAACACGTGCTTGCCGTTATACATCCAGTGCTGGCCGATGGCCGAACCGGTGTAGGGGGCGATGTACTTGAAGCCTGCGGAATCGGACGCCGGGGAGGCCACGATGGTCGTGTACTCCATGGCGCCTGCATCTTCCAGGGAGGAGCGCACCGAGGCGATTGTGGTGCCCTTCTGCCCGATGGCCACGTAGATGCAACGCACCTGCTTCTGGGGATCACCGGACTCCCAGTTCGCCTTCTGGTTGATGATCGTATCCAGGGCAATGGCGGTCTTGCCGGTCTGGCGGTCGCCGATGATCAGCTGACGCTGGCCGCGCCCGATGGGGGTCATGGCGTCGATGGCCTTCAAACCGGTGGCCAGGGGCTCATCCACCGGGTGGCGATGCATGACGTCCGGGGCCTGGGCCTCCAGAATGCGCCGGCCCTCGGTCTTGATCTCCCCCAGGCCGTCGATCGGCTGGCCCAACGGATTCACCGTACGGCCCAGGTAACCGTCGCCGACGGGCACCGAAAGCACCTCGCCTGTCCGCCGGACCTCCTGGCCCTCCTCGATGCCTGCGAAGTCACCGAGAATCACCACGCCGATCTCGCGGGCGTCGAGGTTGAAAGCCAGGCCGAGCGTGCCGTCCTCGAAGGTCAGCAACTCGTTGGCCATGCAACCAGGCAGCCCCTCCACGTGCGCAATGCCATCACCGGCCGTGCGTACATGCCCGACCTCCTGGGTGGGCGTGTCCGACGGCTGGTAGGACTCGACGAAGTCGTCGAGCGCCTTGCGTACCGCGGCGGGATCAATGGTCAATTCTGCCATGATCACTCCTTATTGTCGTTTCTGTTCAAGTCTGTCATACCACCTGTGCGCCTCATCCGGCCGCCGCCATGCTCCGCTTGAGGCCTTTGAGCTGGGCGACGACCGTATGGTCGGTTACCTCGGAGCCGTACTCCACACGCATGCCGCCCAGGACCGCCGGGTCCACGACCGCGTTGATGTGGACTGCCCGCCCCAGCTTGCTTTCATATGTGCGCGCGAGCTTGTCGGTCTGCTCCTGGCTGAGCGGAACGGCGGTCACGACGGTGACCATCGTCTCCTTCATATGCGCGGAGAAGCGGTCGATCAACCAGTTCAGCGTCTCCAGGAAGCGCCTGCCTCGCAAATCCCGCGTGGCATGCTCGGCCAGCTCCAGACTGACCGCCTGCAGGCCCTTGCCCTCGAGCAACTCATCCAACAGGGCCACCCGGGCCTTGGGAGCGCTGTAGTCGTCGGACAGACGGAAGAGGACGATCGGCTGGTCGATCAGGGCCGAGTGAATCTGCGCCAGCTCCCCCGCCACAATCGACGTGATGTCCTTCACGTCGGTGTAGCAGGTCATCGCATCCACGGCCAGGTCCTCGACCGCGTTTGCGATGTGGGCCAGCTTGCTCCAGCGGCGGCCCACCAGATCTCGGAGGATCTCGATGGTGGCCGCATGGGCCTTGCCATCCAGAAGCGTATCGATGATCTTCGCCTTGTCGGCGGCCTCACGCGAGGGGTCGGTCAGGGCACGTTCCAGTCGCGCGTCGGCGTCGAGCAGGTTCACGAAGCCGAAGAGCTCCTGGGCCACATCGAGCGCATCAGCGCTTTGCTGCCTCAGGAGAGGGGCGAATCGTGTCCTCGCCTCCTGATCGGAGACGAGCGAAGCTTCTCCTCGCATGTCACCTCCTCCTCGTCCGCCGCAACTGGGCGGCCGACCACAGGGTCTCTCTGCCAGTCATCATGCCTTCGTCGCGTCCGATCCCGTCTTGCCGGCCTCATCGAGGATCGAATCGATCATCGAGGACTGCACTGCGGAGTCCTGAAGCTGGGAGCCGAGAATCTTGCCAGCCAAAGCGGTGGCCAGCGTACCGACCTCGCCCTTGAGCGAGACCAGGGCCTGCTGCCGCTGCGACTGGATGGAGCGCTCGGCGTTCGCGGTGATCTGCTGCGCCTCACCCTCTGCGCGGGTCCGCGCATCCGCCACGATGTGTGAGGCCTCGGCCCTGGCATCGTCACGAATCTTGGACGCTTCGACCCGGGCCTGGTTCAGCTGGTCCTCATAGGTCTTCTTCGCCTGGTCCGCGGCCTCCTGAGCCTTCTTCGCCTTCTCGATGCCGCCTTGGATCTTGGCGGCCCTTTCGTCGAAGATGGCCTGGAACTTGGGCATGAAGTACTTGTAGAAGAAGAGCGCCAGAATGATGAGGATGACCAGTGACCAGAAAATGTCATAGGTCTTGGGGATGAACAGGCTGACACCCCCGTTAGCCGCTATCGGCTCCATCTGCGTCTCCTTTCCTTAATGCTTGCCTTGCACTGCTGTGCTTGCTGACCTGACGGCGCTTGCTAGGCGATGAAGATCGCCACGAAGCCCAGCAGGCCGAGCACCTCGATCAGTGCCAGACCGATGAACATAACGGTCTGCAGCTTGCTTGCCATCTCGGGCTGACGAGCCATGCTCTCCAGGGTCTTGCCGACCACGATGCCCAGGCCCAGGCCGGGGCCGATGGCCGCCAGGCCGTAGCCGACGATGCTGATGCTGCCGGTAACCTCAGCGAGAGTGATGATGTCCATTTGTATTCCTTTCCTAAACCGTCGCCGGTTGTTGGTTTACAGTGACGACAGCGATTTGCGTGCGGAGACGCCAGTCGGCATCCCCCCAGCGCAAGTCCCTTGCGCCCTTGCGCCTTCCATCCCCATCCATCAGTCCACCTCCGGGTAGCTCTGATTGATGTAGACCGTCGACAGAATGGCGAAGACGTATGCCTGCAGGGCCGCCACGAATATCTCGAAGGCGGTGAGTGCGAAGCCCAGGGCGAACCAGCCCACACCCGCCAGGGCCAACAGCTTGTTGCTGGCCTCGATGATGTAGAACTGGGCGAATGCCAGACTGATCGCCACCAGGAGATGGCCGGCGATCATGTTGGCGAAGAGTCGGATGGTCAGCGATGCCGGCTTGATGATGAGCATCTCAAGCAGCTGGATGGGCGTGAGCAGAATATAGATCGGCCACGGCACCCCTGCCGGGAAAAGCTCCTGCTTGAGGTATTTGCCGAGCCCTTGCGCGCGGACACCCGTGACCAGGTATTGGATCAGCGTCCACAGGGCGAAGACCAAAGGCATGGTGATCGTGGCGGTGGCCGCGATGTTCAGTCCGGGGATGATGCCGCACAGATTGAAGCACATCACCGTCAGGAAGATGGTCGTGATCATCGGAACATAACGGCGACCGCGCAGCTCCCCCATCACCTCATAGACGATGGAATCGCGCACAAAGTCAAGAAGCCATTCGACCGCACCCTGCCAGCGGGACGGAATCAGCTTGGCCCTGGCCGCGGTGACGCCGAGCAGAAGCAGGATGACGACCATGGCGATGAAACGGACGAAGATGATGCGGTTCATCGCAAAAGGCGTGCCTTGGAACAGAATCTCCGGAGGCATGAAATCGTCTATGCCCGGAAGCTCCGGCTTCGAAGCCGCCAGCGTGAGCGCGCCGCTCCCAACTGCCTCTACCATCTATCGCCTCCTGAAATGGCAATCAGCGCTTACTATAGCGCCAGACATCACCATTCAATTTCCCTGCCGGCAGTAACTACGTCCACTGCAGGCCCAAGCCAACCCAGCTTAGGCGCAAATCACCACAAATGCCAAACCGCGAAGCCCATCCGCGGAACCACCCGCAACAAAATACCTCTTTTATCGGGACAAGGTAAATTCGGAACGTGAATGATTGAAACATCGCCATTATGCCGGCGTTTCACCCGTGTCGAAATTTGACAATCGAAGCCAACCCCCTATAGTGGATAGAGCTGCACAAACAGCCGACGCGGGATGGAGCAGTTCGGTAGCTCGCTGGGCTCATAACCCAGAGGTCTCAGGTTCAAATCCTGATCCCGCTACCAGGAAGCCCGGAATCACAACGATTCCGGGCTTTTGCTTTCGCTGGAAACGGCCCTGGGCCCGCGTAAAGGTGCGCCATAGCAATCTCATCCCCTCACCGGTCAGGGTGAGTTCCCCCTGTGCCTGATCGCCGCCATCGTCGTTGGGGTTGCTCCCAGCGGCTTGGATTGCAATGCGCTCGGCGGCGGAGCCCCGGCAAGCACGGAGCGGATCAACCCATGATTGGCCATAATTGGGAAAGTTGTCGTTAAGCGCGGTTACGCAAGAATGTGCAATAAGCCCGCACGACTTTCCCCACCTACTCACAGGCGGAACCAACCCCGTCCGGGTCGTCCTTGTGGCCCTCCTCATATCCGACGACCAGGGGTGCGATGAAACCGGGGAACCCTTCGGGCCTGACCCCCAGCGCCCAGGCCAGGGCCCAAAGGGTGTCCACGCGGAAGCTTTTGACCTGGCGGCGGCCATTGAGCAGCTCGATGACGGTGGAGCGGTCCAGTCCCGACCGCTCGGCGATGGTGTTGATCGACACGCCACGTGCGGCCTTCAGGTCCTTGACCATCGCACGCCAGGCCTCCCAGTCCAGGAGAGGCGGAGGCAGCAGTCCCGGGGCCCTGGAGGCAACATCGGGCACTGTCTCCAGCGAGGTCACCAGTGGGGCGAGGACGGAGGGCGCGGAAGCCGGCAGGTGGTGGGATTTATCCTTCATGGTTTTATTGCACTCGCTGATGTCCAGCCAGTGAGTGGTATGTTTCCCACTAGTGTTATGCTGAAAGCATCACTGTAGGGAGCAGCAAGGGGAAATCAAGCATGGACGACAGCACGCCCAGAACCGACCGCCGCCGCCTGTGGATTGTCGTCGCGGCCATCGCCGCCGTGGCCCTGGTCGCCGGGGGTGTCGTGGCCTGCCGGCGGGTGGCCCGCTCGCACGCCCTGGCGGACTGCGGCAACGCGGCCGGCGCCTACCGCGGCGCCGTCAGGCACCTGGACGTGACCCGGGCCGAGGCCGTGCGGCAGGCCAGGGACACCCCGGCCGGCGACGTGTCCGACCCCAAGGTCGTCCAGGCCGTCACCACCGCCACGGAGGCAAGCGAAGGCAAGGACGCCAAGGACGCCAAGCAGACCAAGGACGCCAAGCAGGGCAAGGACGCCAAGCAGGCCAAGCAGGACAGGCCCGCCGAGGAGGCCGTCCCCGACTGCCCGGCGGACGCCGGCACCGGGACGCTGAAGGACAACGCGGCCGCGATCCGCCGGGCCACCGGCCAGGCCCTGAAGCACGACAAGGCCATCAGCACGGCGACGGCAGCGTTAGGCAAGGACGTGAAGAAGACCGTCAAGGCCCACCTGGGCCAGGCCATCGCCGACGGCGACCAGCTCCTGGGATCCAGCGACGGGCAGGTGGCCGACAACGCCACCAGGGACGCCCTCAAGGCCGCCCTGGACCAGGCCAAAGCCGTGCAGGGCAACGGGAAGGCCACCACCGGCCAGCAACGCAAGGCCATCCAGGCCATAGCCGACCAGACCAAAGCCGTCAACGACTCCAAGACCGCCAAACAACAAGCCGACCAGGCAGCAGCCGCTAGTCAGAGTGCCGGCGCATCAGGCGGAAGCGCTGGAGGCTATGGCAACTATGCCCCTGCTCGTTCCGGTGGCAATGGTGGCGGTTGGTCCGGAGGCCGTTCGTCTGGACCTGCTCCGGCGCCAGCACCCCACTATGCTCCTGCTCCCAGTGCGCCTGCGCCATATAACCCACTTAATGATCCGAATAGTCGTGTATGGCATGACCTGCACCACCAGAACAGTGGGCAGCCGGGTTATGACCCCAATGGTGTCTGCATTGTTAACTGCTTTTAGATGATGCGCATGAACCCCGGCCCTAATGGGCCGGGGTTCATACATACGAAGTTGCCAAGCCGGTGAACGGCTGAACGCAACAGGTGACGATTCCTTCCGGAACCGTCACCTGTCGGGTATCCGCAGCGCTGATGGCGCAGACTCCCTATGTGGCGACGACCAAGGTACGCTCAAGGCCAGTTCTACAGGTCAGCCATGCGGCCTGGCCTACTCGTCCAGGTCGCCCAGCTTGGAGGTCGTGGCCTCGGCGCTGACCTCTTCATCGTTACACGCCCCTTCCGCCCGGTGCGAATTCACGTAAATGGCATTCCGCAAAACATAGAGGGGCGGCATCCGACCGTCAGGCAGTGACCTTGATGCCGATCAGTCCGACGATCAGCATGACCACAAACAGGGCCGTCTTGGGTGTCATGGCGTCTTTGAACAAAAGGACGCCAACCAGGATGCTGCCTACGGCTCCTATGCCCGTCCAAATCGGATAAGCCAGGCTTAGCTGTATATGCTTGGTCGCCAACCCCAGCAGGATGAAACTGGCCACCGAACCGACAATGGTCGCCAGCGTGTACCCAAGGTGGGAAAAGCCGTCACTGAGCTTCATCGTGGTGGACCAGCCCACTTCCATGATCCCAGCCAGCAGCAGATAGACCCAAGGCATATTGCCCCCTATGTTTCATTGCCCACGTCCACCCGGGCAACAAAAAGGGCCCGTTCCCATGTCTCTTCACAGACCTAACGAGACATGGCAATGGACCCTGGGCACCCGGTGGCACCACTTATTTCCGTTATCGCCCACGACCCTAGCACACCATCGGATATGCCCCATCGGCTGCCACCAGAGTTACACCACACTCACGGAATCAAGAAAAATACAGCCAGAGGGGCACTTGCATGGTGGAGAGCGCCGTGCCACGGCCTTCAGCCATCCAAAACCCCTGCCCACCGCAAGAATCAGGCGCTCTTCCCCGTGGCTGCCACCTTGAATGATTGAGCGACAGGACGGTCAACACCCATCAAGAGCGGTCTAGCCATCCGCCCTGGCTGGACCAGCCTTGCCACCGTAACCGAGTTCCCGTGAGATACGGATGGAGCAGTCCAAGACCAAATCGCCAAGGACCCGCATACGCTTCGGGGGCATGAACGAAACCGCAGCGGAAATCGAAATGGCCGCACAAACGGTGCCACTACCATCGCGCAAGGGCGAGGCCACGCAACGGATACCCGGCTGGTTCTCCTCCAGATCATAAGCGAACCCCTGCTTGACAAACTTCTTCATGACCGCAGCGAAGGTTTGCTCATCAGCGTAATCATGCTCGGGCGAACGCTCTTCAAGGCTCCGGTCCTGCAGGTATTGCGAGCGCCAGCGGTCGGGTTCATCCAGAAGGAGAGCTTTGCCTATACCCGTGTAGGTCAGAGGCATTCGGCACCCCGGCCATGAACGTATTTCAATGCCTCGGGTCCCATGGATCTTATCAAGGTAGAGCGCCGCCCCGGAATCCTCCACCGCCAGGTGAACCGTGTCTTTGGCCTGCCTGGCCAGGTCGACAAGATAGGGCCGCGCCACCTCCTGGATGGAGATCTCATCGCGTGCCCTGAAACCAAGCTCGATCAAGGCTGGACCGAGTCTCAGACCGCCATCCGCCTCCTCGCGCAGAAAACGCTCCGCACGTAAGGCCTGAATCAGGCGATGAGCGGTGCTCCGGCTCAAGTCGGTGACGGATACGACTTCCCGGAGTGACCGCGCACCATCTGCCACAGCGCGCAGGACAGTCAGACCGTGGACCAATGTCTGTGTACCGGAAGGAGCATTACCTTGTGCCATACGCATATCGTATCGCCGCGAACCGAATATCATCCGCCAAGCAAGCGGCGTGCACTAACCCCGCCACCTCAACGGAAGAGGGCCAACTCCCTATCCAATGCATGCACATACAAATCGGTATCGCCAGCCACAGCCACGAAATTTGCACCCCAGTCGAAGTACTTCTTGGCCAGGTCAGCGTCGAAAGCCAATGAACCAATCGCCTTATCATGGCTGCCGATGATGTCGAACGCTCGATGAATGGCGTCCTGCACCTCCGGAGCCTCCGCGGCGTCAGGGTATCCCAGGGAAGCTGAAAGATCGGCGGGGCCAATGAAAACCGCGTCGATGCCATCCACCGAAGCTATCTCATCCACATGCTCCAATGCTTCCCTACTCTCCACCTGTACTATGAGGCAAATCTCATCGTCGGCAACCCGTATGTAGTCAGGAATGCGCCCCCATTCCCCCGAACGCGCCAGCACAGCACCCACACCCCGGATTCCCTCAGGCGCATACCGAGTGGCTTTGACCATCAACTCGGCCTCTTCGCGGCTGTTTACCATAGGCAGGAGGAGGGTCTGAGCACCCAAATCGAGCACTTGTTTGATAAGCACGGGATCGGAGTTCGCCGGACGGACAATCGGACTTACCGGGTATCCATGGACGGCACGCAGGACATCAAGCATGGTAGTCAAATCATAAGGGCCGTGTTCCCCATCGATCAGCACCCAGTCGAAACCGGAATTGGCCGAAACCTCCGCGGCCGTGGCCGAGCCGAAAGCCAACCATAGACCCAGGAGACGGCGGTCCTCCTTGAGAGCCTGCTTGAATACATTGTGCGTTATCGTGTGCGGCATGGTTCTTTCTCTTTTCCTGTATGTTCCACGGATACGCGGCCGCCCGGCCCCAGGCTGGGGACGAAGGGCGGCCGCGGCGCTGAATCAATGGGTGTAAGGGCGCTCCAATGGGCAGTCCCTGTTCAACTCGACCCCAAAGCCGGGCTTGTCCAGCTGCTCAGCGGTGATGATGCCGCCTTCGGGCACCGGCTCACCAACCAGGATCGGGTCGAACTGCGGACGCAGGTGGTCGGCCTTCGGGGCGGTCATCAGGAATTCGCTGAAAGGCGTGTTCGTAAAGGTGATAACGGCATGGTGGGAGTAGACCGAGGAACCGTGGGGCACGACGAGCTGACCATGGGCCTTGGCCAGGGCCGCGATCTCCTGCAGGGAGGTGATGCCTCCGCACCAGCCGACATCAGGCTGGAGGATGTCGACACCGGCATCGGAGAGTTCCTTGAAAGCACTCAGGTTGCCGGTATGCTCACCGGTGGTCATCAGCATGCCTTTGGGCATGTTCTTCTTGAGCTCACGGTAGGATTCCACATCCGCTGCGGGGAAGCACTCCTCCATCCACTTCAGCTTATAGGGAGCCGCGGCATGGGCCATCTTAGTGGCATAATTTACGTCCTGACTCATCCAGCAATCGAACATCAGCCAGAAGTCGTCACCAACCCTTCCACGCATATCGGCCAGCATCGCCACATCCTTCTCGATGCCTTCATCCCCGAAAGCCGAACTCCAGTGGGTGGGCATCTTCCCGCCGATGAAGCCCATCTTCTGGGCCAGGTCCGGCCGGGCGCCAGTGGCATAAAAGTGGATTTCATCACGTACCGCGCCACCCAGAATCTTGTACACTGGCAGGCCGATGACCTTGCCATACAGATCCCAAAGAGCCAGGTCCACGCATGAAATGGTGTTGATGACGACTCCGCCGCCACCCGAGTAGAAGAGCGTCGCATTGATCATCTGATCATGGATCAGTTTGATCTGATCCACTCGCTTACCTTCCACAAAGCGGTTCAGGTGCTTCTCCACAATGAAGCAACCTACCTGTCCGGCGGTTGAGATCGCGAAACCTGTTGTGCCGTCCGAGGCTTCCACTTCAACCACCAAGGTCCCCAACACATTCAACCCAAAGGACTGCCTTGACTGCTCGTATTCCTTATATTTGCTCATCGGGGTGGCGATATGGTCGTCGATCCAGTGGTCCTTGCCTTGATCGTGGTAGTCCCCTCCACCTTGTCCGCGGATTTTGGCGGCCGCGCCGCCCATGCTATAAGCCCTGATAGCCTTGATGGTCGGCAACTTGGTTGATGGTAACGGCATTGTCTCCTCCATAAATTGCTCGAATCGGGGAAGCGTCCTCACTTACCCTTCAGGCGGTAGCCCCTGCGGAGCACCGCTGCCCCCAGTGTATCCTTTTTGAGATAGCATCCCAATATTCGGGAACCCAATAGAATCGCTTGACGTTTTCCACGTTCCTTTGGCTTACACGAAACAAGGAGCCCCGGCAAACTACCGGACACACACCTTTTGCTTCTTCCCAAGTATAGGGACTGTGTTTCAACTCACATATACTGGCCATTGTACGAGACGCGGCATGGTCCAATGCAGGACCACATGCCCGTCCTCCGACAGGTGCCTCCCAAACGCAAGGTGGCACCAAAAAAGATTGATGTCGCCGCCTCTCATCACGACGGGCAGGCATGCAGAGAACGGCATTACAACAAAGGGGTTATGACATGACGCAAGACACAGAAACCAATCGGCGGGCACAGGAGCTCGCCCAAGTCGTGGCCAAGACAACGAAACGACTGGTTCCCTTTTTGCTCCTTATGTACGTCATCGCCTTCTTCGACCGCAGTAACATTTCCTACGCCCAGCAGTCCTACATGGCGGACACCGGTCTAACTGCCCAGGGTTACGCACTGGGATCAGGCCTGTTTTTCGTCATATATTCCTTCCTGGGAACGCCATCCAATCTGATGATGCGCAAGGTTGGCGCGCGTAAATGGCTGACGGCGCTGGCTATCATCTGGGGCCTGGTAGGTACCGGCATGGCGTTCACACACAATCAGACCCAATTCCTGATTGTCCGGGTCCTCCTCGGTGTCGCCGAGGCCGGATTCTTCCCCGGTGCCATCTATCTGACCACTATTTTCTTCCCACGAAAGCAGCAGGACCAGATCCGTGGCCTTTTCTATATGGGCGCACCGCTAGCCATGATCATCGGCGCTCCTGTCTCCGGCATCCTCCTACAGATGCATGGATTCCTGGGTAAACCCGGCTGGTTCTGGATGTTCTTCTTCGAAGGACTGGCCGCGGTCATCATCGGCATCGCAGCCTGGTTCTATCTGGACGACAACCCAAGAACCGCCCGCTTCCTAAGTTCAGATGAAGGCGAATTGCTGGCAGGTGCCATCGAAAAAGAGGAAAGCGGAAGCCAGGTCAAAACCGAGTCCAGCATGTCCGGTGCCCTCAAGTCCTGGAGGGTATGGGCCCTGTCCATCGTCTACTTCATGATTCAGGTCGGTGTCTATGGCATTACATTTTATCTTCCCAGCCAAGTCTCTGGGCTGATTGGCAAGAAGGTCGGCATGGAAGTCTCCCTGATATCCATGATTCCATGGATCTGTGCGCTGCTTGGAACCTGGCTTCTGCCTAAGTGGTCCTCGAAGAGCGAGCGCCATTCACTGTTCGTCACCATCATTCTGCTCGTCACCGGCATTGCAATCGCCATGTCCTCCTTCGTGCCGCCACTGTTGGCCATCGCCTGCCTGTGCGTCGCCGCCACAGGCGTAATCGCCAGCCAGCCCATCTTCTGGAACATGCCAACCGAGTTGCTCACCGGGGCAGCCCTTGCTGGTGGCATCGGCGTGGTAAACATGCTGGGCGGCTTCGGCGGTTTCTTCGCCCCCAACATCCGCGTCTGGTTCGACGCCCTGCTCAATACCCAAGCGAGCGGACGAGGCGGCCTGGTGGCCCTCGGGGCGTTCGTCCTGATTGGCGCTCTTCTCTCTTGGATCGTAGGACTCTCGGAAAGAAAATCCACTCGTCAATCCTGAAACGGTTCCTGCTGGAATCTAACTGTCCGAAGGAAACGGAACCACCTCCAATGGAGTGCGGTTCCGTTTCCCGGGCCGCCCTCTTATGCATTCATCCGCTCAGGCATGGGCGCGCCGAATGCGGTCGGCCACACGCTGATGGACCCTGGCCCAGCCCAGCAGGGGCAGACCGGCTCCGGCCAAGGAGAGGGCCAGTAGGCTGACCACCAACATGCCGGAACCGGTCATCGGCAGAGGGGCCGCGAGCTTGCCGTTCCAATCGTCCGGCCCGGAGACCACATCCGCTCCCCCGCAGTTGCCATCCTTGCGCTGGCCGGGCTTGCCGTCCCAGGGGTCATCATCGATGACCGGGCAGTCCACGACCGGCTTGCCGGTCACCCCGGCCCGATCGGTGTGGTGGTCGCCGGGTTTGACCCCCTTGAGCAAGCCGGTCACATCCACATGGTCGCCCGGTTTCAGCACGATCCGGTCGAACCCGTCCGGATAGGAAAAGGCCTCGACCGCTCCGGAGCCGGCGACGGTGTGGTCCCTCAGCTGCAGGCCCGTCAGCGGCAGCTGCCCGGTGTTCGTGACCCTGAAAACGATGACCGTACCGTCCCTGGCATCCTCCAAGGCGTCCTGCGGGTCGTCCCTGTCGCCCCGCTCGGGACCGCTGCCCTGGTCGAACTTCTCGATGGCGATGGCCGGCAGCAGGTTCGGGGTCCTGGTCTCCACCTCGTTCGAAGGGCGCTTGGTGCCGTTCAAGGTCTCCAGGAACCAGTTCTTGACTGCGTCGGCCGCGCGGTAACGGGTGAACTGCACATATGCCGTCCAGGCCTGCTCGTCGTCGCTTGAAGCCATGTCCAGGTAGCGTTGGGTGGCCGTCAATGTCAGCTGCCCGTCCTTGTCCTCGTAAGCGAACAGCTCCCCTCCGAAGGCGCTGGCGTCAAAATCCTTGCCTGCGATGCGTTCGCCCCGTTTTGCGAGGATGGTTCCGTCGCTCGCTTTCAGGTCCCTGTTGGCGTAGACCGCCCACTGGCCCGTGGCCCTGTCGTGCGCCTTGTCGTATTGATCCACGATTGACCAGTCCCTCAGCCTGGGATAGGCACGGTGGGCCGGCAGCACGCTGGAGTCCAGGCGGTAGAGGAACTGGCTGTTCAGATAGATCTTCTGCTGGTCGACGCTGCCGCCACCCACCTCCACAACCACGTCCTTATGCGGATTGACGGGAGCCAACGGATTCACGACGGTGTTGGTCACGTCCTCGCGGCCATTGGTGACCTGTGTGGCCGTGTTCTTCACCTCATATCCATCCTTGACGTTCACGACCGTGACCGGCAGGACCAGTTGGTAACGATGACCCAACACCCTTTGGTCGATTGAAGGATCCTCAGACGGGCTCAGCTTGCGCCGGGCGTAGTCCCCCAGGTCCGCTGGCTGCGGGTCCCCCTTGATCGTCTCGCCGGTGGAAGGCAGAGGTGTGTCCACTGTCTTGAAGAAGGCGTACACGACGCCGGCTTTGACCTGGATGTTCAGTCTGGCACTGACATCGGCCCCGGTGTCATCGAGCACCTGGATGCCGGCTTCATCCAGCTTCAGATACTCCTGGTCGTAGTCGTCGATCACGCCCAGACGCTGGACCTTGTATGCGGCCTGCTCCAGCCCCCGCGCGTCGATGCCGATGCGGTAGTAGAGCCTGTCCCCGAGCAGGGCCTTCCTGCCGTCAATGCTTACGGCAGGGTCCTGCTGCGTCACATGCTTGTCGGGCTGTGGGCCCGGCGGCAGGTTGACCACCTTGTTGCTTGGGGTCAGCGAATTGTTCAGGGTCAGTCCCCACTGGTTGTCAACCCTAGTGTCGGCTGGCGCATGCTCGTCGATCGTGCCTTCGAAACGGATAAGGATGCGCGGATGCTGGCCGGCGTGCCAGTTGGCGTTGACATAGGCATCGGCGAACGTCAGACGGACACTATGGGAGGTGTCATCCCAACGGCTTGAGTACTGCCCCTTGGGAATGAACCGCCCGGTAGACAGATCCGTGATTTCCAGGGTCTGTTTATCCACCTTCAGATACTCGCTATACGTGTCTTCCACCACCACCTTGGTGACCTGGTAGCCCAGGTTGGACGGCAGCTGGGGCTCGGTCTGCAGCTGGTACTCCAACTTCTGCCCGGGGAAGGCGAGCTTGCCGTCCACGCTGGACTGGTCTCCGCCCTGGCTGGCCTCGGAGACCACGTCCTTCCTGACCGGCGGCACATACCCGCAGATCTTCGGCTCGTTGGTGGGCGTCTCCTGGTTGTTCACCGTCTCGGAGCCCTTGTTTTTCAAGGCCCGAC
>NZ_PDCH01000018.1 GCF_003315615.1 Bifidobacterium xylocopae
GATGACCGCCTGCCACCTGCCCGAGGCCGGGTCCTTGAGGATCCAGGACTTGTCCGGGTTCGGCCTCCAGGTCGGGAACTCACGCTCGGGCGTGGGCCTGGTCTGCTCGATGGAGGTGCCCTTCCAGCGCACGTCGCCGTGGTCCCTGACCCGGCTGGTCTCCGGCATGGATGTACGGATGGTCACCTTCCAGGCGAACTCGTGGCCCTCCGGCAGGTCGCCCCCCTTCCAATTCGCATGCGCCCCCGGCGCGGCGGCGTCGAAATCGAACCGGCCGCTGATGTCCTGGCCGGTCGTGGCGTCCGTGACCGACTGGCCGACCACGGAATACGCCTGGCCCGCCGGGTCGATCGTGTCGGCCATCCACAGGTGCTTGCCGCCGGTGCCGGTGCCGGTCCGGATGACCTGCTCATGCAGCATCGAATCGGCGTTCGTCCCGGCCGGCACGTCCTTGGTGGGCGGGGCCGGCGGAATCTCGGCCTTGGGCTCATACTGGTTCAGCATGATCACAACGATGGAGATGTTATCGGCGGAGTATTGGTCGGCCAGCGAATCCACGGAAGTCCCCGGCTGATCCTCGAACATCTCGTTGGTTGTGTACCGGACCCCGTTGTTGCTGTAGGAGCGGCCACCTACCGTTGCCGCCCAACCTGCAAGCCAGTCGCTTTTCAGGTGGTGCACCAGCCCTGAGAACTGCTTGTTCGGCCCGGTCATCGTGCCCACGGCCACGACCCGGCACCGGGCCTGCCCCACCTGGTCGGCGTGGGCGTCGTTGAACCGGTTGACGCAGTTGGTGTTGGCCATCGTCAGCGCCTGCTGGGCCACGCCGACGCCGTTCGGCAGCATCGTCACACCCTGGGCCGCGAAAGCCGCATAGATGCTGGACATGGCGTTGCCGCCGAACCCCCCATCGTTGTCGTCGTGGTACGCCCACTGCTGCGAGACGGCCATCACACCGCCGCCACCGCCGCCCGCGTTGCCGCCGCCACCACCGGCGAAGGCCATGCCTGCAGGCAGCGCCACGGCCACCGCCGCTACCAACGCCGCGACAGCGCCCAGTGCCTTCCCTCTCAGTTTCAGTTTCATCCTCTTCATCCCTTATCATTAGGGGGACGGGCTTCGTGTCCGTCCACATTTGCCGCCGGTGGGGCGGGAGACCTTCCAAATCAACCAACCCCGCCGGCGAGTGTGTGTTCATCGGTCAATGACGCAAACGCCAACTGAGCCATAACCATTACCTGCAGCAGTAATACCTGTGAACCGCCCCCCAGCGGATTCCCGTCCGTTCTCCCGGCGCACCGGGCACCGACAGCGCATGCGAACCCCTTCCTGCCCGGGCCGACCGCCCGGGCATGTGCACCAGTGTGGCAGGGTGCAGCCCTCGGCATCTCCTTCAGGCCTCCAAGTGGTCGAATGTGCGCAGCCCCACCCCCGTGTGGATAACCCCTGCATGGCAGGCCGGAAACCACCGCCAAGTCGAATAGGCGCCCTCCTTGGGTAAGCGCATGGGTACAGTGGAGAACGTATCGAACGGTGTGCGAGTCACGCATCCGAAGAAAAGGAGCAGGCTATGGCAGAGACATTCGACGTGCTGGTGGAGATCCCTCGCGGGTCACGCAACAAGTACGAGGTGGACCACGAATCCGGCCGCATCAAGCTGGACCGCACCCTCTTCACCTCCATGGGCTACCCGGACGACTACGGCTACATCGAGAACACCCTGGGCGAGGACGGCGACCCGCTCGACGCCCTGGTCATGATTCCCGACTCCGTCTTCCCCGGCTGCGTAGTCGAATGCCGCGCGGTGGGCCTGTACCACATGGTCGACGAGGCCGGCGGCGACGACAAGGTCCTGTGCGTGCCCGCCGACGTGCGCTTCGACGACATCAAGGACATCGACGACGTGTCCGAATACCACAAAGCCGAAATCAAGCACTTCTTCGAACAGTACAAAGCCCTGGAGCCCGGCAAGGAAGTCATGCCTGGCGATTACTGGACCAACGCCGAGGCCGCCGACAAGGAGATCGTCGCGGCGCGCAAGCGCCTGTCCGACCAGCAGTAGGCCTGATTCCACATCAATGAAGCGCCGACGGGGCGGGGCGACGGATACGGAAACGTCTGCCAAGCCTCAGTCGGCGCTTCGTCATAACCAGGACCGCAATCCGCCGACCAACCGGACGCCGGAACCACCAGCGATCGGTGAAAGACATACAGAAGCGCCAAAACATCGGGCAGGGCGGTCCGTACCGTAAGCGACACAAACAGTGAGGAACATCCACATGACGAATGACGAGAAAATGGAACTGCTGCGCAAGCTCGTGGCTTTCCAATCAATCAACGGACACGAACTGCCGGTGGCACGGTTCATCAAATCCCTGTTCGACCAGGAAGGCATCGAGTCCCAGATAGTGCCGACCGGCAACGACCGGGCCGACCTGGTGGCGAGCCTGGGCTCCGGCCACCCGGTGCTGGCCATCTCCGGGCACATGGATGTGGTCGACGTGAACACAGCCAACTGGAAGACCGACCCCTTCACCCTGACCGAGGCGGAGGACGGCGACACCCTCTACGGGCGCGGGTCCACGGACATGAAAAGCGGCCTGGCCGCCATGATCATCTCCATGATCGAACTCAAGCGGGAGGGCACCCCACTCAAGGGCACGCTCAAGTTCCTGGTCACCTCCGGCGAGGAGGTTGGGCAGGAAGGCGCCGAGATCCTGCAACGCAAGGGGTACATGAAGGATGTGGACGCCCTACTGATCGGCGAGCCCTCCGGCTACCTGGCGGTCTACGCCAACAAGGGCGAACTGGATCTGACCGTCCACGTCAAGGGGCATGCCGCCCATAGCTCCACTCCAGCCCTGGGAGTCAACGCCGTCGAGGCCCTCCTGGAGGTGCTGGACCGCATTACAACCCGCATGGCATCCCAGTCCGCGTCCGCGACGAACCAGGTCCTGGGTGACACCGTATTCAACATCGACACCATCCACGGGGGCAACCAGGTCAATGCGATCCCTGCCGACGCCGAGGCGGAGATCAACATCCGCACCATCCCGGAGTTCGGCAACCAGGAGATCCTCAAGGCCATTCAGGGCGTGATCGACGACTTCAACAGCTCCTCCAAGGCGCAGGCCAGCCTGAGCGTGGACATGGACATCGTCCCGATCATCGGCAATGTGGACTCCGAACTGGTCAGGCTCGCCCAGGAGGTCGCCAAGCCATACATGGCCAAGGTGCGGTGGACCGAGGAGGGCGAGCGCAAGACCCAGGCGATGTACCAGGCCATCGGCATCCCCTTCTCCAAGACCGATCTGGTCACCGTCGGCGTCTCAGGGGGAACCGATGGCTCCAAGTTCCTGGTCGACCGGCCAATCGGCTTCGACTACCTGATGTTCGGCCCTGGTTCAGGCACCCAACACCAGGACAACGAGTGGGTCTCCAAGGCCATGTACCTGGACTTCACCGAGCTGTACAAGGAGCTGTTCAAGCGCTACCTTGCCTGAGTCCGTCCCTCCTCAAGCGGGCGTAGGGGTGAGCCCGGACTACCATGGTCCTCGGTAACAACGCTTTTACGCCCTTGAAGGATGGCGAACGGCATGACCTTCTATTCATACGACTACCTCAAGGGAGGCCAGACCAACTGGGGCATCGCCAAGATCGCGGTGATTTCCCTGCTGGCGCTGGCCTTCCTTGTCTTTTTGGTCAAGTACTCCCGCAACAAGTGGGACATCAAATACAAGGATCTCTCGATAATCCTCGGCACGCTGCTCCTGCTTGCCGTCGCGATTCAGTACTCGGACTTCACGAACCTGCGCACGGCGAGCGTACAGAGCGGGCAGCTGACGGTCGTGATCGAGAAATCGGCAAAGAAGCTCGGCGTGAAACCCGAAACGATAGCAATCAACGACACCTCCCGCAACAACGACATGCTCATCAAGACACCCAAGGGTTACTATTCCTTGGTCTTCAACGGTTCCGGCTCCGAGTTCCTGCTGGTCAGAGCCAATGTCTACCAGCCCGACATCACGGTGAAAGGGAAGTAAGCCATGGACATCAACTTCTACGTCGAGGTGGCGGCCAAACTCATCATCGGCCTGCTTTTCATCACGCTGCTCATCAATGTGACCGGCAAGGGGAACCTGGCGCCCACCTCCCCCACTGACCAGTTGCAGAACTACGTACTGGGCGGCATCATCGGCGGTGTGATCTACAGCAGCACGATCACCATGGCCCAGTACATCGTCATCCTGCTAATCTGGGCCTTCCTGATCCTGATCACCCGCTACGCCAAGACGCACATCCATGCGGTGGGCAAGTACATCGATGGGGAGCCGGTCACAATCGTGAAGGACGGCAAACTGCTGGTGAGGAACTGCCTGCGGGTCAACCTGACCGCCAAGGAGGTGGACTTCAAGCTGCGCACCGGCGGCGTGGCCGACATCAAGGACGTGCAGCGAGCCATCGTTGAGCAGAACGGCGGGCTCACCATCCTGCGCAAGGGCGATAAGGATGTGCGCTACCCAGTGATCGTGGACGGTCGGATCAACCCCGATGTGCTGGAGCTCATGAACCGCGACGACGCCTGGCTCAAGGGCAAGCTGCACGATCAGGGCGTCAAGCATGTCAGCGACGTGTTCATCGCCAAGTACCAGGACGGGGAATTGAACGTCGTCACTTACTCGGGAAAGTGACGGGACCGGCCGGACTCGCACAAACCCCCACCGGGGCCGGCCCGTTCAGCCTACAGGACGGCTTGTAAGCAGTACAAGGCAACCGCCACCAGGGCGCCGGCGATCATAACCGGCAGCAGGGAGACGGCCAGCCAGGTCTGCGACAGTCGTCCTTGTCCGATTTCACCCCGTGACCACCAATCCCAGGAGGCCATGCACAGGCCGGCGACCAAGGCCAGGAACAGAACCAGTACCGCCAGGCACACCCGGCCGCGCCATCCTCCCAAGCCCGCTGCCAGCCCGGAAGCGAGATAGGCCGTCAACGAAGGCAGGAAAGCCCAGCCCGACACGCATATGCACACCAGGCCATTGACGACGCTCTCCGATAGTCCTGAGATGACATTGGTGCGGTTCAGACGCAGCATCTGCCGGCCGAAGGCGAACACCACCAATATGACCAACAGCACGCATGCCAAACCTATCCACTGATGCAGCACGCCCAACTGCCAGCCCAGGCCCTCATGACCGCTGACCATGGCGACCATGCTCCAATAGCAGGCGCCGATCAAGGAGGCAGCGCCCAGGACAAAGGGAAGGAGGCTGTCGAACAGGCTATTGGCACCCCCCTTGGCCAGGCAGTAGGCCGACAGGCAGACCGCCACCACACCCAGGCAGACAAGGTTGGAGACCGAAATCAGGACCTGGGATCTGTCGGACAGGCAGGCCAGGAGCGCCGACAGCAGCAGGAGCGCCAATACCAACAGCTGGGTCAGCGGAAGGGCGGGCCTGAGCGCAGCCGCGCGATGGCGGCGCCTGGAAGCCCCCTGCATATCCACGCCCCTACGCCCGCGACCAGAACCCGTCCGCGCGTGTTTGCCGCCTGCACCGCTCATCTGCCGCTATCCTCCACGTGCCTCATCCCCTTATGCCTTCTATGCCTTCCCTCAACGCATGAACGCCGGTCGACGCGGCCGACATCAACAATCTACCTTGCCGTCCCCACTTTCGCACAGCCCCTGGTAGACGGCCAGGCGATTCTCCGCCCCCCAACTGTACAATGAGTCCCACATCCCTATAGCGGCCGCGTCGTACGGCGGAAGGAGGGGCGACCAGTGACGGATTTGACACTGATGACTTTTGCCAAGGACCCCACCACCGTGCTGCCCGCCCTGGCCTTGCTCTCCCACCGCGTACGCGTGCTCCCCCTGGACGCCGCCTCCCTGATCAGGATGCCGGAGGACACCATCCTGTTCCTTGACGCCTGCGACGACCTCGCCGCCGCCAAGACCCTCTGCAGGCTGATGAAGGCTTCCGGGCTGACGACACCGGTCATCCTGGTGCTGAGCGAAGGCGGGTTCACCGTGGTCAACCTGGACTGGGGATCGGCCGACATCGTGGTCAGGACCGCATCCCCCGCCGAAGTGGAGGCCAGACTGCGATTGGTGATCGAACGCGGCGGCCAGGCGCCGGTGGCCGCCCCCCTGCCTTCCCAAAGCCCGGCCGAACCGGACGAAGGGCAGATCCGCGCCGGCGACCTGATCGTGGACCCGGGGGGCTATACGGCCCGCCTGCGCGGCCAGCCCATCGACCTGGCTTACAAGGAGTTCGAGCTGCTCAAGTACCTGGTGCAACACCCCGGTCGCGTCTTCACCCGCGCCCAGCTCCTGCAAGAGGTCTGGGGCTACGACTACTACGGCGGCACCCGTACGGTCGACGTCCATATCCGCCGGCTGCGGGCCAAGCTGGGCGGCGAGTATGAGCATCTGATCGGCACCGTGCGCAACGTAGGCTACCGGTTCGACCCGCTCGAACCCGAAGAGCGTGATGAGAACACCAACGGCGCAGGCAAGCAGGAAGAGGCGGCGACGGGATCGGCCACCACCCGCCAGACCCATGCCAAGGCCAGGGGCAAGCGGCAGCGCCCACACGACAAACACGGAAAGACGGCTCAGCATGGCGCAGCAGCCTAGGGCCCAGGCCGGCGGCCGGCGGGAAAGCAAGCGGGCGCGCATACACAGGATGCACGAGGAATACAGGATCCTGCGCGAGGAATTCCCGGACGCGGTCTGCGCCCTGGACCACACCAACCCCTTCGAGCTCCTGGTGGCCACTGTGCTGAGCGCCCAGACCACCGACAAGCGGGTCAACACAGTGACCCCCGAACTTTTCGGACGATTCCCCGACGCCCGCTCCATGAGCGAGGCGGAACTGGGTGAGGTCGAGGCGATCATCCACCCCGTCGGTTTCCACCATGCCAAGGCCGTCCACCTGATCGGCCTGTCCCAGATGCTGGTCGACGACTACGACGGGCAGGTCCCCCCTGACATGGACGAGCTGGTCAAACTGCCCGGTGTGGGCCGCAAGACCGCCAATGTCGTCCTCGGCAACGCCTTCGGCATCCCGGGCTTCCCGGTCGACACCCACGTCACCCGCGTGACGGCTCGCCTGCGCTGGCGGGATGATTGGAAGTCCACCCACCCCGATCCGGTCAGGATCGAGCGTGAAATCTGTGGTTGCTTCCCGCCCGAGGACTGGACGAACCTGTCCCACCGGCTCATCTTCCATGGTCGCGTCACCTGCCATTCGCGCAAACCGGACTGCGCCCACTGCCCTCTGGCGGCCTCCTGCCCATCGGCAGAATCCTACCTGGGCGCCCCGGTGGACCCGGACAGCGTGCCCCGCTTCCGGGCCGGAACCCGCATCTACGGGGAGTGAACCCCGCCTATTCGAGGGTAAGGCGGTCGGTGGGCCCTGCCCGTTAGAATCGGGAGCATGACACAGGAATCGCGCACGAGACCCAAACCGGGCCTGGTCTTCCTCATCGCCTTGCTGGCGCTGAGCCTGGTGGCCGCACTGATCTGGCCCCTGCTAAACCGCTGGGAGAACAGATCCGAAGCCGATCGGGGCGGCACCGTACGCATAGGTGCCCGCCAGGCGCCCGCCTCGCTGGACATCCGCACCGAAGAGGGGCAAGGGGTCACCCAAGCCCTGCTGGGCAACGTCTACCAGACCTTGGTGGGCCTGGACGCCCAAGGCAAGCCGGTCCCCGATGCCGCCGAACAATGGGATGCATCGGCGGACGGATTGACCTACACGTTCCACCTGCGACCCGGAGGAGAGTTCGAGGACGGCAGCCCCCTGGACTCAAACGCTGTCCTGTGGTCCCTCCAACAGACGGTACAGAACAAGTATGTGGGCTACCAGGACCTGGACAACCTGGCCCGGGTCACCAACCCGGCCGCCGACAGGCTCGTGCTGGAGCTCAAGAGTCCGGACGCCCGCCTGCCCTACCTGCTCGCCGGCCGTGCGGGAATCATCTACAACCGGGGCGCCCGTGTCAACTACGCCACCCAATCCGCCGGCTCCGGCCCCTACGCGGTCGACGAATACAGGAATGGCGAGGAGCTGACCCTGCGTCGCAGCAAGACCTACCACGGCCCCCACAAGGCCGCCATGGGTACGGTGATCCTCTCCTATCAGGCAGATTCCAAAGGGCAGGCACAGCAGGTGGCCGACGGCAGGTTGGACGCGGCTGTGGACCTTGGGGCCCAGGAGGCGGGGGCCGCCAGGAACATGAAGGGCTTCGCCAGCTCCACCGGCGTCAGCCGCAACAACCTGGTCCTGGCCTTCAACAACTCCAAGACATCCATCCTCTCCGACCAGCGGTTCAAGGAGGCGGTGCGCTACGGGGTTGATCGTCCGGCCATCGCCGCCGGTTCGAACGGCACCGCCAAAGCGCTGAACGGGCCGGTCAACGAACTGTCCGTAGGATATGACGGATCCTATGCCCCCTACCAGCACGACGCCAACAAGGCCCGCTCATTAGCCGCCTATTTCAACCCGTCCTACTACCACGGACACCTGCGGCTGGTCTACGACAAGGGCCTGGGCGACGACATCGGCCAGCAGATCAGGGGGCAGCTTGCCGCCGCCGGCATACCCGTCGAAGTGAGCGCGTTGGATCAGACAGCCTTCCAGGATCAGGTGGTGTCCAAGCACGACTATGAGCTGACCCTGCTGACGATGACCAATGATGACATCGCCCGGTTCGCCGACCCCAACTCGGTCATGCTCTTCGACGACACCGAATGCCAACAGCTTTTCCAGCTGGCCACTGCGGCCAAAACCGACCAGGAGTACACCGACCGGCTCAAGCAGTATGTACGGTCGCTGGGAGACAAATCCCCCAGTGACTGGTTGAGCGCCAGAACGCCGGTGAACGTCAGGGCCTTCCGCCTGAAGGGGTTGGACCAGAACATGACCGACGAACGACTGGCCGCCTGGCAGCTCGACCGCGGCTAGGGAGGGCCGCAAGGCCTAGTGCCGACTGGCCCGCCCCGCATTCGACCACATAGCGGATGCGGGGCGGTCCTTGTCAGCGTTCGCCCATAAACTGGGCCTATGTCTAATCCTCAAGGAATCGTGCAAGCCAGCCTGACCCCCCTGCCCGACCGGGTGGGCGTGGACGGCCTGGAAGACAAGTGGAGCGAGCGCTGGGACGAGTCCGGCGTCTACCGGTTCGGGGGCACCCGCGAGCGCGGGGCGGTCTATTCGATCGACACCCCGCCCCCCACCGTCTCGGGCCATCTGCACGTTGGCCATGTCTTCTCCTACACCCACACCGACGTGATCGCCCGTTTCAAGCGTATGCGCGGCTTCGATGTGTTCTACCCCATGGGATGGGACGACAACGGCCTGCCCACTGAGCGCCGGGTGCAGAACTACTACGGCGTGCGCGTCGACACCTCCCTGAAGTACGACCCCGACTTCAAACCGCCGTTCGAGGGCACCGAGGGCAAAAAGATCCAAGCAAAGGACCAGGTCCCCATCTCACGGCGCAATTTCATCGAACTGTGCGAACGCCTCTCCGCCGAGGACGAGAAACTGTTCGAACAGCTCTGGCGTTCCCTGGGGCTATCGGTGGACTGGTCGCAGACCTACCACACAATCGGCGAACACCCGCGTCGGGTGGCCCAGAAGGCCTTTCTCCGCAACCTGGCCCGTGGCGAGGCCTACCAGAAGCAGGCGCCGGGCCTATGGGACGTGACCTTCCAGACGGCCGTGGCCCAGGCCGAGCTGGAAAGCCGCGAGTATGACGGCTTCTACCACCGGGTGGCCTTCCGCTTCGCCGACGGCACCCCCATCCATATCGAGACCACCCGCCCCGAGCTCCTGCCCGCCTGCGTGGCCCTGATCGCCCACCCGGACGACGAGCGCTACAGCAAGTATTTCGGCCAGAAGGTCTACTCCCCCCTGTTCAAAGTGGAGGTGCCGATCCTGGCCCACCCTGCGGCCGAGATGGACAAGGGCGCCGGCATCGCCATGTGCTGCACCTTCGGCGACATGACAGACGTCGAGTGGTGGCGCGATCTGAAGCTGCCGACCCGCTCGATCATCCAGCGCAACGGGCGCATCGGCATGGCCGTACCGGACTGGATCGAGGACCAGGGCGGACGCGAGCTCTTCGAATCCATCGAAGGCAAGACCACCTTCACGGCCCGCAAGATGATCGTGGAGGCCCTTCGTGAGTCGGGCGACCTGGACGGCGAACCCAAGCCCACCAAGCGCATGACCAACTTCTATGAGAAGGGCGACAAGCCGCTCGAGATCGTGACCTCCCGCCAGTGGTACCTGAAGAACGGCGGCACCGACACCAAGCTGAACGCCGAACTGATCGCGCGCGGCAAAGAGCTGAGCTTCCACCCGGACTTCATGCGGGTGCGTTATGACAACTGGGTCCAGGGCCTCAACGGCGACTGGCTGGTCTCCCGCCAGCGCTTCTTCGGTGTGCCCTTCCCCCTGTGGTATCCCGTGGGCCAGGACGGCGAGACCGACTACACCCACCCGATCACACCGAGCGAGGACCGGCTCCCGATTGATCCTTCGATCGACGCGCCGGAGGGCTTCAATGAATCCCAGCGTGACCAGCCCGGAGGCTTCACGGCCGAGAAGGACATCATGGACACCTGGGCCACCTCCTCACTGACCCCGCAGATCGTGACCCACTGGGCCGAGCCGGATGAGGCGAGCAAGGCCCTGTTCAAGGCAACATTCCCCATGGACTTGCGCCCCCAGGGCCAGGACATCATCCGCACATGGCTCTTCTCCTCCGTGGACCGGGCCCACCTGGAGAACGGCTGCCTGCCTTGGAAGCATGCCACCCTCTCCGGCTGGATCCTGGACCCGGACCACAAGAAGATGTCCAAGTCCAAGGGCAACGTGGTCGTCCCCGACGAACCCATCAGAAAGTACGGGGCGGATGCGGTGCGCTACTGGGCCGCCTGCGCCCGGCTGGGCCTGGATGCCACCTACGACGAGGGGCAGATGAAAATCGGCCGCCGCTTGGCCATCAAGTTGCTCAACGCCACCAAGTTCGCACTGTCGATCGGCCGTGAGGACGAGAACCACCATGTGGGGCAGAGCGCACGCGCAACCTGGAACCCCTCCGACGTGACCGTGGCGCTGGACCGGGCCGTCCTGGCCCGACTGGCCGAGGTGATCGACGAGGCCACCAGCTCCCTGGAAGCCTACGAACATTCCAAGGCACTCGAAGTGACCGAATCCTTCTTCTGGAACTTCTGCGACGACTACATCGAACTGGTCAAGAATCGCGCCTACGGCAAACCGGACGATCAGGGCCAGACCCCGGCTCAGGCAGCCGTACTTTCGGCGCGGACCACTCTGGGGCTGACCCTGGATGCCTTCGCCCGCCTATTCGCCCCATTCCTGCCCTTCGCCGCTGAGGAAGTCTGGCAGTGGATGCACGAGGGCTCAGGTTCCGTACACAAGGCCGCATGGCCGACCGCCGATGCCTACCGGGATGCTGCGGCCGGTGTCTCCGCCGATCTGCTGACCTGGGCCGGGGATGCCCTGGCGGCCTTGCGCAAGATCAAGTCCGAGGCCAAGGTCTCCATGAAAACCCCGATCCTGTCGGTCACCGTAGCCGTCGCCCCCGAAGGATTCGATGCGGTCGAAGCGGCCCTGTCCGACATCAGCGAAGCCGGGCGCGTGACCGGGCCGATCGAGCTGGTCAAGGACACCGCCTTGAGCGTATCCGCATCATCACCCGCCTCAGACGAGGACGAAAGCGGAAACGACGGTGAGACCGCCCGTATACAGGTCAGCAAGTCCGAACTGGGCGAGCCTCCCGCCAGGAAGCCGCGTAAGTAAGGGACAGCGGCCGGCAGCAAGCGCCGAACCGTCGAGGCCCCGTCCGATCATCATCGGACGGGGCCTCGATAGTGCAACAGCTGGATCTGACTATGGCAACCGGACGGCTTAGGCCTCCGCCCGCTGCCGCCGGGCGATGCGGGCGTGACCTTCCTTGGCCTGACCGGCCACAAACGCATGGTAAAGTTCGGCTATCCGTGGGTCCAGACCCGCCTTGACCGCCTGTGTCCGAAGCTCCTCCAACTGCTCGCCCTCGCGTGCAGGATCGGCCGGAGCGAAACCAGCCTGGGCCTTGAGCTCACCCACCTGGCCGGTGACCTTGAATCGTTCGGCCAAAAGCCGGATGACAGCAGCGTCCAGGTTGTCGATCGTGCCCCTGAGCCGCCGGATTCGCTCCGCGGCAGCCGCACCCGAATCGGAAGCGCCAAGCTTCGAACCGATCACCGTCCCGTTCAGGCCGTCACCGTCACTCACCATACCGGCCCCCTCTCCGATCCACCATTCAATGACCCGTCTTTGTGCCCACTGTAACGCAGGGCCCCGGCAGCAATCGGCGATCACTCAGGCAAGTATCAGGAAAATCGAAGCTTTCGACAATATTCTTTGCCCGGGGGGTGGATGTATCTCGATTCAAGGGGCTATGGCAAGTGAAGCATAGGATGTTGGGAAATTTAAGCGTGTCCGCAATCGGACTCAGCTGCATGCTCTACTCCCAAGGCCGTAACGGCCCCCCTGACGAAGGCGCCTCGATCGCCGCCATCCGCACCGCCTACGAAGCGGGCTGCACGTATTTCGACACTTCGGAACACTACGGAAGGAAGCCCTTTCACCCGGGTCACAACGAAGAGCTACTGGGCAGGGCGCTGGGTGGGCACCGGCAGGGGATCATCATCTCCAGTAAGTTCCACATCAACTGGTCGGATTTCGAGCGCACGCACAGCGTCTACCAGGTGATCCGCGACCACCTGGACCGTAGTCTGAAGAACTTGGGCACCGACTATCTGGACCTGTACTTCATGCATCGGGTCAATCCGCAGGTGTCCACGGCCGATGTGGCGGCGGCCATGGGAAAACTGATCGACGAGGGACTCATCCGCGGCTGGGGTATGTCACAGGTGCCGGTCCAGACCATCGCCGAAGGACATGAGGCACTGCCCCTGACCGCCGTGGAGGATGCCTTCTCACTGGCGAGGACCGATGCCGACAAGGACATCCTGCCTTACTGCCAGCGCTCAGGCATCGGTTTCGTGGCTTTCTCCCCCATCGCCTCCTACTACCTGGAGACCGACAGGCCCAAACCAGCCAAGAGCGACGACCCCAACGAGGCCTTCCTGGCCAGACTTGCCGAACGCCGATGGGTCGCGAACCGTCCAATCACCTACCGCCTCCAGGAGCTCTCGCGAGCCAACCATGCCAGTCCGGCCCAGATAAGCCTGGCCTGGATGCTTCACAAGTATCCCAACCTGGTTCCCGTCCCCGGCTCCAAGCACGCTGAGCGTATCTACGAGAACCTGGCCGGCGCCGACATCATCCTCACCGACGAGGAGGTGGCGGACATAGACCGGCGGCTGGAGTACAGCAGCAGGCATGACGCGCAGGTGGTCAAGGAAATGAGGCGGGGACGGCGGCAGACCAAGCCGAAGGCCAAGAGCAAACAGGGCATGCGCGGAGACCGCAACCGGCTGCATGGAGCAGGCGGAAACTGACAGGGCAGGGATGGAATACCGGAAATTCGGCATCCCATCCCTGCCTCTGCTATGCACTCAGGCCGTTCGCCAACTCAGCTGGACTTCTGCTGCCCCAGCATGGTCTGCGTGATGGCGCCAAGGAAGTCCCGGTTGGTCGGGGTCTTCTTGAGACGCGGCACCAGGGTCTGATAGGCCTGTTCGGTCTCCATGCCACCCAGGAGCCGACGGAGGCGGTAGACAACAGCCAGCTCATCAGGTGAGGTGATGAGCTCTTCGCGGCGGGTGCCGGAGGCGTTGATGTCGATGGCGGGGAACATGCGCTTGTCGGACAGTTCACGCGACAGGCGGAGTTCCATATTGCCGGTGCCCTTGAATTCCTCGAAGATGACCTCGTCCATCTTGGACCCCGTCTCCACCAGGGCCGAGGAGATGATGGTCAGGGAGCCGCCGTTCTCGATGTTGCGTGCGGCGCCGAAGAACTTCTTGGGCGGGTAGAGGGCCTGGGCGTCCACACCTCCGGAGAGGATACGGCCCGAGGCGGGCGCCGCTATGTTGTAGGCACGGGCCAGGCGGGTCATGGAGTCCAGAAGCACCACCACGTCCTGGCCCAGCTCCACCAGGCGCTTGGCGCGCTCGATGGCCAGCTCGGCCACGGTCGTGTGGTCAGAGGCCGGGCGGTCGAAGGTGGAGGCGATGACCTCACCCTGGACCGTACGCTCCATGTCGGTGACTTCCTCGGGGCGCTCATCCACCAGGACGACCATCAGATGGACTTCGGGGTTGTTCTTGGCGATGGCGTTCGCGATGTTCTGCAGGGTGATGGTCTTGCCGGCCTTGGGCGGGGAGACGATCAGACCACGCTGGCCCTTGCCGATCGGGGCCACGATGTCGATCAGGCGGCCCGTGATCTGCGTAGGCGTGGTTTCCATCCGCATGCGTTCCTGCGGATAGAGGGGGGTGAGTTTGCCAAAGTGGGCGCGCCCGCCAGCTTCCTCCACACCCATGCCGTTGATGGTCTCGATGGAGTGCAGGGGCATGAACTTCTGCCGCTGGTTGCGGCGCTCATTCTCGTGGGGCGGCCGTGTGAAGCCCTGGACGGCATCCCCCTTGCGCAGGCCATACTTCTTGACCTGGCCCATGGAGACATATACGTCATTGGGGCCTGGCAGGTAGCCGGAGGTACGGATGAAGGCGTAGGACTCCAACACGTCGACGATGCCCGCTACCGGCACCAGATCCTCGGGCTGGTAGTCCTCACGCCCCTCGTAGTCGCGACCCGAACGCCGATCCTTACGGCCACGGCGGTCGTTGCGCTCGGAACGGTCGTTGCGACCCTCACGGTCCCGACGGTCATAGCCGTTGTGCCGGTAGTCGCGTTCGCGGCCCTCATCGTGACCGTGCTTGCGGGAGGAATGATTCTCCCTCGCGGGCAAGGAAGCCAGGATGTCATCCAGGTCACGCACCTTGCCATGGTCCCGATCACGCCCGTATTCCTGCCTGCGATCGGAGCGGTCCTCGCGCTCCCTGCCGCGCCCGTGGCCGCGGGAGTCACCAGAGCGGTGGCGACGACGGTTGATGACGACGGACTCGTCATCCGCCACAGTCCGACCAGGACGGTCCGAATGCTGGCGCCGACCGCTGTCCTCGCCTATGCCCAGCACCTCGAAGAGGTCGCCGACCTGCCCTTTGCCGTCCTTCGTGTCGTCCTTGTCATCGCTCGTACCGGTCCGTCGGCCGTCCGCCGAATCAGCATCCAGGGTGGCGTCCGACACCGTCGTCGTCCGCGCAGCCTGCTCGGTGGGGGGAACCTGCCCACCTTCGGCGGACCGTGTCGGCGTCCCCGGAGCGGTCCGGGTCCTGGACGCAGCGCCGGCCGACGACCGCACGCTGACACCAGCGGGGGCCTCGCCACCTGAACGGGCCGCTTCGATCGTCTCGATCAGGGCCGTCTTGCGCATGCCGGAAATGCCGCGCAGACCCAGTTGCTTCGCCAGCTCTTTGAGCTCAGGCAGCTTCATAGCATGGATATCTTGGCTTGTTGCCACTGTAATATTGCCTTTCCTACCGCCGCACGACTCTCAATGACCTAGCGTGCAGCTTCAAGAAGTTCGCGGATGAACCGCTCATGAATGTCCGGCGCTATCCCAGCGAACCGAACTGCATTAAGACTACAACGCCCCCTAGATAGACGCAAACGCGACGCGCGGCATGTGTCCCGGCACGCAAAAGCGGCCCATGGGATTGACTGGATCCCATGGGCCGCTTAGGGCTGCATCTGCGGCGGCTCATGCGCCGCTTGCGCTACTTCTGCTCGTGGTAGGACTTCTCGGTATTGACGTTCCATACGTTGGTCTTGGCGGTGCGGCCTGTACGGATGTTCTTGACCGCCTCCATCGACGTGGCCATCGAATGGTCCTGGTTGTTGTAATGGTGCTGCCCGTTGCGGCCCACACAGTAGAGGTTGCCGAAGGAGTCGAGCCACTCGATCAGCTCGGGCATCTGCGCATAGGTGTCGAAGTAGGCCGGGTAGGCTTTCCTGACCCGTTCGCGGTGGGAGTCCATCACATCGCCCGCGCCACCGATCACACCCATCCGCGTCAGCTCCTTGATGGCGAACTTGGTGGCTTCCTCATCGGACATGTTCCAGAAGGAATCGCCTTCCTCGCAGAAGTACTCCAGGCCGATCCAGACGGTGTCGTCTGGCTTGCGCACCATGTATGGGCTCCAGTTGTTGAAGATCTGGAAGCGGCCCATCTTGTAGCCCGGATCCTGCACGTAAATCCAGCAGTCCGGTACGATGGGCGGCTGACCGAGGGTCGGAATGTCGGTGGTGTTGCGGATTCGCAGGTGCTTGATCAGGAGGCCGACGGTCACGAAATCGCGATAGGGCAGGCCGTTGGCCACGTGCACCATGTCCTTGGGGGCACCGTCGGAACCGGCGTCGATGGCGTTGACCAGGTCCTTGATAGGCATGGAGGAGATGAACTGGTCGGCCTTGAGGGTCACACGCTCCCCATCGGGCTTTTCGTAGACCACCGCGCTGATGCGGCCGCCCTCCTGGTCGAACTCGACCACCCGGGCGTCGGTGATGACATGCACGCCGTGGTCCACGTTGCGTTTTTCCACGGTCTCCCAAAGCTGGCCGGGGCCGAACTTGGGATACCAGAACTCCTCGATCAGGGAGGTCTCGATCTCGTGCGAATCACGCTTCTTGGGCATCATCTTCTGGAAGGCGTTCTTGAGCACCGAGATGATGCTCAGGCCCTTGACCCGCTGGGCGCCCCAATCAGCCGAGATCTCACGCGGATGACGGCCCCAGAGCTTCTCCGTGTAGCCCTCGAAGAACATGGAGTAGAGCTTGCGGCCGAACCTGTTGATATAGAAGTTCTCCAGGTTGTCCTCCGGCAGCTTGTGGAACATGGACTTGAGATAGGAGAAGCCCGCCTCCATCGTGATTCTGAAGCCCAGGGCCTTGAAGAGGGCGGGCGACAGCGCGATCGGATAGTCCAGGAAGTGCCGGTTCCAATATATGCGGGAGACACGGTGGCGTTTGAGCATGACCCGGTCGGTCTTCTCGGGGTCCGGACCGCCCGGCTCCAGGTCGTGGTGGCGGCCCAGCTTCCTATCATCGTAGGAGGGGGCTCCCTGCAGGGGCAGCACCTCCTTCCACCAGTCCATGATCCGGTCGTCCTTGGAGAAGAAGCGGTGGCCGCCGATGTCCATCCGGTTGCCGTTGTGCCGCACAGTGCGGGAGATGCCACCGAATGCCTTGGTCGCCTCCAGGACGGTCACGTCGTAATGCTGGTCGCCGCCATCCTTGACAAGCTCCCAGGCAGCGGTGAGCCCAGCGGGACCACCTCCGATTACGACGACGGACTGCTTTTCTGCCATATGTTGACCTCCTGAAAGCATGGCGCTGGCTGCATCCCCACCGATGACCGGCGCCCTGGGCGCACGGTCCTACGATACTCTCACGAAACGAGTGGCCTGTACAGGCCCGAAAGACGCATATTGCGCCAGAGTACCAGCATCTAGAGCGAATCGGGGATATCTATATCGCTTTTCTGCACTTCTTCCACGTTCACGTCCTTAAAAGTGACGATACGCACCTTCTTGACGAAGCGGGAGGAGCGGTACACGTCCCAGACCCAGGCGTCGGTCAGCTGCACGTCGAAATAGACGTCCTGGCCGGCCGAACGCACGTTGAAATCCACCTTGTTGGCCAGGTAGAAGCGCCGTTCGGTCTCCACCACGTATGTAAAGAGCTTGATGACGTCCCGGTACTCCCGATAGAGCGCCAACTCGGCATCGGTCTCGTAGTTGTCCAGATCCTCAGCGCTCAACTCTTGCCTCCTGCGTTACGCTTGCCCATGTGGCCCAGGTTCCTCCACCAGGCCCGCTTGGAGCCCTTCTTGCGGCTGGAATCCGAATAGGCCCAATTGGTTGCGTCGTCCTGCGATGCGTGTTCGTCCTGTCCGGCGTCCGCCGGTCTCCCGGTCCCCCCAGCAGCCGCGTCGCCAGCGGGGTTCATCAGCTGGTCCTCCCCCGGTTGGGCGGCCGAATCCACAGCAGGCCGCGCCGCTTCCCTCACCTGCTCCTTGAGCTTTACACCTTTGGCCGCCCGCTTGGCCTTCAACCGGTCCTGTTCCGACTGAGCGAGGGCCGCCTCGGCCACGGGATCCACAGCGTCACCGGTCTCCAGGGCCCGCTGATGGTTGACCTTGGCTTCCGCCACGCCCGGATTGTCGTCGATCACACGCATGCCGAAGGCATCCAGGGAGCGGATGGGATCGTACTCGTCGACCAGTGCATCCATGACGATCTGATCCTGGTACTTGCCGCCCTGCTCGTCCCACAAGGCGTCCCGGGAAGTGCCGGAAACCATGAACCCCAAGGATTGGTAGACGGAGATGGAACGGATGTTCTTCTCCGGCACGGCCACCCAGATCCGATGGAGCCCCAGCCCGGTGGGGCGCGCGGCGTAACCGTAGGTCATGACGCGCGGCATGGCGTCACGCGAGTAGCCCCGCCCCCGGTAGTCCCTGCCCAGCACCACCTGGATGCGGGCCGAGCGCGACCAGCCATCCACGTCAATCAGAAAGATCATGCCGATCAGACCGCCGGTGTCGCTGGCGTCGATCGCACCGTCCTTGTCGTGGTCGGCCTCGGTGATCATGGCCCAGGCCACCGTACGCCGCGACTCCGGATCGCCCACGCCGGACTCGCGCGCGGTCAGGCCCTTGGACCAGGCCACGGACCGGCGCACCCATGCGTTGACCACCGCCCGTTCGGCCTGCGGCCCCTTGCCGGTGATACCGGTGGAGTTATAGAAGGCCTGGAGCTGATCCATGACGGTAAGATCGGCGATCGCGGCCGGACGCAGATGGACCATCTCACCGTTGATATAGGGGATGTCGATGCGCTCGGGCAGCTCCCGCCGCATGGCTCGATCACCCTGGCCAGCGTCAGCCCCGCTTCTGTCCGCAACCGACATCATGTCACCTCCCAAACCGCCGCCCCTTGTGGACGCGGCGGCTGACAGTCTAGCGCGCCCTCCTCCGAGCCGGCTGCGGGCGCGCCGGCCGTCTCATTTCGCGACGCGCTGCATCACGATCTTGCTGACGGCCTTGGCGTCGGCCTGCCCTTTGGTGGCCCGCATGACCGCACCGATGATGGCACCCATGGGCTTCATGTTGCCGGACTTGAGCTTGGCCACGATATCCGGGTTGGCTTTCAGGGCCTCGTCGACAGCGGATTCGAGCGCACCGTCGTCCGAGACCACCTGGTAGCCGTGCTTGGCGACCACTTCGGCGGGCTTGCCCTCACCGGCCAGCACACCGGAGACGGTCTGCTTGGCCAGTTTGTCATTGAGCTTGCCGGATTCGATCAGGGCCTCCATGTCGGCCACATCCTGGGGTGTGATCGGCAGCTCCTGCAGGCTAACGCCGCGCTCGTTGGCTTCGCGGGAAATTTCGCCCATCCACCACTTGCGGGCACCGGCCGGGCTGGACCCGGCTTCGACGGATTCCTGGATCAGGTCCAGGGCATCGGCGTTGACCGCATCGCGCATCTGCAAGTCGGTGAAGCCCCACTCCTGCTTCAAGCGGGCCCGGCGTTCGCGCGGCATCTCGGGCATCTGCTTGGACAGCTCCTCGATGTGCTCACGGGTCACATGCACCATGACCAGGTCGGGGTCGGGGAAGTAGCGGTAGTCGTTGGCGTCGGACTTGACGCGCCCGCCGGCCGTGGCCTGCTTGGACTCGTCCCAGTGGCGGGTCTCCTGCAGGACCTCGCCGCCGGCCTCCAGCAGGGCCGCCTGCCTACGGATCTCGTAGGTCAGTGTCTTCTCAATCCCCTTGAAGGTGTTGACGTTCTTGGTCTCCGAGCGCGTGCCCAGAGGCTCGCCCTTCTTGTGGAGGGAGACGTTCACGTCGGCGCGCATGTTGCCTTGCTCCATGCGGGCGTGGGAGATGCCCAGGGCCCGTACGATGTCGCGGATGGCGCGCACGTAGGCTCCGGCCACCTCCGGGGTGCGCTCACCGGCGCCCTCGATCGGCTTGGTCACGATCTCGATCAGCGGCACACCAGCGCGGTTGTAGTCCACCAGTGAATGGTCGGCGCCTTCGATACGGCCGTCGGAACCGCCCACATGGGTGTTCTTGCCGGCATCGTCCTCCACATGCGCCCGCTCGATGTCCACCCGGAAGACGGACCCGTCATCCAGCTCCACGTCCAGGTAGCCCTCGCCGTTCAGTGGCTTGTCATACTGGGATATCTGATAGTCGCGGGGCATGTCCGGGTAGAAGTAGTTCTTGCGCGCGAACTGGCTCCACTCGGCGATGTCACAGTGCAGGGCCAGACCCAGCTTGACCGCGTAGTCGATCGCGGTCTTGTTCACCACCGGCAGGGAGCCGGGCAGGCCGAGCGAGACCGGGGTCAGCTGGGAGTTGGGCTGGCCGCCGAACTCGATGTGGGCCGGGCAGAAGAGCTTGGTGTTCGTGCTCAGTTCCACATGTGTTTCCAGGCCGAAGACGGGCTCGTACTTGGCCACGGCATCGGCGTATTTCATCAATTGTTCAGCCATTGTGTGATTCCTTGCCTTCCGATGCCTATTCGCCCAGCCAGGGTGTCTTGAGGTCCTTGTGCATGGGGCCGCCCCACTGCGCCTGCAGAGCCGCTTCCAGGGCCGCCGCGGGCTTATACATGACTTCGTCACGCATCTGGGGGGCGAAGAACTGGAAGCCGACCGGCAGGCCGTCGTCCGACAAACCGGCCGGGATGGACATGGCCGGGGTACCTGCCATGTTCGCCGGGATATTGGCCACATCGCTCAGGTACATGGCCAGCGGGTCGTCCATGCGGTCGCCGAACTTGAAGGCGGTGGTGGGTGAACCCGGGGAGACCAGCACATCGGCCTGCTTGAAGGCTTCCTCGAAGTCCCGGATGATCAGCGTGCGCACCTTCTGGGCCGAGCCGTACCAGGCGTCGTAGTAGCCAGCGGACAGGGCGTATATGCCCAGGATGATGCGGCGCTTGACCTCGTCACCGAAGCCGGCCTCGCGGGTGGCGGCCATCATGTTCGCGGCCGTCTGCGGCGTGCCCTCGGGGGGCATGACCCGCAGGCCGTAACGCATGCCGTCGTAGCGGGCCAGGTTGGAGGACACCTCCGAGGGCATGATGATGTAGTAGGCGGCCAGGGCGTAGGCGAAGTGGGGGCAGGAGACCTCCACGACCTCGGCACCCATGTCCTGCAGGAGCTTGACGCCCTCGTTGAAGCGGGCTTCGACGCCGGGCTGGTAGCCTTTGCCGCCCAGCTCCTTGACCAGCCCCACCTTCATGCCCTTCAGGTCCATCTTCATGCCCTCTCGGGCGGCCTGCGCCAGCGGCGGCACGGGCTTGGGGATGGATGTGGAGTCACGCTTGTCGTGGCCGCCGATGACCTCCTGCAGGAGGGCGGCGTCGAGCACGGAACGTGAGACCGGGCCGATCTGGTCCAGGGAGGAGGCCATGGCGATGGCGCCATACCGTGAAACACCGCCGTAGGTGGGCTTGACGCCGACCGTGCCGGTCAATGCCGAAGGCTGGCGGATGGAGCCGCCGGTGTCGGTGCCCAGGGCCAGCGGGGCCTCGAAAGCGCCCACGGCCGCAGCCGAACCGCCGCCGGAACCGCCGGGCACGCGCCGCGTATCCCAAGGATTCTTGGTGGTCTTGAACGCCGAGTGCTCGGTGGAGGAGCCCTGGGCGAACTCGTCCAGGTTGGTCTTGCCCAGAATCGGCATGCCGGCGGCCTTGAGCCGCTCGATCACCGTGGCATCGTAGGGGGGCACCCAGCCTTCCAGAATCTTGGAGGCGGCCGTGGTGGGGATGCCTTTCGTAACGATCATGTCCTTGACGGCAACGGGCACGCCAGCCAGCTCCGGCAAGCCATCGGCTTCGCCGGCGGCCAGGCGTTCGTCAAATGCGTCAGCCTGTTGCAAAGCCTCTTCGCGCGACACATGCAGGAAGGCGTCGATGGAGGGTTCGGCCGCGTCGATCACGTCAAGCTGGGCCTGGACCAGCTCGCGGGAGGAGACCTCCTTGGCACGGATCTTGGCGGCCATCTCGGCTGCGGACAGCTTGACCAGTTCACTCTTGGCAGCGCTCATCGCTTATTCCTCCCCTAGGATCCGCGGGGCTACGAACATGCCCGCCTCGGTCGCGGGTGCCCCCGCGAGTGCTTCCGCCTGGGTCAGGGGCTCCTCGGCCTCGTCCGGCCGCAGGTAGGCCTCCAGCGGGATCGGGTTGGCGGTGGCGGGCACGTCGTCGCCGGCCACTTCCTGTACCTTGGTGATGGATTCCGCTATGACGTTGAGCTCGCCCTTGAGACGCTCGATCTCCTCGTCCGTCAAGGCGATCCGGGCCAAATCGCCCAAGTGCTCGATCTCTTCGCGTGTAAATGTAGGCATGACATCCATACTATGCGTTTCGAGCGACACGCGCACGGGGCTTTACGAAAGTCGGATGGGCCTTCCCTACCTGACATCCCGCCGGCGCATGACGACCGTCCCGGCCAGGTAGAAAGCCGCCACCCAGACCAGGAGAATCAGGGCGGACTGCCACCAGGAGGGGTGGAGGGCGCCGGACACGAAGGAGTCCGGATCGGGGCCGGACCCGCCGGACAGGAAGTTGCCCATCAGCTGGGTGGGGGTCAGGCTGGAGAGTGTGCCCATCCAGCTGAAGAAGCGGGAGACGGACGAGAACAGACCCAACAGCATGGGCAGGAGCATCTCCAGAGCGACCAGGACGAAGACCCCGGCCACGGTGGACCGGCAGAAGGCGCCCTGGCCCACCGCCAGCACAGCGAACCCCGCCAGCAGCAGGGGCAGGCCTAGCAGGACTATCCACGGCAGGGCGCCCTGGGCGGGGTCCAGGGAGAGCAGGGTCATAGGGGAGGCAACGATCCTGGCCAGCCCCAGAGCGAGCAGGACACCGATCTGGCCGGAGGCCCAGGCCAGGGCCGCGGTCACAATCGCCTTGGCCCCCAGCAGCATCCCCCTGTGGGGGTTGGCGGCCAGGGTGGAGTCAATCGAGGAAGTGGAGAACTCGGCGGTGACGGCCATCACGCCCAGGACGCCGACCACGATGGTGCACATGTCGACCATGGAGCCGACTGCGCCCCACAGGTCGGCCCACGCCACAGGCTCGGGGTGGGGCAAGGGCTTACCGTCCTTGGGGTTGGTCGTCGCCATGATCTTCAGCGCCCAGGCGGACAAGCCCCCGCCCAAGGGCAGGAGGAGCAGGTTGATCGCAAGCAGCAGCCAGGTGGATTTCAACGTGGTCATCTTGACGAATTCGCTTCTGACGCTCCTGCCCAGTCCCACCTGGGGGCGGGTCCCGACGGACACGCCGGGCGCGGAGGTCGCAGCTGGTATGCTGTGCCGGCTCATTGCGAGCCCCCTTCCTGCCCGTCCTGCCAGGCCCGTTGCCACTGGCCGGGTTGACCGGGCTGGTTGGTTGCAGTGGACTGACCGACCTGCCAGGACTGACCCGACCGGCTGTGTCCAGCCGCATGGGCCGGACGCCAGGTGGATTGCGCCGTGTATCCCGTCGTGTCCTGAAGCATCCGGGGGCTGACCGCTGGTATCGGTGGCACATGGTAATGGGCCGGGGCCTCCGGCTCCCCCAGAGCCGGACAGTATCCCCCCATCTTCCGGTGACGGCCGGGCCCGGTCAGCTGCTGTGCCGGCGGCGGCTGAATCGCCGACCGTTGAGCAGCCACGGCCGGTCCGGCCATCTGCCGCTGGATCTGCGGCTGGGGTTGCCCGGCGGGCATCGGGCGGGAAGGCCGCATGAACCGGCTATCGGGAACCGCCCGGGCGATTGCGGTCCGTCCTGGTTGTCCCGCTCGTTCAGCGTCCGACAGCCTGGCCCCCTGCTGGTATCCCTGCCCGCTTGGATTGGCCGCCGCCTGCACACGCACAGGCCCTTGGGCCCGCCCCGGCCCGGGCAGCGCGCCGGTCCGGTACTCCTCGTAGCCGTGGGTCAGAGCCATGTAAGCCTCCTCCAGGGAGGCCTGCTCCTGGCGGAATTCGTAGACCACCAGACTGCGTGCGGCCACCAGACGGGCCAGGGCGGTCAGTTCCATACCGGTCACCTTGAATTCGCGCACATCCGCAGGCAGCGAACCCGAAGGCGGCAAGTCCTCCACCCGGGCACGCCCCTGGCTGGCGTCCATGACCAGCCCGCGCAGACGGTCCCCCTCCGGTGTGACAACGCGAACCGAGCGGGAGGAGTGTTTGGCCAGGAACTCGGCCACGGACGTGCGTTCCAACACCCGCCCCCGCCCGATGATGACCAGGTCGTCCGCGGTCTGCGCCACTTCGCTCATCAGGTGGGAGCTCAGCAGTACAGCCCGCCCCTGGCTGGCGTAGTAACGGCAGAGCTGGCGCACCCAGACCACGCCCTCCGGGTCCAGACCGTTCACCGGCTCATCGAAGATCAGGTTGCGGGGGTCGCCCAGCAGGGCGGCCGCGATCGAGAGCCGCTGGCCCATGCCCAGGGAGAAGGACCCGGCCGGCTTCCTGCCCACGCCGCTGATGCCGGCTATGGCCATCACCTGGTCCACCCGCGCGGCCGGTATGCCGTTGCTGTAGGCCAGCCCCAGCAGGTGGGCACGGGCCGTCCTGCCCTTGTGGGCGGAGCGCGGGCCGAGCACGGCGCCCACCTCACTCATGGGCGAATGCATCCCGGCGAACGGCCGCCCATCGATCAGCGCAGCGCCCGAGTCCGGCCGGATGAGTCCCAGGGCCGCGCGCATGGTGGTGGACTTGCCCGCCCCGTTGGGCCCCAGGAAACCAGTGACCTTGCCGTCCTCGGCTGTGAACGACACGCCGTCGATGGCCGTCTTCGCCCCGAACCGCTTGGTCAGCCCCTCTATCTCTATCATGCTTAGAGCTTACCAACGCCTCCCTTTAATCCGTACACCTGCTCCTTTCCCCACCCGTTCGCATCGGCTTATGCGCACGCCGGGTACCCCATCCGCCAGTCGTCCGCGCATGGTAGAGGGCGCATGGTAATCTGATGGGCATAATATCTTGAATCGGCAGCATAGTGCCGGCGATGGTCATGGGACATGGGGATGTCCTGCCAGCGCGCAAGCCAGGCGGAAGCGAAGTCCAATCGACGATTTCGCTACATAGGGGATACATAGACATGCGTACTTTTCGTTCGTACAGTGCCATTGGCGTGGCCCTGACCATGATTGTCCTGGGGGGGGGGGGGTCTGCTAACAGCCCGTCCCGCCCACGCTGACCCCGCACAGACCAACCCACTCCTCCGCGGCGGAGTACCCGCCAGTGAAACCGTAGACGGCTTCACCCTCTCCCCCACCAAAGGACCCGCCAACACGGCCGGCACCCACACCACCCGTGCAGGCCAGCAG
>NZ_PDCH01000019.1 GCF_003315615.1 Bifidobacterium xylocopae
CGGTCTCTCTCCACTTGTTCAAACGGACCACCAAGGAGGAAGCAATGACCTACACCATCGAGCAGTACACAGTCCCCATGAGCTACGACGACCCCATACAGCCCGAACCCACATGGATGAGCAGCCCACACTTCTGGGACAAGGAATGGAAGACCGAGGCCGGAGCCCGCCGAGCCCTGGAGAAGCACCTCAGGATATGCAACGGAGACCCGGCGAAATATCGCCTGCGCCAAACGGTCTGACGGCCAAGGGCCGGCACCCTCGGGACCGGCCCCACATATTTTTAAAGGAAAAGGCCGGGGGTCGATACCCCCCGGCCTGAACGCGACAAACGCAAATCCGCCACGCACGGCCAGTCTAACACGGTCCAAAACCCCGGGACGGGAGCCACACCACGTGCGGCTGCGGCGCGACGCTACGGTGCGCTGTGCCGCGCCGGGAAGATCCTTGAGGGGGAAGACGGGGAAGGGCCACGATAGCCTTGCCGCACGGCGCCCGCCACCGCCAGAGCCCAGCCGCCGAACCTAAAAAGTGTCGAATTTTTTGGCCTTCTCGGCTTGCATTATACCCGAATTAGGGTATAATGGTAAGTGTCGGGAGGGAGACCACCCGACGGGCGTCGATACCGCCCTACAGACAAACGCAACAGAAAGAGAACCACCATGGAACAAGAGCCGACAATTCTCTCCATTCACGCGATGGGGTGGGACGAGACATATACGGACATCGGCAGCTGGCGCTTCCGCACCCGCTTCCGCGACCGGAAGGGGCGCGCGGTCATTCTCCACGCAGGCCTCATGGCCCCCGTGGAAGCGTCCGACCCCGTGGTCAAAAGCGCCGGCGGCCCCGAGGCCGCAGGCCGGCCCTGGACCTACACGGGATTCGTGACCGACGCCTGGGAGGACACCGGCGGCGCCAACGACCAGAACGAACGGCGGCTGCGGCAATGCCAGGCGACTGTCGAGACCGCCCGGGACGGCGCCGGCCATGAAGTGCCGGTGCACAAGATCAACCGGGATTCGCTCTTCCCCTACTCGCGCGCAGGCCTGCTGTCATATGTCAACAAGCAATTCGGCACAGGCTTCACGGCCGTCCGCCTGCTGCCCCTCGGGCGCTGAGCCGAGATGAAACGGGCCGCCTGCTGGAACAGGCGGCCCACGCCGGGCACTCACGCTGGAACCAACCAGGCCACGCGGACCGCCGACACCCACAGCATAACAGCAGACAAAGGAAAGGACACGCGTACATGCCAGACGACAAAGCGCCCAGCGCGATGACCCGAATCCGAGAAGCACAAGGGCTCACCAGAACCGGGCTGGCGAGACGCATGGGCATCGCGCCGCAGAAGATACACGACTACGAGACCGGCATACGCCCCCTCCAACGGGTCGGCGCCGGCCAGGTGCTCAAAATCGCGCAAGCCCTGGGCTGCACGGTAGAGGACCTGCTCGACGACTGACCCCCCCCCCCCCGGCGGACACCGTGCTGGAACACGATGGCCGTCAAGGGCAGACCAACGACACAAAACCAACCAGGCCACGCGGACCGCCGGCGATACCGGCCTTCCCGACGCGACGAAGCGAACCGAAAGGCAGCACAATCATGACCACCACAACCCGCACCGTCACCAGCGCCCCCAACGGGCAAGGACCCCGAGGTCGGACCTTGCAAAAGGCCGCCCGCATCGAAGACATCAAAATCACCGCCGGCATGATCATCGCCACCCTGGCGCTGGCACGCCTGGAAACCATCACAGGATGCTACTAGGGCGGGCCAAGGAGGCGGAGCATGTACTCGATCACCGTGCAAATCGAAAAACCGACGGATCAGCTCACGGAACAGGACTGGCAGATGGTGCAGACCGTCAGACTGCGCAAACGCGATCTGATAGACCCCAATGACACACGGGAGGTGTCCAAGCTGCGCACACTACGTTCCATACTCGACGCCCACTGCGACCGTGACCCGATCTCCAACCGAGTCAGCAACAAGGCGTGCGTGGCCTACGGGTTCGGCCTCCAGGACGCGCGACAGATCAGCGCGATCATGCGGCGTGCGGGCTTCGACTCCTGGCCCGACCGGATGATGCCGCACCTGAACGCCGTAAGCGTGACCATCACACTGGCCACCCGCTACTAAGGGACGGCGGCCGCAGCCCCACCGGCACTACGCTGGTGGCGCACGCGGCCGCCGCGCGCTGTGCCATGCCGGGAAGATCCTTGAGGGGAAGACGGAGGGAGCGATGGCCACCGCCGCGCGACTTACGCCACCACCTGAGACCCAACCCCAGAATGCTCCAAAAAATGTCGGAATTGAGGACTTTTCGGCTTGCTTTATACCCTAATTAGGGTATAACGATAAGTGTCGGGAGGGAGACCACCCGGCGGGCGTCGATACCGCCCAACAGAGAAACGCAACGACACGAAAACTGGTGACTACAATGACAAACACCGACAAATTCGCCCCACTGACGGCGGGCGAAATCTACCTCTACGACCTCGAAAACCTCCCCGTGGCGGAAGACGAAGACGGAGAGGAACTCTATGCATCCGACATGTACGGGCTCCCCGATACATTCGCAGACGCCATCTACAACAAGACGCACGGCATCAGACAATAGCCTCCGTCCCCCCCCCCCCCCGACGCAGTGGCCCCGGGCGGAGCGAAGGACCCACGGAGGGGGGTGTGGATGATTGTGGGGCTGCCGCCCCACGCCCCGCCGAGCTGAATCAGCTCGACCATGGCTGCTGCCGCGCGGTTTCCGGGCGCTACGCGCCCGGAAACCGCTTGCCTCTAATCAAGACATACCACCATGGGCGGCGACAAGGAAAACCCGGGGCACATGCACCGTCGCATGGGTTCTGGCCCGCCACGGCCAGCCGACGCACCGCAGCAGAAGTGCCAGGAACCAATCCAACCCCCGAGCGCTGACGCCAGGAAGCCCACAGGAGCGGAGATCGCACCGTACCCGGCCGAGACAGAATCGCCACCGGCAACAAGCCAGCAGTCACAGCCAATCAGCACATAAGGCATCAGTAAGAGCACCCAAACAAACACCACCTCCAACTACCACCCAGCAATCACAGCCCAGCAGCATATAGGACATCAGTAAGATCACATCGAGAACCCCAAACAACGTCCAATCCATAGCAATGCACCTCTTGCACTCACATGCCCCGAAAAGGTCCGAAACGCTGGTATGTTGGGAAAACAAACGGTGGCGCTGTTCAAATTCCTGAACCGGTTCAACGATTCGAGAGAATGAGCCGTCCGAAGGCCGGGCCCAATCGCAGGGAAGGGGAGTAGCAACCAGACATGGAAATCAGAAAATGCGAGTTTTGCGGCAAGGTCTACCTGCCGAAACGTGACAGCGGGCGCCCTCAAAAATACTGCTCGGTCCAATGCCGTGAGCGCGCTAAAAGCCGGAACAGGAACCGCAAAGCGGCCGAAGCAGACATGCTGCGGGAGGACAACGCGCGGCTCAGGCAGACCATGGACCAGCAGGAGAGGGCGCTCCAGTCCTACCAGGACAAGACCGGAGAGGAAGCACAACTCAGCAGGAAATTGAACCTACTGGTGAGGAAGGCAGCCGATGATCTGAGTCTCCTGCTGGAAACAGGAGTGCTGACGGTCAATCGCTTTCATCCACGTGCGGGGTTGCTCCATAAGCACAGCGACTGGCTTCGTCTCATGCAGGAATACAGCGGACGAGAGCAAGACCTAATTGAGGAGCA
Organism: Bifidobacterium xylocopae; assembly: GCF_003315615.1. Lineage (GTDB taxonomy): Bacteria > Actinomycetota > Actinomycetes > Actinomycetales > Bifidobacteriaceae > Bombiscardovia > Bombiscardovia xylocopae. Next base: position 3,735 of record NZ_PDCH01000019.1, read on the forward strand.
ACGCCGGTTGATCGAGAAGACCAGGACCACGCATAGGAGTGAATACCGGCGCGCGGTCCGCGAAGGCAGGAGCGGCACATACCTGGACGCGCTGAAAAAACAACAGGCCAAAGAGGCGCGAGAGGTCAACGGCCAATGCAAGCAATACTGGGCATGGTATGAGCTGAACGATCTGAGGGACAATTACAGGCAGATCCACCATTCGGGAATCGGCACCGACGCCCCGGAATTAAACCAATACCTGCATATACTGAGTGCCGCAAGCCAGGAGAACAGCGACAGCGAGGAAGAGGCGGGCAATGGCACACGATGCAGGCAAGATTCAGGACGAGGACGATCTCAAGATAGAGCAGCTGGAGCAGGAACTCAAACGGCGCAGAGAGCTGAAGCGGCGAAAAAGCAACGCCTCCAAGAACCTTGAGAAGCACCAGGAAGAGATAAGCAAGGCCATCAGCCGATACCGGGAACAGTACGAAGCATATCTCGAAGAGTTTGGGTGGGCGCCGGCCACCGCGACCCGAAAAGGGTTGAAGTCAACGGAAGCCGCATACAAGGAATGCCGCAGCGCTTTGGAGGCCCGCCGTATCCCATCGGTGGATCCGATGTCGCTGCAGTCGCGGCCGGATGCAGACAGCACGCCGGCCGGGCTGTTAGACAAAACCGACGGGCACCCATTAGAGGAAGATAGGGCCAGCGCAAGGGGCGGCGTATACACGGAGTGATCCCATGGCCATGAACGTTACCAAGCTGAAGGCGGGCACCAGCACGCGATACTTCGCCTCCACCATTAAAGAGGTCATCACCGACCACGGCGGTGGCATGGCTGACTATTACAATACAACCGGTACGCCCCCCGGTGTGTGGATGGGTAATGCGCTCGACACGATCGGCGTGCATGAGGGCGATACGGCCAGCAAGAATGACGTCACCAAGGTCTACGACCTTATGCGCAACCCGCGCGACGACCAGCGCCTTTCACGACACAGCGACAAGGCTCTCAAATCCGGTCAAGTCGTAGCCGGCTACGATTTGACCTTCTCTCTGCCAAAGAGCGTCAATATACTGTGGGCCAGCGGCGACGAGCATGTGCGCAGGACCATCATGGCATGCCACGAGGAGGCCATGCGCGAGACGCTTGCCTCCTTCGAAGCCGGACAGGCATACTCCCGCAAAGGGGCGGGAGGAGTGGTCAAGCAACGGGTCGATGGCATCATCGCGTGCAGGTTCACGCATTGGGACACGAGGGACCACGACCCCCACCTGCATGACCATGTGCTGGTTTCCAACATCGCGCGGCGCGAGGATGGCCAGTTGGGCGCTTTGGACGGCAAGGCGCTGTACACCGCCGGAGTGTCGTTGAGCGAGCAGCATACCAATCTGATTATGGACAAACTCACCGAATCGCTGGGCGTGCAGTGGCGCCGGCGCGACACCGGCGATAGTAAGGCGAGTGTGTACGACCTGGTGGGCATCGACGACCAGCTGATCGGCGCTTTCAGCCAACGCCGCCTTCGCGTCGAACAGGAGCGGGACCGGCTGACGGAACAAGCAAAAGCGAACGGTGTGCCGTTGAGCGAGGCGGTGCTGCGCCGCATCGACCGCCAGGCATGGAAGGCCACACGCAAAAGCAAACCGAAAGAGCCCGAAAGCCTGCACGACCTGATGGGCAGATGGTCAGGGCAGATGCGCGGATACGGCATCGACCCCGCAATGCTGGTGGAGGATTGCACGGGTCGTGATCGGCGCACGCTGCGCCTGGAAATGCTACTGGCCGGCACGAAAGGCGCAGGTCTGGACGTTGAAATCGGACCTCTGCTGGACGATTGCCTGCGGGACGACGCGGCACAAGACCCAGCCGAAGGCGGGGCGTTGGAACGCCTGCACGAGGATGCGAAAAGCGGTGTGACCCTGATTAGCGAGGGCCGGATACGCGCTGCGGCCGAGCGTCTGACCCGTGGCATCAGGATCCGCCCCGGTGAACGCGGTCGGCTCACCGACGCCCTGGTGGAACAGGAGCGCGCACGCCTGGTTGAACTGACCCCTGGACGTTATCGGCTGACCGACCGGCAGGAACGGGACCGGCAACTGGGCCTGGGGAACGGACGAGCGGTTACCGACTACGAGGAGGGTCGGCTCTACGCCACCCAAGAGCTGATCGACGCCGAGAAACAGTTCATCGAACTGGCCGGAAGGCATGATGCAAAAGCCGGCCTCTGGAACCATCTGGCCATAGACGAAGCGATCCAGGAGTCCCAGCGGGGCGCGAAGCATCCGCTGGCGGAAGATCAGCGGGAGGCTGTCGGGACCCTGCTGGCCGGCGACACGATGATCGCCGCGCTCAGCGGGCCCGCCGGCGCAGGAAAGACCACGACGCTGCGCGGCTTCGCTGACGCGGTGCGCCTACGCGAGGGCGAGGGGCGTGTCCTGGCGTTGGCTCCGACCAGCGCCGCTGCCATCGAACTGGGTGCCAGCCTGGACGCGCCGGCTGAGACCATGGCCAAGATCCTTTACGAGCGGTCCACCGGCCACACCGACAACCTTCTGCGCCGGGCCTGCGACCAATACGAACGGACCGCCCCCGGTGCGAAGGGGCGCCGCCAGGCTTTGCGCGAGCGGATCAGCTCATTGGACGCTCAGCTGAAGGCCATGGAGATCCCGCAGGACGGGTATGTGATCGTGGACGAGGCCGGCATGGCGGACACGCCCAGCATCACCCGCCTGGCCGAGTTGTGCGCGGCGCACGGCGCGAAGATGATCATGGTGGGCGACGACATGCAGCTGGACACCCCCGGCGGCGGGGGAGGCGCATTCACCTGGATGGTCGAACATGGTAGATGCGCTAAACTCACGAGCATTTGGCGTTTCAACGACGAGAACGAGGCGGGACGCAGCTTGCTGCTGCGTTCACGTGAAAAGGACGGAGCAGGAGAGTACCTGGCCATCGGCTCCTATGAGAGCGCCGGGCACGTGCACGCCGGCACCGCGGACCAGTTGGAGGACGGGCTGGTGCGCCGGATGGTCGCCGACCTGCAAGAGGGGAGGGATGCGCTGCTGATTGTGGGCAGCAACGAAGGGCTGGCCGACCTCAACGAGCGAATCAGCCGCACTCGTGCCGAGCTTGGCCAGGTGGACGCGGACGAAGCCCGGCGCACCGACCTGAGCGATGGCTCGACCGCCGGCGCCGGCGACATCGTGTGCAGCCGGCGCAACGCGCGGCGACTGACCACCAGCAAGGGGCAATACGTGCGCAACAACGACCTGTGGATCGTGGACCGGGTGGACGACGGCTCCCTGGCCTGCCACCGCAAGGGCGATCCTGGGGACCAGGTGGTGCTGCCGGCCGCCTATGTGGGCGAGCACACTATAGGCGGGTACGCGGTCACTCCGCACCGCGCCCAGGGCAAGACCGTGGACCGTGGTTACTACTACCTGCCGGCCGGCGCCACCCAAGCCAACTCGGCCACCATGTACGTAGCGATGACGCGAGGGCGCGAAAGCAACGACGTGTATGTGGAGACCAAGGCCATCGAGGACATGATGGTGGGCGACCAGGAGACCTACGAACTCGCCGAATACAAGCAACGCATCCGCGCCGACCTGGAAGACAAAGGCCTCAAGGAATGGAAGGGCGAAGGCCCCAACCCCAGCACGAAAATCTGGTACGCCGAGGACGACCTGCTGCCCACGCCGGCCCAGCAGGCCAGGTGGCGGCTGCACGAGGTCATGGACCAGGCCAAGGGCGGTCACTTCGCCACCGAATGGGCCAACGCCTACGACAAGTCCATGCACAGCCTGGAACGCCTCGACAACGAGTGGCGCCACTACGCCCAGGTCACCGCCGAACGCCAGCTGACCGCTTTGATTGGCGAGGAACGGGTGAGCGCGGCCAAGCAGGAGCCCTTATACGCGCAGACACTCTCCGCCTATGGCGAGGCCCGGCAGATACGCCCCACTCTGGCCGACAGCATCGCCAGGACCGTCGGCAAGGAGGACATGGAACAAGTGCGCAACCGGTTCAGGCACGAGATCACGGACGACGGGCACGGTAGGCAGGATTGGCTGGCAGGCCGCTACTACAGCGTCAAGATTGAGTCGGACGCATCCCCGGACGTGGCCGACGCCGCCGACATGATGGACCAGGCGCGTGGCATGATTGACGTTGCCCTGCAGGAGCGAATCCGCGAAGCCGCCGACCCTATCCTGGCCGAACCCTGGATGAAGGCCTTGGGCCCCGCCCCCGCCGAGGACAGTCCCAGACGGCAGCAATGGGAGCGTGCGACGCAGGAGATAGCCGCATACCGAGCCGCCCACCATATCAACGATGACGTCCACCCCCTGGGCAAAAGCCGGCCGGGTGACGGGTGGCAGACCCGTATACAGTCCCGCATCCAGGCCTACCAGCACCCTGTCCGTGACCCCGGGGCGTTGGGCCGGGTGACGGCGCCGACAGGCATGCCGGCCAGAACCGAGCGCGCGATACGCGCCGGCCGGGCCATCATCGTAGCGGGGAAGGACGGGCCGCAACCGGACGGATACGTGCGGGTGGGCGGCAGGGACGTGGATGGTTTCGCCCAGCGGGTGCGCCAGCTCACCGCTGCGTCGGCAAGGATAGCCGTGGACGCCTCAGACCGCGAACGGGTGGAGGCCGTGTGGCAGGCGTTGACGCCGGTCGAGCGCGGCCAAGCCACAGCAATCGAGCCCGGCGGGCATGAACGGCCGCTGTGGCAGGTGAGGGCGCACACGGCCCAGGACGAACTCGGACACAAGGGGCTGATCGAGACAGTGGACGGACTGGACGACGACTCACGCCGACAGGCCATCGAGCAGATCGAGCGCGGCATGCAGGACGATCAGCTCTCGTCATCGTCCTCTTCCCCCTCCCAATCGATGGGGCCGACGCCCTCGCCGTCCATTGAAGTCGAAAGCGCCGGACCGGAACCATCGGGCGTCTGACCCTGCTCCTGGAACCCTTGCGGCGGTTCCGACCCCTGGTAGGCCTTTCCGCCGTCGAAGGTGGAAAGCCCCTCATCGGGGTAATCGTCAGCGTCTTCAGACGAGCCTTCGTCTTCGAGAGCAGGCGTGGAGACATCGAACGGGTAATACTCCAGAGGGGCTAGCCCTGAGTTTTCCTCTGCATTGCGCCGATCCACCGTCCTGGCGGTGTACTCGGCAGCAGTGGAGTGCTCGTCCGCTTCACCACCGGCCGGCAGTTCTTGCAGATAGGCGGCCATCATGGCCAGGGCAGACTGTTCGTCCTGCCAGAACCTGAATTGCCAACTCGACAGTTCGGGGTATACGATTGTCTTCTTCGATGGCCCCCCTTTCGGATTGGGTTCGATATGGAAGTGGAGGGCAAAAGCCGCAGCATACGCGGTGCGCAAAGCGTCCATTATCGCGAACAGATAGCCGTGACGGAACCAGCAGACCGGAAGCAAGGTGTCTAATCGCGGATCAATTTGGCAGAGCATTTCCGCAAATTCGATTGTGGCTGTAGCAGTCAAGGCATCGCGTCCGCGTCTATGAAACGGGTAAGGCGGCCGGGCCAGATTAAGGTTGCTTCGGCCCGCAGGGAGCGAAAACGGGTTATTGGTCATTGCGCTGTCCCTGTGTCCGGCCGCCTGGCTGAGGCGCTCTAGCGGCCTGCTGAGGTGTAATGTCGGCGGCGCATCGTTGCCTGAGGCTGTCGTATTGCTCGATGCGGCGCACCAGCCGGCTGAAGCGTTCTTTCCCACCGGCTTTTCTGGTTGGTTCAAGGGTGTACCCCATCCACTCTGAGCATGAGGCCGGTTTACTGCGTTCGTCCTTGAGCCATCGCCTCACGGGGCGGTATGAATCCTCTGTTTGACTGATCTGCCCAGCCAATGTGTCGCCCGCGGCCTCCCACATGGCTTTTTCCCAAGACCGGTAGGCGGAGGCCAAGCTGCTACGGGAGGCGGCCGCTTGAGCTGATGATGTCGGTGGGGATGCGAGGATTTGTTTTGCCTGATCAGTCAAGGACTGCTCGGCGGTGCTGTAGGGGCTTGTGGGGTCGGATTGCTGCGGCTTGATGTAATCCTGAATGGTCAGTCCGTTCAGGCCGGAGCTAGAGGCCAGCAGCGTGTTCATGGCTGCCAAACGTTCCTTCGCGTAGGATACGGTCGATGACCGCCAGTCTGCGCCGTCCGGCGCCGGCGCTGGTGTCGGGGCGGCCGTGGGGGAGTGCCTGCCCGATGCCGGTTTCGCGGACTGGCCGGCGGCGGGCGATGGAGCTGGTTGGTGGGCCCCTGTAGGGAGAATTCCAAGGATCCACAATAGAACGCACAGCCCTACTCCGGCGGCGAGGTAAACGAGTGTGTCGCGCAAGGGATGGCGGCTGACTGGAGGTAGTGGTTTGGGTTGACGATTCCCGGGCTTTTTGAACAGGTGTGGTTTGTGCTTCATGATAGAGCACTCTCCACGTTGTGCAGGTATCGGTGCCCAGCATCCGGATCCACGGCGGTGCCGCTCACCCACCCGCGATTCCAGAACGGGGTGAGCTCGACGGCAGCGGCGGGGTCGCTGCCGGTTATCAGGATTGCTCGGTCCTTCGGTATGCGACGGATTTCGTTGGGTTTGAGCGCCACCCGCGTCTCCCGACGTTCCATGGTGGATCCCAGACTGGCGATCAGGCCGCCCTGGAGAGGTGATTGCCAAGTCTTCTCCCGGTAACGTTCGTCATGCTCTCCGGTGAGTTCGCTTATCTCGCGCAGCGTGGCTTCGGTCGAGGCGCCGCCCATGATGATCTTCTGGGCGTTGTCGTACATCTGCTTCTCCTCACCCTCCCCGAAAGATTTGCGCATCTGGTCCTTGGACTGCGCGAACGCCCATGCCCAGATGCCTTCTCCGGTTCCCGCGGTGAACAACTGCGGCAGCCCCTCCCAGGGCGTGGTGTTGGCCACCTCGTCAAGAATCATTGATAGCGGCGGATCCAGCTTCCCGTAACGGTCCTGCGCTGCAAGCCTGCGTACCGTGTCGCGGGCGTCCTGGAGGAACATATTGGCGAATACGGCGACCGAGGCCTCTGCTTGGCCAGCAGTGCTGCGCAGCGGTGACAGCAGATACACCGTATCCTGCGATTGCACGAACCCGGTCATGTCGAACGCGGGGCCGGGCTGAGGCTTGAACCACTCGCGCACCGAAGGCAGGGAAAGGGCGCCGAAGGCCGTCGTCACCGACAGCAGTTTGTTGGATACCGACCGTGGGTCCTTGTCCTGCGCCAGGGACGCCAAGGGTGCCGCGAACAGGGCAGCATCCCGATCGCCATTTCTCTGAAGGATCAATCTGGCGGTGTTGATGCCATCCATACCCTGGGACCACTTGTATACGGTATCCAGACCTTTGCCGCTCACACCGCCGGCCATGAGCAGGGCTTGGACGATGTCCACCCCGATATGGGCCCAGATCTGGTTCTCGGCGGACAAATCGGCGGAGCTCACCAATGCGGCGGCCATGGATCTGGCTGTATTCGGGTCAGTGCAGGAGCTTACGGGGTCCCAACGTAGGCGATAACCGTCGAGTGAATGGTCACTGCCCAGCACGCCGGCGGGATCGAAAACCCACACTCTCCCTCCGCGCATGTTCGGCCGTCCACCGTCGCAGTCCGTTCTATCTTGTGTGGTGAATCCGTCCCGGCGGGCATTTAGGGTGGCATCGATGATGTCCCGTCGTGAACTGGTGGCGATGACGGCACCTGGGGCTTCCATGATGGCCGGGATGACCAGACGGGTGGTTTTGCCTTGACGGGTCGGTGCCAGCACGTAGACGGGCCTCTCGCTGGTTACCCATACATCCACACCGTGGCTGTTTCCGAGCTTTATACCCAGAGCACGAGGGCTTATGCCATGGCCGCGCGTCCTTGGGTCCGAATCCAGCTCCTCGCGCCGCCGTTGCAACGCAGTATTCGCGTCCTGCGACAGGTGCCAACCTGATAGTCTTTTGCGGACGCCGGCACGGCCCATGAGCCAAGGCAACGTATCCAGATGATCCGCATCCTGTTGGGGCGAATCACGGTAGCAAGCCCAGAAGAACACAGCCGCGCCAACGTTGGCGATGAACGCGATGAAGGCAAGAAGCACAAGCAGCACTGAACGGGCCAACAGCGAAAGCAGCAGCAGCAGGACCGGGGGAATCAGGCACAAGCTGGCCAGCATCCTGCGTGCCTGGACACCACCGGAGGAAAGGGCCCGCACAGCAGCCGTATGCTCTTTGAGCAGGAAGCCTGGCCGGGTTTTCAAGAACGCCTCCCAAAGTTCGATGACGGTCTGCGCCGCCTCCATCCGGTCTTCGGATACCTCTTCGTCATGCATGTCCGCTCCTCCTACGCTCGGTTCTCGTCGTTTCGCATGATGGTCGCCGCCGCCGGGCTGAAATAGGCCTGCACCACATCACGCACCTGGTCCCCCACGCGCCACAAAGCGCTGTACGGAGACAAAGACTCGATGGTCTTCACTTCCGCGACGGTCAGATTGCGCAGCAGACTCTTCATCAGCTCAAGGCTGGCTGCCGACTGCTTGTAGATGACCTGGGTGCCGGACAGTGTGAGGATCGAGTTGATTTTGTTACGGTGTTCGGTCCCCGCCTTGGCGAACTTGTCCAGGTCGGACAGCTCATGCAGCAGCATCCAGCTGGAGACACCCAAATGGCCGCTCATCCGCATACGGTGCTCCCACGCATCCACCAAGACCGGGTTTTTCAACAACTCGTGCCCTTCTTCGGCGATGATGATCCGGAACTGGCCGTCCTGGCGTGCGCAGAGGCGTTCCACGATTGAGGACATGGCCGCCATGTACAACTGCTTTTTGCGCTCGTTCTGGTCGTTGACGCTCCCTGTATCGAACACCAGCATTGGGCTATTGGGATCGATTTCGATGGTCGAATCGCACTCAAAGGCGCCGGACTCCACGCCAGTGACGACCTGGTCGTACAACAGGATCAGCGAATTGGCCGATTCCACGGCGGTCTGAGCGTCCAGGCCACGGAAATCATACGAGCGCACCCACTCGCTCTGCAGCAGATCCACGAACGTGATCAGTGTAGGGGTCCGGCCGACATCAAGGAAATGCCGGAGTGCGGCGGCGATGACGGCTCTCTCCGCGGAATCCAACCGGCGTTCCGGCCTGAGGACATGAGCGATGGCTTCCAGCGCGTCGCGCTGGATGCCCAGGACGGTCTTCCGCCAAGCCCTCATGTCCTGGCCGGTCGCAGGCTCTCCGGGGTCCAACGGATTGAGGTATGAGCCCGATCCCACTTGTATGACCTGGCCGCCGACGCTGTGCGCCACGGCCGCCCACTCATTGTTCGGGTCGCCTTCGATGATGACCTTGCGATTCCATGGAGGTGTGGTCTCTCTGGAACCGAAAGCCTTCAGGAACATGCTCTTGCCGCTGCCCATAAGGCCGGCCACCCAGGCGTTGACGCTGGTGCCGTCATGGCGATAAGGGCTCCAGGCGTCAAAATACCAGGGGTTCCCGTTCATGGTGCTCTTGCCGATCAGCGGACCGTCGAGCTCTGGATACCCGCTCACTCCGAACGGGTTCAAGAGCCCGGCGTCGGGGACGGATGTCATGTGCCATGGTGTGGCAGGCGCATAGCTTCTCAAAGAGAACCGGCCGGCCCTGTGAATCTGTGGCAGCCACTCGGTGCCGGTGTCGTCGGACGCAGCCGCACCCGCTGACGATTGGGGCAAGGAGGCTTGTACTTTCATCGCGGCGCGTTCGGCCCTACGCCGTCGTCGTGGGCGTTGTCCGGCGACTAGCCCCTTGCAGCCATACGCTCCATGCGTATCGAGCTCCGCGAGCTCGTTAATCGAGAGAATAGGCATGACCGGAGGCATGCCGTAGGTGCCTGACCTGGCATCTCCCACCGGGTTGTTCGTCTTGAACATCATTTCCGCCCCTCAAGTCCGAGAGGCAAGGCGCCGACCCAACGTGTCAGCTGCTGATCGCGTTGTCGGTCGAGATACATGCCTTTCTTCTTGAACAGGCGCTGGATGCCCTGATCGGCTTCATCAAGCGCCGACAGGTCATCGGCGAGGATGGTGGCGAACCCTTGGAACTGAATGTCGCCGCCGTTTTCGGAACTCTCTCGCTTGAGCCTGGCGATCGTCTGCTCTTCGGACTCGATTTTGTCGTCGTCGGGCCGGTCCAGCTTCCGGTTGAGCCACCTCATGCTGCCGGCCTCTTGGTTCTTGCGGTCAAAAGAGGCCTTCGCCTGATGCTCGGTTCTATGGTGGAACACCAATGTCAGTATTTGCTGCGAATCGGGAGATCGGGTCAATTCAGTCAGCCAGTCGGAGAATACCGGCAATCCCACAGGCCATTGGCTGATCCAGAAAGACCGGGCGTAGGAGGGGCCGACCGCCACATGGTCGGCCATTTCTCGCCATGAAGTCTGCACCGGCACGTCATCTGGCAGATTGCCCTGTGGGTCCAGCAGTTGATAGGCGTCGGGGTCGGTGAGGACCTTCATCTGCCCACGGACCTGCGCCGCGTTCATCCATGTGATCCCATCCGGTCTGACCCCCGTGCCGGCCAGCATTGAACATAGTTCGGAGACCCTTTTCGCCAGAAGCCGGCTTACATCCTCCAGGCTCGCCCGTGGTTTGGAGAAATTGACTTTGCTGGTGGATCTGGCTGAGGGGTCAATGGTGATGCCCAAGATATAATCATGCCGGATGGTATGGGCCAGGGGCCCGTCCTCCAGATACTCGATGTCCGCTGCGGCCGCGTTGCCCTCTGCTGCTGATAGGCCCGGGCTCTTCTCAACCGGCCGACGCAGCGCCCTCGCTTGCAGGGTCACGCGCACCACGTCCGGCTGGTCGGCCAAGGAGTGCAGCGCGGCGGCGAACTCGTCGGCGCGGGTGTTGCGGATATCCGCCTTGGCGAGCTGATCCGACTGCGCTTCCATCAGCAGTGGCGCGGTGGCTTGATTATGAACGCTGTCCCACAGGAAGCAGGCACCGTCCATCTCCCCGGTATTGACGACGCGGTATGTATTGACAGTCTCCCCCTCCTCGCCGGGAATATCGGCAAACGCTACCGTGGCGCCGGATGTGATCGGACTGAATGTGGCCTTGGTGGCGCCTGTCGCCTGTCTGAGCAGCAAGCCCAGGCGCAGGCCCGCCACCTGCCACATACTCAATCCCCGTACCGTAACCAGGTCCACGACAAGTATGGCAACGAGGACGAGGGTCGCCCAGGAAAGCACAGGTGCATGGGCCACGGCGGTGCGCAGCATGAAAACGGCTATCAGGATGCCGGCCACGACCGCCTGGTGCAAGGACCAAATGGCTACCGCCTTCTGCCTGAGCAGCGGTGCGAAAGTCGAGGAGTACAGCAACCCCTCTTCGCCATTGTCCTTCTCTGCCATCGACTATCATCCTTCCTTGTTAACATCGACATGAACGCGAACGTCCTGTTGGCCCCCGCCGCCCCTTGACGGAGCCGGTTGGTGGGGTTGTTCGGTCGCATTGCCTTCCCTTTTATCCGGGGCGGGCTGGCTTGCAGGGGGAGGGGTAACCGAGATTTTCGGCTCGCTTGCGGCCTCCCTGCTCTTGCCTGTGGGTGCATTGGGTGCCGGCTTTCCAACATCGTGCCCGACAGTGGGAACAGCGGTGCCACTCCCGCCGCCACGCGCAGCGATCGCGGCATTGATGACCGCTTGGACGCCAGCCGTCTTCGGCACAGCGGATGCCGCTGCCCCGACCGCCCGGGCAAAACGTTCGCGTCCAGTGGATTGCTTGGCCTCGGAATCGTCTTGGTGGGAGGACCCTATGCCTTTGTCTGCACCTTGCGAGGAAGGCGTAGCGGCACCGCTGCCGGGATCCACGCGCGGGCTGAACGCCGAGCTTTTTTGCCCGTCCGTGCCCGCAAGATGGCCGCCGCCCTCCGCGCCTCCGGACAATGCAGCACCTCCGGCCAATGAGGCACCACCGGTGGCTATCGCGCCGGCTACCTGGGCCCCTATCTTGACCGCTTGCTCCGCGCCCTTCTTCGTGGTGGTGACGGTCTTCCTGCCGGCGGAGGCAGCGTCGGCCAAACCACTGGCCCCAGGTAGGACCTTGAGCAGACGGTGCACAAGGACCCATGGGAAAACCGAGGACAAGACCATGCCTACGACTGCGGTTATGAACGTAATGGGGTTGTCGCTTCCGCTCGCCTCCATCAGTTTCCCGGTGATATAGATCAGCAGCCCACAGATCGGTTGATACAGGATGATGCCAAGTACCCACGAGAAGTATTCCTTGGCTTGGCGCGCTGTCTCCTTGCGGCCCAGCAGCATCCAGGCTGTGCAGACGAAACACACCGCTACGATTAAGAGGAAAGCGCGCGCCCCCATGCACAGTATGATGGATGCCGATGCAAGGACGATGATCAGCGCGAAAAAAAGCAGCAAAGGGCCGCTGACCATGCTCTTTATGGATCCGACGTTCAGGTCAGGCAGGTTCAAGGACTGATCGCCCTTGCTCATGTCCACGGACAGGATTCTGTCGGTCAGGCTCGATGCCATATTGCTGATCTGGATGAGTAGATACAGAGTGACGACCGTGAGCGGCCAGGCGAACATAGCCTGGCCCAGACTCACGAACATGTCGCCGACGCGCCGCGCCAAAGCGTTCCTGACAATCGCCACCGCTCCGGTGATGACCACGACATACAGCATGACACCGGCCAGTTTGCCCACCACGTCCTGGGCGACCTGCCATTGATTGTCGGTCAGGGCGCCGGATTGCAAAGCCAGTTTGCAGGCCTGCTTCCATCCTTCCACCGCCCCGTCGACCATCCAAGACAACAGGCCGTTGATTATCAGGTTGAACATGACGCCTCCGCAGTGACTCGGGTCAGGCGGCCAGGCCGACGAAGGTGGAGAGCGAGCCCTGCATCACCAGGGCTCCGGTCGCTGCCTTACTGGTGGTGAAAACGGGGATGCCGGACGCCCACCAGATGATTCCGCCGGCGGATGCGACGATCGCCGCGACTATCAGACACCCGATCATCAGGATCCAGCTGTAGTGCTGCATGTTGCCGGAGGAAAGCACCCTTGACGCAATGAATCCCACTGCTGCGACAATGAGCAGTATCACCAGGCACCAAAGCACCGTCCCCTGGAGCCCGCCGGCGATGTCCCTGAGCGTCGCATTCCAGGGGAAGTAGCCCATGTTCGGTTTAAGATTGCTCATCCCCCCGTCGTCGGCGGCCACCGCCCGGCTGGCAAGCAGACTTGTGGCGCCGGTCGTGGCGCCTGGGATTGATGTTGTCATCATTTTGTTTGTTCCTTTCTTGATGCTCTTATCTGCGATTCACCGGCGTCTGTGGCCCCGCGCGTATTCGCGGGTGTGCCGGGCTGTGCATGGTTGGTCTCCTCTCGTTTTCACCAGGGTTTGTGTGAGTTAAGCCAGTTGCCGGCGGCATGCCACGCTTGCGAGGTCTTGTCTTTGACTGTGTGCCCGACTTTGCCTGCGGTGTCCGCGACGGCGTGGATGCCGAGTTTTATGGTTTCTCCCCAGCCCAGGTGCTTAACCGTCTCACCGGCGCCTTTCACTGCGTCTTTCAGGCCGGAGAGCCCTTTGCCGATCCCGCCGAGTATGCCTCCCAGCCCGCCGATCGTGTCGCCGCCTGCAATCTTCCCGATTCCTTCGGCCGCGTCTTTGCCTGCGTCTTTGAAGTTGTTCCCGGCTTTGGACATGTCATCCGCGCCGGCCTGGCCTATCGTTCCTGCCAGGCTGGAGCTGCCGGCTTTCAGCTTCGATGCGCCGTCCGTCTGGATTTCCATGCCGCCCGGGGCGGGATTGACGTTGCTGACGCTCCAACTCTCCGCGGTCCCCATGCCCGCTATGAGCGCTGCGGCGATGACGCACGCCAGCATGCCGTATCCTGCGCGCCCGTTCTGCATGAAGAAATTGCCGCTGGTGTGCTGCGCGACGAACAGTACGCTCAGAATGATGAAGCCTATGACCAGAAGCCACAGTAACGAGCCGAGCGTGCCCGAGGTGAATTCCCTGAGGCTATCAGGCACCCACGAGAAGTCGGGTTTGGGGTTGATTCTCGCCGCGGGCATCAGTACCATCCCTTCCTTTGCCAGATGTCCCATGCTTCACAGGGGGTGTGGTATCTGGTCTTGATGTATTGCAGTCCCCACTTGATCTGTGTGGTCGCGTTGGTCTGCCAGTCGTCGCCCGCGGCCGCCATCTTGTTGCCGGGTAGTGATTGCGGGATGCCGTATGCCCCTGAACTGGCGTTCTGTGCGTTCCAGCGCCACCCCGACTCGTGTGTCCACATAGGTTCCAGGCATCCGTACTGGTGGCCAGGGTCCTCACCGGGGAAATACTCGCCTACCATGCGGCGCGCTATCTGTTTGGCCTGATCGGGCGAGGCGTTCGTGCCATCCGGGTTATCGCCAGCGGGTCCGCTGTCCTGGGGTGTACAGGCAGTCGGAGCATCGGCGCCATCGGTCGAAGCCCCCGACCCTCCCGTAGCTTTGGCTGATGGGTCATGGCGGTAGACCTGGTTCAGGCCGGGCGTCAGATAGGCTTCTATGCCTATCTCCTGGTCGTCTCCATGCCCCTGGTCTCCCGGCATGCCGTCGTCGATACCGCTGGGGTAGGCGTGGTGCGCGCCACCGAAAAGGCCTCCGCCCAGGTACACCTCCGTGTGCTCGGCTGGATTGACCACTACGTCGCCGCGCTTGAGCTCGGATTTCGCGTTGCGGTAATCACCGCTCCATGTCAGATGCGCGAACCCCAGGCGTTCCAGCACAGGACCCATCGTGAAAGTGGTGAACGGCCAGCCCTGCATCTGTCCGTCGAAGCCGGCGGACTTGGCTGCGAACCAGACCAGGGAGCTGCAATCATAGTCGGGATTGCCCTGGCGCCTGGATTGCGAATAACCGTGGGAGTCGTCCAGGGAGATCCGTTCCACAAACGTCGATATCCCCTCCGCAACCGGGTCGTCCGAATGCTCCGGCGGCCTGTAGTTCGCGTTATCGGCGGAAGCTCCACCCTGGGCGCCCGTACCAGTGGGACCAGTACCGCACGCAGAAGCGAACAAGGTGCCTATCAGCAATGACCCGAACAGGCAGACTATTAGTGAGATGGATCCCGCAACGAGATAGGGTGTGCTCTTCGACCCGCCGGTCATCGTCCCGCTCCGAACCACTCAGCGATGTTGGGTATGCGAACGGGGAAGAACGCTGCGATATGGTGGGTGGCCAGCAGCACCACTGATAGCAGCGCCACGGTCACAACCGCAGAGAAGAAGAATATGGCCGCATATCTGAGCGTCAGGCTGCCGGAACGGACGATTAGGGCCGCTGATAGGAGGGAAAGGAACATCAACAGCGCAAAATAGCCGACAACCGCCCAAGGCGACCATGAATTGACCAAGGTGCTCAACGCCTCTACGGCGTGGCCCAGAAGTCCGTCAGAGCGCATAATCGACACACCCCTCTCAAACTTTCATCTTGTCCGGCAGAAGGCACACGGCGACAAGAGGCACGGAACAGGCGAGCCAGACGAAGAACGAAGTGACCGTCGCAGCGTAAGTCCACAATTCAATGCCACGCATCGCGACCAAAGGGACCATGGACGAGAAACAGCAGGCGAAGCACACGAACAGCAGGATTGTCCAAGCGATCCAGGTCGGCACCCCGGCCCCTCTGACCCGGCGAACCGTTGCGGGGCAGACAAAAGCAAGCCCGAACAGGATCCATGCGACTAGCGTCGCTTCGGCCGAGACGGAGCCCGCGTACATGCACAACGCGGCCAAGGGGCAAGATATGGCCGCGAAAGGCAATAGGACGGCCCAATACCGGCCCCGGGTCATGGTGTGGCCGGGGCGATACGGGCGCCAGGAAGACAGGATGGCGCGAAGCCAGCCGGGTGACCGTCTGCTGCGGCCGCTAGCCCTACGCCACCTCATGAAACCACTTCGAGCTAGTGCCTGCAAGGTGGGCGAACGCCTCCAGCTCCTCCGGCCTGAACCGCGACAACCCACTGAGACGGCGCCGCAAAGTCGTTCTGGAGATGCCCATGACCTTCGAAAGCTCATCCTCGGTCATGTTCAGACTCCGCATGAGAGAGAAAACACGTCCTTGAATTCCCCTCAATTTCAGAGATTTTTGAGTCATAACCTATATCCTTCTCTCGATATTGCTAGTATAAAAGGGAAATCAGCCTGCTGGGGGCATTGCGGCGTACAGTCGTTGCCCATGACAGGCAAGGACGACGCGGGGCAGGATCCAAGATTCGCAAGGATCGACGTATTGGGTGAGGAACTCAAACAAGCGCTCATCGACGGGCGAATCGACCTCCGGGCCGCCAACACGCTTACTTGGCTTTCCCCGGCTGAGCAAAGGGCAGTGGCGCATTGGCTCGATGAACACCCCAAACGGCACATCGGACCCATCACCGCAAGGAAACTGGTCCGCGAGAAAGGCAAAGGCAGGCGCATTGGCTCCAAAACAGTCGAAGAACTTCTGCGGCCCAGCGAAGGACGCGCCCGGCCACATTGGGTACAGGTCCCGACCAGCAAACTGCCTAAAGGCCTTACCAGGGACGAGGCCGAACAATGGTTGGATCGTGCCATCGAAGCATACAAACAACAGGGAAAGCACCCGGACTGACCACGTCGAGGCTCCGCTATGAACATGCGGGAAAGTACCGGTGGTTGGGCCGGATACCGGCTGATGCCGGACCGGAAGACGGCCAAGAGAGCCATCATCCATAGCATCCTCGGCACCACGCCGCCACTCCCCGCGCCGGCCGCCCCTTCCACGAAGGTCATGGATAACGGCACCGAGCTGGTCGGTTCCATCCAAGGGGATGCAACAGGTCCGGCCCTCTGGAAGAGGCTCGCCGTCGTCGTAATGGCCGGCGTTCTCTTGACCGCAGGCGTCGGCGGCACCGTGACCGCCTGCTCTAACGCGCACGCCGCGAACGCCGTGCGGGATTGCACCTCTGCCCGACAAGATTTGACCGCGGCCGGACGAGAGTACAAGCGAGCCGTCCGCCAATGGCAAACCGTGAGCTCGAAATTCAATGTATCCGGGAAAGATGGCGGTGCGGCCGCTGACATACCCGAAAACCCGCCGGCCTGCCCCGTTGATGGGAAGGCCGCGAAACAGCGTGCGTCCGAGTACGCCGGGAAAGCGGGAAAACTCCGGGAAGAATCGGGCAAGCTCAACACCCGGGCGAGTTCCATCCAAAGGGATGCAGCACACGACGCCCTGAAAGCCAAACGTGATGAAGCGCAATCCACGCTGGAATCCAGCAAAGGGAAAGTCGTCGACGAGAACACCCGGGAGAACTTGCGTAGAAGCATTGCGGCGGCAGACAAAATGCTCGAAGGGAAACACGGAAAGACCGAACATCTTGAACGGGAACTTGCTCCTATGCAAACGGCCATTGAGGCCGTCCGTGCGAGCGTGCAGGCAAAATCCGATCAGGAAGCAAAGGCTGTCCAAGAGCAAGCCGCGCCGCAACCCCAGGCCCCGACCCAGTCTCAAACCATGCCGACCACGCCGTCTCCGACATATCGGCCGACCACGCCGTCTCCGACATATCGGCCGAACCCCCAACGGGCACCTCTCGGCGGTAATGCCCCTGCGGCGCCTACCCCCAACCAAGGTTGGTCCGTCCCTGCCCCGTCGCACGACGAAGGCGGTCTGCCCGATCACCTGTGACGGCCATTCCTGTCGCCGTGTTTTGGATTGAGTGCCGGCGGGTAGCATCATTTTGTTGGTTCAGCTGGCCGTGTGCCGTATTTCGGCGCGCATCCAAAGGGCGCCCAGGGCGCAGGTGGCGGTGATGACGATGGCCAGGCAGGCTTGGAAGGGGAGCGTCTCCCCGATGAGCCGCAGGGCCAGGCGGAGCAGGGTGGCCAGGAGGCAGTAGCCGGATCCGCTGACGGCGGCACAGGCGAGCCAGACGACGCCCACAGGTATCCCGCGGCGGGGATGCGGGCCCGCGTGCGGGCCGGCGACGGGGGTGTGCGGCATGGAGTGTCCTCTCCTCGCGGCCGCCGGTCATCCTGGCCGGCGGCGCAGTCGGAAAAATAAGGGAAGGGGGTCCCGCCGCGTCGGCGCCCTGGGGATGGGGCGCCGGCGCGGCGGGGCCGGATGGGACGGGTGACGGGGGGAAACCGGACCCGCCCCGGGAAGCCCCGCCGACAGAAGGGGAACCAGACCGGCGGGAAGTATAAGGGGCGGGGCACTGGACGCGCCCCGCCTGGGATCACCTTGCGGTGTGGTTGTCGCCGTCGATGACCTCGTGCCAGGGGTCATCGCCGGCATAGCGGGCTGGGTCCTCGTCATGGGGCATGTCGGCA
>NZ_PDCH01000002.1 GCF_003315615.1 Bifidobacterium xylocopae
TTGGCGTGCGCCTGCCGGGCTGCCCCCCCCCCCCCGATGGTGGCGATGGCTAGGGTCATGGCCAGTGCGGTGGCGGTGGTGCGGCGTGTGCGGGTGTGGCGCATGGTGGTGTCGGCTCCTCGAAGATGCGAGAACGGGAGGCGGGCTCGCCCGGCCTGTGCCGTGGCGTGCGCTTCCGTTGTGGTTCCCCTGGTGCGCGCCGGCGGATCCGGTTCCCCAACCGTGGCCGTGGGCGCGATATGCTGCCAGTATAGCAGCGTGGCCGACCCGGGGCCGAAGGCGCCGGCCTGGACGGCCCGCGGGCCAGACGCCGGGGGGGTGTCGGTCGCCGGCGGCGGAAGGCTCAGACCTGGGCGCTGAGGCGGGCGGCCAGCCGGTCCAGGAGCCTGCTGACACCCGGGGCGATGGGGGCGCCATCCAGGGCCTGGCGGGCCTGGCTCAACTGGCTGCGTGCCCCGTCCTTGGCGCCGTCCACCAGGGACGGATGCGCCTGCAGGTAGGCCAGGACCTCCGCCGGGTCGTCTGATTCGAGGACCTGCGCGAAGGCCGGGTCGGACTCCAGGCCCAGGATGACGGGGAGGGTGTAGATGCGCTCCCGGATGTCCTCCAGCTTGGGTTTGCCGGACTCGTGGGCCACGTCGAAGTCGCCGATGTCGTCGATGATCTGGAAGGCCATGCCCAGGTGCTCGCCGAAGTCGTGGGCGGCGGCCAGAAGGTCGGGGGAGGGGTCGGACGTGCCCAGCTTGACGCCGGTCGTGGCCGCCAGGCGGAAGAGGGCGGCGGTCTTGCCGCGGATGGCGCGCTCGTAGTAGGCGCGGGTGACGGCCGTGTCGCCCCGGGCGGACTCCTGCAGGAGCTCGCCGCCCACGATCTCGCAGACCGTGCCGGCCTGCTCGCGGATGAAGGCCGTGTCCGGAGCGATGGAGGCCATGATCTCCATATAGCGCGAGAGGATCAGATCGCCCAGGTAGATGGCGGCCTTGTTGCCCCTGGTGGTGTGGACCGTGGGCCGGCCCCGGCGGGTGTCCGCGTCGTCGAGCACGTCGTCGTGGACCAGGGTGGCCAGGTGGAGCATCTCGATGGCCGCGGCCCCGGTGACCAGGGGGCTGTCGGGACCCAGCGGACCGGAGGCGGCCGGCGCCCCGGCCCGCCCGAACAGCAGCAGCAGGGCGGCGCGGATCATCTTGCCATGGTTGTCCAGCAGCCGCCGGTAGTCCTCCCGGTAGGGGGCCACCGAGGTCTCCTCGCGCCGCAGCCGGCCGACCACCTGCTCCATGTCCCCCCTGAGCAGGGCGCGCTGCCTGTCTGTCATGTGCGACTCAACCTCTCGAAAGTGCCGATGCTCCCAATATAGCAAGGGGAACGGGCCTTGGACCGCCAAATTCCCGTCCCTGGGGGTGGCGGTTGCCCCAAGTGTCTTCCGGTTCACAGTAGGGCGGGCCACGCGAGGTTCCGACCCTTCAGGGCCGCTGGGCTTCGTCCGGGTTCGCGTCGGCGACGGGGCGGTGTCGTCCGAATGGGGGACAGGGCTCGGGCGGGCCGGACGACAGGTCGGCGCGGGCCAAGCCCATAGGCTCGGAATCGTTGCAGGGCCTCACCGTCCCATGGACGGCCGCCCTGGATTCGAGGCGGTCATCGGCTACGGTGCCGCAGGAGGAAGGCGCGACGATTATGTCCATGCGGATAGGGACCACACAGACCGGCCCAGGGGAGGCCAGGATGGCCGGGGCCGGCGGCGGGACAGCCGGTGCCATGCCCGGCAGGAAGCTCGGCCTGATTCTGACCGGCCTCATCATCGCCGTGTCGATGACCAATATAGATTCCACGATCGTCTCCCTGTCCAGCCAGGCCGTGCAGACCGGGCTGGGGTTCACAGCCGGCGGCATCCAGTGGGTGGTCAACGCCTACATGCTGGCATCAGCGGCGGCCTTCCCCATCTGCGGCCACCTGTCCGACCGGGTGGGGTACAAGCGGATCATGCTCATGGGCACGTTCCTGTTCGGGCTGGGCTCCCTGGGATGCGGCATGGTGCCAGGCGGATCGTCCGCCCTCGCGCTCATGCTCGCTGCGCGCGCTCTGCAAGGCATCGGCCAGTCCATGATGTTCCCGGCCGCCATCGGAATCCTCTTCTCGTATTCAGCGCCCGTCAGCCGGGCGAAGAACATGGCGCTGTTCTTCGCGGTCACCGGTGCGATGACCTGCCTGGGGCCGATTCTGGGCTCCTGGCTGGTCACCTACTCCTGGCGTGCCATCTTTTTCATCAACCTGCCCCTGGCCCTCGCCGCCATCGCCATGATCGCCCTGATGATCCCCACCGACTTGCGTTCGGGCGGGGATGGGCATCGGATCGACTGGCTTGGCGGGCTGATCGCGGGCGCGGCCATGGTGGCCCTGATCGTGCCCCTGCAGCAGGGACGGTCGGTGGGCTGGTCCGACTGGCGGATCGTGACCGGGCTGACCGCCTCCATCCTGCTGTTCGCCTTCTTCATCATCTGGGAGCGGCGGCAGGAGCACCCGGTCATCAAGCTCAGGGTCTTTGCAAACGGCCCCTTCGACATCTCCCAGTTCGCCATGTTGGTCGCGGCCGTCATCTTCCAGCCGATCATGTACTTCCTGAGCGTCTACGGTCTTCTGGCCCTGGACCGCTCCACGTTGATGACCAGCCTGTTCATCCTCTACTTCTTCTTCGGCTACCTGGTCTCCGCCATGTTCGGCGCCCGCGTCTTCAGCCGGGGCGGGATGAAGCCCGTCCTGCTGATCGCCGGCCTGGTGGCGGCGGCGGGTTTCGGGTGGATGTCCGTCAGTGCCGGATCATTGGACAAGGGGTTGCCGGGCAACACGCTCTGGCTCTCACTGGCCATGGTGGTCGCCGGCGCCGGCATCGGCTTCATGTTCTCGCCGTCCTCGACCGACACCGTGGACCGGGCCATAGGCGCCTCATACGGCGAGGTGTCGGCCATCAACCAGATGTTCAAGAACTTCGGGGGTGCCCTGGGCATGGCCGTTCTGGGCCCCCTGTGCACGCACTATTTCGCCCGGGACATCCACAGGGGGTTGGGCAAGTACGGGGTGAGCATGGACCAGGCGCGGGCCATCGCCGATTCGGTGGGCTCGGGCTCCGGCTCTTCAGGCGCTGCGGGCTCCCGGCTGGCCGGCATGTCCGAAGTCATGCGTCGGAGCGTCATGGATGTGGTGCGTGCCTCGTATGCGACCGGTTCAGGCAAGGTCTTCGCCGCCATGGCCGTCCTCTCGTTGGGGTTCGTGCTATTGGCGCTGGCCTACCCCCGCAAGCGCACGGACCGAAGATAAGCTAAAGGCAGGGAGGAGGCGCCTATGTCGGATAGCACGGTTGGGGGGATTCCCCAGGCGGGCAGTGCCAGGACACTGACTCAGCGGCGGCGGGTATACACCACCTGGAATTGGTACTTTCTGATCGAGCTGGCCTGCGTGATTGCCGTCGATCTCGCCTTCTCGCGCGCACCGTTGGGGCAGCGGCTGATCTCCGCGCTGCTGCTGGCCCTGCCCTGCCTCTTCTTCGTCCGCTCAATTCTGGGTCGAATCTACGAGAGGGAACCGGCAGCCCAGCGCGAGCCGGTCAGCAAGACAGGTCTGCGCGGATGGATCTTCGCGCTGGCGGTGGTGGTCTGCACCCTGCTCGCCAGCTGGATGGACCGTACGGCGATCCTGGCGCAGATATACGTCATCCCCGCGCTGTTCATCGCCTTTTCCTATCTGCCGGCCCTGGGCATCGTCGCCGCCATGAACTGCGGGTTCGCCGTACAGGCGCTCGCTGGGCTGAGGGTCATAGGGTCCGATTTGGGCGACTCGCTCGTGATGTTCGCCATCACGGTGGTCTTTTCGGCCATGATCGGCGAATCATTCGATGTGCTGGCCCGGACCAACGCCCGCAACCAGCGGCTGCTGGACCAGCTGGAACGGCAGCAGGAGACCATCAGACGACTGAGCAGGCAGGAGGGGGCCCTGGCCGAACGGGAGCGGGTGGCCCGGGAGATGCACGATACGATCGCCCAGTCCCTGGCCTCGATCCTGGCCCTGAGCCGAGCGGTCAGGGCGGAGATGGACACCGACGGCGACCAGGCCGACCGGCACCTGGGCATGATCGGCGAACTGGCCAAGTCCAGCCTGGACGACACACGCCGCATGATCGCCGACTCGGAACCCGCCGATTTGGAGGGCAAGGACCTGGCCGCCGCCATCCGCCGGACTGCCGGGAAAGCGGCCGAACGCTCCGGCCTGAGCGTCGAATGCACGGTTCGTGAACCATTGCCCATCCTGGGGCGCAGGCGGGAAGTGGCCATCCTGCGGATAGCCCAGGAGGCCCTGGCCAATACAATCAAACACGCACAGGCCAGTCGGGTTCGCCTGGACCTGGGAGTGGAGACGGGGAAGACGGGCCGGCGGCTCACGCTGACCGTAAGCGATGACGGCTGCGGTTTCGACCCTGGCCAGGCCAGGCGGCAGGCGGCAGCCCGGCCCGGACACGGCTACGGGCTGGAGGATATGCGCCAGCGGGCGGCCGAATCCGGGGGCAGGCTCACGCTGGATTCACGGCCGGGCTGCGGGACCGAACTGGGCGTGGTCTTCGAGCTGACGCCCCGTCGTGAGGTGGAACATGCAGGGAAAGGGGTGTCATGATACGTATCGTCATGGCGGACGACCACCCGATGGTGCGCGAGGGCATCCGCTCCATGCTGGCCAGGCACGCCGAACTGGAAATAGTGGCGGAGGCAGGTGATGGCGGCGAGGCGCTCGCGGCCGTGGAGGAGCGGCGGCCCGACCTGCTCCTGCTCGATCTGCGGATGCCGGATATGGACGGTCCCGAAGTCACGCGGAAGGCCCTGTCCGTGGATCCGGAACTCAAGATACTGATCCTGACCACCTACGACTCGGATTCGGACATCCTCACCGCCATCGAGGCAGGCGCCCACGGCTATCTGCTCAAGGACGTGGAACCCGACGTACTGGCTCAGGCCATCCGGGACACCGTGGCTGGCCGCACCGTCCTGGACCCCCAGGCCGCAGGGGCGGTGGCCAGGGGTCTCAAGCCCGACCCCCGGCCCACCCTGTCCGAGCGGGAGCTGGCCGTGCTCCGCCTGGCCGCCGATGGTCTGACCAACAGGCAGATAGCCGCCCGCCTCTACCTGGGTGAGACGACTGTCAAGACCTACTTTTCCCGCATCTTCGCCAAGCTGGGTGTCAACGACCGGACCGCAGCCGTCGCCGAAGCCTACGACATGCTCTGAGCGAAGGCGCCTTCGTCCGGTGACTCCTTGAAGGGCCTGGCGGCTGCCGGGGGGCCGCTGCCCGCCAGGTCGTGCTTTTGGGGGAAGGCAGAGGCTGTATTCTCGGGTCTGGTGAAGTAGGGTAATGGTATGAGCGATGCACAGGATTTAATGGCCGCGAGGCGGGGCGGCGCCATTGAGGACGACCGCCCCCTGTCCGTCTCGGCGCGGCTGGGGCGGCTGCAGTTCCACCGCTCGGGCAAGTTCCGCGTCCTGCAGTTTGCGGACGCCCAGGAGGGACCCAAGGTCTCGGCTGACACCGTGCGTCTGATCGCGGCGGCCTGCGACGCGGCCCGGCCCGATCTGGTGGTCTTCTCCGGCAACCAGATCGCCGGCTACGACAGCGCCTATGAGAAGACCTTCCGTAAACGCCGCTGGTCCACCCGCCTGGACCCCGTCTACTCGGCGGGTCTCACCATGAGCCGATGGGTGGGCGACGCCATCCAGGGATTCATGAAGCCCGATCACAGCGAAGGCCAGGAGGACGCCCAGGGGGGCAAGGACGACGCCGCCGGTCGCAGGGAGCGGGAGCTGGGCGACAGTGAGGAGCTGGTCCGGCGGACCATATCCCAACTGGTCGCGCCTCTGGTGGAGCGGGGCATACCCTTCGCCGTGACATACGGCAACCACGACTTCCAATGCGGGCTGGACACCGACCGACTGGATGCCATCTACCGGGAATTCCCCGGCTGCCTGAACCCTGAATCGACCGCCTCGGCCGGTTACGGGCGGCCCCGGCCACTGCCGGCATCCGGTTTGGGCGACCAGCGCGGCTACGCCTGCGAGCCGGGCACGTTCGCACTGCCTGTCGCCGACGAGTACGGGCGGCAGTCCGTCCTGGGCCTGGTGCTGCTGGATTCGGGCGACTACGACCGCAGGGGTGGCTACGGGTCGCCCTCCAAGCGGGCGCTGGACTTCCTGGGACGGGTGCCGGGGCTCGTGGGCCAGCGGTCCATGGTCTTCCAGCACATGCCCCTGCCCCAGTTCTACCGCCTGCTCAAACCGGTCCCCGCCACGACCGCCAACGCCATCCAGGGCTATCGCTCCTTCGATTCGGCCTGCTACACGCTCGATGAGTCCAAGGCCCTGCCCGGTTCCTTCCTGGGCGAGGGGGTCTCCTGCCCGGACCACGACAGCGGGGAGTTCGCGATTCTGCGCAAGTCCGGGTATTTCGCGCTCTTCGCAGGGCATGACCACCGCAACGGATTCGTTGGCGATGTGGACGGGGTGACCTTGGGCGTGACCCCCACCTGCGGGTTCGGCTCCTACGGGCCGGCACCGGCCAAAAGGGCGGCACGGCTGTTCGAGTTCGACATCCGCCACCCCTACCGGCCGCGCACGCAACTGCTTGAATTCGGCCGTTTGGTAGGGCGGTCCAGCTCCCACAAGGCATACACCTTCGCACTCAGCCACATGCCGGTGTCCAAGGGCGACGCCTTCGACCTGCTGCGCAAGCCAGGCCTGCTGGCTGGCGGGCTGGCCACGCTGCTGGCCGGCTTCCTGGCCTCCCACGGTTCGTCCAAGCGCCGGCGCTGAACGCTTCCGGTGCCCAGCTGGGGCCAGGGGGGTACCGGAGGGGTCAGACGCCCAGGCGGCCGCCGACGCGCTGGAGGTTGTCGGTAAGGTATTTGCCGGCTGCCATGACCAGCGGGGCGTAATGGCGGCCGGGGGCCCGGCTCATGCGTTCCACCGGCCCGGAGATGGAGATGGCCGCCATGACCTGCCCGGCGGGGTTGCGGATGGGGGCCGAGATGGAGCAGACGCCCTGCTCGTGTTCGTTGATGGACTCGGCCCAGCCGCGCTTGCGCACGTCGGCCAGGCGGGCGGCGCTGAATGTGGCCCGCATGAGGATCTGGTGGATGCGCTCGGGTGCGTCCCAGGCCAGGAGGATCTGCGAGGCCGCGCCCGCCTGCATGGGCAGGACCGCGCCGACCGGGATTGAATCGCGCAGGCCCGAGGGCCGGTCCAGGGCGGCGATGCATACCCGGTGCTCGCCCTGCCGACGGAAGATCTGGGCGGATTCGCCGGTACGGCTGAGCAGGGTGCGCAGGATGGGGCCGGCTGCGGTCAGGAGCCGGTCCTCACCGGCGGCCGCGGCAAGTTCGGCGAAGCGCGAGCCCAGGGTGAACCGGCCATGCTCGTCCCGGCAGACGAAGCGGTGCCGCTCCAAGGCCGTGGCGAGTCGGTGGGCCGTGGGCCGGGCCAGGCCGGTGGCGGCGACCAGCTGTCCGAGCGTGCTGGGGCCTGCTTCCAGGGCGTCCAGGATTTTGACGGTTTTGTCGAGCACGCCCACGCCGGAGTGGGTGTCGCCCTCGTCATGGGAGGTCTCGTCGGTGCTGCCGAGCCGTGCTTGGTGTATGGCATCATCGAACCAGGTATGGTCTGCTGCTGTGTGTGAAGATTGTGCCATACCCTATAACGGTACATCTCAGTATGTGAACGCAAAGAGTCCGTATTGTTTCTGAAAGCTTACGCGGCCCCGGCCGTCGCCCTTTCGCCGGAAGGCCCGGGGCCGATGGGTTGTGACCCGGTTATCGGCCCCCATGGGGTGTATCTTAAGAGAGGGGTATGGCAGGCTGCGGGGCAGTTATGCCCGGGCTTCGGCATGAGGGGACGCATGAAGGGCAGACACGCGATCGGCGGCGGGGGCCATCCCCGCAGCGGTCCCCGTCATGCGCCGGTGCCGGTTGCGTCAGGGCCTTGGGGGCGGCGCCAGGCGCTGTCCCGGCAGGCGCTGTCCGGACTGCGGGAAGCGGTCGGCACCCAGTCGGTCTTCATTTTCCTCTACATGGTCGCCATGCAGCTGGTCGGATACTCGGTGGGGGTCATCCTCATCGCCGTGCAGGGGCTTCCGGCCGGCGGGGGCATCTCATTCGAACGCACCGTGGCCAACCTGGATGGCTGGCGCATGGCCGAGCTCTACCTGCTGTCCACGACCGTCGCGTTCGTCTTCATGATCCTCTACCGGCGCCGGCAGATCGCCGATCCCGGTCCAGGCGGCGTCTTCCGCCGTTCCAGCCGGCCTATGACCTTTCCTGTCCTGCTGACCGCCCTGCTGCTGGTTTTGGCCGCCCAATCGCTCTCCAAGCTCTATGACTTCGGGCTGATCCGCACCGTCGGCCGCCTGGGTGAGACCGTCGGCGAGGGCGGCGATATGAGCCTGCTCTGGCCGACCTCCGCGGCCCTGCCCATGCTCCTGTACAGCTGCCTGTGGGGGCCGGTCGTGGAGGAGACCGTCTTCCGAGGCGCGGTGCTGGGGGCGCTCAAGCGATACGGTCGCGGGTTCGCGATTGTGACGACATCCTTCCTGTTCGCCCTCCTGCACGGCAACCTATCCCAATCGGTCTTCGCCTTCGGTCTGGGACTGGTCCTGGGATTCGTGGGCTGCGAGTACAGCCTGATCTGGCCCATCGGCCTGCACGTAGCCTCCAACCTGGCCGCCTTCTACCTGCCCAACCTGGTCCGCCAGTCCCTTGCCGGTTACGGGCTCAGGGGGGCGGCCCTGCAGACCGGTGCCGTCTGCTTCTGGGCACTGATCGCCGTACTGGGTGCACTGGTCCTGGTCTGCTGGAGGCACCGTCTGGCGGCATTTCTCAGGGCCGACCGGTCCGCGCCCAACATCTACGCCTCCTGGGGAGGTTTCTGGTTCCTGCTCGTCAGCGGGGTTCAGGCGGTGTTGATCGTATGGCGGCTGGTCCACTGACGCCGGCAGCCGGATCTCGCCCGTCAGCCGGAGAAGCGCCCGCTGCCCGCCACCCACGGCATCAAGAAGGGGTGGCGCTAGACTGGTAGCCGATTGCATCCCGGTCGCGCCCGCGGGCCTGCGTATGTTCGTGTGGCTGGAGGGGCCGGGACGATGGAAGAAGGAAAGAGGGTGGCTATGAGACGGTCTCGGCGTGCGTCGGAGGGGCAGGGGCCCACGGAGGAGGCCGCGCTTGCGGCCCAGGGCACCAGGACGGCCGGCGGCCCTGCTCCGGCCCGTGCGTCTGCTGACCATGGCGACCGGCGGCATCCTCCGGTCAAGCAGGTAAGGATCGCTCTCAACGAGCAATCCGGCGCCTTGATCCTCTACCTGGTGGTCATGCAGCTCATCGGACCGGCTGTGGCCATAGCCTTCATCGTCATGATGGAGAGCGCGCGCCATCAGCCGGTTTCGGTTGATACGGCCCTGGCACAGATGGACACCCGTTTCGCCGGGGTGCTGAACCTGGTCTGCGTGGTCAGCGCCTTCGTCTTCTGGATCCTGACCCACAAGCGTCAGATCGCCGATCCCGGCAGCACCGGCGTCTTCCACCGACGTGAGCACCGCATGACCCCATTGGTCTTCCTGGGCGCGGTGGCCCTGCTCCTGACGGGACAGGCCGTCAGCAGCGTCTACGACCTGGGCTTCAACTGGGTCGTCGAGCATCTCCAACTCAAGGTATCCACCTCGTCCGAGGCCATTCAGGCGGCTTCCGGATCCGCCGTCATGTTCTTCTATGTCTCCTTCTTCGGGCCGGTCGTGGAGGAGATCGTCTTCCGTGGAGTGATTATGAACGCCCTCAAGCGCTACGGCAAGGTCTTCGCGATCATAACCTCCGCAGCCATGTTCGGGTTCTTCCACTCCGACCTGTCCCAGGGCCTCTTCGCCTTCCTCGTCGGGCTCGTCCTGGGCTATGTGGCCTGCGAGTATTCGATTTTCTGGTCCATGCTCCTGCACATCGTCAACAATCTGCTCATCTCGAACCTGGGTTCGCTGGTCATCTCCCGCCTGCCTTCGCAAGCGCAGGACCAGGCCAATCTGGGTCTGTTGGTCTTCGGAGCGCTGTTGGGTGTCCTGGTCCTCTACCTGGCCAGGGAGCGCATCCGTGGTTTCATCCTGGCCAACCGCGCGTTCAAGGGGATCTACGCCTCCTGGGCTGGTCTGTGGTTCCTGGTCTATCTGGTCCTGCAGGTCCTGTTGACCACCCAGGAATTCACACCGTTGCCGGCCTGACCCGGCCGGGCCCCGGTGGATTCGGCTCCGCGCGCATTTTCACGGGGCGCTTACAGTCCCTGTGGCACACTGATGCTTAAGTGGTGAGGTAAACGATCGAACGGCGCGCCGACCGATGTGGGCGAGGGTGCGCACAGAGGAGCTGGAATGGTGGGAGTGAACCCTGAGGAGGATGTCCTGCACGTGGTGGGCGGCAAGCCGCTGGCGGGCAGCATCCAGGTGCGCGGTGCCAAGAACTTCGTCTCCAAGGCCATGGTCGCGGCGTTGCTGGCGCCCGGTATCTCGGTGCTGAAGAACGTCCCCGAGATCCGCGACGTGCAAGTGGTCTCCGACCTGCTGCGCCTGCATGGGGTCAAGGTGGATGTGGAGCCCAGGGAGGGTGTGGTCACGATAGACGCCTCCCATGTGGAGCTTGCGGATGTGGCCGATGTGGACACGCTCTCCGGTTCCTCCCGCATACCCATCCTGTTCTCGGGCCCGCTCCTGCACCGGCTGGGCGAGGCGTTCATCCCCGCCCTGGGAGGCTGCAAGATCGGTTCGCGCCCCATCGACTTCCACCTGGAGACCTTGCGCAAGCTGGGCGCGAAGGTGGACAAGGAACACGAGGCGGGCATCCATATCACCGCCCCTGACGGCCTGCATGGCGCCAAGATCCACCTGCCCTACCCGTCCGTGGGCGCCACCGAGCAGACCCTGCTGGCAGCCGTTCTGGCCGATGGCAAGACCGAGCTGTCGGGGGCCGCCACCGAACCCGAGATCATGGACCTGGTCGCCGTTCTGCAGAAGATGGGCGCGCAGATCTCCGTGGATGTGGACCGCACCATACGTGTGGAGGGCGTCAAGGCGCTGAAAGGCTACCGGCACACGGCCCTGCCGGACCGGATCGAAGCCGCCTCCTGGGCCTCGGCCGCCCTGGCCACGCACGGCGACATCTTCGTGCGCGGCGCCCAGCAGCCGGACATGATGACCTTCCTGAATGTGTTTCGCAAGATCGGCGGCGAGTTCGACGTGCGCGACGACGGCATCCGCTTCTGGCATCCGGGTGGCGACCTGAAGCCCGTGGCGATCGAGACCGACGTGCACCCCGGTTTCATGACCGACTGGCAGCAGCCGCTGGTGGTGGCGCTGACCCAGGCCAAGGGCCTGTCGATCGTGCACGAGACCGTCTATGAGAACCGTTTCGGCTTCACCAAGCCCCTGGTGCAGATGGGCGCCACCATACAGCTGTACAAGGAGTGCCTGGGCTCCCTGCCCTGCCGTTTCCAGCAGCGCAATTTCGAGCACTCGGCGGTCATTTTCGGGCCCACCCCCCTGAGCGGGCAGGACATCGACGTGCCCGACCTGCGCGGTGGCTTCAGCCACCTGATCGCGGCCCTGACGGCCTCCGGCCCCTCAGAGGTGCACGGCATCTCCCTGATCGACCGCGGTTACGAGGACTTCCGCGACAAGCTGGTGGCGCTGGGCGCCGACATCGACTGACGACGGCGACCGTTCCGCCGTTGCATGCGGCAGGGCGAAAGGGCGACCCTCGTTCGGGTGGGGCGCCCCTGCCTTTTGGGGATGCCCGGGTCGCCGGTCGTCCCGCCTGCCGCAACCATGCGAAAAGTCCATGATCCGCCCGTAGGTGGCCGCCTGGGGCACCCATGAGGCACAATAGTGGCATGGTATCGAAAGGCAGACCTTCTCCACGTTCGGCGGTCAGCCCCCTGCCCAGCGGACAGGTGGCCAAACTGGCCCGGGCCCACAGGCTGGCGGACCCGACCCGCTACTATCCGACCGGGCCGCGCACGCCCAACCAGGCGGAGGTCGACGAGCAGAACCCGAAGGCCACGGCCCGCCTCCTGGCCGGCACCTCCCGGGTGATTCGCGCCTCCTGCAAAACATACGCCTGGGGACTGGAGCGGGTACCCGAATCCGGCACCTTCATAACCGCAGCCACCCATGTGACCCAGTTCGATGTGTTCATCCCCATGATGGCGCTCTTCCACATGGGCCGCCGGCCACGGTACATGGCCAAGGCGGAGATGGCCCGCTGGCCCCTGATCGGCCGCTGGTTCCGCTTGGTGGGCATGCAGCCGGTGCCGCGCCGCAGCGGGCAGGCCGAGCAGATCGAGCGTGAATCCATCGATATCGTGACCTCCGGGCGGCCGTTGACCATCTGGCCGGAAGGCACCGTCACACGCGACCCGCTCAAGTGGCCTATGTCCCTGAAGCCGGGCGTGGGTGTGATCGCCCTGAAATCATCGCGGATCCTGGGACGGCAGGTGCCGCTCTTCCCCTGTGTGACCTGGGGGGCGGCCTCCATCAACCACTGGTGGCCCTGGCCACGCAAGAACGTGGTGATGTGCTATGACCGGGCACTGGATTACGCCGACCTGCTGGAAGGCATGGAGGACTGGGGCGAGGAGCCGCCGCGCGAGGCCGTGGATGAGCTCTGCCGGCGGCTGCGGGAGCGGATGGAAGCCATCATGGCCGAGATCCGGGGCGAGGAGCCGCCGGCAGATGGGTACTTCGACTACAGGACGATGACCCGCAAACCCCGCAGGCCCGAGGCCAGGCCGCCGGCCGGTCGGGAGGTCCGGGAGGCGCCAGCAGCGGCCTGAAACGCAACAGCGGGACGACACGGCTTGAAGAGCACCGGCCGGAGTCCTAGGATGGTCATATTTGCAATGCCCGGAGCGGCAGGCCGTCGGCATGATGGCATCGGTGCCAGTCAAAGCCAGTCAAGGAGCAGCATGACGAAGATCGCAGTCCTCGGAGCGGGAGCGTGGGGCACCACCTTCGGACAGGTGCTTGCGGACGCGGGCAACCAGGTGGTCATGTGGGCCATCGAGCCGCAAGTGGTGGATGCCATCAACGGCGACCACCGCAACCCGAAACGCGCCCCTACGATCGAGAGGCTGCCGGATGCCATGACCGCCAGCCTGGACCGCCGCGAAGCCGTGGAGGGCGCTGCAATCGTCGTCGTCGCCATAGCGGCGCAGCATGCGCGCGAAGCCCTGGAACCGTTCCGCCAGCTGATCGATCCTGAATCCGTAGTGGTCTCGCTGATGAAGGGCATCGAGCGAGACAGCGGCAAACGCATGGACCAGGTGGTCACCGAGGCCCTGGGGCTGCCCCAAGAGCGGTTCGCTGCGGTCTCCGGGCCCAACCTGAGCAAAGAAGTGGGGGCGCGCGAGCCGTCGGCCGCCGTCGTGGCCTGCACTGATGGGGAGGTGGCGCGGAAGGTGGCCGATGCCTGCGAGGCCCCCTACTTCAAGCCATTCGTCTCCACGGATGTGATCGGCCTGGAGATGTGCGGGTCGCTCAAGAACGTGACCGCGCTCGCGGTCGGCATGTCGCGTGGAGCCGGATACGGGGAGAACACCGCCGCCATGATCCAGGCCCGGGGGCTGGCCGAGATGACCGCCCTGGGCGAGGCGGCCGGCGCCCAGGCGAGGACCTTCGCCGGACTTGCCGGGGTGGGCGACCTGATCGCCACCTGCGCCTCCTCCCTGAGCCGCAATTACACCTTCGGCTTTAATCTCGGCCGGGGGATGAGCATAGAGGCAGCCACCCAGGCCAGCCAAGGCGTGGCCGAGGGCGTGCCGACCACGGACGCGGTGGTCGGCCTGGGCCGGCGGCTGGGTGTCCCGACGCCCCTGGCCTGCGCCATGAGCCACGTATTGGATCAGGGCTTGGATTGCGCGGGGATGATCGACGAACTCTTCGGCGGGCCGATCGGCGCCGAATAGGGCCGGCCCCCGCAATCGCAGGGTTGCCCGTGCGGCCCCTGAATCGGCGGGCGAAACCGTGGGTGGGGCGCCAACCCGCCGGTGGGCCATGCCCGGGCCTATCCTATCTGGTAAGTGAATGCCCCTGGGTAAGTGGTAAGCGGTAAAGGCGCATGTGCGCCGCCTGGGGCCCTGGGACAAGGAGCGGCGATCATCATGGTGAAGCAGCGGGTTGCGGTACTGTACGGGGGCCGGGCGGACGAGCACCCCATCTCCTGCGTCTCCGCGGCCGGGGTCCTGAACGCCATGGACCGGGACCGCTTCGACCCGCTGCCCATCGGCATCACCCGCGAAGGTCTCTGGATCGTCGGCGGCGATGATCCGCGTGGCTGGGACCTGGGCGGGTCGGATCTGCCGGAAGTGACCGTGACCGAGGCCAGTCGTCCGGTCTTGCTTGACATCGCCGAAGGGGCCGATGGCTTCTACGCAGGCGACCATGCTGACCTGGACAAGGGCCAATCCGGGCCATCCCGTCCGCCGTTGGTGGGTTCGGCGGCCGGCCGGGGCCAGTCCCTGGAATCCTTGGGGCACATCGATGCCGTCTTCCCCGTCCTACATGGGCCCTTCGGCGAGGATGGCACTGTCCAGGGCCTCCTGGAGATGATGGGCGTGCCTTACATCGGTTGCGGGGTGTTCGCCTCGGCGGTCTGCATGGACAAGCATTTCACGAAGATCGTGCTGCAGGCGGCCGGTATTCCCGTGGCGCCCGGCATCACCGTGGACGCCCGCACCCTGGCAGGCGGCGAATCCATAGAGGCTTCGGGCGACGAGTTGGTAGGGCTGGTGCGTGAGGCCGGTTTGCGTTACCCGGTCTTCGTCAAACCCTCCAGGGCCGGCTCCTCCTTCGGCGTGACCAAGGTGGAGGCGGAGAACGCGAAGGACCTTGCCCGTGCGCTCTTCGAGGCCTCCCGGCATGACTGGCGTGTACTGATTGAAGAGGGCATCCAGGCGCGTGAAATTGAATGCGCGGTCTTCGACCCGGTGGAGGGGGAGGGGCCGCAGACAGCCTGGCCTGGCGAAATCGTCCTCGACAGGCCGGCCGACGATGCCTTCTACGACTTCGACAGCAAGTACATGGACGCGGCGGCCTCCCATGTAGAGGTGCCCGCCAAGCTTCCCGAGGCGACGCTTGAGACTGTGCGCCAGACCGCCGCCCGCGCCTTCCGGGCGGTTGACGGCCGGGGTCTGAGCCGGGTGGACTGCTTTGTGCTGCCCGATGGACGGGTCATGGTCAACGAAATCAACACCATGCCCGGATTCACTCCCATCTCCATGTATCCCAAGGCCTGGGAGGCCACCGGCCTGTCGTACTCCGACCTCATCACCCAGCTGATCACCGGCATCCTGCGATAGGGCGTCCGCTCGCGGATTCGGGCCTGCCGCCGCACGCCCCGAGCTTTGTAAACGGGCCTGTACTGCGGCTTCCCTACCCGACCATGGTGGGGTCGGAGCTGGTGGCGGACACCAGGCTGGAACGGGTGCGGGTCAGGCGGGAGACGGCCAGTCCGATGCAGACGTAGGCCAGGGCAAAGAGGACAAGCAAGACCAGGGACGGCAGCCAGGAGTTGACCCGGTCAGGCCTCGCCGGCAGGCTCTGGCCGGGTGAGGGCACCCCCATGATGGCCGTGACCGCGCTGTTGTACCACCAGCCGGGGGTGAGCTTGCCGATGATCCGCATGGCAGGGGGGAGGGCCCCGGCGCCCGAAGCGCCGGAAGTGAACATGATCACCAGGCCGAAGATGATGCCGATCGTGTTGATGACCGATGGGGTCGGGTTGAACTGGGCGAGCATGAAGCCGAAGGCCGCTGCCGTACAGGTAAAGAGCAGCATGGCGGCGAAGCCAAGGGATACGCGCCCCCAACCGAAGGAGGCCAGCGGGGCGCCGACCGACTGCATGCTGGCCGCTATGACGGCAACATAATAGGCCCAGGAGATGAGGGCGAGAATCAGTCCGGCCAGGAGCTCCTGCCTGTTCAGGCTGCTGGTGGGCAAGGGCGAGGTCAGGATGCGCCGGTGGCGGTCGGGTGAGTTGAAGGCCGCGAAAAGGACGGCCACACAGACCGTGAGCGCCATCGTGAGCGGGTATGAGGCCAGGCCGAGCGTTACGGCGAACCCGGAGCCCAGCTGCCTGTCCTTGCGCTTGGGGTTGGCGTGAACCTTGATGCCGGGCTGATTGCTGTCATAGTGGGAGACCGCATAGGCCGCAGCGCGTTTGAGGGTGGCCGGGCCGACGGTGGCTGCGGCTGTGTCGGGCGGCTGCCGGCTTGGCCCCCCGGCAGTGAGGCCGGTCAGGGAGGCGGTGCGGACGGCGTCGAAGTAGGCATCCACCTGGAGCTGGGCCAGGCTGCCCCGGCTGGAGTTGAAGGAGGCGGTGGTTTCCACCTTGGGCAAGGTGGCAGTCCTGGTATGTTGGATGGTTTCGTTGAGATTTCCTATAAATTGTTGCCCGTAGCCTGCGGGGATTATGATCAACAAATCACTTTTTCCGGAGATATTCGCGTCTTGCAGGGCTCGGGGGTTGTCGTCAACCGACACCAATGCAGATGACTTTTGCAAGTATTTTTCCAGGCCCTGGCCCAGCTCGCGCCCTGCCTGGCTGCCACGGTCCCGGTTGATGACCGCTATATTCGCTTGGGCGGGCTCGAAGCGGCCCACTGAGCTGGAAGACTCGGCCTGTACGGCGGACTGCATATTCGCTGAGCCGGCGATGATCATGATGGCGCTCATGCCGACCAGGTAGACCAGGAAGTAGAATTTGTGCGCCCAGATGATGCGCAAGGCTGTTTTACAAGTACTCATAGCGTTGTTTCCTTAGGAGCAGGGCGGCTACGGCCAGGAAAACGGCGGACATGAGAGCCACGATGCCGCAGGTTGAGGCGAAGGGGGCGAGGCTGTCGTAGTAGACGATGTCGTAGAAGAGGTTGGACACCTGCTTGACCGGATTGACCAGATGCAGGATCGGCGCGTGCTCCTGGATGGCGTTGTTGAGGTCCATCGTGGAGCTGCCATAGAGGCCGATGAGGGTGCTCAGAGTGCAATCGATGCCCACGACAAGGCCAACCTTGGTTTCGGTGGGGATTTTGGGGATTGCACCCATCATAGTGCCGAACGAGGTGGTCATGAAGGTGCCCGCTGCGATGGCGAGGAGGGCTAGCGGGTCGCGGCCGCCGGTTTCCACGCCGCAGACGGTGCGAATGAAGATATAGGCGACCAGGAGGCTGACGGCGGAGAAGAGCCAGGAGGCCATGAAAGCGCCTGCGGCCTGCCGCCACTTGGGACTGGGCGAGCTGGCCCGCCGGGCACCCAGCGCGGAAAGGTTGGGCTGGGTCATGGTGATCATCGATGCCGCGGTGCTGGCTCCGATGAGACAGGCCATGCCCAATAGCGCGAAGAAGTAAGGGGCGGTCATCGAAGGATGGATGTGGGTCAGACTGATCCGCCGGGTGTATGTCTGCCCTCCTGAGCGGACCAGGGTCTGGAAGCCGGAGGAGGTCAGCAGCCGAGGGTCCTGCCGTGCCAGTGCGGCCGCAGTGGAGGAGGTCTGGTTGAAACGGCCGATGCCGGCCGACAGGATGGAGACCGCGATGCCTTCGGAGGCTGTGTTGTCGGCTTGGATGGCGGCTGCATCACGGTCGGATAGGACCATGTTGACCAGGCCATCTGAATCGGCGTAGAGGTAGCCGATGGCCTGGTCGTCGTCCAGTCGTCGGGCGGCTTCGGCCGTGGATGTCACACGCTTCGGCTTGAGCAGCTGCGGCGCGTCGTCGTTGGTGCCGGAGCTCGGTGCCCTCGATAGGGCGCAGACCAACCGGCCGGCGGCGGGGTTGGCCTGCCAGTTGGCATCCTCGACTATGGCGAAAGGCTGCGGAACGGCTGCGCGAGTGTCATCCAAATTGCCCAGGAGGCCCAGCATCAGAGAGGATAGGATGACCGGGAAGGCCAGGACCCAGAAGACATTCGAAGGATTGCGGATCGAGCCTTTGACGTTGATGAAGAATGAGTTCCACATGTGTGCTCCTTGGTAGAGGCTGAGCCCAGGGGGCTGCGCTCAATCGCGCAGTTCCTTGCCGGTCAGTTCGAGGAACACGTCGTTGAGGGACGGCGGTCGACTGGTCAGGTGGCCGTAATTGCTTCCGGAGGCTTCCAGGGTGGCCAGTACGTCCTGGAGGTTGTGTTCGCCCTGCCGGCAGCGCACCACCAGGTTCAGGCCGTCGTAGTCGGCGGACTGGGCCTGGGGGAGGGCGCGGATGCGGGCCAGTGTGTCTTCGCCAAGGTCCAGGGTCTCCACCGAGATGCGCTCGCCGGCCTCGACCATGCCCTTGAGTTCGTCTGCCGAGCCCAGTGCGATTCTGCGGCCGTGGTCCATGATCATAATCTGTGTGCAGATCTGCTCGACCTCCTCCATGTAGTGGCTGGTGTAGACCACGGTCGCGCCTTGGGCGTTCAGTCGTTCGATGCCCTCCAGGATGGCATTGCGGCTCTGGGGGTCCACAGCGACCGTGGGCTCGTCGAAGAAGATCAGATCGGGTTGGTGGGCGATGCCGCAGGCGATGTTGAGCCGGCGCAGGAGGCCGCCCGAGAGCTTGCCGGGGCGGAACCTGCGGAAGTCGGCCAGTCCCACGAAGTCAATCGCCTGTTCGACCATGTCCTTGCGGTCGGCTTTCCTCGGTACGTAGAGGGAGCAGAAGTAGTCGATGTTCTCCTGCACGCTCAGTTCGTTGAACACGGCCACGTTCTGCGGCACCACCCCGATCCGCCGCTTCAGGTCGTAGGCCGTGGGGCCCATCTCCTTGCCGAAGATGCGCACCGTGCCCGAGTCGAAGCTCAACAGGGCCAGGATGCAGTTGATGGTGGTGGTCTTGCCCGAGCCGTTCGGCCCCAGCAGACCGAAGACCTCCCCACGTTTGACCTCCAGGTCGAAGTGGTCCAGGGCCAGCATGTCCCCATACCGCTTGACCAAGCCGGTTACCGTAAGCGCTGATTCGAGAGTCCGTGCATCGTTCATGCCTCCATCATCCCAACCCTTTTTCCGCCGACACGGTGACCCCAGTCACCACTAGCCTTCCGACCCGGCCCCGACCGTTACATTTGTCACTGGAAGGGGCGGACTTGCGTGATTGCGCCTGATATGGCGTACAAATGATACAGATGGTCCGAACGAATCCATGGGTCTGGAAGGAGGTGGGGATGGAGCGGGTTGTGGGGCGTATGGGGCTGACCGGTGTCGGGGTCCTGTGTGGCGTTTGGGCAATCGGTGGTTTGGATGAAACGCTGGTGGCCGGGTTGCTGGCGGCGCTGGCGGCCGGCGCGTTGTGCGTATGGCTGTTCCCCCGTTGGTGGGCGATTGCGGGCGATGCCGCCATGGCGGTGGTCACCTTGTTCCTGCCTGCCTGGATGGTGTTTCTGCCTGCGGTCGCCTTCGACGCCGGTCTGGCGGCCGTCGACTTTTGCCGGCTGTCTGTGCGCTGGAGCCCCCGACCTCGGGTTGCCGACTCCGCCCCGCGCCGGGCCTGGTCGGTCCCCGCTCAGGGGGCGCGCGGTCCTGAGGGGCACCTGCCTCCTGCTCTTGCCCTGGCTGCCGCCCCGTCATTGGCCTGGCTCCTGCCCGCTTGCGCCGACTTGGTTCGCTTCACTGGTCTCTGGCGACGCTACGCCCTACTTGCCCTGCTCGCCTCGGCGCTGGCCGCCTACTCTGGCCTGGTCTACCGGCGCCTGGACCGTGCCCGCTCCCAGCTGTTGCATTCCGTCGGCCCCCATCGTTACACCGTGCGACAGTTGCGCAGCCGAATCAGCGAATTGGACGAGGAGCAGGCCCGGTCCGTGCGCACAGCCCGGCTGAGTGAGCGTACCCGCATCGCCCGCGAGATACATGACAATGTCGGTCATCTCTTGACCCGGGCTATCATGCAGGCCCAGGCCTTCCAGGTGGTGGCCCAGGCCCAGGGGGAGGAACGCGCCGCCGGCGATTTCGCTGATTTGGGTGCCACCTTGGACGAGGCCATGACCACCATCCGCCGGTCGGTCCACGATTTGGAGGACGAAGGCACGGATTTCTCCGCCCAGATCGAGGCTGCGGCCACCGTCCCTTCCGGCATGGCCTCCGGGGACTTGCGTGTGTCCGTGACGAACGACATCACCGCCGCGCCCGCGCCCGTGGCTCGCTGCTTCGCCACCGTCATCCGCGAGGCTCTGAGCAACACCATCAGGCACAGCGATGCCTCGACGGCCTCGGTGGTTTTACGTGACCATCCGGCCTTCTGGCAGTTGGTGGTCCAGGATGACGGCTCTGCCATCACCGACCAGGCCGGCACCGCCCGCGTTGGGAACGCAGGAACAGACGAGCGGCGGGCGCATGGGTTCCGTGCATTCGCAGGGGTGGTGGCTATGCCCTCCGATCCCGCCGAACGCTGGCGGGGGATGGGCCTGGCTGACATCGAGGCGCGGGCCAAGGCCCTGGGTGGCAGTGCCTTGACCGGGCCCTACGGGCGAGGCTGGCGGGTCTTCGTCTCCCTGCCAAAGGGGCCCTGGCGGGATAAACTGGCGGGCGAGGGTGCAGCCGAAGGCGAATCCAGTAAGGAGGCCGGCCGATGAAGGTCGCCATTGCCGATGATGATCCGATCGTCCGCTCCTCCCTGTCCACCATTCTTACGGCCACCGGGGCCGCCAGCGTACTGTGGACCGCCGGCGATGGCCAGGAGGCTCTGGATTGCTACCGGGCGGCGGACGGCAGGCCCGATGTGCTGCTGATCGATGTGCAGATGCCCGGCATGGACGGTCTTGCCGCCGCTGAGCGCATCATCGCGGCCGACCGGGATGCCCGCATCCTCTTTCTGACCACCTTCGCCGATCGGGGCTACATCTCGCACGCACTGAAACTGGGGGCGAAGGGCTATCTGATCAAGCAGGACGTCGCTTCGGTGGCTCCCGCCCTCCAGGCTGTGATGGCCGGCCAGGTGGTTCTGGGCTCCGAGGCACTGGCCCGGCTCCCCCTTGGCGGGCCGGATGGCGGGGGAGCCGTCGGGCCCGCGTCCGTAGGCGCTGGTTTGGGAGCTACAGGGGCCGGGGATGGAGCGGCCCGGGAGCCTGGATCCGGGATGCAGGCGAATTCGCCCAGGGAAACGCCCGCAGGGAAGTCGGTGGATACGGCCAAACGTGTCCCAGCCCGTTTCGCCGGTCTGACCGTCCGCGACCGCCAGATCGCCGCGCTGGTGGCCGACGGTTTGGATAACCGGGCCATAGCCGCCGAACTCCACCTGAGCGAAGGCACCGTGCGCAACCGCGTCTCGGCCATCCTCTCCAAGACGAACCTGTCCAACCGCACCCAATTGGCCGTGGAGTGGTTGGCGATTCAGTGACCGTTCAGTAGGCGCCCTGGTTGGAGAAAGTATTTTCTTACTATTTTTTTCATAATTTTCCCACATTGTTCCCAGGCTCGTTTCCTATCCTGACACTGGTGGCGGAATCGGGGGAATTCGCCACCCTTTCCATATCCAGGCCCCTGCGCTTGTGTCTCTTTCGTGTATGATGCATGCGCTGCCTGATGCATGTCTTTTTCGTTGCCGGGACTCATGGCGTATAACCCTATAGGTGGAATGCGAGGGGGGGGGGCGAGCATGCCCAGAACCGACAGAAGCAAGGCTGCATCCATCAAGGATGTGTCTGTGGCTGGTTTCAACGACCATCCGATCGCCAAGGTCTGGAACCCTCCTTTGACCACCATCGAGCAGGATTTCGACTCCGCCGGCCAGGAGGCCTTCGCCCTTTTGCCGGCCAAGATCGACGACCTGGTGGAGGGCTGCGGTCGCACCCCCCCCCCCCAGGACAGTCATGGTTAGCGCTAGCGTAAGCGCACTGGCAGTACGGAAACTACGCATTATCCTTCCAAACGGGTGTATTCGGCGCCCCAAGGGTGGCCGGTCCGCGAATAAAATCCTCGAATGGCTTGCGATGGGGCGGTGGGCGGCGGATTCGGTTCCCCAACCGGTCCGGGCGCGCCAGGGCCCACTTCTGCTCACCAACTCCAGCACCCGCCCGGAGCCCAGGTCGGCACCGGGCCGGGGATGTCCGCCAAACCCGGCTAGGCTTGAGGCATGGCAGAGCGGGAGCAGATGGGCAGCGGCAGCCGGCGTAGGCGGCGGCGGTGGGCGGCTGGACTGGCATTGTTTGCTGTGCTGCTGCTGGTGGGGTGGAGCGTGGCTTACTTGCCGCCGCCGCTCAACACCTGGGGGATGCGAGAGGAGTTCTCCGCCTCGCGCAAGTTCACACCGGAGCAGTTGCAGGGGGCGCGCGACGCCATTGTCAAGCAGGTGGACCACTACACCGGCTGCAGGATTACCCGCATCGTGTATGACGAGCAGATGTCGAATACCATGATCGCCTCGGAGCTTGAGATGGGGCCGAACAACAATATCTTCTATGACTACCCCCAGGCCAAGCCCAGTCAGCTGCTGGTCGCCACCGTCTACACCTACTGCAACGACTTCTCCGACGGTTCCATGGTGGGCGATTACAGCATGGCCCACTACCTGGCCTGCACTGACCGCTGCACCACCTGGCACTGGGTCACCGCCGGCAACGGCTGAGGGGCCCGGCTGGAAGCTGGCTATATCAGCATTGCTATACATAGCTGGCATCACTGTGGCCTGTTTGGGTACTCTTATTGGTATATTATATAAAAAAGAGCGTCGATTGAGGGAAGGAGGGTGGTGGTGAGTGATGATTATTGGGACTTGGCGCGGGTGTTTCATGCCGATCGGTCCGGGGACGCGCGGGCGCGGCATGAAGGAGAGGCCCGGCGGCGGGTGGAGGCAGATTCGAGCTTTCGGACCGGGGTGGTTACGGCCCTGGGGGAGCTCTTTACTGCCACACCACGGGTATTGAGCCTGAAACTGGGTGATTTGGCGCGGGCCGAGCGGCGGATTGCCGTGCTCTGGGAGGTCCTGCCCCAGACGGCGCGGGAGGAGTATCTGGCGCAGGCCGTGTCCCAGGAGCTGCTGGTGACCAACGCCATGGAAGGGGTCAAGAGCACCCGCAAGGAGACCGACCGGGCCGTGGAGTCCGTGCGGAACGGAGCGCTTCCCGGGGGAGGTACTGCTGGCAGCGCGAAACCGGTGCGTTTTGGCGAG
This sequence comes from Bifidobacterium xylocopae, assembly GCF_003315615.1. Taxonomy (GTDB): domain Bacteria; phylum Actinomycetota; class Actinomycetes; order Actinomycetales; family Bifidobacteriaceae; genus Bombiscardovia; species Bombiscardovia xylocopae. Next base: position 23,178 of record NZ_PDCH01000002.1, read on the forward strand.
TTCGCCCGGCTCTACCTGGCGCTGACCGACGGCACGGCGGCCCTGCCTCAATCCCTGGAGGACATCCGGCGGATCTACGATGCCGTCGCTGGCGGGGAAGTGGCGGAGGCTGACCGGCCGGACGGCGAGCTCTTCCGGGCGCACGCGGTCAGCGTCGAAGGACCGCGGGGGCCGGAGCACCAAGGCATGAGCGGGGAGTTGCGGATCGGGCAGGCCCTGACCCAGATGATGGCCATGGTCGCCAACCCCGGCATCCCCGGCCTGCAGTCGGCCATCATGGCCCACTTCGTGTTTGAGTACGTGCACCCCTTCTACGACGGCAACGGGCGGACCGGGCGCTACCTGCTGGCCCTGTACCTTAAGGACGAACTGACCCTGCCTACGATCCTGTCGCTCTCCCGGGTGATTGCCGAGTGTAAGAACAAGTACTACAAGGCCTTCCGGCAGGCGGAAGGCAAGCTCAACTGCGGGGAGCTGACCAGCTTCGTGCTCACCCTCCTGGACTTCATCGGCCAGGCTCAGGCCGAACTGATCGACCGCTTCGAGGCCCAGGCCGGCCAAATGGACCGGGCGGTTGGGCTGGGCCGGCAACTGGGGGAGGAGCATGGTCTGGCCAGACAGGCAGTCTCACTCCTGGAATTCCTGATGGAGGATTATGTGGCCGGTGGCCGCCGGGGGTTGACCCTGGACGATGCCTCGGCTCGGCTGGGGCTGGGCAAGCAGAGCGCCCGGGCCTACCTGGGCCAACTGGCTGACTCGGGCCTGGCCGAATACGCCGCCCGCAGGCCCCTGAGGGTCAGCCTTTCGGCGGACCTGGCCGAACGCCTGGACGAGTAGCTGACTCAGGCGGCCTGGCTGCCGGCGGTCAGCGCCGGATCCTGGACCAGGTAGGGCTCGCCGGAGAGGGCTCGGGTGGCGGCGTCCTGCATGGTGGCTGCGACCACACCCTTCTTGGCGAACATGATCACCTGACCGGATATGCCATAGGGTGAGAAGCCCTGGAACTGCACGATGGGCGGGTTGCCGGCCATCATCATGTGCCCGGTTGCGGCCTGCACGGCCTTGGTGATGGCCTTGGCGCAGCGGTCAAGGTCCTCGCCGCCTTTGACGGTGAACGCCACTGTCGCTACGGCCTCGCCGGCCGCCGGGATTTTCTCCAGGGCCGTGGTGTTCAGGACCGAATTCGGGATCCACATGGCGTTGCCGGCCCGGTCCTGCACGATCGTATGCCTCCAGGTGATGTCGGTGACTGTGCCGGTGATGCCCTGGATGGAGATGATGTCGCCTGGCTGGATCACTTTGCTCAGCATCAGGCCGAATCCGCCCACGATGTTGGCGATCGTGTCCTTGAGACCCAGGGATAGGGCCAGGCCGGATACGCCAAGGGCCGTGGCCACCGTGGTCGGGTTGATGCCGAAGACCGGTTGCAGCACGCAGGCGGCCGCGAAGATCCAGATGACCGCCTTGACGATGTTGACGAAAATGGACGCCGACGGAATCACCGTGCGCTCCAAGGTCCGTCGCATGATGACCGACACGAAACGGGAGGCCACCGCCGCGCACAGGACCACCACAATCAGCAGGAAAATGCGCCCCGAATTGTGCCGCAACCAGATTTCCGCCATATCGCCGACTTCTTCGGCCTTGCGGCCTGGGTCCGAACCCGCCGCCAGCAACCAATCCATCGCCACTCCCATCCCTACGCACGCCAACAGTCTCACCGATACACCGACACCAAGGCCTTATCCGGCGGCCACGGCCGGCAGGTCCTTGCCCATCCACACATGTGGGCAACCTTCATCCAGGCCGCGCTCACCGCACACTTCGTAGCCCTGCTTGCGGTAAAAACCCTCGGCCTGCTCCTGGGCGTGCAGGATGGCCCTGTGCCCGCCCAAGCGGACTATGGCCTCCTCGGTCGCTCGCAGGACAGCGGCGCCGACATGATGCCCCCGCCAGGCGCGCTCCACAGCCACCCTGCCAATCGTGTAGGTGCCGGCGGGGCCCGTCCGACCCTGGGACAGAGGCTCGCCGACCGGCCCGGAGGGGAAGAAGCGGGAGGCCGCAATGGCCTCGTCGGTCCCGGCGAAGGCCAGCAGGTGCCAGCTGAGCTGGTCGATGTCGTCGAACTCGTCGTGGAAACCCTGCTCGTCCACAAAAACGCGCTCGCGTACCCGGCGGGTCTGGTCGGGCAGGTGGTCGTAGGTGGTGAACCGCATGCTGCCTTCTCTCCGGCCCTCATAGGGCGCTCGTTCGTCGGGCCAACTGCTGCCGCTTATTCTAATCGGACCCCGGTCCGGCGGGCAGTGGACCGGACGGGCCCCGAGGCTAGGCTGGTGGGGGAAGGCACCGACCGACGAAGGAGCGCACATGCAGACCGACGCACAACCCACTCAGACCGGCGACGAGGGCGTGGACCGGCGCAGCGAGCGCGAGCGGATGCTGGCCGGCGAACTCTACAACGCCGCCGATCCGGAGTTGGGCGCCATGCGTGGCAAGGCCCACGAGCTCTGCCGTCGCTACAACGCCCTGCCCGAGTCCGCGGCCGACGAGCGCGAAGCCATCATGCGCGAGCTGGTGCCACAGATAGGCCAGGACAGCGAGATCCTGGGTCCTGTCTTCTTCGACTACGGCGTCTTCACCAGCTTCGGCGACCGGGTCTTCGCCAACTTCAACTTCACCGTACTTGACGTGTGCCCGGTCACCATTGGGGATGACGTGATGATTGGCCCCAACGTCTCCCTGATGACGCCCCTGCACCCCCTGCGCTTCCAGGAGCGCAACATGCGCCGGGCCGCCGACGGTTCCCTCTTCGATTACGAGTACGGCGCCCCCATCACCATCGGTTCGGGCTGCTGGCTGGCCGCCGGCGTGACCGTGACCGGCGGCGTCACGATCGGTGAGGGCAGTGTGATCGGCGCCGGTTCGGTCGTGACCCACGACATCCCGGCCCACTCCCTGGCCTTCGGAACACCCTGTAAGGTCATCCGGCCCATCACCGAATCCGACGCCATGGACCTGCCTCACCGCGTGCCGGAGCGGTAAGAGCAGTGCGTTTGCCGGTTGGGCATACCCGGAAAACGGCTGAAGGCCGCGGATGCAACCCCCGGTTGCGTTGGCGTGCGGTTGCGTTTTGGCCTTGCAACCGAAAGCTGGTGGCGGGCGGGTTCGCGCCCGGCGCACAATGGGCACGTCCTCGGTGGACAGCCGGGGGCCGATGACCGTTTCCAGGAATGAAATGAGGAAGCATGAGCTTCAGAACGAATCTGCACTGCCTACGCTCGCAGCGGCACATGACCCAGGAGCAGCTGGCCATGCTCGTGGGCGTCTCCCGCCAGGCGGTCTCCAAGTGGGAGTCGGAGAAGGCCTACCCGGAAATGGACAAGCTCTTGGCCATCTGCGACCTGTTTGGCTGCACCTTGGACGATCTGGTCCTGGGTGATGTGCGGGTGCCGGGATCGGGTGCCAAGAGCCAGGCCCAGGCCTGCCCGTCTGTGAATGCGACGGCTAGCGAGAAGGATGCCCGGCCTTCTGCCGGCGGTCAACCTATGCCGCCTGCGCAGTCCAATCGTCAGGCGGCTTCTCCCGCGGCGGCAGTTGCAGGGGCAGCCGTTGGACCAGCTGCCGGGCCTGAACCCGCTTCGATTGGCGGTGCGGCGGCGAGTCCTGCTTTCGGTTCCGGCCCAACCGTGGATGCCGCAGTGGCAGGCCCTGCTTTCGGGCACGACGTCACCGGATACGACGAGCTGAGGCGTTCGTATTCCTGGCATATTGGCGCGGGGTGTGCCGCGATTCTTCTGGGCGTTGCTGCGAATGTGGCGCTGGCTGGCAATGCTGCCGTGCCGGGCAGAATGACTGCCGCAACGGCTTGGGGGCTGTGCTGCCTGATGGTCGGCATCACGGCAGGACTGGCGCTTATCATCCCTGCGAACCTGCGCCATGCGGATTTTCGCAGGCAGCATCCATTTATCGAGGACTTCTACAGCCCCCAGGATCGCTCGGCTGCTACCCGCCAATTGGGCATAGGTTTGGCCGTGGGTATTGGTCTTATATTGCTGGGCGTGGCGCTTGGGGTGACGGGTCAAGAAGTCTGGCGGTGGTCCGGCGCTACGACAGGAGCCGCCATCGTAGCTGCCGTTGCCTGCGGCGTGTTGTTCATCGTAACCTGCGGCCTGCGGGCGAGCATGATCAAAATCGACGCTTATAACAGGGGGGCCGAGTTCGATGACAATGACGGCAAGGAGCCCCTGCCGGGCAAGTGGAAGGAGCTGGACCACGCGATTACCGGCACCATCATGAGCTTGGCCACCATTATCGCCTTCCTTATGCTCTTTACGGGCAACGCCACGAACTTCTTCGGGTTGCCCATCCCCTTCTGGCTCTTCTGGGTCATCGGGGGAGTGATTAGCGCAATCGTGAATTCAGTGCTGCGCGCCTGCATAGCGGTCCATCGCTGAAGCTTCAAACGATTGATGTCCTGATAGGCGCGGTGAGCGCAAGATCCGTCTCGGATGTGAAGAGAACGTGAAAGAATATCTTCTACCCAAAATAGTTTTGGGTAGAAGATATTCTGCTTATACAGCAGTTTGCAAGTAAGTGGACGAAAGCAGGAACGAAGGGGAGGTGCGCCGATGGGGTATGCGGACGAGGCGTTCGAGGAGCTCTCCCGACTGGCGGTGGAGCGCAGGAAGGTCTTGCCCGATCAGGTGGACCGATCCACCAGGGGAGAGGCGGGCGTCCTGCGTTCCCTGGAGAAATTCGGCGACCTGACCCCTTCCCAGCTGGCGCGGATGGCCCGGCTGAGTTCGGGCCGGGTCTCCTCCCTCCTGCGATCCCTGGAGGAAAAGGGGTTCATCTCCCGCCAGGCCGATGAACACGACCGCCGCAACGTGCATGTCTCCATTACCCCCGCCGGCTCGGCGCACAACCGCAAGGCCCGGAAGATGATGAAAGAGGACGTGTGCTGGGTCTTCGAGCAGATGGGGGAGGAGCAGACGCGCGAATTCATCCGCCTGTGCTGCCTCTTCGGGCGTTACGTGGCCCTGCGCTGTGAGGAGAGGATGGGGACCGGCAGCACGGTTTCCCCATAGAATACGGGCTCGGTGCACAGCCGGAAGCCATATGCCATGTATCGCATGAATGGGTGGATGGCCGTCGCTCTTCCCGGTCAGTGACAATGCCCGGAACCACTGCCGACGGCCTATCGAACCGCTTCGAGGCGCCAGGGCATCCGGGTTCGCAAAAACAGACTTCCGGCGGTAGCCATGGCCCCAGGGCCGGGCCATGCAGTCGGTCGAGCAAGAACGGGCGGTCCGCCGCCCACCAGCAGATAGCACAGAAGGAAAAGACGAGATGATACGAATCTGTCGATACCTGTCCAAGACGGAGCTGGCCCAGCTGGTGCTGGTCGTCGCCTTCGTCGTCGCGCAGGTGTGGCTGGACCTCAAACTGCCGGACTATATGGCCGACATCACCCGCCAGGTGGAGACGCCGGGCAGCCAGATGGGCGAGATCTGGAAGGCCGGCGGCAAGATGCTCCTGGTATCCTTCCTCTCCCTGCTGTGCGCGGTGCTCACCTCCTACTTCGCGGTGCGCGTGGCCTCGTCATTCTCCCGGCATCTGCGCTCGCTGGAGTTCGCCAAGGTGGAATCCTTCTCCACCGCCGAGCTGGGCCGCTTCTCCACGGCCTCGCTGATCACGCGCTCCACCAACGACGTGACCCAGGTGCAGATGTTCATCGTGATGGGCCTGATGATGCTGATCAAGGCTCCGATCATGGCCGTCTGGGCTGTCTGCAAGATCGCGGGCAAGGGCTTCGACTGGACCCTGGCCACCGGCATCGCCGTCGCCATCCTGCTGGTCGTCGTCGGCCTGCTCATGCTCTACGTCATGCCCAAGTTCAAGCGCATGCAGACCTTGACCGACAACATCAACCAGGTGGCCCGTGAGAACCTGACCGGCCTGCGGGTCGTGCGCGCCTACAACGCCGAAGACTACCAGGAGGACAAGTTCACCGCCGCCAACGACGAGCTGACCGGCACCCAGCTGTCCACCACCCGCGCCATGGCCGTGATGATGCCGATGATGAACACGATCATGAACGGCCTGATGCTGGCCGTCTACTGGATCGGCGCCTACCTGATCTCGGCCGCCGGCTTCCGCGACCGCATCACCCTGTTCGGCAACATGGTGGTCTTCTCCTCGTACGCGGTGCAGGTCATCATGAGCTTCCTGCTGATGAGCATGGTCTTCGTCCTGTGGCCCCGCGCCGACGTCTCCGCCCACCGCATCATGGAGGTCCTGGACACCAAGCCCTCCGTCACCGACGGCAAGGAAAGCGCCGGCAAGCCGGGCGAGGTCGGCGAGGTCGCTTTCCGCGATGTCTCCTTCACCTACCCCGGCGCCGCGGCCCCCATCCTGGAGCACGTGGACTTCTCGGTTGGGCGCGGCCAGACCGTGGCCTTCATCGGCTCCACCGGCTCCGGCAAATCCACCCTGATCAACCTGGTGCCCCGATTCGCCGACGTGTCCGCCGGGCAGGTGCTGGTGGACGGCGTGGACGTGCGCGACTACCAGGTGAAGGCCCTGCGCGACAAGATCGGCTATGTGCCCCAGCGGTCCTTCATGTTCCGCGGCACGGTCGAGTCGAACGTGGCTTACGGCGACCTGGCCGAGGGCATGCCGGAGGAGGAGAAGCTGGAGCGGGTGGAGCAGGCCGCGACCGTGGCCCAGGCGGACGAGTTCGTCTCCGGTATGCCCGACACCTACCGGGCGGCCATCTCCCAGGGCGGCTCCAACGTGTCCGGCGGGCAGAAGCAGCGCCTCTCCATCGCCCGGGCCCTGTGGCGCAAGCCCGAGATCCTGATCTTCGACGACTCCTTCTCCGCGCTCGACTTCAAGACCGACCGCCAGGTGCGCGACGCCATCAAGCGGGAAATGAAGGGCACCACCACCATGATCGTGGCCCAGCGCATCGGCACCATCATGGACGCCGACCAGATCATCGTGCTCGACCAGGGCAAGGTGGTCGGCAAGGGCAGCCACCGGGAGCTGCTCAAGTCCTGCGAGGTCTACCAGCAGATCGCCAAGAGCCAGCTGACCGAAAAGGAGCTGGCCGCGTGAACCGGCCGCATGGTTCGCTGTGTGGGCAGTCAGTCTTAACGACGTTTACAAGGAGTTTGAAAGCACGATGAGTACAGCACAAGGTTCGACGGTCGCCAAGCCGTCCAGGGGCGGACACGGCCCCATGCGCGGGCCGGTCGAGAAGCCCGAGAGCTTCGGCCAGGCCATGAAGCAGCTGGGGCGCTTCTCCAAGCGTTACATCCCGGCTGTGATTGTGGCCTTCATCTTCGGCGCGGTGGGCGCGGCCTGCCAGATCATAGGGCCCGACTGGCTCAAGAAGGTCACCGACGCCATCGCCAAGGGCATGCCGGCCATCGTGCACGGCCGCCCGGTCCTGGGCTCCATCGACCTGGCTTACGTGGAGCGCATCTGCTTCGTCCTGGTCGGGCTCTACGTGGGATACGCCCTGTTGACATACGTGCAATCCTGGATCATGGCCACCATCACCCAGCGCACGGCCCAGGGCCTGCGCGAGGCGATCTCCACGAAGATCAACCGCCTGCCGCTCAAGTACTTCGACAAGGTCTCCTACGGCGACGTGCTCTCCCGCATCACCAACGATGTGGACGCCATCGGCCAGACCCTGGGGCAGAGCCTGGGCTCCCTGGTCATCTCCATCACCACCTTCGTGGGCTCGCTGATCATGATGTTCGCCAACGATGTGATCATGACCGTGGTGGCCATCGGCTCCGCGGTGATCGGCGCCATCCTGATGGTGGTCATCATGCGCTTCTCCCAGAAGTACTTCGTCCGCCAGCAGATCGCCCTGAGCGACGTGAACGGCCATGTGGAGGAGAAGTACTCGGGCCACGTGATCGTCAAGGCCTACTCGGGCGAGAAGGACTCGATCAAGGAGTTCGAGCGCTACAACGCCGACCTCTACGATTCGGGCTGGAAGTCCCAGTTCCTCTCCTCGCTGATGATGCCGCTGATGAACTTCGTGGGCAACTTCGGCTATGTGGCCGTGTGCGTGGTGGGAGCCTCCCTGGCCTTGAACGGCAAGATCTCCTTCGGCGTGATCGTGGCCTTCATGATGTACATCCGCCTGTTCACCCAGCCCCTGAGCCAGTTCGCCCAGGCCTTCCAGAACCTGCAGCGCACCGCGGCCGCCTCCGAGCGTGTCTTCGGCTTCCTGGACGAGGAGGAGATGTCCGACGAGTCCGGCAAGCAGGCCCTGCTGGGAGGGGACGGCCAGCCGGTCAAGGGCCGCGTGGACTTCGATCATGTCACCTTCTCTTACGACGGCAAGCACCCGGTGATCCACGACTTCACCGCCTACGCCAAGCCCGGGCAGAAGGTGGCCCTGGTGGGCCCGACCGGAGCCGGCAAGACCACCATGGTCAACCTGCTCATGCGCTTCTACGAGCTGGATTCCGGCGACATCCGCATCGACGGGGTCTCCACCAAGGACCTGCCCCGCTGGAACGTGCACGACCAGTTCGCCATGGTCCTGCAGGACACCTGGGTCTTCCGCGGCACGGTCAAGGAGAACATCATCTATGCCAAGGAAGGGGTCTCCGACGAGCAGGTGGTCGCCGCCTGCAAAGCCGTGGGGCTCGACCGCTTCATCCGAACCCTGCCCCAGGGCTATGACACGGTGCTGACCGATGACAACGCACTCTCCCAGGGGCAGAAGCAGCTGATGACCATCGCCCGTGCCATGGTCCAGGACGCCCCCATCCTGATCCTGGACGAAGCCACCTCGTCCGTGGACACCCGGACCGAGGAGCTGATCCAAAAGGCCATGGACGCCCTGACCGTGGGCCGCACCTCCTTCGTGATCGCCCACCGCCTCTCCACCATCCGCGACGCCGACCTGATCCTGGTCATGAACCACGGTCGGATCATCGAGCGCGGCACCCACGAGGAGCTGCTGGATCAGAACGGTTTCTACGCCGACCTGTACAACAGCCAGTTCGCTTCGGCAGAGCTCCTGGCCTGAGGCAACCTGCATTCGACTTCGATACCAAAGGGTCGGAGGTGCTGGTGGAAGGGGGCCGATGTAACCTTTCAAAAGGCTGAGATTTTTGGAGTCTACAGTTTCCGGAATAAGTTGGATAGGGTTGGGTAGGCATGCAGCGAAAGGGCAAGAGCCGTTCGGTGTCGATAGTTGATGTGGCGCGTATGGCAGGCGTTTCCCATCAGACGGTCTCTAGGGTGTTGAATAGGCCGGAGAGCGTACGTCCGGCGACCCTGGCAGCTGTGGAGCAAGCTATTGCGAGTACCGGCTACCATCGCAATGAAAATGCTCGGGCATTGAAGAGTGCGGCTTCAAATTGCATAGGCATTCTCACGCCTGATACGAATGAGTATGGCCCCAGCCGGATACTCTGGGAGGTGGAGAAAGCTGCATCTGAGCAGGGGTTCTTTGTGAAGACGGCTCTACTGCGCAACACGCATAGCTACGATGTGAGTAGATCGGTCGACAAGCTGCTTGGTTTCGATATCGCGGCCATTGTCATCATCGCCACCGAGACGTGGGTCGAATCCGCAGTGCAGGCTGTTGTGGATCTGCCTATTGTGAGCATCGGTTCTTCCCGTGTTAACACTCCGGGTATAGCCGTGGTCGATGTCGACCAGAAGTTGGGTGTGCGCATGGTATTGGACCATCTGGTCTGTCAGGGGGCGGGGCGGGTTGATCATATCGCTGGGCCCAAGGGTTGGTATTCTTCGGAGGAACGGCTGGAAGGATGGTTGGATGCTGAGGCACGGCACCATTTGACTGCTGGACGCCTGTATCGGGGGGATTGGAGCGAAGCATCAGGATATGCGGCGGGGTGTGAATTGGCGCTGGACCTGCCCGATGCGGTATTTGCTGCCAATGATCAGATGGCCATGGGGCTGGTAAGGGCCTTGTATGAGAAGGGGATCAGTGTTCCGTCCAAGGTCTTGGTGGCGGGCTTTGACGATGTCACCATGTGTTCATATACGATTCCGGCGTTGACTAGCCTGCGGCAGGATTTTTCGCTCATAGGTCGGCAGGCTGTTTCTTGTGTCATGTCCATGGTGGCCGGGTCTTCCGCCACTCGGTTCTTAAGCCGGCCGCAGCTGATTGTGCGTGAATCAACTAGGCATGGTTGATAAAGCCGGTTCAGGTTGTATGCTTGCCAGAATTGACAGTCAATGTGAACGTACATACTATGTTGTTGTCGGTTCAGCAACGGCGTGAGAACCTTTGCGGCAATCATCAAATTCAAAAAGCCGGCTCGATTGTATAGTACAAAGTGAACGTTCACTTAAAAGGAGCAGGTCGATGAAGACACGCGATCATATATTGTTCGGCGCGGCATATTACGACGAATACCAGCCTACAACCAATCTCGACGAGGATATGCGGCTCATGCGTGAGGCGAATATGAACCTAATCCGTGTGGGTGAGGGCAGCTGGTCGCACTGGGAGCCTGAGGACGGTAAGTTCAGTCTGGACTGGTTGCAGCCGGTCCTAGACAAAGCGCAGGAGAATGGTATTCAGGCAATTATCGGCATGCCCACCTTTGCCATTCCGCAGTGGGTGGTAAGGAAGTACCCGGAGATTGCGATTACTGACGGGACAGATAACGTCCTGCCTTTCGGCGGTCGCGAAGAGCACAGTTACAGTCACCCCGTCTTCCGTTTTCTGGCCTCACGGATGATGAGGAAGATCGTAGAGCGCTATTCCAATCACCCTGCTGTCATTGGCTGGCAGCTGCATAATGAGCCCGGACTGCACCTGAACTACTCGCGTGACGCGTTCGAAGGCTTCAAGGACTACCTGCGTCACCGGTATGGTTCAGTAGAGCGACTGAATAAGGAGTGGGGGCTGGCTTACTGGTCCCATGAGCTTTCGACATGGGATGATCTCTGGCAACCGCAGGGCAATGCCCAGCCGCAGTACGATATCGAATGGAGACGCTATCAGGCACAGCTGACCGATGAGATGCTGACATGGCAGAGGGAACTCATTCAGGCGCATTGTCGTCCGGATCAGTTCATTACGGTCAATTTTGCGCTCGGACGTGAGGCCGTGGACGAGGGAACGGCCTCTAGGCAACTGGACATTGCGGGTTCCGACCCCTATTACCGCATGCAGGATGGGCTCAAATACCCTGATTTTGACCCTGCAGCCGGCGCTTGGTATGCAAGTGGCCCCTGGTCCTTAGCACTGATGGCGGACCGTACCTACTCGTTGAAGCAGGAACCCTTCTTCGTGCTCGAAACAGATGGGGGGCCGGTAGGAGGATCCGCCGACAACCGGCCGGGTTATCACGGCCAATGGCGGCAAGCTGCTTGGCAGTTCATCTCACGCGGCGCCGACCTGATTGAATACTGGCACTGGCAGCAACTCCACTATGGGACTGAGACCTACTGGGGCGGCATCCTGCCGCATGACCGGAACCCAGGCCGTGTATATGAAGAAATAGCGCAGCTGGGTGCTGAACTCAGCCGGTCGGGCAGCAGGGTCACGGATTTGACACCAGACGCTGATGTGGCGATTCTGTATTCGGTAAATTCGCGTTGGGGATTGTCCTATGAGCCATACATGTCCGCCGATGGAACCGCTGACCCCCATATGGTGCGTAACCCGAAGGCATATGATCATTTGCTTGAGGCATTTTACCAAGGGGCTTATGCGGCGAGACGTCAGGTGCGGATGGTCCAAGATATCCAATTGGTGGATGCAGGCACCGGAGAAACGGTCGTGGATCCTGAGAGCTTCGCCGCAAAGAACCCTGTATTTGTCGTAGCTGGCATGTACATATCCACAGAGGCGATGTTGACCTGGCTGAAGCATTACGTTTTGGCGGGCGGCCATCTGATTCTGGGGCCTCGCTCTACTTACGCCGACTGGCTTGCCAGACCCAGGTTGGATATCAAGCCCTCTCAAATCAGTGATATGGCTAAGGTGTCCTACCAGGAGTTTTCGAACATCAGTGCACCGTTGTCCGTCGCATCGGTTGACAGTGACTTCGAGCTCCGTAATGGGGCTGCGGCTACTGAGTGGGTGGACTGTCTGCGCAGCGAAGGAGCGCGGATTCTTGCCAGGAACAGTCATCCTCACTTTGCTCAATTCCCGCTGATAACTACGGAGAACGTTGACAAAGGCCGGTTGACGGTCGTGGGCACGGTTCCTAATACAGAACTTGCCGCGTCGATTTTTGACTACGCGCTTCCGAGCAATCCATGGGCTTACCTGCCCGAAAGTGTGACACATTCTTCTGCCGTCAATAGTAGTGGGTATAGGATTCATTTCCTCTTCAACTGGGATTGGCAGGAACAAGAAGTTCGTCTGCCTGTCAAGTGCGCCGAGCTGAATGGTGCCACCAATGTCGGCACTGTTGAGCTTGGTGCTTGGGACGTGGCTGTCTTGCAGGAATTGGGTGAACCTCATGACATGCGGGCAAACAATAATGAGGTGGCAGCATGACGCATCGTAATCCCCAAGCCAACGCATTCAGTTATAATAGCGATTCAGTGGGTCTGGCAGAACACCCGAGCTGGGTCACCCCTACTGATGATCAACAACTCAAGATTCCAGTGAGGACAGGCGTGGCGCTTGCTATCGGTGTCCTGCTGTGGTTAGGTCCTTATTTGGGTTTGGTTGGCGTTTTGGTGCCCCAGCAAGTTGCCCGGATTGATCCCGCTCACAAGACCGCGGACATTGCGCTCATGTCTACGGTTGCCATGATTGTCTCAACAATTGCGAACGTCATCGAGGGAGGTCTGTCGGACCGTACGCGTTCGCGCTGGGGTCGGCGCACACCATGGATTGTCGCCGGCTCTGTCGGCACATTCGTTTGCATGCTCTTCTGGGCTCAATGCACCCAGGTGTGGCAAGTGGTGCTTTCGGACTCGGTCTATATGATTTTCCTCAATATGATTGTTGCACCCCTGATTGCAGTCATTGCGGACAGAACTTCGCCCAAATACCGTGGGACAATCTCGTCTGTGTATGCGCTAGGGAACTCTGCGGGGCAATATGGTGGACAGATGCTGGCCTCCTTCTTCCTGCCCATACCAAAGACGGGGTTCGTCGTAATGGCGGTCATGTCACTCCTTTCAGGACCTGTTGCCGCGCTGATCCTGCGTGAACAGTCCACGAAGGGGATGTCAGTGCCAAAGGTCACTCTGCGCACTTTCTCCGACAACTTTGTCTTTCCGACCAAGCATGTCCGTGACTATTACCTGGCGCTCTTTGGCAAGCTGTGTATGCAGACTGCCTCATTTGCGATTTCGGGCTACCAGTTATATATCCTGACAGACTACATCCTGCTTAAGGGTAAGACCTTGCAGGGTTACGTTTCTGCAATCTCAATGATTATGATGGTTACGGCCATAGTATTGTGCATAGTGGCTGGTCCTGTTTCTGACAAGTTGAAGATGCGTAAGATGCCAGTTATCGTTTCGGGTATTCTGATTGCACTCGGCTCGTATGTCCCCTACCTGACGCATGAGCCCTATATCATGCTGGTTTACGCACTGATCGTCGGCATCGGCATGGGCATGTTCAACTCCGTGGACCAGGCGCTGAACATCGAGGTGCTCCCGGACCCGCGCACTGCCGCGAAGGATTTGGGCATACTCAACATCGCAAATAATGGTGGGCAGGTGTTCGGGCCAATCTTCTCCGCCGCCGTCATTCAATATTTCGGCTATCGTGGAATCTTTCCGTTGGCCGCAGGCTTGGCCCTCATGGGCGTAATCCTGGTCTTCTTTATCCGCAAGGTCAGATAGGAGCCATGGCTGGTATGGCGGTGAGTTAGCACTGCCTTTATTCGAGAATGGGCGTGAATGCATTTCGGCCGCATTGAGATATATGCATTTACGCCTCCCGGAGGGCGACACCGCGGCGGTGCCGGCTTGCCCGGGGCCGGCAGATGTGGTATTTTGAGAAAGTTGTGTGTTTGAGCCGTGGCTTCGAGCTGCTCGCCCAACGCACGGTAGGACTTGGAAGAACGACGTCAAAGGGAGTCATCATGGCAGCTCGTTGCGCAGTGTGCGGCAAAGGCCCGCGCTCTGGTTACAGTGTTTCGCATTCGCATATCCGCAATAAGCGCGTCTTCCGCCCGAACCTGCAGTCCGTGCACACCGTGGTCGACGGCGAGAACGTTCGTGTCCGCGTATGCGTCAAGTGCATCAAGGCCGGTAAGGTGCAGCGCGTGGCCGCCTGATTGCCGGGCGGTTTTCCAGCGATACTTCGGACCCTTCAGGGCTTAGGCCCTGGGGGTCTTTTCGTATACGGCCCGGGCTCCGGGGGCTCGGATATAGTCGGGGGCACAGGAGGAGACATGCCGACGAGCGCAGCGATCAGTGCGGACAGCGCGATCTCGAACCTGCTGAGCAACAAGAGGCGGGTCAGCGCGCTTAAATCCCTGGGGCTCGAGACCGTGGGCGATGCCCTGACCTACTATCCCTTCCGTGTGACCGACCCGGTGCCGGTATGCCCCATAGGTTCGGTGGAACTGGGCGCCCCTGCGGCTTTCGCGGCCAGGGTGGAGCAGGCCCGGGTGGTGCCCATGGGGGGCAGGAGGGGCTTTCGTCTGGATGCGACCGTTTCCGATGACGACTTCGCCCAGGCCCGGGGTGCGGCCGGATCCAAGGCCCGTCTGGTCTTCTTCTCCCACCGCAAGTCCTATATGGACTGGATGATCATGCGCCTCAAGCCAGGCGCCCAGGTGGTCCTGGCGGGCGATCCCTCGGTGTTCAACGACCAGCTGCAATTCACCCATCCGGAGGTGCTGCTGGTCTCGGCCGGCGATGGGGAGGCGGGCGACCCGGTTCCTGCCTCGATCCGGCCGGACGCCGATTCGGTGGACCGGGCCCTGGCCAAGGTCTCCCGCCCCCGGCCCGTCTACCACGCCTCTTCCCGCATCTCCTCCGAACACATCCATGACACCATACTCGGCTTCATCCGCCTGCTGGCGGCCAGGGGTCAGGAGGATGCCGGTGGCGGGGGCGCATCCGGCGGCATCCAATCCGGATCGGGCACCTCCTCGCCGGTTCCGGATGGGCAGATCCAGGAACCACCGATCGACGCTGGGGCCTTCGCGCGCGCCGTGCCGGACGTTCTGCCCGAACCCGTACGCATGGAAAACGGCTTGGAGCACCGCGCGCAGGCCTTTCTGGGCATGCACGACCCGGATACGGTCGACGACTTCCGCCGGGCCTTGCGCACCTTGCGTTTCGAGGAGGCCTTCGTCTCCCAGACCGCCCTGCTGCGCAGTAGGGAGGATGCACGCGCGGTATCCACATACTCATGCCCGCCGCCGGGGCCCGACTCCCTGGTCAGGCGGTTCGTGGACTCCCTTCCTTTCGAGCTG
Organism: Bifidobacterium xylocopae; assembly: GCF_003315615.1. GTDB lineage: Bacteria > Actinomycetota > Actinomycetes > Actinomycetales > Bifidobacteriaceae > Bombiscardovia > Bombiscardovia xylocopae. The sequence continues at coordinate 38,594 of NZ_PDCH01000002.1, forward strand.
ACGGGCGGCCAGCGGGCCGTGATCGGCCGCATCCAGGAGGACATGGCCCAGGAATATCCCATGCAGCGCCTCCTTCAGGGCGAGGTGGGGTCCGGCAAAACCGTGGTGGCGCTGGCCGCCATGCTCCAGGCCGTCGATGCCGGATACCAGGCCGTGTTGGTGGCGCCTACGCAGGTGCTGGCCGAGCAGCATTACGAATCCATCGGGCGGATGCTGGACGCCTTGGCTTCCGGGGGTTCCCCGGCAGGTGAGGACGCCGAGCGCCCCGACGATGATGGACGAACCCATGTGAATGCTTCGGCGCCGGTGCCTCTCGTCCTGCTGACAGGAGGCATGAGGCTGGCCGAGCGGCGGCGGGCCCTGGCCGTCCCGGCCTCCGGGGAGCCCTGCATCGTGATCGCCACCCATGCCGCCTTCTCCAAGACATTCCAGGCTCCCCACCTGGCCCTGGCTGTCATCGACGAACAGCACCGTTTCGGCGTGGAACAGCGCGAGACCCTGCGGCGTAAGTCCGACAAGGCTCCCCACCTGCTGGTCATGACAGCGACGCCCATCCCGCGCACAGCCGCCATGACCTGGTTCGGCGACCTGGACATATCCCTGCTGACCGAACTGCCCGGTGGACGCAAGCCTGTCCGAACATTCGTGGTCCCGGAGGCGGACGCAAGGACCATGGCGGCCATGTTCCTGCACATCCGTAAGCGGATCGAAGCGGGGGAGCGTGCCTATGTCGTCTGCCCGCGGATCGAGGAGGACGGGGACGACGCCGCCCTGGACACGGCCTCAAAGGGCAAAGGGAAGGGACGGACGGCTGGCGATAAGGAGGAAGGCGACTTCCTGATCGATCCCTACGGAGAAGAGGAGGAGGGCGGTGAACCCCAACCGCCCCTGCATTCGGTTGAAGAGATGAGCCGGCGCCTGTCCTCCCTGCCCCAGTTCGCCGGTATCGGCATGGCCAGCTTGACCGGCCGCGATGACGATGAGGCCAAGACCCGGGTGATGGCCGACTTCTCCTCCGGCAAGACGCCTGTCCTGGTGGCCACCACTGTGATTGAGGTGGGGGTGGATGTGCCCGAGGCCTCGGTCATTGTGATCTTCGATGCGGACCGGTTTGGTCTCAGCCAGCTTCACCAGCTGCGTGGCCGGGTCGGCCGTGGCGGCACGGACTCCTGGGCCTTCCTGATTTCGCGGGCCGAGCCTGGATCACCTGCAGCCCGACGCTTGGAAGTCATCCGCACCTCCACCGACGGTGCTGAAATCGCCGAGGCCGACATCGAGATCCGCGGCGCGGGCGACGTGCTGGGGGACGCCCAGTCCGGCGGCCGCTCCTCCCTGAAACTCCTGCGGGTGGTCAAGGATGCCAAGGTCATCGCCCGGGCGCGCGAGCAGGCCCAGGCCCTGCTGGCAAAGGATCCGAAGCTCACGGGGGAGGTGGAGCTGGCAGGCGCCGCCCTGGACTTCATGCGGGGCAACGAGGCTTTCCTGACCTCCACCTGAGCGCCGGTTCCGGCGATATCAGGACGCCGGCTATCAGTGGATATCGTCATGTGATTGAAGTGGGAGGATGAGGATGCGAATCATAGCAGGCAGGTTCAAGGGGCTGCCCATACCGTCGGCCCTCAAGGGAACCCGTCCCACGACGGACCGCACCAAGGAGGCTATGTTCTCCCGCCTGGACGCTTGGGGGGCACTTGACGGCGCCCGCGTGCTCGACCTGTACGCCGGCACCGGAGCCCTGGGTTTCGAGGCCCTGTCGCGTGGGGCCAAGACGTTGGTGGCCGTGGAGGCCTCCCGTAAGGCCGCCTCCCTGATCGGAGACAGCCTGTCCAGGCTCAAGGCCTCCCCGGCCTGGGAGCCGGACGACAGGGCCCAGGTGCTGCCGCTCAAAGCCGAGCGGTACGCGCTCAGTGGACAGCGGGGCGCCGGCGGCGCACAGGTTTTCGACCTGGTCTTCATGGACCCGCCCTATGGGTTGGGGGCCCCACAGTGCGACGCGATTGTGGACGCCCTCGTGGACGGGTGCATGGTCGGTGCCGGCAGCGTCATCATCCTGGAACGCTCCAGCCGTTCGCAGCCGCCACGGCCGCCCCGGGGTTGGACCCTGACCGAGTCCAGGGCCTACGGGGAGACGGTCGTCCACTATATCGAGCATGCCAGGACCGGTGAAGCCGCCGGATAGCCGGTCCTGACGCCGGCAGGGCTGGGTTCTTCTTGGTGTCAGTCCGCCTGGCGCGCCGGCCGGGCAGGTGTCTTGGATTCGGGTCCTCCGACCTTGCCGGCCGCCGCCTGCCGGGGGTGGCGACCCTCGGTCTGCCATCCCAGTTCCTCCAGTTTGGCTTTGTCCTTCTTGTCCAGGCGCCGGCAGTCCAGGCGCTCGACCAGGTCCGGTCGGATGCGGGAGGTGCGCTCCAACGATTCGTCGCGCCGGAAACGGTCCACCCTGCCGTGGTCGCCGGAGGTCAGTATCTCGGGTACCACCATCCCGCGCCAGCTGGTGGGCCGGGTGTACTGGCGGTATTCCAGGAGGGGCTCGTCTCCGGTGTAGGACTCCTCCACAATCGACTCCGGGTTGCCCATGAATCCGGGCAGTAGGCGGGTGATGGCCTCCATCATGACCGAGACCGCCACCTCACCACCGTTGAGCACGTAGTCGCCGATGGAGTATTCGCGTACGTCGAAGCCTTGCGACCGGTAGTAGTCAGGAATGCGGGCATCGTAGCCTTCGTAGCGGCCGCATCCGAAGACCAGACGGTCCACCTGCGCCAGCTCCGTGGCGTCGGACTGGGTGAACAGGGGCGCGGACGGGTTCGGGAAGATGAGCACAGGCTTGCCGTCGGCGGTCGCGGGTCTTCCCTTGGCCTCATCCGACCCATGGGCCGATACGGTATCCGCGTGCCGCGCTTGTACGTCGCATGCGTCCACCCCGAGCAATTCGTCCAGACATTCGGCCCAGACCTGCGGTTTCATGACCATGCCTGCCCCGCCACCCACCGGCGTATCGTCGACCGAATGGTGCACATCGTGGGTCCAGTCGCGCAGGTTGTGCGTCTGCACGTCTAGCAGGCCCTTATCCTGGGCCTTGCCCAGCAGGCTCAGACGCATCACGTCGAAGTATTCGGGAAACACGGAAACGATGTCGATCTTCATGCCCTCACTCTAGCGGCCTCCCCGGTCCCGGTCGCCGCTGAACGGGTCGGTCTGGGCTGTCGGGGGACGCCCACCAGGGCTTGAGAGTGGCATAGGTCACACCACGAATTATGAAGATTGTCCTGAAACCGGGTGTCAAGGGCCTTAAGCGGTGAGATGATTGTTGGGTGTGCTCTTGACTGTGGCCCATCAACGCCGTATGGGCCCGGTCGTTTTCGGATGTACGCGCTGGAACGGGCCCAGTGCCCCTATCGATGCGCGGGCTGCCGTGGAGCGGTACGTGGATACATGGATATATGCGACACCAAAGGGGTAGGCATGAAAGTCGTCATCTTCTCCACCTGCGTGGTGGATCTGATGTTCCCGAACGTAGGCAAGGCCATGGTCGAGGTGCTGGAGCGTTTCGGCTGTGAGACCTTCATGCCCATGCGGCAGATCTGCTGCGGGCAGCCCACCTTCAACTCCGGCTATATCGCGGAGACCAAGCACGTGATGCACAACGAGGTCGACGCTTTGCTGAGTGTGGACGCCGACTACATCGTGGGGCCTGCCGGCTCGTGCGTGAACATGCTCAAGGAGCTGCCCTTCCATCTCAAGGGCGAACCCGCATACCAGGCCAAGGCCCAGGCGGTGGCCGACAAGACCTATGAATTCTCCCAGTTCCTCTACCGGGTGCTCGGTGTCGAAAACGCAGGCGCCGAACTGGACGCTGTGGCCACATACCACCGCTCCTGCCACATGACGCGGCTGCTGGGGGAGCGCACCAGCCCATTCGTGCTGCTTGACCATGTCAAGGATCTGAAGATGATCCCTCTGCCGCATATCGAGAATTGCTGCGGTTTCGGCGGTATGTTCTCGATGAAGGAGCCGGAGATCTCCAGGCAGATGGTGGATGAGAAAGTCAACGATGTGATCTCAACGAACGCATCCGTCCTGATATCCTGCGACCCGGGCTGCCTGATGAACATCGGCGGCCGCTTCAACCGCCGGGGCGAGAAAATCACGATCATGCACCTGGCCGAGGTACTCAACCACAACGTGGACCTGAGTCGTGTGACCTATGTGGACACCCGGGAGAAGGAGGGGGTGCTGGCATGAAGACAGCAACGATGATTCGCAACAGCGACCACGATTTCCTGACCAGGCTCAAGGAGTCCGAGGAGGACACCTTCGCCCAGAAGGCCGTGGCCAAGGCCCAGGATGCGCAGTGGATCAAGCGCGAGGCGGCGCGCCAGGAGCTGGGCAACTGGGAGGACTGGCGCAGCCTGGGCGAGCAGATTCGCCAGCACACCGTGCGCTACCTGCCCGACTACCTGGAGGAGTTCTCCGACAACGTCGAGAAGAACGGCGGCCGCGTCTTCTTCGCGCAGACGGATGTCGAGGCGCGTGACTTCATTGTGAACCTGGCCAGGGAAAAACAGGTCAGGAACGTCGTCAAGTCCAAGTCCATGGTCACCTCCGAGATTGGTGTCGACAAGGCGCTGCTCGAAATCGAGGGGATGAACCTCCTGGAGACCGACCTGGCCGAGTTCATCCTGCAACAGGACGACTGGGACGAGCCCACCCACCTGGTGTTCCCCGCCATCCACAAGGACCGTGACCAGGTGCGTGAGGTCTTCATGAAGAAACTGGGCTACGAGGGGGACAACGACCCCCAGCACCTGGCCCGTTTCGCCCGCAAGGTCATGCGCGAGCGCTTCCTCAGGAACGAGATGTCGATCACCGGTTGCAATTTCGCCGTGGCCGACAACGGCATGATCAACCTGGACACCAACGAAGGCAACGCGGACCTGTGCATGGCCATCCCGAAGATCCAGGTGGTGTGCATGGGTATGGAGCGCATCGTACCCGGCATGCGCGAGGCCGAGACCATCGACAACATGCTCGCCCGATCCGCAGTGGGCCAGAAGATCACCACTTACTGCACTTTCACCTCCCGGCAGGTGGACGGCGAGGCCGACGGCCCCGAGGAGTTCTACGTCGTCATCATCGACAACGGCCGTTCCAACGCCCTGGGCACCGACTTCGAGCCCATACTGCAGTGCATCCGCTGTGCCTCCTGCCTGAACGTCTGCCCGGTCTACCGCCACATCGGCGGTCACGGCTACGGTTCCATCTACCCGGGTCCGGTCGGTTCCGTCCTCTCACCCGTCCTGCAAGGCAACTACGACGACTTTCCCGACCTGCCCTATGCCTGTTCCCTGTGCGCGGCATGCACAGCCACCTGCCCGGTCAAGATCCCGCTGCACAAGCTGCTGATCAAGCACCGCCAGATCGAGATGGACGACCTGCATCAGAGCAAGTTGGTCGACGATGCGGTAATGCGCGTGGTGGGCCTGGGAACGGGGCACTCCTCGCTCTTCCGCACAGCGCTGGGCATGGACCATGCCATGCTGACGCCCTTGCAGAAAAAGCGGCCGGAGACCGCGGAGAACCTGTACTCCAACGGCAGGCACCTGGAGTGGATGCCCTTCGTTTTCGGCGGTTGGACCAAGGTGCGCGACCTGCCCGATCCGCCGGCCCACTCCAAGAACTTCCGGACCTGGTTCCGTGAGCACAAGAGAGAGCAGGCCATGCAGGGGGGCATGAAAGCCACCGTGCCCCAGGCGCCGAGGGATCCCCGCGCCTCCGGATCCGTGGGGGAGCCCGTCCTGAAGGCCGATGGCTACTATCAGGACGGTCGCCCGATCACCGAAGTGCAGGCGCACGCCCAAGGGCAGGACAAGGTGTCCGAACGGGTAGGGGCCAGGGCCGCTTCGCTGTCCCAGGAACATGTGCCCGAAGGCAGCCACATAGACGGCAACGACATCGCCGACGCTGCCTCGCGGCAGGAAGGAACCCAGCAGCATGACTGATCGCGAGACCTTTCTGAACCATCTTGCGGAACGAAGCGGACGCCCCCGTCACCTGTTGGGGGACAACCCCCTTGTGCCGGTGAATGACCTGCCCGAGACGACCCTGTCCGGCAAGAGCCAGGATGAGTTGCTCCGGATCGCCCGGAAGAACAGCGAGGCGGTCAACGCCCACTTCCAGACCACGACCAAGGCCAAGCTGCCAGGCGTGCTGGACACGTTCATCAAGGACAAGATCACGGACAACGCGGATGAGCCATACCAGGCGAACGGGCATGACCGCCTGCTCCTGCCCACCTCGGACCTCTTTGCCGACTTCGGACTGGAGTCATGGCGGGATGGGCTTGAGGACCCGACGCCTACCTTCTGGCGGCCGGGCGCGGGCCGACAGGCCAACATCGACGCCGCCGAGCATGCAGGCGCGGCCATTGCCTTCGCCGATTACATGCTGGCCGAATCCGGCTCCATCACCACGGCCACCACTCCGGGCCAGGGCAGGGCCTTCCACTTCCTGCCGGTCCACTACCTGGCCATCGTACGCAAATCCTGCATCCTGCCGCGCTCCCGGCAGGCCATGGACCGCTACGACAAGGCCATGAAGGCCGGCGAGCTCAAGACCTCGAACATCAACATCATCACCGGCCCCTCCAACACCGGCGACATCGAAATGGTGCTGGTCGTGGGGGTCCACGGTCCACTCGACATGACCTACCTGGTTGTGGAGGACATGTAGGGCGAGCCTTTGCAGGCGCGTGAAAGGGCCCCGCTGAGACATCGGTACTCAGCGGGGCCCTGTGGTTCCCTTCGGGGTCGTGCCGGCCGGTCTGGCGCTCAGTCCAAGCCCGGCAGGAGGCCCTTGGGCGGATCGATACCGATATAGCCGGCCTCGGGGTCCACCTCTGGGACCAGCTGCTCCACGAAGGGGACCAGGCCGGTCGAAGGATGGCCGTCGACGTCGGCGGGTGTTATGGAGCTTTCCATGGATACCTCGAGGAGCTGCTGGGCGCTGGAGTCGATCACCGACCCGACGCGGCCGACCAGCTCGTCAGCGGGCCGTCCAAGCCCGTTTCCGGGGGCCATCCGGACCTCCAGGCCCACCAGGTCCTCCAGATACCAGGCGTCGTCGTCGGCTGCCTCCTCCTCGGGGTCGGGCTGCACGTAGAGCTCGATAGCGGACAGCGCCTCGGCGGCGGTGCGGTCGTCGATGCCTTGGAAGTGTACGATCCAGCGGTTTCTGAAGCGGCGGGAGGAGACGACGGTGAAGGGGCGCGAGCCATCGGCCACTGTCAGGACGGAACCGGGGGAGAAGCGTCGTTCCGGCTCGTCGGTGAAGGCGAACACGTTCACCTCGCCCTTCAGGCCCTGGGCGCGGCCGATACGACAGACCCTCAGCAATCTGGGTTGCTGAGGGTCTGCGTTCATGCGTTCGGCTGTGTCGGTCGCGCTCACCGGCGGACATCCATGATGTCGACACGAATCTTGTGGTCGCAGATGGCCTGGGCCACGGTGCGGATGGCGTTGGCCGTCCGTCCGCTCCTCCCGATCACGCGCCCGATGTCCTCAGGGTTGACCCGCACCCGCAGGAGTTCCCCACGGGCGTTCTCATGGGAGCGCACCGAGACATCGTCGGGGAAATCGACGATGTTCTTGATCAGATGTTCGACTGCCTGTGCGAGCACTTGAATCACTCCTCCAAACGCTGATGGGACCCAGGGCCGAATCACTCGGCTGCGGGGTTCTCCTCTTGGCCGGACTGGGCGGCTGCCTCGACGGAAGCCGTTGCATCGGCGGTCTCGGCCTCGTCGGCCTTGGGGGCTTTGGCTTCGGCCTCTGCCTTGGCCTTCGCCTCGGCCTCGGACTTCTTGGCCTTCAGCTTCTGGGCTTCGGCCTCTGCCTGTTCGATGCGCGCCTGGGCGTCCATCTCGGCCTTGGGCATCTTCAAAGTGCCCTCCTGGCCGGGCAGGCCCTTGTACTTCTGCCAGTCGCCCGTGATCTTGAGCAGGTTGAGCACCGGCTCACTGGGTTGTGCACCCACGCCGAGCCAGTACTGAGCGCGCTCGGACTTGATCTTGATCGTAGAAGGCTGGGTGTTCGGATCGTAGGTGCCGATCTCCTCGATCACCTTGCCGTCGCGCTTCTTGCGCGAATCAACGATGACCACGCGGTAGAAGGCGTAGAACTTCTTGCCCATTCTCTTCAGGCGAATCTTGGTTGCCAAAACGGCTCTCCTTGTAGCTAGAAATGCGGTGTCCGAATCCTATGTGGGGCATGGAATCCATCCACCACGTGTTCCTCATGCAAACGGTATGAGAGGGCCCGTCCACACGAATAACAGCAAAATTATACCGCACCGCCCGGATAAGCCTGTGCCACAGGTGTGTGGATATCGCCGGACCAGGGAAGGCCCCGGGAGGGCGGCCGGATGTGGATCCAATCGCCGATCGGCGGGGGGGGGGGCTTCCGGATGCCTTGAGGCTGGCTGGTCTCAGGAAGCGACGATCTTTGCCAGGAGGGCTTGGTGGTCGGTGGAGGGGATGTGGAAAGCGTGCAGGGATTGGATGGACAGGCCTGGGGTGAGCAGGACGTGGTCGATCTCGATCATGGGAGGCACGATCGGGTATGAGGCCGGGAAGGTGGGGTAGAGGCCCCGGTGAAGGGCCACCGCGCCGTCCAGCAGGCGGCCGTCGGCCAGGAGCCTGCGGAAGGAGGGGTGGAAGAGCGAGGAGTTCAGGTCGCCCATGATGATGGCCTCATCGGCCTGTCCGGCGAGACGGCGGGCCGAGGCCCTGGCAGGGGTCGAGGGGGCCGCTGGGCTCAGACCGGCCAAGGCCTGGATCGAGCTGCCCCAATTGGCGCCGCCGCGCTGGGGTGATTTGGGGTGGGCCGAGGCGGCGACAATGGAGCCTCCCAGGGCGGGCAGGGTCATCGTCGGCACCGCCGAGGCGGGCAGGGGGACCGACTGGGGGCTGCTCTCCCGGGGGTCGATCGCACAGAAGAGGGCGTTGAAGCCACCGTTGTCGTCGCGGGTGGCGGGGCCGGAGACCCCATAGGGCAGTAGGGCGTCCAGGCCGTTGGCGTGGAGTCGTTCGAGCAGCCCGGTGCTGACCTCCTGCAGGGCGAGTAGGTCCACCCCCCGCTGCCTGACCGCGGAGACGATGGCCTTGGCGTCCGCGTGGCCGTATTTGCAGTTCAGGGTCATCAGGGTCAGGGATGCGGCGGGGTCGTCCGGGTCAGCCGTGCCGGCCGGTGCGCTTGGCCCGGGCTGGGCCGAGGCAGGCAGGGCGGAGAGCGCCAGCAGCGGCTTGGGCAGATGCAGCAGGAAGGGGAGGGCCCAGACGGCCTCCAGGGTCAGTAAAAGGGTGGCGGCGACGGCCTGGGGCCAGGCGGCCACGACCAGGGCCCAGGCCAACACAATCATGATTGGGGCGCTCAGGAACGGCACCAGGGCGATAAGTTCGGGCAGGGGCCGGTGCCAGTCCCAACCCGCAGGCAGGTAGCGTAAGGCCATCCATAGGGCGCACAGGCCCAGCAGGGGCCATAGTAAGGAAGACACGGAAGCGGCTCAGGCTCCGAACAGGCCGCCCAGGCCACCACCCAGGTTGGGTGGGATCTCGGGCATACCGGCAGGCATCTGCGGGGTCTGCGGTTTGGCGAAGGCTGAACCGCCCGAGGTGGACTGCGAGCCCTTGCCGCCGGACAGGCGCTCGCGCAGGGCCTTCTCCTCGGCCTCCCGCTTCATCGGGTTGCCGGAACGGGACTTGCCTTTCTTCTTGCCCTTCTTGCCCTTCTTGCCTTTCTTGCCGCCGCCGTAACCAGGCATGCCGGGCATCTGTCGGGCTCCATTGGTCATCCGTTTCATCAGTTTGGAAGCCTGCTCGAAGCGCTGCAGAAGACCGTTGACGGCCGAGACCGTCACGCCGGCGCCGTAGGCGATACGGGCGCGGCGGGAACCGTCGATGATGCCGGGCTCACGCCGTTCCCTGGGGGTCATCGAGTTGATGATGGCCTCGGTGCGGTCGATCTCCTTCTCGTCGAACTGTTCCAGCTCCTTGCGGTGCTGCGCCATGCCGGGGATCATCCCCAGGATGGACTTGAGGGAACCCAGCTTGCGCACCTGCTGCAGCTGGTTCATGAAGTCGTCCAGACCGTAGGACCCTTCGGCCATCTTCTCCGCGGCCTTGCGGGACTCCTCCTCGTCGAACTCGCGCTGGGCCTGCTCGATCAGGGTCAGGATGTCGCCCATGTCCAAGATGCGGGAGGCCATGCGGTCGGGGTGGAAGACCTCGAAGTCCTTCAAACCTTCGCCGTTGGAGGCGAAGAGGATGGGCTTGCCGGTCACCGACGCCACCGACAGTGCCGCACCGCCGCGGGCGTCGCCGTCGAGCTTGGAGAGTACCACGCCGGTGAAGTCCACGCCTTCGTCGAAGGCCTTGGCGGTCTGCACCGCGTCCTGGCCAATCATGGCGTCGATCACGAAGAGGATCTCGTCGGGTTGGACCGCGTCGCGAATGTCGCGCGCCTGTTGCATGAGCTCCTGGTCCACGCCCAGGCGGCCGGCGGTATCGATGATGACCGTGTCGTAGAGTTTAGACTTGGCCAGGGCTATCGAATCGCGCGCCACCTGCACCGGGTCACCGGTGGCCTGGCCGGGGGAGACCACGTCCGAGCTCTCGGTCTGCACGCCGGGTTCGGGGGCGTATACCGGCACGCCGGCGCGCTCGCCCACCACCTGCAGCTGGGTGACGGCGTTGGGCCGTTGCAGGTCGGCCGCCACTAGCAGGGGGGTATGGCCCGCATCTTTGAGCCAGTATCCGAGCTTGCCGGCCAGGGTGGTCTTACCGGCGCCCTGAAGGCCGGCCAGCATGATGACCGTGGGTGGGTTCTTGGCGAAATTGAGCGGCCGATCCACGCCGGCACCCAGGATGGCGGTCAGCTCGTCATTGACGATCGAGACGACCTGCTGGGCCGGATTCAGGGCCTCGGACACCTCGGCACCCAGGGCCCGTTCGCGCACCTTCGCGGTGAAGGAGCGGACCACATCGAGCGACACATCGGCGTCAAGCAGGGCGCGGCGAATCTCGCGGATGGTGCCGTCGATGTCGGCCTCGGACAGCTTGCCCTTGGAGCGCAAGTGCGTAAAGGCGTTCGACAGCCTATCGGTCAAAGAAGAAAAAGCAGCCATAATGCACCAATTCTACCGGCCGCCCGGGAGAACGGGTCCGGGGACCCGGTGAATCAGCCCTCCAGCTGCCAGGAGGGGCCTTCCGGGGTGTCCTCTATGGCGATGCCGGCGGCGGCCAAGGTGTCGCGGATGGCATCGGCACGGGCGAAGTCCTTGGCGGTGCGGGCGGCCTGGCGGTCGGTCAGGTTCCGGGAGACCAGGGCATCCAGTGCGGCATGCTCGGCGGTGGCGGTCTCCCCCCGGTCCGGTCGGGTCCAGTGGGGGTCGAGCGGGTCCAGGCCGAATATGTCCAGCATGGCGCGCACATCCAGCAGGTCACGCAGGAGTCCGTCCTGCTCGGCGTGTGAATCGCCGCCGGCCATGCCGGCGTTGGCCCTGCGGATCGTGGCGAACAGGACGGCGAGCGCCTCGGGCACCTTCACGTCGTCGTTCATGGCATTGACGAAGTCGGCGGGCAGCTGGTCGGCCGAGCGGGCGGCGACCTCCTCGCGCGAGGGTTGCCAACCCAGGGCCTTGCCCGCGCGATTCACGAAACCGGTGATGCGTTCGTAGGCGGCCTGCGCCTCGGCCAGGGTCTGATCACCCCACTCCAGCATGGAGCGGTAGTGGGCCGAGACCAGGGCGTAGCGCACCACCCAGGCCGGGTAGGCGGCCAGGACCGCATCCACGGCCAGGCCGTTGCCCAGGGATTTGGACATCTTCTCGCCCTTTTGCGTGACCCATGCGGTGTGCATCCAGCGGTGGGCGAAGCCCCAGCCGGCCGCACGCGACTGGGCCATCTCGTTCTCGTGGTGGGGGAAACGCAGGTCCAGACCGCCGCCGTGGATGTCGAAATCCTCGCCCAGGTAGCGACGGCTCATGGCCGAGCACTCCAGGTGCCAACCAGGCCGGCCGGTGCCGAAAGGCGTGGTCCAGCGGGCGGTCGGCGGGTCGCTCGGTTTCGAGGCCTTCCACAGGGCGAAGTCGCGTGGGCCACGCTTGCCGGAGGCCAGGTCTGCCTCGTCGGTGGGATTGTACTTGTCGTCGCCGTGCGCATCGACCGATGGACCCATCCTGTCGGCCACCGCGGCCTGCTCATCGGCGGCCTGGGTGCCTGTCTCCTGGTGGGTCAGTGCCCCGTACTCGGGCCAGGACTCTACGTCGAAGTAGACATTGCCTGAGGGGCCGCCCTCTTCGTCGGGCACGATGTAGGCATGGCCCCGGTCGATCAGACGCTGGACCAAATCAATCATCTGTGGGATGTGGCCGGTGGCCCGGGGCTCGTATGTGGGCGGCAGGGCGCCCAGTGCGTCGTAGGCGGCAGTGAACTCGCGCTCGTAGATGAAGGCGCGCTCCCACCACTCCTGGCCGGCCGCTGCGGCCTTGTCGAGGATTTTGTCATCGATATCGGTCACGTTGCGGATGAGCGTCACCTTGAAGCCCAGCTTGGTCATCCAGCGACGGATCACATCGAAGGCCAACGTGGTGCGCAGGTGGCCGACATGCGGCGAGCTCTGCACAGTCGCCCCGCACACATAGATCCCCACCCTGCCCGGTTCGATGGGCGTGAAAGCGCTCACCGTCCTGGAGGCGGTGTCATACAGCCGCAACCCCGCGGCCGCCCGGCTCAGAGAATCGTTGAATTCATGCGCTTTCGAGCTCATATCCATAGGACAGACACTACCGGCCGACTCTGACATGACCGCTACCCGCACCGCCGCATGCGTCCCACTGCCGGCCCGCCGTTGACGGGCAGGCAGCCCGGTGGCGCCGCTGAACAGGTGGCCGTCTGCATCCGGCACCGGGGCCGGAGTCTTCTGCCGGGCCAGATGCGCGTCGGCGGAAGGACGGAGGGTCAGCCCTCCAGGGTGAAGCCGTCGAAGGTGAAGCCGGGGGAGACCACGCAGGAGACCAGGGCGTCGCCGGAGCCGGGCAGGGTGCGCTGCCAGCAGCCTTCGGGCACGACGTAGTGGCCCACCGGGATGGCGGTTTCGTCCATCACGCCGCCGTCGGCGATCTGGGAGCCCAGAGTGATCAGGCTGCGCTCGGCCGGGTCGGAAGCCGGGGCATCGCCATAGCCGCCGATTTCCAGCCGGACCTGGGCGGGGCCGTGCCAGAGCCAGACCTCGTCGGCATCCACCTTGTGCCAGGCCGAAGCGTCGCCCTGGGCCAGGAGAAAGTAGATAAGCGAGGAGAGGGGACGTGCCGAAGGTGCGTCCTCGCGCGGGCTCAGCCAATCGGCCACATACCAGCCGCCTTCCGGGTGGGGCTCCAGGCCCAGGCGCTTGACCAGGGATTGGGCATAAGGGCTCATGGCCTCCAGCTCGACGCTCATTCTTGTCCTTTCCGACTCGACTGTGTCATCAGGGCCGCAGACCCGGTAAGGGTCGTGGGCTCCGGATTCATCGTGTATCCGCTGCCTATCCGCATGATACCGGCCGGCCTGCCTTGCGGTCCGGAACGTCACGGATCAGCGGATGCCTAGGGCCTCCAGGGCGTCCGCCAGGGTGGAGACCTCGATGACCTCCAGACCCTTGGGAGGGCTGGCCGGGCGGCCGCCCCGGCGGACCGGTACGACGGCGCGGGTGAAGCCCAGGCGGGCCGCCTCGGACAGGCGGTGCGTCAGCTGGGGGACCGGGCGCACCTGGCCGGTCAGGGAGATCTCACCCATGGCGCAGGTGGTCTTGCCGATGGGCTTGGAGGAATTGGCCGAGGCCAGGGCGGCCGCCACGGCCAGGTCGCAGCCGGGCTCCTTGGCCAGGCCGCCGGCGATCGTGGACACATACAGATCACGGGTCAGCAGGTTCACCTTGCCATGCCGGTAGAGCACGGCCGCAAGCATGGCCAGCCGGTTGGCGTCGATGCCGTTGGCGTTGCGCCGGGGGGTGGGCAGCACGGACGCTGTGACCAGTGCCTGGATCTCAATGGGCAGGCTCCGATGGCCGTCAAGGGTGAAAGTGACGCAGGTGCCCTCTACGGGGGCCTCGGCCGTGGACAGGAAAAGCCCGGCAGGGTCTTTGACCTCCTCGATGCCCTGGCCGCTCATGTCGAAACAGCCCACCTCGTCGGTGGGGCCAAAGCGGTTCTTGGCTGCGTGGAGCATGCGCAGGGCCGTCTGCGCGTCGCCCTCGAACTGGCAGACCACGTCCACCAGGTGCTCCAGGGTGCGCGGGCCGGCTATGGCGCCGTCCTTGGTCACATGTCCCACCAGCATGACCGGTATGTCGTAGGTCTTGGCCAGGTCAATCAATGCGGAGGCCACCTCGCGCACCTGGGTGGAGCCGCCGGAGATGCCGTCTACGTCCTGGGATGTGATGGTCTGGGCTGAATCCACAATCGCCAGCGAGGGTTTGTTCTGTTCAATCAGGCCCAGGACCGTGCCCAGGTCGGTGGTGGAGGCCAGCAGGAGGGAATCCTCGACCGCGCCCACGCGTGAGGCCCGCATGCGCACCTGGGCCTGGGACTCCTCGCCTGATATGTAGAGGACGGTGCCGGCAGCCGTGCGCGCCACGTTGCCGGCGGTCTCCAGCAGGAGGGTGGACTTGCCGATGCCGGGTTCGCCGGCCAACAGGATGACCGAGCCGGGCACGATGCCTCCGCCGAGCACCCGGTCGAACTCCTCGAAACCCGTGGGCAGGCGCTGCACGGAGTCCGAGCCCACCTTGGTGATCGGCTGTGCCTGCGCTTCGGCCGAAAGTACAGCCGCCTGGGTGCGCCTGGCCGCGCCGCCTCCGCCGGTCGTGCGTGTCTTGCCTGGCCGGGCCTCGTGGAACTCCTCGATCGTGCCCCACTGACCGCACTCGGGGCAACGGCCGAACCACTTGCCCCCGGTCCAGCCGCACTCGGTGCATACGTACTGCGTCGCGCTCTTCGCCATACCTAGGACGCTAACCGTTTTGAGGGACAAGGCCGGGCCTGTGTTCATCCCGGGCGCAAGGGTCCGCTTGGCGTGTCGGGGGGAGGTCTCAAGCGTGCAACTTTCGCACCTTTCGCCAAGCCTCCACGAGCCGTGCAGGACCGCTGTGAGAGAATCGGAGCATGCCTGACAACAAACCCCTGATGACGCCACACAACCAGCCCCCATCCCTGTCCGCCGATCCCGGTCCGGCCGTTCGCAAGCGGCGGCTGAGTCTGGTGATCGGTGCGGCGGTCCTGGTGGTCCTGGTTCTCTTCTCCGCTTTTGTATGGCCCCACTGGGCGCCCAGGTCCGCGGCACCCGCAGCGAACGGCACCACATCCGCCGGGTCGAAACCCTCTTCCGTCCAGCCAAAGCCGACCATCAAGGC
This sequence comes from Bifidobacterium xylocopae, assembly GCF_003315615.1. Classification (GTDB taxonomy): domain Bacteria; phylum Actinomycetota; class Actinomycetes; order Actinomycetales; family Bifidobacteriaceae; genus Bombiscardovia; species Bombiscardovia xylocopae. The sequence goes on from NZ_PDCH01000002.1 coordinate 54,040, forward strand.
CGAGCCCCTGCCCCAGGACGCCTCCGACCTGCTCAAGGCCATGCCGGACACGGTCGGCGCCTACGCCCGGACCAAGGCCCAGGCCGCCGGCGATTGGTCGTCCGCCTCGCCCTTGGAGGAGTATCAGCTGACCTATTCCACCGGCGACCCGGCCAAGGATGTGACCCTGACCCTGGCCCAATGGGGTGAGGAGGGCGACGCCGCCAAACAGTATGCGGCCCTGGGCCAGACCATGACCGGCAAGGAACTGGCTTCGGGAAAGGTCAAGGTGTCCGGAAAGGTCACCGGTTCGTACACGGAGCACCAGGATGCTGACAACGCCAAGCGTGTCCTGGTCCTGTGGCGCAACGCAACTGTCGTCTTCCGGGCGCAGGGCCCCAAAGCGGCGGTTGACGCCTTCTATAAGGCCTTCCCCCTGTGAAGGTCGCCGAATCGGTGTATTATAAGGCGGGTTGAACACTTACCCTCGGTATGTCTAAGGAACGGAGGCTTGGGATGGGTTCTGTCATCAAGAAGCGCCGCAAGCGTATGAGCAAGAAGAAGCACCGCAAAATGCTGCGTAAGACCCGCCACCAGCGCAAGTAGTGAGCGCAGGTCTGTAGGCTGCATAGCCGAGAGCCCCTCCCGCCCCCGTGGAATCCCCGATTCCATGGCAGCAGGAGGGGTTCTCTTTTTATGTCGGGGACGGCCCCTGGCAAGTATGGCTGGTGGAATATGTCTGGATATGCGACTGCCCCGCGCTGTGGTGACAGCGGCGGGGCAGGGGTCTGCGTGCGGGTGTAAGCCCTTACTTGTTCGAGTTGGTCATGACCCGGGGGCCGTGGGGGTCGCCGACGATGACCGTGTCCACCATGTTCAGGAAGAGGCCGTGTTCGACGACCCCAACCGTGCGGATCAGATCTTCGGCCAGGTCCTGCGGATGGTCGATACGCTCCAGGTGGAGGTCCACCACGTAATTGCTCTCGTCGGTCCGCACTTCCCTGCCATCGGCGTCCTTGCGTAGGACCGGCTTATAGCCGCGGTCCTCGAAGCGCTTGATCACATGGCCGGCGCCGAAGGGGATGACTTCGACCGGCAGCGGGAAGGCGCCGATGGTGTCCACCACCTTGGACTCGTCCACGATCCAGACAATCCGGTTGGAGTTGGTGGCCACGATCTTCTCCCATAGGAGGGCCGCGCCGCCGCCCTTGATGCCGTTGAAGTCCTTGTCCACCTCGTCGGCCCCGTCGATCGTCACGTCGATATGGTCCACATCGTCCACGTCCACGATCCGGATGCCGTAGCCCTCGGCCTGCTCCTGGGTGCGGCGGGAGGTGGTCACACCGGTGAAGTGCAGCCCCTCCTCCTGGACCCGGCGGCCCAGTTCGTCCACCAGGAAGCGGACCGTGGAACCCGTTCCCAGGCCGGCGATCATGCCATCCTCGACCAGCTTGGCGGCCTCGATGCCGGCCGCCTTCTTCAGTGCATCCTGTTGTGCCTTATCCATGTCATCTCCTTCGCGCTCGCCCGCTGGGGGCGCGTTCGGTTGTTTCCGTATATCCTACGTGGGGGTCAGTCCCGCGCGTTCGATTGTTGGTCTGTGTCCCTGTCCTGGCGCTCGGCGATCGAGTGCAGGCGGAAGGGGGTGTCGGCTATGTGCACGCGCCCCTTCTGATCGATGTCCGCCTCGAAGGTGATCGAACCGGAGATGTGGAGCTCCTTGCCGGCGAAGTAGGGGGAGCGCGAGGGCGGGGGTGTGATGGTCAGGTCGCCGGAGGCGGTCAGGCCGCGCCCGTTCTGGTCGCTGGTGTCGTCGTTCTCGGTGGTCTCGTCGGCCCCGTTTTCATCGGTTTCGGTTTCGTTCTCGGCGGTATCTGTGCCGTCCTCGTTGCTGTCGGTCTCGTTGCTGCCGCTGTCCGAAACGCCGCCGGCCAGCTGCTCCTGTTCGCTGTGGTTCCGTGACTGGTCATCGTTCCACAGCTCGTCCATATGCAGGGCTTCGGTGGGGGCTTCGGCGCTGCCGCTGTCCTGTGGCACCTCGTCGTCGATGATTTCGGTCTCGTCGGGCAGGTCGGTTCGTGTGGTCGGCAGGGGGCGGGTGCGTGCGGCCTGCCGGTGCTCCGGCCTGTCCGTCCCACCCTCGGGCAGGGTCTTGTCCCTGCCGGCTCCGGCGTCGGCGCTGGCATCCAGGGCAGACGCCCGGCCCGTGAGTTGCAGGCGGACCTCCTCGGAGATCTTGAGTCCCTTGGCGTAGGGGGAATTGATCAGGGAGCGCCAGCCCTCCAGGGGCAAGTAGGAGCGTTTGCCCCCGGCGCGCACATCCTCGGCGTAGCCCCGGGCCAGGTCGTCCACCATCTCGTTGAAGCGGTCGCCGGCGTGGCCCTTGACCCAGAAGAACTTGACCGGGCCCTTACGATCGCGGATCTCCTGGTCGATGGCCTCGATCAGCTCCCTGTTTTTGACCGGTTTGCCCGCCGCATTCCGCCAGCCCTTCTTCTTCCAGCCGCGCACCCATTTGGTCGAGCAGTTGATCGCGTACTGGGAGTCGGTCTGGATGGTCAGCGGCTCGGAGCCCTGGTGGGCGCGCAGGGCCTGGAGGACCGCGCACAGCTCCCCGATCTGGTTGGTGCCGTTGGTGGCCCCGCCGGCATCGGACCGTCCGTCCTTGTGGTTGGCCCAACCCCAGCCCATGGGCCCGTTGGGATTGCCCAGCGCCGACCCGTCGGTGGAAACAACAATCTGGCTATCGCTCATACCATCACCCTAAACGCTCCTCCTGAAAAGACGGCGGCCGTCCCCATAGCCGGGGACGGCCGCCGGCGGATCGGGTGCATGGCTAATCGGAAAGGGCCTTGCCGACCACGTCGTCGGCTTCCGCCAGCACCTTGGCCAGGGATTCGGGGGAGACGAAGGACTCGGCGTAGACCTTGTAGATGTTCTCGGTGCCGGAAGGACGGGCCGCGAACCAATTGTCCTTGGTGGTGACCTTGATGCCGCCGATCTTGGCGCCGTTGCCCGGCGCTTCGGTCAGCTTGGACTCGATGGGCTGGCCGGCGAGTCTGGTTTCGGTCACGTCCGCCGGGCTCAGGGATGCGAACCTGGCTTTTTGCTCCAGGCTGGTGGGTGTGTCGACCCGCTGGTACCAACTTTCGCCGAAACGCTCGACCTGCTCCTGGTGGAGTCGGGCGGGGTTCTTGCCGGTTGTGGCCGTGATTTCGGCGGCTAACAGGTCGGGGATCAGTCCGTCCTTGTCGGTCGTCCACACGCGTCCGTCGAAGCGCAGGAAGCTCATGCCGGAGCTTTCCTCGCCGCCGAACGCCACCTGCCCCTTGAAGAGGGGCTCCACGAACCATTTGAAGCCTACGGGCACCTCCACCAATCTCGCGCCGATCGAAGCGGCCACGCGGTCGATCAGGGATGAGGAGACCAGGGTCTTGCCCACACCGGCGCCCGCTGGCCAGCCGGGACGGTGACCGGAGAAGAGGTATTCCACGCATACCGCGATGTAGTGGTTGGGGTTCATCACGCCCGAGCCGGGGCAGACGATCCCGTGGCGGTCGGCGTCCGGATCGGTGCCGCCCACCAGGTCGTAGGAATCCCATGCGCCGGCGTTCAGCCGGTCCACCAGACCTTTCATCGCGTAGGGCGATGACGGGTCCATGCGGATCCTGCCGTCGTGGTCGACGGTCATGAAGGGCCAGGCAGGGTCCACTGTCTCGTTCAGGACCCCGATGTCCAGGCCATACTTCTCGTTGATCAGCGGCCAGTAGTTGACCGAGGCGCCCCCCAGGGGGTCGATGCCCAGGCGCACTCCGGATGAGCGGATCGCCGCGAAGTCGATGACCTGGTCCAGGTCGTCCACGTAGTGCCCGCGGTAGTCGAAACGCTCGACCAGCTCGGACCTGATCGCCTGCTCGAAGGGAATGCGCTTGACCAGACGGAAGCCCCCCAGCAGCTCGTTGGCACGGTCCGCGATGGCCCTGGTGGTTGATTCGGGCGCGGGACCGCCGGTGGGCGGGTCGTACTTAAAGCCGCCATCGGAGGGAGGGTTGTGGGATGGGGTGACTACGATGCCGTCGGCCAGATCGTCGCCTGAAAAGCGCTGGGAACCGTCGTCGGCCCTATTGTGGGTCAGGATGGCCTGCGAGACGGTGGGGGTGGGCGTGTAGTCGTCGCGCGAGTCGATCCGCACGCGCACGCCGTTGGCGATCAGCACTTCGATGGCGGTCTTCCAGGCGGGCAGGGAGAGGGCGTGGGTGTCGCGGCCCAGATACAGGGGGCCGGTCACGCCCTCCTTGGCCCGCTGCTCGGCTATCGCCTGGGTGATGGCGACGATGTGGGCCTCGTTGAAGGAGGTCTTCAGGGAGGAACCCCGGTGGCCGGAAGTGCCGAAGGAGACTCGCTGTGCGGTCTCGGCCGGGTCCGGTACCAGGTCGTAGTATTTGCCGACGACTTCGTCGACATCGATCAGATCGGCTTGTGTGGCGGGCATTCCCGCATTGTTGGCAACCATGCCTCCATTATCGCATGCGCGGGAGGCCATATACGCACAAAAAGCAACGAATTCGAACAAGAATGCACAAATAAGTGACTGAGACTCCGGCGCAGCCCGCTGCCGCTCCTCAGGCGACCGGCACCCGTACGCACAGGGCCTGATGGTCCACGGTCAGCTCGATGTGCCGGGTCTCTCCAAGTATGTCGCCGTCCACCTGGGCCAATGCCGGCTTGCGCAGCCTGATCTCGGCGCTGGCCCCCTGCACCTGCACGATCGAGGAATTGGTGGATAAGGGGCTTTGGCTGGCCTTCCGGGTGATGGTCTGGTGCATCACGTCGCCGAACAGGTTGGCCCATCCGATCAGTCCACCGGAGGTGTCTATCAGCTCGAAGTCCAGGATGCCGTCGTCGAAGGAGGCGTCGGGCATCAGCGAGAAACCTGGAATTTCACCGCAGTTGCCGGCCATGAAGGTGCGGAACTCCACATTCATGTTGGTCTGCGAGCGGCCGTCCTGCTGCCGAATCGTCATGTCACCCCGGTACTTGTCCGCAAACAGGTGTTTGGCGCCGGAGATGAAATAGGCCAGCCAGGAGAGGTTCCTTTTCAGGTTGGGGTCGGTGTCGTCGATCATCAAGGCGTCGAAGCCGATGCCGGCGATGATCAGAAAAGCGTGTCGGGCATCCGGGTCCGGGGAGTCGAGGATCCGCATCCTGCCCACGTCGACCAGCCGGGAGCCGTGGGAGGTGGCCACGGCCAGCGCCGCCTCGGGGTCGCCCACCGGAATGCCCAGGTTGCGGGCGAAGAGGTTGCCGGTGCCGATGGGGATGATGCCCAGGGTGTGCCCGCTGCCGGCGACCGCGCTCGCGACCGTACGCACCGTGCCGTCGCCGCCGACCGCCACCACGACGTCGGCGCCCTCCTTCAGGGCCTGTCGGGCGCAGGCCTTGCCGTCCTTGTCCAGCTGGGTGTCGTAGAAGCGGGCCCCTTGCAGGCCGTTTGCGGTGCATTGCTCCTTGATGAGGGAGCGTATATGATCGGCCTGCGGCTTGGAGGGGTTGATGATGAAGGCATAGGATACCTGGTCTGCGTGCCTGGCACGCAGACGGGCCTCCAGCCGCCGTCGGGCGCGGGCTCGGAGCCAGAACGCGAGGCTAGCCAGGGCAATGATGACGCAGAGGGCCCCTGCGAGGAGGATCACCGCTGATGATGGCATGGCCCCTATTCTCCCGCGGCTGCGGCCCCGGTGGATGCCGGTGGTCGCGGATATCGACGATTCCTGCACGCGACACGCCGTCACGACGCTCCGTCGCGTCGAAGAAACGCCGACGGTTACGCTCAGAGTGTGGCGTAGGTCTCATGATAGTGTGATAACCGTCACGGTCTCCGATGGCGTAGGCCGATGGAAGCGGAGTGGCGGGTGGCACCGCCACTCAGCGTGCGATGTTCGGTTTTCGCCCTTCGGGGGAGGGAGCTGCGTGTGGGGGCATGCAAACGGTGTGTGTGGTAAACGATGTGGATGTGACGAGACATTGAAAGGACGTACGATGTCGCAGAACTACAAAAGTGTGTTCGACATCATCGGCCCGGTGATGATAGGGCCTTCGAGCTCGCATACCGCGGGCGCGGTGGCGATTGGCAGGGCCGCCAACAGCATCGTCGGGGGAGCGCCGGATGCGGCGGTGATCAGATACTATGATTCGTTCGCCCAGACCCACAAGGGCCACGGCACCGACTATGCGATCGTGAGCGGTCTGCTCGGCTTCGAACCGGACGACAGCCGGGTGCCCGAAGCGGTCAGCATCGCCCGGGAGCAGGGTATCGGCATCGAATTCGTCGAGGAGGAGGGCGACAGTCCCATCGGCCATCCGAACACGGCCATTCTTGAAATGGACAAGGACGGGCGCAAAATCACGGTCTCCGGTTGTTCGATCGGCGGTGGCACCATCGAGGTCCGCCGCATCCAGATGGATGGGTATGACATCAGGCCCGGCGGCCTGCTGCCCATCCTGCTGGTGGAGGAGCCGGGGCAGGGCCAGGTGTGTGAGGACGAGGTCAAGCCGATAGCCGACATGCTTGAGCAGGCGGGCGTGCTCGGCGGTCGGAACGAGAGTCGTAATGAGCAGAAGGGAACAACCATGTATGCCTTTGATTTGGAAAAGCCGTTGACGCAGGAAGCCCTTGAGGGGATAGCCCGTCACTCGTCCCAGATCTCGTACATCAGTTAGGAGCTTGGGGAAGATGTTCAACTCGATCAAGGAATTGGTGGAAGCCTCCGAGCGCGACGGCATGCCCGTGTCGGAGATCATGATCCGCGAGGAGATGGACCGCTACGGTGAGACCAGGGAAGCGGTCTGGGGCCGGATGGAGAAGAACCTGGACACCATGGACGCCGCGGTCGAAAAAGGCTCGACCGGGGACGGTGTGTTCTCGCAAACGGGGTTGACCGGCGGGGAGGCGGCCCTGCTCAGGGATTACCGGAAAAACAAGGTGAGCTTGTCCGGCGACGTGATGCTGGAGGCGGTGCAGGCCGCCATAGCGACCAATGAGGTCAACGCCTCCATGGGAGTCATCTGCGCCACGCCCACCGCTGGATCATCGGGGACCCTGCCGGGGGTGCTGACGGCTTTGAAGCGGCGACTGGACCTGTCCGGGGAGGGTCAGGTCCGGTTCCTGTTCACGGCGGGTGCATTCGGCATGGTCACGGCCAACAATGCAATGATCGCCGGGGCCACCGGCGGCTGCCAGGCCGAGGTCGGCTCGGCCTCCGCCATGGGTGCCGCCGCCGCGGTCGAAGCGGCCGGCGGCGATGCCCGGACCTCGGCCGAAGCCTTCGCGATCGCCATGAGCAACCTCCTGGGTCTGGTGTGCGATCCCGTGGCAGGCCTGGTCGAGCTGCCCTGTGTCAAGCGCAACGCCATCGGTGCGGGCAACGCCCTGATCGCGGCGGACATCGCCCTGGCCGGCGGCACGAACAAGATCCCTGCCGACGAGGTCGTGGAAGCCATGAGGAAGGTGGGCAGCAACCTGCCCGTCTCCCTGCGCGAAACCGGCATCGGCGGTCTGGCGGGCACGCCGACCGGCCAGGGTTTCAGAAAGACCATATTCGGCAAGTAGAGAGACGACGGGCCGTCCCGGACAGCCAGCTGCGGCGGGACAGGGACGGCAGCCTGCGGAATTCGTTCCGTGCGTTACAGAAGGGAATGACACAAATGGAAAACAAGGCAGCGGTCTCACCCCAGGGTGCGGCTGAGGTGAAGGGCACCAAGGAATACGCCCTCAAATGGCACAGCGGGGACACGACGTGGATGCTGAGCCTGTTCGGCACCGCCATCGGTGCCGGCGTGCTCTTCCTGCCCATCGATGCAGGCTCTGCGGGGATCATCGGCTTGGTCTTCATGGCCATCATCGCCTTCCCGACCACCTTCTTCGCCCACCGGGCCATGAGCAGGTTCGTGCTCTCGGCCAAGAACCCGGGCGATGACATCACCGATGTGGTGGAGCAGCATTGGGGCTGGAACTTCGGTCTGGTCTTCACCATCATCTACTTCCTGTCGATCTTCCCGATCCTGCTGGTCTACAGCATCTCGATCACCAACACGACCGAGAGTTTCATCGTCAACCAGATGCATATGGCCGCCCCGCCGCGCTGGCTGCTCTCCCTGGTCCTGGTCGTGGTTCTGATGCTGATCGTCCGACTGGGCACCACGGTGACGACCAAGGTCATGTCCATCCTGGTCTACCCGTTCGTCGTCGTGCTGGTGCTGTTCTCCCTTTACCTGATCCCCCACTGGAACACCGCGATCTTCACTTCCTTCCCGAAGGGCGCCTCGGGCGGCTTCTCGGTCGTGGGACTGCTCCAGGGCCTGTGGCTCCTGATCCCGGTCATGGTGTTCGCCTTCAACCACTCGCCCATCATCTCCTCCTTCTCGGTCGCCGAGCGTGAGGAGTACGGCGAGCAGTACGTCGATGGGAAGGTCACCAAGATCCTGCAGCGCGCCGAGCTGTTGATGGTGTGCGTGGTCATGTTCTTCGTCTTCTCCTGCGTGCTGTGCCTGGGTCCCGACCAGCTGGCGCAGGCCAAGGCCCAGAACATCTCGATCCTGTCCTACATCGCCAACCAGTTCAACAATCCGCTGATCTCGATCGTGGCGCCGTTGATCTCCTTCATAGCCATCGCAAAGTCCTTCCTGGGCCACTACCTGGGCACGAGTGAGGGCCTGTCCGGCATCATCCGCAAGATCGCCAAGAAGTCCGGCAAGGAGGTCTCCAACAAGGGCATGACCATCGCCGTCGAGGCCGTCATCCTGGTGAGCGCCTGGCTCGTGGCCTGGGCCAACTTCTCGGTCATGAACATGATCGAGACCATGATCGGCCCGATCATCGCCTTCGTGCTCTTCCTGATGCCTATGTATGCCATCCACACGGTGCCTTCGCTCAAGAAGTACTCGGGCAAGGCCAGCAATGTGTTCGTGGTGGTCATCGGCCTCATCGCCGTGAGCGCCATCTTCTACAACATCGTCATGCTCTTCCACTGAGGGCCTGGCCCATCCGCCGGATCCGCCGCGCCCCCTCCATGCGGGCAGGGTGCACCCAACGGGTCCGGCGGGTGTCTAGTATGGAAGTGCAAGGCGTGCATAACCTGTACGAACACAGCAGTTGGAACGGCAGTCGGTGAGGACTGGGCCCGCCAGCGTCGGGGGCCTGTTTCAAGCCGTGTGTCCCCTTACGGGAGTAGGATTGAACCATGTTAGATATACAATTCATCCGCGACCATGCGGACATCGTCAGGGAATCTCAGCGCAAGCGCGGGGAGTCCGTGGAACTGGTCGACGAAGTGCTGCGCGCAGACTCCGAGCGTCGTGAGGCTCTTCAGTCTTACGAGAGCGCCCGGGCCGAGCAGAAGGAGCTGGGCAAGCGAATCGCCTCGGCTTCCGCGGATGAGAAGTCCTCGCTCCTGGAACGGACCAAGAAGCTCTCCGATCAGGTGGGCGGATACAAGTCCAAGGCCGACGCGGCCAACGAGGCATACACCACTGCCATGTGGAAGTTCAGCAATGTGGTGGAGCCCGAGGCGCCGGCCGGCGGCGAGGATGACTACACCGTCGTCAAGAAGGTCGGCACCCCCCGTGACTTCCAGGCGGAGGGTTTCGAGCCCAAGGACCACCTGACACTGGGGCAGGGTGTGGCCGGCATCGACATGCGCCGCGGCGTCAAGATCTCCGGCTCCCGGTTCTACTTCCTGCGTGGCGATTTGGCGCGCATGGAGATCGCCATGTTGACCATGGCGGTGGACCAGGCGATGGAGCATGGCTTCATCCCTACGATTACCCCGACCCTGGTGCGGCCCGAGGTCATGGCCGGCACGGGATTCCTGGACTCACACGCGGATGAGATCTACCGCCTGCGTGAGCCTGACGAGCAGTACCTGGTCGGCACCTCCGAGGTGGCCCTGGCCGGCATGCACGAGGATGAGATCCTGGACCTGGAGTCCGGCCCCATGCGCTACTGCGGTTGGTCCTCCTGCTACCGGCGCGAGGCCGGGGCGGCCGGCAAGGATACGTCCGGCATCATCCGCGTACACCAGTTCGACAAAGTCGAGATGTTCGTCTACTGCAAGCAGGAGGACTCCCGCGAGCAGCACCAGAAGCTCCTGGCCATGGAGCAGGAGATGCTGGCCAAGGTGGAGGTGCCCTACCGCATCATCGACACGGCCGCCGGCGACCTGGGCTCATCGGCCGCCCGCAAGTTCGACTGCGAGGCCTGGGTGCCGACCCAGGGCCGCTACCGTGAGCTGACCTCCACCTCCAACTGCACCGAGTTCCAGGCCCGGCGCCTGAACATCCGCGAGCGCACAGCCGACGGCGGCACCCGTCCGGTCTCCACCCTGAACGGCACCCTGGCCACAACCCGCTGGCTGGTCGCCATCCTGGAGAACCACCAGAACGAGGACGGTTCCGTTACCATCCCCAAGGCCTTCCGGTCCTACATGGGCGGCAAGGAGGTTCTCGAACCGACAAAGTGGGAGGCCTGAGCCTTTCCTTGGTGCTTCGGTCCCCTCTGGATCATCCCGTGCCCCGCGCCCGGCTTTGGCCGGGTCCGGACGCGGGATGATTGCGTTTACGGGCATCGCCGCCCGGTAGATGCGGAAATTGACCCTTGCCAGCCCGTCTCCCGTCTCTTAGGCTGGTAGGGAGCGAGGCCTGCGGGGAATATCAGCAGTGCCTGGCGCAGTGGAGGTGCACGGATGGGTGCGGCTTGATGCGGGCGGGAGCAGGACGATGGGCGGGTTCAAAGCTTTGCGGACCAAGGATTTGGTCAATGTCGGCATATACAGCGCACTCTATTTCATCTGCATGGGCATCGCCGAAGGGGCGACCACTTTGCTGACAGGCCTGCTGCTGCCGGGCTTCACCTCGATCTTCGTGCCTTGCGTCGTGGGTCTGCTGGCCGGGCCGGTCTATATGCTCCTGTGCCGAAAGGTGCCGCGTTTCGGCGCACTGACCATCATGGGCGTCCTCATGGGGCTTTTCTTTCTGGTCTCCGGCCACTTCGCCCTGGCTTTCATCCCCTACGCGCTCTGCGGCCTGCTTGCCGATCTTGTTGAGACGGTGTTGGCGGCAGCGGATCCTGGCAGGCGGGTTCTGCGCGATGTGAGCTACGTGGTCTTCACCTTCGGCTCCCTGGGCCCGGTGCTGCCCCTGTGGTTCATGAAGAACGCCTACGTGGCCAGCCTCCTCAAGCGTGGCAAGAGCCAGGACTATATCGACACGCTTTTCTCCCACATCTCGGCACCGACCCTGCTTGCCTGCGTGGCTCTTACCTTGTTGGGCGCTCTGGCCGGGGCCCTGATAGGCGATCGCATCGTTGCCAGGCACTTCTCCGGGCAGGCCGGGCGCGGATGAGGCCGGCCTCGATTTTCACCAAGTTCTTCCTGGTGGCCTTCGCCAACGCGCTTCTGTTCTTCGACCTGTCGCCTATCGCGCAGCTGGCTTCCTGCAGCTACCTGATCACCTTCTTCCTGATTGCGCGACGCTGGCGGCAGGCCGCTCTGTGGCTGGCCTTGAGCGCAGTGTTCCTGGCCGGCAGTGCGTCGGTCCTGCTGTTTCCCGACAACTTGCTGGGTCACTACCTGCTTTTCCTCGTCTCGGGCCTGGGAAAGATGCTGCCGGTTGTGATCGTGGCGGCCCTGGTGTTCTCCACCACCCGCGTCTCCGAACTGGTCCACGGCCTGCGCTCACTCCATCTGCCCCAATGGGTTATCGTGCCCTTGAGTGTGCTTTTCCGCTTCTTCCCCACCGTCCGCCATGACTACCGCCAGATACGCGACGCCATGCGATTCCGGGGCATCGCGGTGTCCGGCATCGCCCTGGTCCTCCACCCGATGCGGACCTTGGAGTTCATCTACGTCCCCCTGCTCAACAACGCCTCCATGGTGGCCTCGGACCTGACCGCCTCCGCCCTGACCCGTGGGTTGGCGGCGCCCGGCCGTAAGACCTCCCTGGCCAGGGTCACCTGGTCGTTGACCGATCCGCTGGCGCTGCTCCTAGGACTGGCCCTCATGGCATGGGTGATTCATGCTTGAGCTGACCGACCTGTCTTTCACATACGCCGACCGACCCGAACCGGCGGTTCAGGACGTATCCATGACCGCCCGGCCGGGACGGCTGCTGGTCCTGACCGGCAAGTCCGGCTGCGGCAAGACGACGATCTCCCGCGTGGTCGACGGCCTGATCCCGGAGCTCTACGAAGGGCGGTTGGAAGGCGGGCGCCGGCTGGACGGCAGGGACCTGGGGGAGCTGACCATATCCGAGATCTCCCGGAAGGTAGGCTCGGTCTTCCAAAACCCCAAGACCCAGTTCTTCACGACCGATGTGACCAGCGAACTGGCCTTTCCGCTGGAAAATCTGGGTGTGGAGCGCGTACGGATCAGTGACCGGGTGGAGCTGGTGGCCGACCGGTTCGGCATACGGCCCCTGCTGGGGCGCAGCATGTTCGCCCTATCCGGCGGCGAAAAGCAGCTGGTGGCGATCGCCTCGGCCTGCATGGGTGCCCCTGGCCTCCTGGTGCTGGACGAGCCTTCTGCCAACTTGGATGCCCAGGCCATCGAGGGTCTGTCCCGTGTCCTGGGCCGGCTCAAAGCCGATGGCATGACCCTCCTGGTGATCGAGCATAGACTGTACTACCTGCGCGGCTTGGCCGACCGCTTCCTGGTCATGGACCAGGGGAGGCTGACTCATGGGTTCACCCCCCGGCAGATGGCCGCGTTGGACGGGGACGAGCGGGAACGGTTGGGGCTGAGGGCCTTGGTCCTGCCCGCCGGTGCCGGTGCACGAAAGTCCGAAAGGCGGCCTGGGGCGACGGCGGTTGGCGGGGGTGTCGGGGCGGCGATGGCGGTTGGCGGGCTTCGTGTACAGGACTTGGTCTGCCGCTACAAGGGGCTCGATCGTCCGGCCTTGCAGGTGGATGACCTGCTCCTTGAACCTGGACGGGCCACCGGTATCGTGGGACGTAACGGGGCCGGTAAATCAACCTTCGCCAAGGCGCTGACCGGTCTGCTCAAACCAGGCAAGGAGGCACGGGTGAGCCTGGGCGGACGGGACCTTGACCGGCGCGGGCTGACCAGGCAATCCTTTCTGGTCTTCCAGGATGTCAACTATCAGCTGTTCAGTGAGTCGGTGGCCAAGGAACTCCTGCTGGGGGCGCCGGAGGGGGACCGCGGCCGCCTCAGGGAGGTGGCGGACCGGCTGGGCCTGGCGGACCTGCTGGAGCGCAGCCCCGGCAGCCTGTCCGGCGGCCAGAAGCAGCGGGTGGCGATCGGCTGCGCGGTCCTGTCCGGCAAGCGGGTCATCATCATGGACGAGCCAACCTCCGGTCTCGACCTGGCCCACATGAACCAGGTGGCCGGGGCTATTGGGTACCTACGGGGCCAGGGGATCATCGTGCTGGTCATCTCCCACGACCGTGAATTCCTGCTCAAGACCTGCGACCGCTTCATCGGCTTCGAAAAGGGAAGGGTGGTCTCCGACGGTGCCCTGCCGCCTTCGTCCCTACCTGACGGGCCAACGGTAGCATGTGCGGCGCGGGGTGTTTGAAGATGTAAGTGCCGACCGCTAAACTTGAACGTGCACTCAGTTGGTCTGGGTGCGTTGGACAGGTGTCTGAGCGGTCGAAAGAGACGGTCTTGAAAACCGTTGAACGCAAGTTCCGCGGGTTCGAATCCCGCCCTGTCCGCCCTATGCGGCCGGTTTCCGGGGATGGTTTCCGGACCGGCCGAGAACCGTTCCGCATTGTCTGCCCGCAGGTGCCCGCCCGGAGTGGGGCGGTTCATGAGGCTCGGTAGGATATGCCCTATGCGGATACAACGGACCGGGTGCGCCCCCGATGGGCCGGGAAAAGGTGCCCGCCTGCCCTTGCGGCTGGGTGCCGCCCCGATTGTCATCCTCCTGATTGCGGCATGTTTCGAGATCTTCCTCGTCAACATGCCCTACTGGTGCAGCCTCGATGCTTCGCCGCAGGCCGGACGGTCCACGCTCGGACCGGGACTGGCCGCCCAGGGGGACCACACGGCCAAGGTCGTGGACCCAAAGAGCGCATGGAGGGACATCTCCAGCACGCGGCCCATCGATTACCTGCATTTCAATCCGGCTCCCGACCTCCTGTCGCAGACGGTGGCGGCATCCAGCCCGGACCTGTCCTGGACGATTTCGACCCGTAGACCCACGGACGGAGGCTGGTATGATGCCAGCGCCATCCACCGCTATTCCATCCGCGTCGAACGAACGCGCTATATGCATGTGGGTGACGGCGCGCACAAGGTGCGGCTGCATTACCGGGTGCGCGCCGGCGATGTCATTGCCCTGGATGAGGTGACCGTCAATCCCAGGGTGCCCTTCCATGTAGATGGTCTGCGCCTGCTCATGGAGGTTCTGCTGGTGCTGATCGTCCTCGCTTTCAGGCCGGGCGGACGCCTGTATCGCAGGACCTTCACCGCCGGCAGCATCCGTTCACTGCTGCCGCTGGCCCTGCTCTTCGCCGTCGAAGCGGCCGGCATCATCGGCGAGTGGCTGGTCTTCGGCAGGAACTCGGTCATCACCGCGCCTCATAGGATGGGGAGCGGGATGTTCTTCGATCCGAACCAATACGCCGACCTGGCCGACTCGCTGCTGCACGGCCGCTTCGACCTGGACCTGCCGGTCAACGCCGACCTGGCCGCCATGGACAACCCCTACGACACCGCCTCCCGCCTGCGTCTGGCGCGGGCCGGTTCGGATACCACGCCAATCTTCTTCGATGTGGCGTTCAAATCGGGTAGGTACTATTGCTATTTCGGCCTGCTGCCGGCGGTTGTGGCCTTCATGCCATACAAGCTGCTGACCGGCCACGATCTGCCTGCGTCCACCGCCGTGCTGGCGTTCGCCCTCCTGTTGGCCCTATGCTCGATCCTGCTGACCGTCCAGCTGGCCCGCTGGTTTTCGCGCAGGGGAGGGAGCGTGAGCCTGGGCTGCGTACTGCTGGCCGCCAGCGGCTGGTTGTTCGTTACGCCAATCCTCTACACCCTGCATAGCCAGGTCTTCTACCAGTTGCCCCAAACGCTGGCAATCAGCCTCACCCTGCTGGCCCTCTCCTGCTGGATCGAGGCGAAGATGCGAGCCTTGGGCAGGGGCTGGCTGCTGGCCGGGTCCACCTGCCTGGCGCTCACCTTGGGTTGTCGGCCGCAGTTCATGCTGGCCGCCGTCCTCGCCCTGCCCCTCTTCCGGACCGAGATCCACGACCTGTGGCGGCGGGGGCTGTCCTCCCGCTCCGGCCTACGCGATGAGGCGCTGACCTGGTTGTGTGCACTCGGTCCGTTCATACTGCTGTCCATCCCAATCCTGGCTTATAATGCGGCCCGTTTCGGCAGCCCCATCGACTTCGGTGCCGACTACAACCTGACTGCCTACGACATGCCCAACAGCCGTCCGCCCCTCTCCAGGCTGCTGCCGCTGTCCCTGCTCTATTTCTTCCAGCCGCCGAACGTGGGGACCGGTTTCCCCTTCCTGCTGCCCACCAACCAGGACATTTCGCCATGGATGCCCGAGCAGGCCAGCTACGGTGGCCTCTTCACCCTGATGGCGCCATTCACATTGATCGTCTTCGGGATATGGTCCTACCGAAGGCGGCTGCGGGGCCGCCGGGCTGCGGCTTTCTGCTGGGCGGCCGCCGCCACCGGGATCGTCATCTTCGCCTTCACCACGCACATCGCCGGCTACAGCCCACGGTACGTATTGGATTTCGGGTGGACGCTCGGCCTGATCTACACCTGCTGCATCCTGGCCGTCGACGGCCGGCGTGCGTCGCAGGGGCAGGTGGAAGCCTCCTCCTCCGTGGGCGGCGGGCGGGCTCGCCCTGCCCGGCTGGCACCCCTGTCCGATCCAGCGCGAATGGTGTTCGGCACGGCCGCCGCCGGCATGGTCCTGGCGGTCATCGCCGCCTTCCTGTACGTCTTCGTCAGTCATAGCCTTGACAACGACCTGCTCTGGTGGGATGTGTACTCCTGGTTCCTCTTCCTGTGATCGTCCGCCGGTAGCTCGGGGGCCGGACGCACTGCTCGGACTACGGTTCATGGGGGTGTACCGGTGGAACGGTAGGCTGGTGGTCTGGCCATGGGATCCGCCGCGTGTGCACGGAGCCCGTCACCAGCAGGCGGATCAGGGAGGTGAGGGGCCGGTGAGCGCTTTGGATATGGCCAACCTCCTGATAGACCGGCATGGCTACGACATCATCCTCAACAACGTGCGTCTGAACACCCTGGTCTACTGGGTTCAGGTGACCTCGCTGCGCGAACACGGCCGGCCCGCCTTCGACGACCCGATCGAGGCCTGGGGGATGGGCCCCACTGAAGTTGAGGTCTTCCAGGCGTTCAAAGGCTACGATAGGCGGCGGATTGCACTGCCCCGTGGCGCGGTGCCCTCCGACCGGATATCGCTGTCCCTGGTCTCGCAGGTGATTGACGAATATGGTTTCCTGACCACGTATGACCTGGTATGTTTCACCCAACGGGAGGGTTCGGCCTGGCGCAAGGCCTATGGGAAGGGCGCCGAGACACCGATGGGAGACGGGCTGATCCTGGCTTCGCGCGACGGCTTGGACCGGCCAGGCAAGGCGGGTACGCTGGCTTCGGCTATCGAAACGGTCAACAGGACCTGGCCCAACACTTTCGAGCTTTTGCAACATGCTTGAGCATGATCGGCCCCTCGATTGGCGGAAGACGGCCCCGCCCCTGGAATTCGATGACCAGCCGGACTTCCTGGCGTTCGTCCAGACCGTACTGGACGCCCATATGGCCGAGATGACCCGTCATGGCGGTTACGCCATCGAGAAGGGGGATGAGGGGCCACGTGTCCAGTCGGTCGTGGCGGCGATTTTCCTGGCGAGCTTCGGCCAGGCGCCCGCCGACCGCTTCATCGACATCTTCGAACAGGCCGCTGCGTTCGCCTACTATCTGGTGCGCGACCATCCCTTCGGTGACGGCAACAAGCGCACCGCCATCCGCATGGCCCTGGCCATGGTCGCCCTGCGCGGCGTGGCACTGGACATCGCCGACCCGCCGAACCCCTGGGAGAACGAACTCTACCAGTGGGTGGAGGGTCTGATTTCCGGCACGGTCAGCAAGGAGGCCCTGGCCGCCGACCTGCGCACCCGTGCCCGTCTGCAGGGCTGAGTGCGGCGTCGAATGGCGGCCAGGGCCGGGATGCAAACGCTGCGGTCCTAGCTCAATACTGCTCTTGCAGCATGTCGGACGGCCAGTTCTCGACCGATTCGGCCCGGTCCAGCCGCCGTACCCGGTCCAGCTCCGCTTCGTCGAGGGTGAAGTCGAAGATGTCGAGGTTCTCGCGGATATGGGCGGGATTGGTGGAGCGCGGCAGGACGATGACGTCCTCCTGGGTCAGGAATCGCAGGACCACCTGGGCCACGGACTTGTGGTGGTGGTCGGCTATCGCCTGCAGGGCTGGCTCCTCGAGCACCCGGCTGCGGCCTTCCCCCAAGGGAGACCAGGATTCATGCAGGATGTGCCGGCCTTGCAGGAAGGGGTGCATCTTACGCTGCTGCCAGTAGACGCTGGTTTCGATCTGGTCGATCATCGGCGCCACGTCCGCCTGTTCGCACAGCTCCCCGATCTGGTCGCTATTGAAATTGCTGACGCCGATGGCCCGGAGGAGCCCGGCCTGATAGGCCTCTTCCAGCGCCCGGTAAGTGCCGGCATGGTCGGAATTCGGCCAGTGCACCAGCATCAGGTCGAAGTGGTCCAGTCCCGCCCGCTCCAGGGAGCGTTCAATGCCTTCCCGGGTGGGCTTGTAGCCTTCCGTCATGGTCTTGGATGTGATGAACAGATCGGCGCGGTCGATTCCGCTGGCGGCGACGGCCTGCCCCACCTCCCGCTCGTTGCGGTAGAGCTGGGCGGTGTCGATGCTGCGATAGCCCATGGAGAGGGCCTGGCTTACGGCCTCCCGGGTATCCTTCGGGTCGATCCGGTAGGTGCCGAAACCAATGACCGGCATGCGCCTGCCATTGGGCAGTTCCGCGTAGTGCATGGCCTCGTGCGGCATCAGAATGCGCGGCCCAGCTCGTCGGCGGCGCGCATGGCGTGCGCCACGTCGACCGGGGTGACTTCGAAGGGCATGTTCCCCATGGTCTCATCAGGGCCGCAGGCATGCTCGCCCACCTTGAGCAGGTCCTCGTCGGTGGCTTCGGCGATGCCGATCTGGGCCAGGGACGTGGGCAGGCCCACCTGGCGGAAGTATGCGTATACCTCTTCCATCTCCTCCAAGGAGCGGTCCTCCAGCACCAGCTGGGCCAACGTGCCGTAGGCCACCTTCTCGCCGTGCAGCATCTTGTGGGTGCCTTCAAGGGCGGTCATGCCGTCGTGGATGGAGTGGGCGGCCGCCAGGCCGCTGGATTCGAATCCCAGTCCCGACAGGAGGGTGTTGGCCTCGATGATGTTTTCCAGGGCCGGTGTCCGTACGCCTGCCTTGACGGAGGCGATGGCCTTGACGCTGTCCTCCAGCAGGGTGTCGTGGCAGAGCTCGGCCAGGGCGAAGGCGGCGTTGGTGGCGTGCCCGCCCGTCATGGTGATGGCCGAGGACTGCACGCAGGCCGCGGCCTCATAGTATGTGGCGAACGCGTCTCCGAGCCCGGCGATCAGGAAGCGTACGGGTGCCTTGGCGATGATGTCCGTGTCCATGATGACCGCGTTGGGGTTGGCGGGAAGGTTCAGGTAGCGGTCGAAGACACCCTCCGGCGTATAGAGCACGGACAGGCGTGAGCATGGGGCGTCCGATGAGGCAGCGGTCGGCACGATGATGACGGGCAGTTTGGCATAGTATGCGACAGCCTTGGCTGTGTCGAGGGTCTTGCCGCCGCCGATGCCGATCACGGCGTCGGCGTCCCCCAGATGCCCGCGGTGGTGGTCGATCTCCTGCATGGAGCATTCGCCGCCGAAGACCATCAGCTCGTAGGGCACATGGTCATGGTCGAAGGATGAAACGATCCGGTCGTGGTAGAGCTTGTCGATCGTAGGATCGACGATGACATGGGCGCCCCTGGAGCCGATGGCCGCGTACTCCTTGGCCAACTGGCCCATGGCGCCTTCCTGCTGGATGTAGGTCCCCGGTGAGCACAGAACTTTACGCATATGGAATGCCTTTCCTCGTATGGTCCGCGGCTTCCGCATCCTTGGGCGCCGCAGCAGGTGGGCCCATCCCTCGGACCCTGCCCTCATTGTATCGGTTCACTCATGCTGCTTCCGCGCGTTTCCATGGGTCCGGCGGAGTCCGTATGCCGGTTGGGTGCGCTGGTTGCAACCGGGGCACGCGGGTGCGTCTCGATTTAGACTGTAGGCATGAGCGAGTTGGACGGGGCGAACGGCGTGGAGAACGTGATCTTCGGTTTCGGCGGGGTATTGGTGGACTGGGAGCCACGGTCGGCGCTGGAGGGGTTGTATCCGGCCGGTGTCATAGACATGGTGCTCGACCGGGGTGACAAGTGGGGGTTCTGGCGGTTCAACGAGCTAGCCGATGCCGGATGGAGCCAGGAGCGGATCCTGGCCGACTATGAGAGCGACCACGGTCCTGCGGTGGCCTGGGTCCTGCGCACCTACTTTGAGCATATCGACCGTTCCCTGAAAGCCATGATCCCCGGCATGGGGCATCTGCTTGATGACCTGGCCGGGCAGGGGGCGCACACGTGGGGGCTGGCCAACGCGTCCCGGTCCATGGTCGATGCCGCCTTCGGCAAGTTCGCCCCCATGCGTCGGCTGGAGGGCATCGTGGTATCGGCCGAGGAGGGACTGCGCAAGCCGGACCCGCTGATCTACCAGGTCTTGCTCCGCCGCTGGCGGTTGGAGGCCGGGAGGTCCGTGTTCGTGGACGATAGGCGGGAAAACGTGGACGTGGCGCAGCGGCTGGGTATGCGCGGGTTGCTGTTTACCGATGCCCGGCAACTGCGGGAGGACCTGCGGGGGCTTGGCCTGCGCCTGTAGCGGGCATATGCTGCGGCGGTTGCGACGGTGATCCGTACGGTGCCTCGATCGTGTGTCGTCCACCCGTGAGTCAGCCTATACGATGCGGCGGTCGGCCGCCCACCGCGTCAGTTCCGAACGGTTGGACAGCTGGAGCTTGCGCAATACCGAAGAGACATGGGTCTCGACTGTCTTGATTGAGATGAAAAGTTCACCGGCCACCTCACGGTAGGTATAGCCGCGGGCGATCAGGCGCATGACCTCCTGCTCCCGGGATGATAGCCGGTCCAGCTCGTCGTCGTGGACGGGTCCGTCTTCGCCGCCGCCCTCCTGGAAGGCCGAGAGGACGAAACCGGCCAGCTTGGGCGAGAAGACCGCGTAGCCCTCATGCACCTGGCGGATGGAGGAGACCAGATCGGCCGCGGAGATGGTCTTCGTCACATAGCCTTGCGCGCCCGCCCGGATGACGGATCCCACATCGCGTGGGGAGTCCGAGACCGACAGGGCCAGGAATACGGACTGGGGGGCCAAGGCCTGCGACCGGGCCAGGATCTCGGCGCCTCCGCCCCCTTGGCCGCCGGGCACATGCACGTCCAACAGGACCACATCCGGCTGCGTACGGTCGATCATGGCCACTGACCCGTCCACGTCCGCCGCCTGCCCGACGATGGCGAAATGGGGCTGCAGGGTGGCGATGACGCCTGCGCGGAACATCTCATGGTCATCCACCACCCCGATGCGGATGGGGGAGGGGTTCACGTCCTCCGCCGCCGGCTGCTTGGCGGTTGTTGCCGGCCTTGGCTCCCCGTCCCGTCGTGTGTGTTGCATGCTCATTTCGTTTTCGTGCCCCTCCCTGCCGTCTGGCCGTCCTGGGCGCGTTTGCGCTGGCCTTTCTGAGAGGATTGCATGGCGTTACCCTGGTCGCTGGTCGCGGATATGGGCATGTGCATGCGTACCTCGGTGCCCCATCGGGGGCGGGAGACGATTTCCACTGTACCGCCACGACGTTCGATGCGTCCGATGATCGACTGGCGGATGCCCAGCCGGTCGGGTGGGATGGACTCGGGATCAAAGCCGTCTCCATGGTCACGCACGAAGACCTCCACCTTGCCCTTGCCTGTCTCGCAGTATGCTGAAATGGGTTCACCGCCATGGGTCACCGCATTGACCAGGGCCTGCCGGGTGGCATTCAGAAGTGCGTCGGTCTGTGCGGAAGGTAAGGCGTCACCGACGGTGACCACATCAATCGGTTTGCCGTGGGCATCCTCGACTTCAGCCGCAATCTCCTTCAAACCGGAACTGACCGACCGTTCCGTGGGTGCGCGCTCCTGATAGAGCCAGTTGCGCAGGTCCCGTTCCTGGCCGCGCGCCAGGGTGAACACGGTCTGGGGATCGTCGGCGTTCAGTTGGATAAGCGCCAGCGTCTGCAGGACCCCGTCGTGAAGGTGGGCCGCCATGTCGGCGCGCTCCTCCTGGCGCTCCTTGCCGGCTTGCTCAGAGCTTAGCCTCAGCAGGAGGGCGTGGGCCCAGGGTGTCAGCATCACGGCCACCGCTGCCAGGACGGCCAAGGCCAGAGCCATCATCTGCCAGGCCTCCCGGGAGGGGAATGTGGGGAAGACGTAGGAAGCCAGGGCCGCAAGGATCAGCCCCGCAGCCAGGGCCAGGGTCGAGGCATGACGGGCGCCGTCGTCGAAGCGCAGCCAGGCCACCGCCAGACCCGCACCCAGCAATATGGCCGGCGCTATCAGGTGGCTAGGCAACCCCCGCGCCATCAGGATGAGCGCGATTGTAAGGAGGAGGGAGCCGGCGGCGATGAGCAGCGCCGGTTTGGAGGCCGAGCGGAACACGTCGGTCAGGTCTTCAGCCCCGAACGCAGGGCCAGGCACCCCGGCTTCGCCATCGTCGGTGACCGGCGCGTTCCCACGGGCCAGGGGCTGACGGCCACCGGGGGACATTGCGGCCTGGACGGCGGCCATGGGATCGCCTGCGGGGACGGAGATCCACAGCAGGACATACGCAATCGCACCGATGCCGAATGCAGGCAGGAGGGCCAGCATGAGCAGCCGGATCCAGGTCACCCTGATCCCCAGGTGGAGGCTGATGCCCCTGCAGACCCCGCAAAGGACCCGACCGTGGCGGGGTCGCATCAGAGGCAGTCGGGCCGGCAGGAGGGGAGGCGGCACCGGCGGTTGCGGTGACTCATCGCCGGCGGGGGCAGGTGCATAGGCATACCCGGGGCCGAAGGCGTCGCCGGTGTCGGGCGCGTACCAGTGGCCATCAGCGGCTGTGGTACGGCCCGTGGGTGGTCCGCAACCAGCGGGCATGACGGGCGAAGGCCGCCGGGGCCGTTGACGGCGGTCCTTGCGTGAGGGGAACATACTGTCATTATTGCCTATCGTGCGCCCCTGAAGTGCTCTGAGGGCCGAAAATCAGGGGCGAATCAGGGTGTTCCCGGATAGGACGGCCGCCTTGTGGCTGCTGTAATGGTGGCATGAACGATTTCAATCAGCGGGCGGACCCCTACCAAGGTCCGGCAAGCCAGGGCGCTCCTGGTCGGTCGTATGGACAGGGGGGGCAGGCCGGTCCGTTCCCGGATCACGACCAGGACCCGAACATGGGTGGGGGTTACGGTCCGCCCTACGGTCCCCGTCGTCCTGTGGGAGGCCGGACCATGGACCGCTTCTTCCGCTGGGTGCGAGGGTCGTACCTGCGGCGGTCGGATAATCGCTGGGTTGGTGGCATCTGCGCGGGAATAGCCGAACGCCTGGGCTGGTCGACGGCCCTGGTCAGGGTCATCATGTTCGTGGCCGGGCTGTCCTTCGGTGCCGGCCTGGCCTTCTACGGCTTCGCCTGGTTCATCCTGCCGGACAAGCGCAACACCATCATCGCCGAGGATCTGCTGGCCGGAAGCTGGCGGGGTGCGATGGTGGGGATCATCCTGTTTTGGCTGCTTTCGATAGGTTCCGGTGCCATCGTGGTCTCGCCGTTCATCGGGGCCGTGCTCGTGTGGGCCTTCCTGGCCTGGAGCGGGGAGCAGGCCCGCCGCTACGGCTGGGGCTACGGCCAGGTGGCGTCGGGTGGTGGCCCGGGCCCTTTCGCTGATGCCGGTGGACCGGGTACGGCACCCGCCGGACCGGCATACACCGCCCAGGGTGCGGTCCCGCCCTCCGACGGTCAGGGATGGAGTGGACCGGCCCCCGGACCGGTCCATGGTCAGGCGAAGGACGGGACGGCCGGTTCCCCGGCTGATTCCGCCCCTGATGCCTCCGGTCCCCGGCCGGGCGGTCCCGTTCCGTCCGACGATTCACAGGCCGATGCATCCGGGTGGTCGCCTGGCCGGGCCTCGTCGACCCCCGCTTCAGCGCAAGGGACTGGAGCGCGGCCTGGGGCCGCTTGGCAGCCCGACCCCTATCGGTCATATGGTCCGCATGGGTCTTATGGCGCCGGTCCTGGCCCAACCGCCTATGTGGCTCCGATGCCTCCCCCGTCGCCGGCCCGGCCCCGTGTGCGTCGGATGCGTCGTAAGCCCGCCGGGCCCGTCGTCGTCCTGGTCGCCCTGGGTGTCATGCTCCTGAGTGGACTGGCGGTCTGGGGGCTGAAGGACCATCCGGATCGGATGATATCCTCCTCCACCTTGCGGGCCGGCTTGATCTGGGCTGGTTGTCTGGCTCTTGCAATGGGGGTCCTGTTGGTCGTCCTCGGTGCTATGGGCCGGCGTTCAGGGGGGCTGATCCCGGTGGCCGCCCTCACCATGCTGGCCGTGGTGGGCGTAGGAGCGGTCGCGGTCGGATCAAGCGTCAACCGCAACGGCTTGCGCCATGAGCTCCAAGGGTATGAGACGGTTAATCTGGGTGCGCATGAGCATCTGGAACTGGATGCGGCACCCCGGCAGATGAACCGCTACCACCGGGGCGTCTTCCTGGTCGGAGACCGCTCGGCCCCGGCCACAGTGACCGTCGATCTGAGTGATTATGAAGAGAACAACGGCTGGCACCGGGTCCTGATGGACGACGATTCCAGACAGGATTCCGGCTGTCCCACAGGCTCCTTGCGGCTCGCTTCCTCCGCTGCGGATGTGGAGCTGATACTGCCCAAGGGCTGCTCATATGCGCTGGTCAGGCAGGAGGTCGTGAACGATCTGCCTACCGGCGGCGGGCATGAGGACGACTTCCGCGACTGGATCGACCATCGTGTGCGTCTCGGTCTGGGGCGGGACTATGACGGCGATGACGGCGGCGGCGTGGATGGGCACCAGGGGCATGTATCCAATCCCGAACTTGATGTGAGGTTCACCTACGCCTCCGGTTCCGATCTGAGCGTGCGCAGGGAGGGGGAGGCCACCCTGCCCCGGAGTGGGGGAAGCCAGCCCAAGGATGGCTTCGGCAGGCATCACAGCCATGACAGGGAGGATGAGGACGATGACGATTGAGCGGAACGACGCGTTGACCAGTCATGACGGTGATCAGAGTGAGGGCGCTCCTACCGAGGAGATGGGGGCCCTTGACGGATCGGCCCGACACCGCGACGGGTCGGTGGACCCGAAGGGGCGGGAGGCCGGGGATATGCATGAGCCGCTGGGACCGTGCCAAGGGGCGTCTTCCCCGGCGAGGCGGTCTTCGGAGGCGGCGGGCGGACCATCCATGACGGACGATGAAACCTTCGGTGAAGGCCCGGGGCGCACAGCCACAGCGGGGGCAATCCCCGCGGCCGAGGCGCCGACGGAAGGGGGCAGACCGGGGGGACCGCCTCAGGACCACCGGACGGGTTGGCGGTCAGGGTCGGCCGGAGGCCCACCGACCTATGTCTCCACACCGCCGCCATATGAGGCGGCCTACTTCCGGCAGCCGGTCCAATTGGTGCGTCCCAGCGGCCCGAATGCGCCGACCATCATCTTCGGCCTCTTCCTGGCCGTCATCGGCCTGGCCAGCCTGCTGGCTGGGATATTCTTCGGCTGGTTCGATTTCGATGCCGGTCTGTTCGCCACGGTCTGCTGCGGTGTGCTGGGCGCTTTTCTCCTGCTGGCGGGTTTGGTCTGGGGTCTGGTCTCGTGGATGAACAAGCACGGCCGTGGTTCGCGACAGTGAACAGGTGGACCGGTGGGTTCGGATGCGTCGCGGGCCCCGACGAAGCGTGATGTGCGTTCCTGGTGCCCAACGGCCCGGTTCAGAGGCTGAACAGGCCCCAGAAGGCCAGGGAGAGCAGGCAGGCCAGTGTGCCTGCCCAGGCGAGGATCAGGACCAGCCAATGCCCCCACCCCCGGGCCAGGATCGGTTCCGGGTCGAGCGGCGAAGCCGACTGCGGCCGGACATGGCCGGCACCGGCCAGGATGGCGTCGGACCTGGAGGAATGCCTGGACAGTCGCGCCAGGAGGACGTGCCCCGGCATGATGGCGCAGACGAGGGTCAGCAGCAATGCCAGGACCTTGAGGGCGATCCACAGGCTGTTCTGCACCCGGGATAGCGGGTTGAGACCCAACGCGTGTACGACGACGACGGTGACATAGCCCAGGGTCCCACCCAGCAGAAGGAGCCCGCCTACGGCCCCGGCCCAAAGGCAGGGGGATACGCCGCTAGCGAAGCGTGGATCCTTGTCCCTGTTCCTTTGGCGATGTCTTCGTGTCGTGCGGGCCAGAAGTAGGACCAGGGCACCAAGGGCGGCCAGCAGCAGCAAGGCGGGCCCGGCGGCCAGCAACCCGATCAGAACGCCGAGCGAGCTGACCAGGCCCGGACTGGTGGCGTTCGGCGCGGCGTACAGCTGGTCTGGTCTGCTACCGGCCACCTGCGGTGTGGACCAGTCGCCGGTCTTGGTGCCGGCGGCCACCGCATTGATCCAATCCTCCAGGTTCCGTGTGTAATGCGGCTCGAGCGGCAACCCCGCCTTGGCCAGGCGGCTGCCCACCCGCATCTGGTGGTTGGTCGGGTAGTAGCGGACGGTCACGTTCCGGTTTCCGGCGGCCCGCGCCCGGTCCATGACTTCCTGCGCACCCTGTTCGATGGGCATGGAGGGGTCGTCCACGCCGAAGTTGATCAGAGTCGGCTGAATCAGGCGATTCCACTGGGCCAGAGCGTCGAAGTCCGCGTACTCCAGGCCCAAGGGCGCGAAATCCATGCCCAGCAGCTTGGTGACATCGGAGCGTATGCCGTCCGGTGCTCCGATGGAGTACAGGTAGGTGCTGGCGGCCATGGCCATCTGATCGCGCCCGGGGTAGACCGGCGGCGAGGTCAGGATCGAAAAGGCCAGGGAGGGGTCGCGCCCAGTCATGACCGAAGAGACCCAGCTCCCCTCGGATTCAGCGTACAGGCCGGTCTTCGCTGGGTCCACGCCTGGCCAGGAACGCAGGATCTTGAGGGATTTGCCGTAGTCGTCGGCCATGGCGGCGTAGTCGCGGTGGAAGGTCGTATAGGTGTCCAGGCGTTTGTCGGGCACCAGTGTGGTGATGCCTGCCGAAGCCAGGGCCTGTGCCAGATCTCCATAGACGTTGGCCGCCGAGCCGGTGCCGGCGCCATGGATGAAGAGGCAGGCCGGGCGGCCTGTCGGGGCATCCACCGGCTCGCGGACAATCGCATGGACCGAGACATCAGGGGACAGCCGTACCTTGATCCCGCTTTCCTTGACCCTGTAGCTTCCCTGCGGGACGGTCGGCCCCAGCTTGGAGACGATGGCTGTGTCGGCGGTCGCCGGTCTCAGATGCCCATGGTATGGCTCCACTTTCCAGGGGGGCGTCATCAGGTACCCGACACCGGTCAGCGCACACAGGAGGACGGCGAAGGCGGCCAGCAGGGCCGCCAGGCGTTTCAGGATTCGCACGGGGACAACTGTGGCACAAGGGGTGGCCCTGTACAGGTCCGCTGCCGGTGCTGCCGGTGGTGGCGCCGGCAGCCTTCAGTCCTGTGACAGCGGGTCCTTCTGTGCGGCTTCAGCCTCCTCCAGGTTCCCATAGCCGGCCAGCCTGACCGTGGCCAGCAGGGTCTCCTCGGTCAGGTTCCGCCGCTGGGTGGCCAGTACCAGCACCAACGTCTCATACAGTCCCAGGGTTTTGGGCGAATATGTTGACAGTTCGCCCCGCAGATAGGTCTCGAAGGAGGTGTCCTGGGCGGTGTCGTCCGCCGTGCGCAGGATACGCATCTCCTGGCCCAGTCTGGGGTAGCGCTCGCGGAAGTCCTTGGCCCAGGCCACCTGCTGGCGGATGATCCGTTCCTGCCGCTCCTGGCGTTCCAGGCCCAACCTGGGCATGTAGGGGGCGATGTCGCGCCGGTAGACCTCGGGCGCGGTGGACTCCATCATCCGTCCGTACTTCTCGGTCAGCAGGTTCCGCCCCGCACGGTCGGCTGCGTCCAGGTCATCCGCATAGGAGGCCAGCAGGTCGTGCGGCCATACGGAGAACTGGCTGAACCGCATGTGATGGAAGGTGGGCCAGTTGCCTTGGCAGTTGGCCCGGCCGCCCTCGTTGTCCACCTGCTGGAACTGGTCCCATTCGTGCTTGACGATCCGCTCACGCAGTTCGTCATCCGCTTTCGTCGCCGCTATCGGTCCGTTCATCATGTACCTTCTCTTTCGTCCGAGGATGCTCCGGGGGTACCGGGGCAGGGTCCGTCTCCCCGTTCGGATCCCCTTCTTCAAATACTGTGCAGGACCGGGTCCTGGCTGACGATATGCGCCTCGATGTAGGGGCGCTGCCATTCGAGGAAGCCTTCCTGGCTCGTGGTCAGACCTTCCGCCTGCAGCTCTTCCAGGATCTGCGCACAGACCATTTCCACGCTTTTGATCAGTTTTTCGGCTGCCGGAGCTGCGCCCTTGCCGCCCTCGCCGAAACCTGCGCCACCGAAGCAGGCCGCCGAGGACAGGCGCAGGATGGATTCCAGCTCGCCTGCCACCGGGCCCAAACGGGTGGCCAGCCGGGTGCTGATGGAACGCAGTGCGGCGAAGGACCACTTGTAGTAGGGCAGGTAACCTACGGTCAGGGGGTTGTTGACCAGGAAGACCAGGGAGGCCACGGCCCTGGCGAATTCATCGACTGCCAGCCAGGCGGCGGCGCCGTCCGCACGTTTGAGACTGCGCGGCAGATTGTACTGGCCTGCCTGGCTGATCATCCCCAGCCGGCGTGAGATCAAAGCGAAGCGCACATCATCCGGTATGGCTTTGAATCCTTGCCGTGTCTGGAGGAAGGCGCCCAGTGGGTCGGCGAATACCTCGCCGTTGGTGGCTGCGGCCAGGGTGGCCTCGTCCAGGAGCAGCCACTCATGGGGTTTGTCTTCACCAGGTGCCTGCCGATAGCCTGTGATGGATTCGAAGAAATCACCGATCTCGAAGACCCCCACGCGCCTGGACTCCCCACGTGCCCGCACACTGCGCTCCCGGGGGCCGTATCCCATGAAAACCTGGGGCATTGCCTCATAGTCAGCCTGGAGGCGGTCACCGATGGCTTCGTAATCCTCATGTGTCAGCCACAGGCAGAAGCCCGGGCCGAAGTCATGGTCCTGGGAGAGTTCGTCGTCGAAGCCGTAGCATTCCGAACCGTGGCCCACCAGGCCTGCCGCGATCCTACCCGCATACTCGGGATACCTGGCTTCGATCATGGGTCTGCCGCACTGCTCCCAGTAAGCACGGGCCAGTCGCAGACCACTCAGACGGTGACGATGCGCTTGGGCCGCTGGGGGAAGTCCGGATTTGCCGGATTCCCCTTCGTGTCGGTTCCCGGCTGTTCCACCTTGCCCGCCCCCCGGCTCTTCTTCTTTCTGCCCGGCCCGGTGCGCGGCCTCCAGGGCCTGCTCCAGATTATCCCGGGTGATCTGATAGGAGTCACTGGCCTGTCCGTAGTCACGGGTGATGATGCCCAGGGCCTTCCGGTAGGCGCCGGCCGCCCGGCCGAAACGGCCCGACGTGAAGCAGACCTGCCCGTAGCCGGCCAAGGCCGATGCGAAGTGGGGGTTGGCCTGCAAGTGGCCGGCTTCGTAAATTTCCAAGGCCTTGGAGGCATGCCCCATGGCCTGGTCAGTTCGGGCCTCGCGTGTGTCGGCGTCCCCGCCCTCGGCCGGCAGGCCCAGAAGGGCTAGTGCCAGGTTGGTGTGGGTGGAGGCCACGTCCAGGTCTGTGCCCGGGTCCGGGGAGGAGGCTGTCAGGAGGTCCAGTGCCTTCCCGAGCTCTTTGACGGCCTGTCTGGCCCTTCCGGTCTCCGAATAGAGCATGGAGAGGTTGTTGTGCAGGGCGGCCAGCCGCCGGTCGCCGGGGCGCAGGGTCCGTTCTGCAGAAGCCAGAGCCTGCAGGTAGAGGGCCTCGGCACGCTCATAGCGACCTGCCGCCCGCATGCCGGTGGCGGCGTTGATCAACGTGGTGGTCCACGCTTCGGAATCCTCAAGTCCCATTTCGGCAGCCAGTTTCAGGGACCGCTCGATCATGGGCAGGTTGTCCTCGTGCCGCCCGCGTGAACGGTAGTAGCCGATCAGCTCGTTGAGCACGGTCAGCTGGCCGCCGTCATCGCCCGCATCCTGGGCGTCCGCCAGTGCGCGCAGCATATAGCCTTCGGCTTCGTCATTGGATTCGTCCGAATCGAAGATCGCGTCCAGGCCATGTAGGAAGCGCTCGCCGTCGAAAGAGCCGTCCGGGCGCAGATGGTCGCCCGCCCCATGGTGTGCATTACCCTTGCCGTCATTGCCCAAGTCTGCCATGAGGCAAGCTTAGCTCAAACCTCGATCACTTGCAGGCGGTCGATCGCATCGGTATGGGTCTCAAGCCGTATGGAGTATACGACCAGCAGGACCACGGCCAGCAGTGCCAGCGGGGCCCCGGCCAGCGCGGGGAAGCGATAGTCCATGCCGGAGGCGGCCAGGGCTGCGCCGCCCAATATGGATCCGACGGCATTGCCTAGGTTGAAAGCGATCTGAATCGTCGCGCCGCCTATGAGTTCGCCTCCGCCCTGACCGGCCTCCACCATGAGCACCTGCTGGGGGGTGGAGATGAAGAATAGTCCGAATGCCACCCAGAAGGTGAGGATGGCGGTGGAGAGCCGGGAGCCGGGAACCAGGAAGATCATGAGCAGTCCCAGGCAGGAGACCAGCTGGCCCAGGGCCGCGGACCCGGCATGCCGCCAACGGTCGCACAAGGCGCCGCCCGCCAGACCGCCGACCACCATACCGAAGCCGGCCAGCATCATCAGGGCCGAGACGGAGCCTGCCGACCAGCCGCCCCGTTGGGTCAGCCAGGGGGATACGTAGGACCACCAGCAGAAGATGCCTGCGTTGCCGGTGAACACGGCCAGCAGGATGACCCAGGGGCCACGGCGCCTGAGGAAACGGAACTGTCCACGGATGCCGGTGTCCGGGACCGGATCCAGATCGGGGATCCAACGAAGAACCAGCAGGACGGTGGCCGCTCCCCACAAGGCCAGGAGGGCGAAGGCCATTCTCCAGGAGAGGTATTCGGCCAGCAGGGTGCCACCCGGCACTCCCAACATGTTGGCCACGGTCTGGCCGGTTATGGTGACGGACACCGCTTGCGCCCCCTTGCCCGGGTCGGCGAGGGATTTGGCGATATAGACGGCTGTGCCGAAGAAGGCTCCGTGGGGGAGGCCGGCGATGAAGCGGGAGATGATGAGCAGGGGGGCGGAAGTGGATAGGGCCGAACAGGCGTTGCCGACAACGATCAGGGCCATGAAGAGCAGGACCAGTCGTTTGGGTGGCACTCTGCGTCCGAAGACCAGCATCAGGGTGCCCGCGCACACCCCTATCGCATATGCTGAGATGAAATTCCCTGCCTGTGGGATGGAGACGCCCATGGCCTTGGCCGTCTGCGGCAGGATGCCCATCATCACGAATTCGGCGGCCCCCAGGGCGAAGGCGCCCGAGGCCAAGGCGATCAGACTCTTCTTCATGCTTGTGCTCTTCCGAGGATGTGTGGGACTGCGTTCATGGACCGACGGCGCCGGTGTGCAGTCTCCATGCAGGGTCACCAGCGATGGTACGCGCCGGGGTTCCCGGTAGGGCCGGGCGCGAAGGGCTTGGCGGGTCGCCGAAGGGACACGGTGTCCGTCTTGGACCGTTGCTCAGGTGAACTCCGCCCATCGCAATGGCTTGGTTCCGTGGATAGGGGGTTCGGTGCCGCAGGCCATGGCGGTTATAATCGGCCTGGAGGCGGTCAAGGAGACCACGCCATTGCATTGCGGCCGCCGGTACCGGTTGGAGGAGTCATGGGAAAAAGGCCCGGCTGGTTGTCGCCGAACGATCAGCCATCCCGGCACCGGACCAAAACACACGGAAAGCCGGCCGTACTTGTATTCTGCCGTATGCTGCTGGCGGCGCTGATGCCGGGGAGTGCGGAAAGTGTGTCCCCAAGACAGGCCGACAGGATATTCCGGGTCCGCCGGTTCGTGGTGGCCTTCCTGGCGGTGATCGTTGTCGTCTGCCTGCTGACAGCCATGGCTGTTTCCGGGCACCGTCGTTCCGCGTCGGCCGGTGCCGTCGCTTCGGCATCCGGCGCCGACCATCCGGGCAGCGTCGAGCATGAACGAGGACCGGCGGGTGGCCGGGCGAGACGTCCGGCCGCCGGGGACTTGACCAAGGCGCCTGTGCCCAGGTCTGAGCAGGCGCAGCCGGCCACCCTGACCGAGCGTGAACGCTCCGAAATCCTGGCCCAGGCCCAGGCGACGGCAGCGGCCTCGGGCAGACCCCGGCATGATTTCACCTATTGCGTGGCCGGCAGGGGGAACGTCGGGAACACCACGGTCTTCGAGCAGACCGTCTTTCGCACCCTGAACGATCCCAGGGGCTGGCCGCGGGCGGGAGCAAGCTTTACGCGGTGGAGCGGGGGCGCGTGCGACATGGTGTTGGTGCTGGCCGAACCCCAGTACATGCGCACCTTCTCCCCGGCCTGCTCGCCGGAGTACAGCTGCCGGGTGGGCAACCAGGTGATCGTCAACAAGGTCCGCTGGGACGGCGGCACTGATTACTGGCTGGGTGCCGGCGGCGACATGGGACGTTACCGGGTCATGGTCATCAACCACGAGGTGGGCCACCGGCTGGGTCATATGGATAATGAGCAGACATGCGCCGGTGCCGGCCAGAGCGCCCCCTTGATGCAGGAGCAGTCCATGGGGCTCAAAGGCTGCAAGCCCAACGAATGGCCCATGGATTCGGAGCTATGGATCAGATAGCGGCGAATCGGGCGTCGGGGTGTGTCACCGGTGTGGTGCGGGGCAATCCCCGGATCACCATGGCTGGATGGTGGGTCCGATGGTGAATTCGGAGACGTTCGTGTCCTCCGGCTGGTCGATGGCGAAAGCGACCACGGAGGCCACACGGTCAGGCGTGATCTGGTAGCTGTCGTAGGTCCTGTTCATGTCTTCAAGCGCGGCCGGATCGGTGATCGTGCTGAGCAACTCGGTCTGTATGGCCGCCGGGTAGATGGTGGCCGTGCGGATGTGGGTGCCTTCCATGGCGGACTCCATGCGTAGCACTTCCATCAGGTCGCGCACCGCCCACTTGGTGGCCCCATAGACCGCGCCGTTGGGGTAGGCCTTGAGACCGGCCACGGAGGAGGTGGTGATGAACTGCCCCGATTTCTGCCCGGTGAATTCAGGCAGGGCGGCGGCAATGCCGTTGAGCACGCCCTTCAGGTTCACGTCCACCATCCTGTCCCACTCATCGGTCTTCAGGGCCGAAAGCGGCGATGAGGGCATGAGCCCTGCGTTCAGGAACATAACATCCACCTGCCCGAAGCGATCCTTGGCGTAGGCTACGAAATCCTTGTTCCGCTGCGGGTCGGTCACGTCCAGGGGGCGGTAGGCCGCCTGTCCGCCAGCCGCGATGATGTCGTCCGCAATTGCCTTGAGCTTCTCCTCCCGTCGGGCTCCCAGGACGACTTTCGCCCCGCGCGAGGCCAAGAGCCGGGCGCTCGCCTCGCCGATGCCGGAAGATGCGCCGGTGATCAGTACGACCTTGTTCTCGATTGTCATGTGATATCCGCCTTTCCATGCCTTGTGCGTGCATGCTCTTCATATGCTAGGACTTCAAGCCACTTGAGGTGCAAGCCGGTACCAGTGGGTTGCCATGCGGCAGGAGAGGGATGATGCTTGGATGTCCTGCCTGAGGTGCTTCCCGCGAAGTGGTATATGGGCTATGGGCGTGGCGCGGCCTTGTCAGGTCCGGGAGCGTGACCGCTTTGGCGGGCGCACGGGTTCTGGCGAGGCTATTGCTGCGGATGGCCCACATTGCATGCCGTTGGGCCCCACACCCGGGACAGAGGTGTGGGGCCCAACGGCACGACCAGGCAGGGCAGTGCCTGCGAGCTGGTCAGAATTCCGTGATGACGGAACGGATGACCTTGCCGGCGACGAGCTGCTTGTAGGCCTCGTCGATCTGGCTCAGGTTGATGTGCTGGGAGACGATGTCCTTCATGTTCAGGCGGCCGTCCACAGCCAGGTCCGCGTACATGGGGATGTCGTGCTTGATGTTGGTGGAGCCCATCCACACACCCTTGAAGCCGCGCTGGTGTACCAGCAGGTCCGCCGGGTTGATCTCCAGTTCGACGGTCGCGTCAGGCTTGGTGAGGCCGATCGGGTAGGCGGTGCCGCCGACCCCCAGCATGTCCCAGGCCTGCTTCATCGTCGACTTCAGGCCGATGGCCTCGAAGGCCTGGTCCACACCGCCGTCGGTGAGCTCGCGCACCCTGGCGACCGGATCCTCGTTCTTGGAGTTGATCACGTCGGTGGCGCCGAACTTCTTGGCGAACTCCAGCTTGTTGTCCAGCAGGTCAATCGCGATGATCCTCTTCGCACCGCAGATGCGGGCGCCGGAGATGATGTTGAGCCCGATGCCGCCGGTGCCGATCACGGCCACGGTGTCGCCGGGGCGTACATGCGCGGTGTTGATGACGGCGCCGGCACCCGTGATGGTGGCGCAGCCGATGCAGGCGGCCTGGTCCCACGCCACCTCGTTGTTGACGACAGCCAGCTGGTTCTCATGGATCAGCGCCTTCTCGGCGAAGCCGCCGGTGCCGAAGGCCTGCGTGATGGGCCGTCCGTCGGGGAAGGACAGGCGGGGGGTGTCGCCCTCGGCGCGCACGCACTCATGCTGTTGCAGGCAGGACTGGGGTTGGCCCTTGAGGCAGTTGGCGCAATGGCCGCACACCTGTTCAAGGGAGGCCACGACGTGGTCGCCCACCTTGATGCCGCTGACCTCGGGCCCCACGGCCTCGACGATGCCCGCCACCTCATGGCCGATGACGGCGGGGAAGGGGAAGAACTGGTCGTCGTCCTCCACCAAGTGCAGATCCGAATGGCACAGGCCTGAGGCCTTCACCTCCACCAGCACCTCGGCGCCCTTGGGGTCGTCGATGATGATCTCCTCAGGCTGGGCGAAGCCCTTGCCGATGCCGTAGGCAATCGAAGCCTTGATCTTCTGAGGCATTTTTGCTCCTTTGCTGAGTGTCGCGGACACAGTTGTCGACCGTGCCCACCTTCTTCGCCGGTCCGGTCCTCACAGCGCCGGACTTTGTGAATCACCTCTCATTCTAGCGGACCGCTTCCCTGAAACACGCAGCTGTATATCAGCGATCACAACCCAGTGAAGAGAGGGTTTCGCGGGGGGAGTGAAGACAATGGCGCGTTGGCTATACATGTTCCCCCCCCCCCCCCAGGCGATCCAAGATGCGCTCGTCGCCATCCGGATGTCAATCGGTCCCCAGGGTGTGCAGGCGCTCCCCCCCCCCCCGGTCCAGTACAACAGTTTCGGGCAGACAAGCCTGCCGCGGCCTTGCCTTGAGAGAGGTTGCGCTGGGGATGGGTGGCGACGAGTCTCTCTGGCCGGGCGTAATCACGTTGCCGACCGTGTGCGGGTAGCATTCGCTGGCCGTGGGGGAGGACAGACCGTCAATGGTCCGCTGCATCCGATAGGGCAGGCCGTCCGATTCATTGGCCGAATGCAGGGGGCTTTGGGGGGGGGGGGTCGCGCTCCCCGAGTCGGCTCAGTCATGCCCTCCCCAGGGTCTCGTCCGCAGTCGGTGCGGCCGTATGGCTGACATCGTATCCTGGGCCCGGGCGCGTATGTGCGGTTTTCTCACCTCCCATGGCCGCGCAGGTAGGCCTCGGCTTGGGCGGTGTCGACGGGGAGTGCGGCGGTCAGGGTCAGGGTCAGTCCCTCCGGGGTGGCCACCCGCGCTTCCATGGAGTTCCACGGCTTGCGGACGGCGGGCACGGTGGAGCCGGGACGCAGTCGTTCGCAGGCGGCGACCATGTCCGCTATCTGGGATTCGGCTACGGCCAGGCTGAGGCTGCCGGCCGTGCCCGCCACCGGTTGCGACTGATTCGCCCCTGGCCGGCTTGCGTGGATCAGTATGTCCTGGAAGGCCCAGCGGCGCAGGTGAATCATCGTGCCGGGCATGGCGTACAGGCTGATGAAGCCCAGGCCCTCGGTCCAGAAGCGCTCGGATTCCCCCAGGTCGGCGCTGGTCAGGGTCATGAACATGGGCATGGGGTAGATGCCCCTGTAGGGCTCCGGCGGCGCGGTTTGGCTGCCGGGCCGGGGCACTGGGCTGATGCGGGCGGCGTCGTAGGTGGGTGCCGCGTCTGTTTCCTGATTGGTCATGATTGGTCTTTCGCTATATCGAATTGATGGATAAAAGTAAGTGATTGAGCTGCGGCTGGTCTATTCCCAACGGGCGGTGGCGGGGTCGATGCCTCGGGCGCGGGCGGCGGCTTCGATGGCGGTGAGCATCCATTCGGCCAGGCCGGGCTCCAGCTGTTCGTAATGGCGCCTGAAGCGAGGGTCGGCCACGTACATGCGGCCCAGTATCAGGTGCATGGACGGGGTCACATGGAACCAGGTCAGGGCCTGTTGCTGCTCTTCAACCAGGGCGAGTGCCTGGATGCCGGTCGGGTCGAACCCGGCGCGCTTGGCCCGGGCTAGCTTGGTTTCCACCTCCTTCAGGTGGGCCATGTCCCGCTCCTGCTGCTCCTTGCTGCGCGAGGCCTTGCGTTAGGCATACTCCATCCACTGTTGGCTGGTCCCCCAACGTTCCTGGGCCTCCTTGAGCTGGCTGCGATCGGTTTCACCGGTGGTTGTCATCGGTTCTCCTGGTTCTTCCCGGCCTTCGGCTATGGCGATGAGACGGTCCAATGTGCCCAAAGCGGCCTCGAGCCGGTGGATCTTTTCTTTGATTTGTGAGCGCTGGCCTTGCAATTCCTCCAGGGCCAGGGGCGTGGGGGAGTCCAGCAGTTCCCGGATCCGCCGGGTCTTCAGCCCCAGCTCCCGGTAGATCAGCACCCGTTCCAAACGCGCGATGTCACCCTGTGCATAGCGCCGGTAGCCCGACCAGTTGCGCTCGGGCGAGACCAGGCCGACCGAATCCCAGTGGCGCAGCATGCGCTCGCTGACCTCCATCAGGGCGGCCGTCTCGCCGATGCTCAGTCCCGTTTCCCAGGCTGCGCCACCATGTACATTGTCCTTATCTCGCGTCATGCCCAGACCCTAAACCCTTCCACCATGTCAGGGTCAAATCGCCGATGTTCACTGTCATTCAGACGCTGTCGCTGCTGCGGAAGATTGCTTGCAGCTTTGGTGCATGGCTTTTAGGGCGTTCCTTTAGGGCAAGCAGGCAGAATGTCCTCAAAAAGTAAGTCCTCACATGGGAGACTGGGAGCGGGCAAAACCGATCGGCCTTCGGACGGACGGTAGGATGGGGGGTACTTTTCCTTGCGGGGACGGGCTGGCGGGGATGGTCCGGAATCCGCGCGAACCGACGAAAGGCCGAATATGAGCGCTCAAGGATGTGGCTCGGTATCCGCGATCAGCCTGGGGCTGCCGCCGGCGACCGCCGTGCCAGAGGGCAGGGGCGAGCTGCCCAGGCAGATCTTCTACGCCAAGCGTCCGGTGTCGGCAAGGCTCAGGCAGCGCTTTGCCAATGACCTGGCAGCTGTGGACATGCTGGCCCTCCTGCGCCCCGCCAATACCGGGCTGGCCGAGGGGCAGGCGACCAAGGAGATCCTGGTCATGGGGCTCAAGCTGACCTGCCAGGACCCGCCGCTGGAGATAGTGGACCACATCGCCGCCATGCGCTCCTCGGGCATCATCTTCGTCTGCGTCCGTCCGGCATTGGACAAGGAGGGCGGGCCCACTGGAGGCGAGGAGTGTGCGCTGGCGGTGCGTCGGCCCCTGCCCGCCAAGCCCGGCCATGAGCGGATATACCGCGATTTCGCCAGCCCCTGGAGGCCGGCGGGCAAGACCCGGCTGACCCTGGCGGGTGACGACCTGGACCAGGCTTGGGAGGGCCTGAACGCACAGGTGATCCTGGACAGCAGCGACGGGTCCGACGTGGACGGGCGCATCGCCAGGCGGGCCCAGGTCGCCGATCTGGTGGCGCAGGAGGCCAAGCTGGCCAAGGACCATGCGCGCGCCAAGGACGCGACCCAGCGCAACCAGGCCTACGCCAAGCTCCACAAGGTGCGTACCCAGCTCAAGGAACTGGGTGCATTGGATGGTCTGGACGAGGCCTGACGACTGGTTTCGCGGTCGTGCCCGAAGTGGCGTGAATCACGTCTGGCCTGGTTGGGACGTTCAGCGTCGCCTGCGGGAAACTTCGTCCTGATGCAGAGGCGCTGGTGCACATGATGACGAAGATGGAGCTGCCGCTGACCATGGCCATCGGCGTCTTCGTCACCCTCTGGGTGGGCTGGTGCTGATCAAGATCACATTCGCACTGCTGGCTTCCAGGCTCTATGGGGGTCTCGTCAGGGTGTGGACCGGGCTCCTGCCCCCGCGGGTGGCTTCCTGGTCGGTGGCCAGGAGGCAGACGGTCTCACGCATCGGGCGCTCCAGTTCAGTCCTGGCTCCGCTCATGGTCTGCGTCGGTCTGATCATGGGACTGGGTACGCCCTTGCGGATATTCAACGATTCGCTGATGAAGGTGGCGGGATACCCCACACTCCCCGGCACCACCTCCACCGGTATGGCCGGGGTTTTGGGGGCGATAGGCCCTGCCGCCGCAATCGCCCTGGGAGGGACCTTGGCCGGCTTCTGCATGATCTCGCGCGAGCGGTCCCTTGATCAGGCCTTGCTCGGCATAGCGGGCGCCGAACCCCGGCAGCTGCTCATGTCGTCCGGGCTGGAAGGTGCCATCATCATGCTCACCGCTATGCCGGCCGCCTTCCTGGCCGCCGTCCCGGCCACAATCTGCGCCTATCTCGGCTTTCGTGCCATCCTCGGCACAGCCGTCCTCTCCGTGCCTTGGGCGCAATGGGCTTGGATGATCTTTGGGGTGGTGGTCCTCGGGTCCGGGGTCTTTTTGCGGCATCCACACGTTCCCTGGGGGTCCCGTTTGTGCTGGCCCTCAGATTATGGACCGAGTAGGTGGATTCCTTTGTGACGGAAGAAGTTCGCAGGTGGGGGAGCCGATGAATGTGTTGCTGCTGCAAAGTGCGCTCAAAACCGGTTTCGTCTGCTGCGTGCGATGCTGGAAAAGTTGAAATTCCGGCCCTGATCGGGCCGGAATGATTGTCGGGGTAGGGGGATTTGAACCCCCGGCCTCTTCGTCCCGAACGAAGCGCGCTACCAAGCTGCGCTATACCCCGCGACAACGTTCACCATAGTACACTGACCGGCGACCAAGCGCCAGCACTCGCGCGGCGGGTTGGGTCGGTGGGGCCGGGCAGGACAGGCGGCAGTAAGTACCGGCACTTGCGTACACTGTACAGCTATGACAGACCTGAATGAGAACGCCGACCGGAGCAAGGAAACGCCGGAGACCGAAACCGCCATGTCCACCGTGGAGCGGGCCCAGATGCTGTTCGACCAGGACCAGGCCATCGCGTCCCGGGTGAAGCAGGGTGCCGAGCTGGAGGAGGCCATCGACCCGTCCAACCACGAGTTCGGACCGACGGCCCACCCGGAGCAGGTGCAGATGCGCGTGGCCAAACGGGCGCTCATGATCAAGGAAGGCGTTCCCCCCTACCCGGTCCATTTGAATGTGACCGACCGGATCGAAGATGTTCGCGCCAAGTACGAGGGCCAGCTGGAGCCGGGCCAGGAGACCGAGGATGTGGTCGGCATCGCAGGCCGTGTGCTCTTCCTGCGCAACGGCGGGGGCCTGTGCTTCGTGCAGCTCTCGGCTGGCGACGGCACCAGGATTCAGGGCATGGTCTCGAAGAAGGAGATCGGCGCCGATTCCCTCAAGTCCTTCAAGAAGCTGGTTGATCTTGGAGACCAGCTATACATCCGAGGCAGGGTCATCGCCTCCAAGACCGGCGAACTCTCGGTCTTCGCGACGGAATGGGCCATCGCCGCCAAAGCCCTGCAGCCCCTGCCAGCCCTGCACAAGGGACTTTCCGACGAGCAACGAACCCGCAAGCCCTACTTGGCCATGATCGCTGATGAGGACACGCGCAAGATGGTTCGTGATCGCTCCAAAGTGGTCTCCTCCCTGCGTCGCACCTTTGAATCCGAGGATTTCCTGGAGGTGGAGACCCCCATGCTCCAGACCGTGCATGGGGGGGCGGCGGCCCGCCCCTTCACCACGCACATGAACGCCTTCGACATCGACCTCTACTTACGCATCGCTCCTGAGCTTTTCCTCAAGCGCTGCCTGGTGGGTGGCATCGAGCGGGTCTTCGAAATCAACCGCGACTTCCGCAACGAGGGTGTGGACGCCACCCATGCCCCTGAGTTCACGATGCTGGAGGCCTACCAGGCATACGGCACCTACGACACGATCGGCGACCTGACCAAGCGTCTGGTGCAGCAGTCGGCCATCGATGCCTTCGGGTCGACCAAGGTCACGCTCATGGGCGGTGAAGAGTACGACTTTGGCGGCGAGTGGAGAACCATGACCATGTACGGTTCCCTGTCCGAGGCCCTGGGGGAGGAAATCACGCCTGAGACCTCCGTGGAACATCTGGGCGCCATCGCGGACAAGCTGGGCGTGGAGCGGGACGAGGTGGAGAACCACGGCAAGCTGGTCGAGCATCTCTGGGAGCATTTCTATGAGGACAAGCTCTACGAGCCCACCTTCGTGCGCGACTTCCCGGTCGAGACCAGCCCCCTGGTCAAGGCCCACCGGTCCAAGCCGGGCATGGTCGAGAAGTGGGACCTGTATGTGCGCGGCTTTGAGTTGGCCACCGGCTACTCCGAGCTCAATGACCCGGTCGTGCAGCGCGAGCGTTTCATCCAGCAGGCCAAG
This sequence comes from Bifidobacterium xylocopae, assembly GCF_003315615.1. Lineage (GTDB taxonomy): Bacteria > Actinomycetota > Actinomycetes > Actinomycetales > Bifidobacteriaceae > Bombiscardovia > Bombiscardovia xylocopae. The sequence continues at coordinate 94,170 of NZ_PDCH01000002.1, forward strand.
GACGCGGCGGCGGGTGACGTGGAGGCCACCGACATCGACGAGGACTTCCTGGAGGCCCTGGGTGTGGGCATGCCCCCCACCGGTGGCATGGGTATGGGCATCGACCGTCTGCTGATTGCCCTGACCGGCGCAACCATCCGTGAGACCATCACCTTCCCCCTGGTCAAGCCGCTGAACTGACCCCCATTCCCATGTGGAGCGAGCCCGGCTGGCCTGACGCAAGGCTGGACCGGGCTCGAACCGTGTTGGGGTCTGGAAGTCTGTGAGTGCGGAAGCACTTCATCCTGTTAACACGCGCGCAATGGAGGTGCCGATATGAATGTCAAGCTGTGGATCAACGGGATGCGTCCGAAGACACTGCCCGCATCTGTCGCCCCGGTCTGTGTGGGGGCGGCCGCGGCCCTGGTACACAGGTCGAAGACGGCGGTTCCCTGCGCCTCCACCTGCGCGGCTGATGCACCTATTCAACCCACGGCCCAGGGGGCTGCCGCCCAGGTCGGTGCCGGTCAGCTGTGGACGGTTTTCATTCTCCTTGTCCTCCTGGCCCTCTTCATGCAGGTAGCAGCCAACTTCGCCAACGACTACTCCGACGGCATCCGCGGCACCGACGCCAAGCGCGGCGACGAGGAGGAGGTCTCGGGCAAACCCCGCCGCCTGGTGGCCTCGGGCGTGGCCCCGCGCAAGGTCTTCGCGGCGATGACGGTCTCGGTTCTCATCACCGCCCTGCTTGGTCTGGCTGCGGTCGCGATCACGGGCCACTGGTGGATGATCGCGGCCGGTCTGGCCTGCTTCGCAGCGGGATGGTTCTACACCGGGGGCAAGCATCCATACGGTTACTACGGGCTGGGCGAGGTCTTCGTTTTCATCTTCTTCGGCCTGGTGGCCACCCTGGGAACCGAGTACTTCATGGTGGGCGCGCTCAGCGGCGACGGCTGGGCCGGCGCCTGCGCCGCAGGGCTGAACGCGGTGGGCCTGCTCATGCTCAACAACTACCGGGACATCGAATCCGACAGGCGCTCCGGCAAGCACACCTACGCCACCCTGGTGGGTGACCATGCGGCCCGGGTCTCCATCTACGTGGTCTACGCGGTCAGCCTGCTGCTGGCGGTCATGGAATTTGGTGGTGTCTTCTGGCGTTTCGGGTCCATGAACGTGCCCGCCGTCATCGTCGTCGTCCCGATCGCGGTCTGTTTCGGCTTCATCTTCCGCTTCTTCGCCCGGCACAACCAACCAAAGGCCTTCGTGCTCTCCGGGCAGGGGACTCTGATTTCAGCCCTATGCTGGACTGTCGGCCTCCTGATGGAGCTGGTCTGAGCCCAGCCAGAAAGCGAGCGTAAATCAGGTGAAGGCTGGTCTGCCTGGGCGTTTAGAATGTGGGCTATGACATACAAACTAGTACTGCTCCGGCATGGCCAGAGCGCATGGAACAACACGAACCAGTTCACCGGGTGGGTGGACGTCCCGCTGACCGAGAAGGGTGAGGAGGAGGCCCGGAAGGGCGGCAAGCTCCTGAAGGATAAGGGTGTCCTCCCCGATATCGTCTTCACTTCCCTCCTGCGCCGTGCGATCAACACCGCCAACATCTCCCTGGATGTGGCCGATCGCCTCTGGATTCCGGTCAGGCGCGACTGGAGGCTCAACGAGCGCCACTATGGTGCCCTGCAGGGCAAGAACAAGACCGAGATTCGCGAGAAGTACGGCGATGAGAAGTTCATGCTCTGGCGCCGCTCCTACGCCACCCCGCCGCCCGAGATCGACCCGGACGACGAGTTCTCCCAGTCCCATGACGCCCAGTATGCGGGCATCGACGTGCCCCGGCACGAGGCGCTGGCGAACGTGGTCGAGCGCGTGACTCCCTACTGGCAGTCCGACATCATCCCCGAGCTCAAGACCGGCAAGACCGTCATGATCGCGGCCCACGGCAACTCCCTGCGTGCCATCGTGAAGATGCTCGACGGCCTGTCGGAGGAGGAGATCGCCAAGGTCAACATCCCAACGGCCATCCCCCTGCTCTACGAGCTGGACGAGGATTTCAAGCCCGTCAAGCCGCGCGGCGAATACCTGGATCCGGAGGCCGCCGCCGCTGGTGCCGCCGCTGTCGCCGCCCAGGGCCAGAAGTGACCTGCGGCCGCTGAAAGCGGTCTGTGCACTGCAAGATACAGAACCGGCCCGCGCATCCACTGGGGTGTGCGGGCCGATTCATATCGTAGCGGACCGGGCAGAGGTCAGTCGATGTCCTCCAGGTCCTTGGGGTCCTTGGAGGGGTCGAAGCCGGAGACGATGTAGACCACGCGGCGGGCGGCCGAGACGCCGTGGTCGCCGATCCGTTCCATGAACCGGGCCAGGAGCACCAGGTCGATCATCTGCTGCTTGGAGCCGGTCCACTCGTCGGACAGGGCCAGCTGGAAGGTCTGCTGGTGGAGGCAGTCCAGCTGGTCGTCGTCCACGATGATCCGCTCGGCCACTTTCGTGTCCCGGTCGGCGAGCATGGCCACCAGCCGGTCGGCCATGTCGTTGAGGAAGTCCTGCATCTTTCCGAAGAGCTCCCTGGCCTCGGGGGGCAGGGGGGAGTCGGGGTAGGAGCGGCGCACGGCTTCGGCGATATGCCGGGAGAGATCGCCCATGCGCTCGAAAGTGGCCGCCAGGCGCAGGGTGGAGACGACGATGCGCAGGTCGGTGGCCACCGGGCTCTGCTTGGCCAGGAGCTGGATACACTGGTCGATGACCGAGGACTCCAGCCGGTCGATCGCCTGGTCGCCATCGATGACATCCTGGGCGGCCTCCACGTCCGGTCCGAGCAGGGCCCTGCCGGCGGTCCTGATAGCGGTGCTGACCGCGCTGGCCATCCGGTCCATGTCGTCGGCCACCTGCCGCATCTCCTCGTTGAAGATCACGCGCATACCCGCTGCCCTCCTGTAGCCTGCGATAATGAAGTATGACAACAGTGTACGGCCTGGCGCTAACGACTGCCGATTGTCGACGGCGGGCATGGTGCCGGACGGCTGATGGAGGATGCGTATGGGCGGCTGGCTTGAGCGCGTGAGATCCCGTTTCTCACCCGTTTCGCACGAGGATGATGCTAAGGCCGACGACCTGGATGAGACCGGGCAGGCCATCCTCTCCCTCCTTGGTTCGGTGTGCGTGCTGGTGGACCGGGAGGATCGGGTCGTCCGTTCCAGCCCCGAGGCTTATGGGCTGGCCATAGTGAACCATGACAGGGTCGTGGATGAACGTATCCAGGAGGCGGTACGCCAGGCTTGGCGGAAGGGGGAGGTATCGCGTTTCCGTCTGGTCACGGACACCCCGGCCGCCTATGCCGGTATGCCGGCATCCAACGCCCGGGCGGGCGGGGGTACCCTGGATCCGCTGGCTGAAGGTGGTGCCGCGGCTGTCTCCCGGCCCAACTGGCTCAAGGTCGCGGTCGGTCCGATCGGCCCGGACCTGGTGCTCATTCTGGTAGATGATGTGAGCGAGGCCGTGCGCTTCGAACGAACCCGGCAGTCCTTCGTCGAGCATGTCTCCCGGCAGCTGCTGAAACCGGTGGATGCACTCGGCTCCCTGGCCGACGATTTGAGAGCCATGACCCAGGATCCTCCCGAGGACAAGGGTGGAATCCAGGAGCGCATGACCGCGATGGGGCGTCAGGCGCACAGGGTCCGCGACTATTCCACCTATCTGGAGCACACCCTCAACGACCTGCTTTTGCTCATCCGCGCCCAGGAGTCGGTGCGTCCGTCCCGGAACAACCTGCTGGACCTGGCCGACCAGGCCCGACAGGCCCTGGAACAGGTGCGTGCCCAGGCTGCAGAAGCGGCCGTCAGCCTGACATGCCGGATGGACGACGCTTTGGTCGTGCATGGGGACGGTGAACAGATAAGGACCGCCATCGTCAAACTCCTGGAGAACGCCATCCGATACTCGCCGGCCGGGTCCACGGTCAGCCTGGCGGCCGGGCCCTCCCCGGACGGCCGCTTTGTCCTGGTACGTGTGATCGACCGGGGTTTGGGTATCGCGAAAGAGGAGCAGAACCGTGTGTTCGAACGGTTCTACCGGGGTGGTGGGCAGACGGAGGCCAGCGCTGTGGGCATCGGCCTGGGGCTCGCCATCGTCAAGCATGTCGCGCTGACCCACCATGGCTCGGTCTCCCTGTGGAGCGCTCCCGGCCAGGGCTCGACCTTTACCTTGGCCCTGCCCCGGGTGAAGGGGCCTGGCAGGGAAGATGAGGATGCAATCGCGCAAGGGCGTTAGGCGCGCTGGTGCGCGTCATGGTGTTTGCTCAACGCGTGCAGGACCAGCGCAAGGAGGGATTTGATTGGAGGATCGCCAGTGGCTGAGCGGCTGCGTGGAGCCGTCCACGAGATGCCAGGACTGGAACTATTGCGCCAGCCTCCGGTAATCCCACCGGTTGAAATGCTCCCAGACCAGCAGGAGAAGACCTACGGCCACGCCGGCCGCCGAGACGATCAGAGGTTTCATTGAGTCCAGTCCGCACAGCAGGAGGATGAAACAGACGACCATCGCCAGCGCCCAGGCCGCTGTGCCGACAGTGAAGATGCGCCGCAGGTCCACCTGGACAGGCTTCGGCGACGGCCGACGCGCATCCGGGTCGAAAATCGGTGCGAGCTTCATAGGGAATACTCTATTACAGGCTCTGACATACCCTGGCATACTATGGAGCCTGGCTGCTGACCTGGGCCGTCGGCGGAACCGAGCCTTGCGGAGGGAGCGCGCGTGTACCCGATATTGCCTGTTCAGAAGCGATATGCCTGGGGGTCGCATACCCGTCTGCAGGCCATGTTCGGTTTGCCCGAAGGGCCTGGCGTGGATGCGGATGGTGTCAGGTCCGACACCCTGGCCGAGATGTGGTTCTCCGGGCACGCACAGTCCGCCTCCACCATTCTCCTGCCTGACGGTGCGCAGCGGTCCCTGACCCAGGCCATCCGATCAGACCCCATGGGGATGGTGGGCGCCGAGGATTCACAGACCTTCGGGCCGGTCCTGCCGTATCTGTTCAAGATCATCTCGGCACGTATCCCGCTCTCCCTCCAGGTTCATCCCCTGGATTTCGAGGCACGGGCCGGATACAACCGGGAGAACGCCGCCGGACTGTCTATAGGCGACCCGGAACGTTCCTTCAAGGATACGTTGGCCAAGAACGAGATGGTCGTGGCCTTGGAGCCGTTCACGGCCTCGGTAGGCTTCGCCCCGATTTCGACTCAGTTGCAGATTCTGCGGGTGGTGGATCACCCGGTTGCCCAGCGGATGGCCGATGCGCTGCTGGCCCGTAGCTTCCATAGGAGTGTGACGCCCGAGGGCTTCGAGCGGGCGGATGCGATGATGCCCGTCTCCGCCTTGGCATGGCCTGACTCAAGGCGGCGGGTATTCCGTGCTTTCCACACCGCGATCACGGCACCGCCCGTCGACCCCGACGAGCTCACCCCGGCCCTGCTGGATGCCGACCGGCGGATCAGCTCGCGCAAGGCGCATGACGCCATGGCCAACGCACTCCAGGCCGCGCAGGCTTTTCCCGGTGATCCGGCAGTCCTGGCACTGCTGATGCTGAACGCGGTCTGCCTGGAGGAGGGTGAGTCGGTCTACATCCCCACCGGCACCCCCCACGCATACATCCACGGTGCCGCAGCGGAGATAATGACCAATTCGGACAATGTGCTGCGTGCCGGCATGACACCCAAGCACAAGGACCTCGCCAACTTCCTGCGGAGTCTGGACTGCCAGCCGGCCAGCCCGATCGACCCTTCCAGCTCCATGATCGCCACGCTGGCCATGCACAACATGGTCACCTACAGGCCTCATATCAGCGAATACATGTTGGTCTACGGGCGGGTCGAGCCCGGCTCGGCGGCCTGGCCGTTGATGGGTCGGATCGCCCACCGGTACGGGGATCTGGTCCAGCGGTTCGGCCCCCGCCGCCTGCTGGTGCCCCAGGGAGGACCGCGCATCCTGGTATGCACCGAGGGCAGTGTCTGTGCTCGCTGCCAGAAGCAGGAGATGACCCTGAATCACGGTCAGGCCCTCTTCATCCGTTCCGACGATGGGCCGGTCGATGTCCTCCGGGCCGAGCCCGGCTCTACGGCCTTGGACGGGCTTCCCGCTGTGGGGTATGGGTCCTTCCTGCTGGCCTCCACCCCCCGTTGAGCCGGGAATTCACGATTTCCGCCGGCCCCCCTCGCTCTGGGCGAGATGACACGCCGGGGGCAGGTGTGGGTCGCACCGGGTGGAGGCAGCCTGCATACCGGCCCGCACAGCCCCAGGAATACTGGCTTCGTGTCGGAAGCGTCCGTTGCCGGTGGGCCGTGAGTGGGTCCCTCTGGACAAAATCCTCAGTTAGACGACGGAGTCTGAATTGTTGTACAGTGCTATACGTGATGATTGTGTGACGCTGCGGTGTCAGGATTGTAAACCGATACAGGAGTGGTCGTATATGAGATTTGCTGCGGACAAGGCGAAGGCCGTCCGGGGCGCGCATATCACAAGAGCGCGCGTCCAGGGGAGCCGGGCCGACGTCGGGCATGGCAGTAAGCTCGTGAACGTATCCCAGGTGTTCGCCGCCCAATCCCAGCGTCTCCACCGGGAAAACGCGGTGGAGGAAGCCCTGGCCAAGCGGTTGAACCAGGTGGCGCCTGAGACCCGTCGCTCCCGCAGGATGGCGGCCAAGGCTGCGGTCCGCAGGAACCATATCGTGACTGGGTCGGCCATGGCCGCCTTGATGGGTGCCGCCGCCGGCGCGATTGCCGTAGTGGCACCAAAGGGCCCTCTGAAGGCCCCACTGGCCGCCGGGGACGCTTCCTCCCAGGTGACCCCCGCCGGATATACGGCAGCGGGTTCCGGCCGTGACGGCGCCGTTTCCCGCTCCGAGGCACGTAAGCCCGAGGGCGCGGACCAGCAGACCAGCAACCAGGGCAAGTGGAAGATGGACGAGTCCGGACTTGATGTGTCCAACATGTTCAAGTCGCTGGCAGACAATCCGGTGGTGGCTGCGCTGATGGACCGGAACCGGCCCGTCCTGCCGCCTGCGTTCAATCCCAACCACGCCACTGGCGACGCAGGCAATGCCTACGAGTTCAGCCAGTGCACCTGGTGGGCTTATGTGCGACGTCATCAGCTGGGTCTGCCGGTCGGTTCGCATATGGGCAACGGCTGCCAGTGGGCCGCATCCGCCCGTTCCCTTGGATATTGGGTCGACAACACCCCCCGTAATGTAGGGGACGTAATGGTCTTCAATGCGGGGCAGGAGGGAACTGATCCCCAATACGGGCATGTGGCGATTGTGGAAAGCATCAACCCCGACGGCTCGATTACGACCTCCGAATGCGGTGTATCCAAAGCAGGCAAAACATACTCACATACCTATACCAACATCCATGATTTCCAGTTCATCCATTACTGACCAGGCGGTGGTCGGCACAGCAGCCGACATCTCCCGGCCCTGTGCTAGCCTGAGGAAACAATGAGCATACAACGAAAAACCTGGACCATTGCGGCCACCTCGGTGCTGGCCGGCTCCACGCTGTTCGCCGGCATCCCGGCTGTAGCATACGCCAGCAGCAGCAATGATGCCGCTGTGACGTCATCGCGCTCTTTCAAACCCACCGACCGAGTCCGGAGGAACCTCCTGGCCGAGTCCACCTCGACCTCTGTTGACAAGAACAGCAACTGGGGTGGTGTGGAGAGCCTGAATGTGCCACTGACCAGGTCCCAGGCGGAGAAGGATCAAGAGGCCGCCGCAGCCGCCAAAGCGAAGGCGGAAGCGAATGCAGCCCAGGCCCAGCGTGAGGCCGCCGCCTCCCGTTCGGCTTCCCGCCCCGCCGTTCGTTCGGAATCCTTCACCGCCACCCCTCCCGATGGGGCGACTGCCGATGCCCTTGTGCGTTTCGCCACCCAATTCGCAGGTCGTGTGCCCTATGTAGGTGGCGGCAAAACACCTGCTGGCTGGGATTGCTCCGGGATGGTCCAATACGTATTTGCACAGTTCGGTATTTCCGCACCCGCTCCGTCCGGTACACAGGCCACGCTTGGCCGCGCGGTCCCGAGCCTGGCTCAGGCGATGCCTGGCGATATCATCGCGAACCAGGAGCATGTGGCGATTTACATCGGTGGGGGCATGGTGGTCAATGCCCTGAATCCGTCACAAGGCACGCAGGTGACTCCGGTGTCCGTGTCGTTCGGAAGCCCATACTCAATTCGTAGATTGTTGTAAACGCCTTAGCCGTACGTGCCAAGGTGCGATATCGTATGCGTCGGACGCCCTGTTCTGGGGCGTCCGACGCATATCGGGGGGGGGGGTGGACTGCGAAACGCCATGTGCAAGGGGCCGCTTATGCCAGCCTGCACGGTGCGATATTCTGGTCCTGGACAAGGGGCGGGCCTACCGGTCCGACCCCACGAGTCATGAGGAGGTCGTTATGATCAACGACAAGGCGATCCTGGTTGGCGTCGATGGATCGGATGCCAGCTACAAGGCCACCTGGTGGGCCGCCAACTATGCCAAGCACGCCGGTCTGACCCTGCAGATCGTATGCGCGTATTCACTGCCCTCATACGCGGCGGTGTCCTTCGATGCGACATACACGACCATGGGTGACGACGTGGCCGCCCACTCGGACGCGCAGGAGATCCTGTCCAAGGCCAAAGCCATAGCGGACGAGCAAGGTGTTGAAGCCGTCACGCTGATCGTGACCGGTGACCCGTCCTCGGTCTTCGTGGAGCTGAGCCGCAACTACAACCTGATAGTGATTGGCAACCGCGGCAAGGGCGGGCTGGCCGAGCGCCTGCTGGGCACCACTTCCTCCTCGCTGCCGGCATATGCCTACTGCCCGATCGTGGTGGTCCCCTACACCGACGATGATGGCAAGCAGATGCACTTGAACAACCGGATCGAGCGGGTGGCCGTCGGTTCGGATGAATCCAAGTGGGGCTTGAAAGCCTTGGAGATCGCCGCCGAGTTCGCCAACACCTGGGGTGCGACCCTGGATGTGATATCCGCGGTGCCGAACATCTCGGGTCTGACCGGTAGCGGCTCCGCTGAGGAGCAGAGCGTGATGGACTCCTACATGGAGGACCTGGATGGGCGCATCAAGCCTCTGCAGGAGGATTATCCGGAGCTGGAGGTGGACAAGCAGGTGGTGCCGGGTTCGGCGGTCGAGGCGCTGACCCAGGCCAGCAAGGACCACGACGTGGTCGTCGTCGGTTCCCGTGGCCGCGGTGGGTTCACCGGTCTCCTGCTGGGCTCGACGAGCCAGGGGCTGCTCCAACATGCTGTTTCGCCGGTCTATGTGGTGCCCCGCAAGTATGTGGAGGCGACCGAGTCCGGGCTCAAGCAGGCCGCTTCCGGTCCGGGTAGCGGCTCGGCCACTGCCCTGGAGGACATCACCGGTGTCCAGCAGGTCTCTGTCGACAAGGCCGACCAGGTGGAGGACATCGAGTCCGCCATAGACCCCCTGCACGGTGACCGGGGCTGAGCGGGTCGTTCGGCGCGGCATATGAAGGACCGCCGGTCCGGGACGATGTTTCCCGGACCGGCGGTCCTTGGTGTATGGCGGGGCTGTGGCTCAGTGGCGCACTTTCACGTTCATACGGACGGGCGTCTCGCGCACATAGGTGTGCTTGACGGTGCAGTTCTTGTCGATGTGGCGTGTGATTCGGTCTTCCAGCTTGGCCGCGTCCTCGTCGCTCATGTGAGCGTCGGTGGCATCCACGCTCACCTGCTCATCGAAGCTCAGGAAGGCATCATCATCGTCGCTGTAGCGGGCGCTGACGACGATCTTGGCGCCCTTGCCCTCGCCCAGGGTGTTCTCGACGGCGAACTGACTGGACATGCCGGCGCAGGCAGCCAGGGCGATCTGAGCCAGGTCCCCGGGCGTGAACAGGCCCTCGCCCCTGCCGAACTTGATCATCGCACCGTCGTCGGAGCGCGCCTCCCAGGTTCCGTCGGCTCCGCGCTCGACCCAAAGTCTCCGTGACATAACAACCTCCCATAGGTTTGTCTGCTGTATCTCTACCAATGTAACCCCGAACGCTGCCCAAATATGCCCACCGTGTCTGTGGATTGAGCTGGCGGACGAACATGGTGTTCATTAGTGGTCCAGCCGTGGGCTTCGCCTCCGGCCCCTGGTCATGCCGGTGCCCGCTTGCTAGACTTGGCCCCATGGCTTTGACATCCGAGCAATTGGCAGACATCCGCAGACGTGTCCCGGAGCGTCCGCACAGCGAGGTCCCAACCCCCTATGAGGACCTGGTGCGCAAGATCGTACGCGAGGGGACACTCAAGTCGGACCGCACGGGGACCGGTACGATCTCCCTGTTCGGTCAGCAGATGCGTTTCGACCTGGCTGACAGCTTTCCCCTGCTGACCACCAAGACGGTCTTTTTCAAGGGTATCGCCTACGAGCTGCTCTGGTTCCTCAAGGGTTCCTCGAATGTCCGCTGGCTCCAGGAGCACAATGTGCATATCTGGGACGAATGGGCCGATCCTGAAACGGGGGAGCTGGGTCCTGTCTATGGGGTCCAGTGGCGTTCCTGGCCGGCCCCCACGCCTGAGGATCCGGGGCATACCATCGACCAGATCCAGCGGGCCCTGGACCTGATTCGTGACCATCCTGACTCCCGGCGCATCATTGTGACCGCCTGGAATCCGGCCGAGATCGACCGGATGGCCCTGCCGCCCTGCCATGCCCTCTTCCAGTTCTATGTAGCCGACGGCAAGCTGTCATGTCAGCTCTATCAACGTTCCTGCGACATGTTCCTGGGAGTGCCTTTCAACATCGCTTCATATTCGCTGCTGACCCTGATGATGGCCCAGCAGACGGGGCTGGAGCCCGGCCAGTTCGTCTGGACCGGCGGCGACTGCCACATCTACGACAACCACATCGACCAGATCCTTGAGCAGCTCTCCCGTAAGCCCTACCCGTATCCGAATATCAGGATACGGAAGGCGGATTCCATCTTCGACTATGAGTATGAGGATTTCGAGATCGTAGGATATCGGCATCATCCGGCCATCAAGGCCCCGGTGGCGGTCTGAACTCACCGGTATTATACTGTTGCAAATCCATTACCGAGGAGCATACGCACATCATGGAGCATGACAGTAGCAGCCGAAGCGGCTATCACGAACCCGAGCCCGGTCATGCCGGGCTGCTGGGGGATCAAGGCAGGGAATTCGAGGAGGATGAGCTTTCCGAGCCCTGTTCGATCAATCTGATATGGGCACAGGCCCAGGCCAAGGATGGCCGGAGGGGAGCCATCGGCTACCAGGGGGGGATGCCTTGGCGTCTGAGGGAGGACATGCGCCGGTTCAAGGAGCTGACGATCTCCCACCCCGTGATCATGGGCCGCAGGACCTGGGAATCCATGGGGGCCAAGCCCCTGCAAGGGCGCGACAACATCGTCGTCTCGGGCACACCGGAGTTCACGGCGCCGGGGGCCACGGTCGTCACAGGTCTGCAGGACGCAGTGGAGCTTGCCCGGCAGGAGGCCATCCCCGATGATGGCATCGACCGTTCCGAGATCTGGATCATCGGGGGGTCACGGATTTTCGAGGAGTCGCTTCCGGAGGCTGACTGCGCCTATGTGACCGAACTGGACGCACAAGTGGAGGCCGATACCTTCGCTCCGGACATGGATGCGCTGGTAGACCGCCATTTTTGGCGTGTGGGCAGGCGGGGGGATTGGCGGGAGGCCGATGACCCGCGCGACCAGGGTGTGCACCGCTTCCGGTACGTCACATATGAGAAGGTCGACTGAGGGAGGCTGTTCGGATATGCAAGGGGAGAGCAAGCCCTACGTGGTGATGACCGTATGCACCGGCAACATCTGCCGGTCGCCGATGGCGGAGATCATCCTGCGCAGGTTCTTCGAGGACCGGGGGGTCGAAGCAGGACAGGTGCGTGTGGAGTCGTCCGGCGTCAGTGATGAGGAGTTCGGCAATCCCATCGATCGTCGGGCCCAGAAGGTACTGAAGGAGCGGGGCTATCAGGTTCCTCAGGACCATTTCGCGCATCGGATCAGTAAAGAGGAAGCGGCACAGGCCGATTTACTGCTGCCGATGACCGCCGACCACATGCGCGCACTGCTGCGTATCCTGCCAGCCGGCAAACGCCCGGCGGTTCATCTCTACCGATCCTTCGATCCGGACCTGCCACAGCCGTCACCAGGCCGAGAGTCCGATCTGGACTTGGTGGATCCGTGGTACGGAGGCCCCCGCGAATTCGAGGTGGCCATTGACCAGATCGAACAAACGGCCCCCTACATCGTCGATTGGGTGCTCAAACAGCTCTGATTCCGGCCTGATGTATTTCGGCCCGGCCCGCTTCTTTGACCTGCCGCGCTGTTTGCGATTGGCTGCTGGGCGTCCGGTTCACGGTTCTCAATGACGGGAACAGCCTCGCATCCCATGGGGAGCGGGGCTGTTCAATGTATGGTGGCTCCGAGCGGGATCGAACCGTTGACCTAGCGATTTTCAGTCGCTCGCTCTACCAACTGAGCTACAGAGCCATATGTTTGAATTGTTGGGTCCAGCATGTAAGAAGGCTGCAATCCCAGCGACTCCGGCCGGACTTGAACCGGTGACCTCCGCCGTGACAGGGCGGCGCTCTAACCAACTGAGCTACGGAGCCGTAGCTGTTTGAACAGCCAAGTGACTAGCTTACCGGATGTCGCCGAGTATGCAAACCTCCGGCGCGTCGTGGGGCGCAGTGGCGGCCATCGGTCCGCAGTCAGTGCAGGAGCCGGGGAAGGATGGCGCAGGCTATGGCGCTGATGCCGTCGTCTGGGCGGTGATCCACTTGATACTCGGAGAGGTATGCCCCAAAGTGGAGGATGCACATGATGATGAAGGCACGCAAGGCCAGGTTGATGATTGAGATGATGATGCCGGCTGTGGAAAGGGCGGTCTTTTCGTAAGGGGAGCGTTTGGCTTTGTCCCTGGCGATGACCGATAGGACCAGGCCCACGATGGGCGTGAAGAAGGAAAGGATGAAACCGATGACGGATAGGCCGCTCGTCTGCTCGACCGGCGGTTGGATGTGCCAGTCGGTTGTTCGGGGATCCTGGTAAGGGCTGCGGGCAGGGTATGGTGCCACACCCTGATTCCGTTGGGGATGATCGTATGGCAGCCGGTATCTACTGTCCTGTCCGTATGGGTCGTACTGGGGGTTCGGGGTCTGTTGGGGCCCCTGGGGCCGCTCCTGCCGATTGTCGCTCATGCTCCCAGACTAGGCCCAGGTCGGTAAAACCCCCGTAGGCGGGATGGTTCCGCACATCGGGGGTTCTGACTGCTAGTCCCAGTGGTGGCTTCAGTCGGCCTGCTTCCAGGAGTCGGTGTCGATGTGATGGTCGGGGTTGGCCTGCCAGGCTTTCCAGGCGGACTCGACGATGTCGCGCACGTCGTACTTGGCGTGCCATCCCATCTCCTCGTTGATGCGCTTGGGCGAGCCAATCAGCTTGGCGGGGTCGCCGGCGCGGCGGGCGGCGATGGTCTCGCTGAAGGGCAGGCCTGTGACTTTCTTGACTTCGTCCACGATTTGGCGGACCGAGGTGCCCTTGCCTGTGCCGACGTTGAAGACGTCGTACTTGCGCTCCGGGCGGTCCAGGTAGTCCAGGGCGGCGATGTGGGCGTCCGCCAGGTCCGAGATGTGGATGTAGTCGCGGATGCAGGTGCCGTCCTCGGTGGGGTAGTCGGCCCCGAAGATTGCGGGGGCCTTGCCCTGTTTGAGGCGGTCGAAGATCATGGGGATCAGGTTGAGGATGGCCGGGTCCTCCAGCTCGACCGGGCCGCATCCGGCCACATTGAAGTAGCGAAGGCCGCAGAACCTGATGCCGAAGGGCTCTTCACAGGCCCGGGCCATCCACTCGCCGAAGAGCTTGGTCTGCCCGTAAGGGTTGATCGGGACCATGGGCTGTACGTCCTCGGGTACGACCGAGACGGGGGGCTCGCCGTATGTGGAGGCGGAGGAGGAGAAGACCAGCTTCTTGGCGTCGGTCACGGACATGGCCTTGAGCACGTTGAGCATCGAGCCCAGGTTCTGCTGGTAGTACCACAGCGGTTTGGCGACGGATTCGCCCACCTGCTTGCGCGCGGCGAAGTGGATGACCGAGTCCACGGCATTGTCACGAATGATCTGTGCCAGACGGTCGTCGGCTCCCGGTGTGGCGATGTCCGCTCCGTAGAGGCGGGCCCCTTCGATGCGGGAGGCCTTGCCGTAGCTCAGGTCGTCGACCACCACCACTTCCTGGCCTGCCTGATGGAGGGCATGGACCACGTGGGCTCCGATATAGCCGCAGCCTCCTGTGACAAGGACGGACATGTCAGCCACCTTCCTGCGCAAGGTCGGCGAACACCGGATGTTCGGTTTTTGCGCATTTATGTTTATATTTGTTCCCTATTGAGTGTATCATGCCATCCGTGCGAAACGGCCCCCCGGTTATACCTTCCTTCGGATATAAATGATAGCGATGAGTACTGCAAAGCATGTCCAGGATGAAGCCTCCCATCGTCCGCCCCCCAAGGAATCCGGCGGGCGCGAACGGCGGGCGAGGCGAAGCGTCGTCTCCTTCACGCGGCGTTCGGGCAAGCTGGATCCACGTCTGGGACGTGCCTGGAACGAGTACGCCGGCAGCTACCTGCTGAGCCTGCATCCTGATACGGATGCACTGGGCGTTGACCCGGGGGTGGTGGTGGACCGCGCCTTCCTGGAGCGTGTCTTCGGCCGCAAGGCCCCGCTGACGGTTGAAATCGGCAGCGGGCAGGGGGAGAACATCGTTGCCGCCGCTGCCGGTCACCCCGACCGGGATTACCTGGCCCTGGAGGTCTACGAACCCGGGCTGGCCCACACCATGCTCCTGGCCGGCAAGCACGGGCTGCCCAACCTGCGTCTGGCCAGGACCAATGCGCCCGAGTTCGTGGCCGCGGCATCGCCGGGGCTGCTGGATGAGGTCTGGACCTTCTTCCCCGACCCTTGGCCTAAGATGAGGCACCACAAGCGGCGTCTGGTCCAGCCAGCCCTGGCCGCCGACCTGGCCAAGGCCATGGCGCCCGGCGGCCTGTGGAGGATCGCCACCGACATCGACGATTACGCCCTGCATGTGCACGAGGTCCTGGACAGGGACCCGGCCTGGCGGAACGTTGGCGGGCGACGGGTGAGCCTGCCCACCGGACATGTGGGGAAGGGTACCGCCGACCGGGCGGCCGGTATGCCCCATGCTGAATTCGTCGAGTCCGAACGTTTCGAGGGGCGGGTTCTGACCAACTTCGAGCGCAAGGGCCTGGCCGCCGGCCGCACCATCCACGACCTCGCATACCGTAGTGTCGCGAGGCCCTGAGCCCAACGCCATACGTCGGAGCGATTTGCCAGGGTTTCGGGGCCTGGGCACTGCACACCGGGATTGCGCACCGGTAGAAAGGACCGTGTTTGCGACCGGCACATATGCGTGGGTGGCTCACCTGGCGCTCTTTCGTGGCCCTTACCGAGGTGTACACGGCGCCGCTCAATCTGGCCTGGCTCCTGATGGGGGCGTCGATCGCCCAATACCACTACGGACAGGTGAATTGGGCCAACCTGGCGCTTTTTCTGGCCACCATCATCCTGTTCGACCTGGCGGTCAACATCACCGACAACTACTACGACTACATGCATGCGCGTGATCGCGAAGGCTATGCCAGGCATACGAACGTGATCGGCCGACTGGGGCTGCCTCTGCGCGGCGTATGGCTGCTGGGCCTGAGCCTGTACATACTCTCCCTGGTTCCGGCCTTCATCCTGCTGGCCCGCACCGGATGGCCGCTGGCCGTCCTGGGGGTGGTCGGATACGGTGTCGGCATCTTCTATGCCGCCGGTCCTTCCCCGATCAACGCCACGCCCCTGTGCGAGGCAGCGGTTGCGCTCTCGATCACGTATCTTGTGCAGCTGGTCGCCGTCTATCTGTGCGTCTACGGGACCCGCCCCCTGGATTGGGGCCTGGTCGGCGGGACCTTCCTGGTCTGCCTACCGGTCGGCCTGGTCTTCTTCACGATTCAGCTGGCCAACAACGTGGCCGACCTGGACGAGGACATCAGGAACGGTCGGCGGACCCTGGTCTTTTTCCTCGGGCGGGAAAGGTCGTTCATCATGATGCGGGTCATGCAGGCCCTGGGCGCAGTGACGCCCATTCTGTGCGCCGGCCTCGGTCTCGTGCCCTGGCAGACGGCACTGAGCTCTCTGCTGCTTCCGGTGATGTGGGGACTGATGCGGCCCTTCTACTCCCAGCCGGACAAGGAGCGCACCTACCTGCCGCTGGTCGGTGGGGCATCGGTCTTCTTCGTGGGGTACACGTTGTTGCTGGCCACCGGGGTCTGGTTGTAGCACGAGCTTGTGGGCGACCGTCCGGTAGGAGGGGCTGGCTACACTGGTCAGGTGTCCACTGAAGGGGTGTGGCCGCGCCCCCCTGCTGGCCGGTTTCCGGGGTGCTGGCGGCTCCACGGAAGAGGTTTCGTATGGAACATGCATGTCAACAGCGGTCGTCGGTACGAAAGCAGCGAGGGCCGAGGCGGGCGACGGCCGTTCCGGCATGGAGGCGCCGGCTCTATGACGGGCTCTGGCTGCTGGCCTGTGTCCTGGTGGTCGCACTGTTGAGAGCCTTCGTGTTCGGAGCCTACGTGATTCCCTCCGCCTCCATGGAGGG
Organism: Bifidobacterium xylocopae; assembly: GCF_003315615.1. Classification (GTDB taxonomy): domain Bacteria; phylum Actinomycetota; class Actinomycetes; order Actinomycetales; family Bifidobacteriaceae; genus Bombiscardovia; species Bombiscardovia xylocopae. The sequence goes on from NZ_PDCH01000002.1 coordinate 110,847, forward strand.
CACGCTGAATATCGGCGACCGTGTCATCGCCTCCAAAATCAAGCCAAAGGTCTCTGGTGTTCAGCGCGGCGACATCGTCATCTTCCACGATCCCGCCCATTGGCTCAACACCGGGCCGCATGACGACTTCCTGATCAAGCGTGTGATCGGAGTGGGCGGCGACAGGGTTTCCGCGGACGGCTCCGGGGCGGTCAGGGTCAATGGCCGACAGTTGAATGAGACCTCCTACATCAACCCGGGCGGCCCAGCATCAACGATTCCCTTTTCGGCTAAGGTGCGCCCGGGCTATGTTTTCGTGATGGGTGACAACCGTTCGAACTCGGCGGACTCCCGCTTCCATCAGGACGACGTCAATGGCGGACAGGTTCCCCTGGACCATGTCGAGGCCATTGCGGATTTCATATACTGGCCACTCGGCCGGCAGGGCTTCATTCACAGGCCGGACAACGTCTTCGAGGGGCTATGAGCGCCACTGGAGCCGATGACAGGCGGATCACGCTGGGCGTGCTTGCGCATGTGGACTCCGGCAAGACCACCCTGTCCGAGGCCATGCTCTACCGTGCGGGCCGCATCCGCAAGCTTGGGCGGGTGGATCACGGCGATGCCTTCCTTGACACCGACGTCCTGGAGAAGGAGCGGGGGATCACCATCTTCTCCAAGCAGGCCCTCCTTGAGCACAGAGGCCTGGCCATCACCCTGTTGGACACTCCGGGCCACGCCGATTTCTCAGCCGAGATGGAGCGGACACTGGGCGTTTTGGACTGCGCGCTCCTGGTGGTCTCCGCCTCGGATGGCGTCGAGGGCTACACCAGCACCCTCTGGCGACTCTTGGAGCGCTATCGGCTGCCGACCTTCGTCTTCGTCAACAAGATGGACGCGCCCGGTGCCGACCGCGCGGCCCTGCTGGCCCAGCTCCAGGAGCGTTGCGGAGGCGGTTGCCTGGACTGTTCGCCCGGGTCCGACCCTGAGGGCCGGGAGGAGACCGCCTTGCTGGATGATGCCGCCCTCGACGAGTATCTGGCGGATGGGCGGCTGGGACTGCCGAGGATGCGGGCGTTGGTGGCGGACCGGAGGCTCTTCCCGGTCTACTTCGGTTCGGCCCTGCGCCTGGAGGGGGTAAACGCGCTCCTGGACGGCTTGGAGCGATACGCCCCCAAGCCTGCCTATGGTCCCGACTTCGGTGCGAAGGTCTTTAAGATCTCCCATGATGGCGACGGGCGGCGTCTGACCTGGATCAAGGTCACGGGTGGTGAGCTTCCGGTCAAGACCGCCCTGTCCGAGGCCGAAGGAGAAGGTGCGGTCAGGGAGAAGGTGGACCAGATCCGCCTATACTCCGGCGCCAAATACAGCCTGACCGAGCGTGCCAGGGCGGGTGCAGTCTGCGCACTGGCCGGGCTGGATTCCACCTATCCCGGCCAGGGTTTGGGCCGTGAAAAGGCCGGTGCCCTCCCCCTGCTTGAGCCTGTCCTCGATTACACCGTCCTGCCCGGTGATGCCGACCCGCACCGGGTCATGGAGGCCTTGCGGGTTCTGGAGGACGAAGACCCCTTGCTGCGGGTGCGATGGGTGCCGCGTCTGTCCCAGATCCGCCTGCAGCTGATGGGCCAGGTCCAGCAGGAGGTGGTCCAGGAGGAACTGCGTACGCGCTTCAGACTGGAGGTGGGCTTCGGACCTGGCGATGTGCTTTATAAGGAGACCATCGCAGCTCCGGTCGAGGGCGTGGGCCATTTCGAGCCCCTGCGCCACTATGCCGAGGTCCACCTGCTGCTGGAGCCGACCGGCCCCGGTTCCGGTCTGAACTTCGCCTCGGCCTGCGATCTGGACCAGCTGGCCGGTAACTGGCAGCGCGCGATCCTGACCCACTTGAAGGAGAAGGAGCACTTGGGTGTGCTGACCGGCTCGCCGATCACCGACCTGCGCATCAGCCTGGTCGCCGGCAAAGGCCACGAGAAACACACCGAGGGCGGCGACTTCCGCCAGGCCACCTACCGGGCCGTGCGTCAGGGGCTGATGGGTGCCGATCCGTCCTCCTGGAGCCCTGGTACCGCTTCCGGCTGGAGCTTCCCCAGGACAGACTGGGACGTGCCATGGCCGATATACAGCGCATGGGTGGGTCCGTTCAGCCACCCTCCGGCGAAGGGGAGCGCGCCCTGCTGGAGGGGGAGGCGCCTGTTTCGGGCATGCGTGACTACGCCCTGGAGGTCACGGCCTACACCCACGGCGAAGGCCAGCTGAGCTGTGTGTCAGCCGGGTACCGGCCCTGCCACGACACCGATCAAGTCATCGCCTCAGCGGCCTACGACCCCGAAGCCGACCTCGAGAACACCCCCGACTCGGTCTTTTGTGCCCATGGCGCTGGCTACCCCGTCAAGTGGAACCGCGTCCCGGTCTTCATGCATCTGCCCGGCGGCCCCTACCTGTCGGGAGTGTCGGGGGCCCGGTAAAAGGGGATATTCGCGGGTTTGTGCCTTGGCGGCCCGGCTCATAGCGGGTGCGGTCAGTGCTTGGCGTCTTCCAGGTGTTCCGATGTGTGCTAGTCTATCGTTAGATAGTCAGTAATACTGATTGTCTGCTACGGTGAGCATATGGAGGCTGGAATGCGGAATCTATTCGACTCGTTGGGTTATTCGCTGGGAAAGGCGTCGCAGGCCATGGCTGAGCGGTTCGCACCTGTGCTGGAGCCGTACGGCATTGATTCTCGGCAGTTCGGAATCCTGTGCGTCATCGGCAGGAATCCCGGCATCTCGCAGAAGTCGATTGGGACGAACATGCGCGTGGATCGGACCACCATGGTCGCTCTGGTTGACGCTCTGGAATCCTTGGGATACTGCGAGCGCAGCAGAAGCCGGGAGGACCGCCGCTCATATGCCATCTATCTGACCGCCAGGGGGAAGGAGCTGACCGACGAGCTGTGGGGTGCCATGCGCGAGGTGGAGGACCTGACGCTGGACGAATTGCCCCGGGAAGTGCAGGACGCGCTGCTGGCAGTGGCGGCGACGATACAACGAAAGAGACGGACATGATGGCGAATCCGAAGCAATATGCACAGAAGGACTATCTGGAGGCCGTTTTGGCTTCCTCGATCAGCCCCATGGATTATATGCAGGCTCGGAGCCGGCAGCCGGGCGCATACGTGTTGGTGGACGTGCGCAACGCCCCACCTGAGAAGAAGCAGGTCAAGGCATCCGGGGCGGTGGAGCTGCCGTTGCAGGAGCTGAGGGGGCGGCTGGGGGAACTTCCCCGCGACAGGACCATTGTGGTCTACTGCTGGGATGTATGGTGCAACATGGGCAAGAAAGCCTCGCTGATGCTGCTGGAGGAAGGGTTCGATGTCATGGAACTCGCGGGCGGCATCGCGGCATGGCGGCAGCTGGGGTTGCCGACTGAGAACCTATAAGGCGATGGAATCGGGCGTGCGCTATGAGCGTGGGGAGGTCCCTCCTCCCCACGCTTCCGGCGCGCGCCCGATTCCGATGGGATGAGTGGTTCAGTCGGCTTCGGGCCGGGCGGGCTGGTTCGTGCGTTCGTTGAGGGCGGGCATGCCGGCGGTGTCCGAAGCATAGAAGCGTTTCAGGTCGTCGGCGAACTTGTGGTACCCCTCCGTACTGGTGTAGACCATATGCCCCGCAGGATAGTAGGTGAAGGCGATGTTGCTGCGCAGGGAGGGGGCCAGGCCCAGGTGATCGATGTCGTACTCGGTCTGCCCGAATGGGGTGGCCAGGTCGTAGATGCCGTTGCAGACCAGGACCTTGAGTGTGGGCAGGCGGCTGATGGCGGCGGCCAGATCGGGCGTGACCTTGGGGAAGGGCGTCTTGTCGCCGAAAGAGGACAGGGTCCGGGGCGGCAGCTGGTGCCACCAGGTCCAGCCCTTGCCTGGCTCGGGTGAGTTCCAATCGAAGCCGGCGAAGGACTTGCGTTCGGCCCGTCCCTGCCAGCCCAGGTCGTCGCGCAGGTAGGCGTTGGCCAGGCTGGAGTATGGCGGCTCCAGGAAGTTATCGTCGACCACGAAGGTCTCGGTCTCGGATACGCGGTCCATGTCCAGCCCACGGACACGGCCGTCATAGCGGCCGACGATGCTGTCCTCGTCCCGTAGGAGCTGCTTGCGGAAGCGGTCGTCCATGACCCGCAGATTGCAATCGGAGACGTACCGCTCGTCCAGACCGGTCAGCTCGGCGTAGCGCCTGGACACAAGTGCGCGTTCATCGGACCCCAGCCGGTCGCCTTTCCACAGGGCTTGGCGCAGGGGTCCGTTCGCGAAATCGCGTGCGGTCTGGAGGTGTCGGGCCATATCGATGCCCTGACCCGCCTTGCCGTGGTATTTGGCGATCGCGGCGTAAGTGGGGAAGTAGCCGATGTAGTACTGGTCGGACGTGTCGAAGGTGAAGGCATAGTCCAGGATGTTCGACAGGAGCGTCAGGCCGTTCAGGGCCACACCGTCCTGCTGGAGGCGGAAGGCCAGCGCCGCGCCGCGTGTGGTGCCGTAGGACTCTCCCAGGATGTATTTGGGGGAGTTCCAACGGTGGTGGCGGCTCAGCCAGGCGCGGATGAAGGCGGAGAAGCCCTTGACATCGCCGTCGACCGACCACAGTTCCTTCTTGGCCTCCTCTGCTATCTGGGAGAATCCGGCGCCGGCCGCATCGACGAAGACCAGGTCGGAGGCCGGCAGGAGGGTGTCGGTGTTGTCGCTCAGTTCGTATGGAGCAGCCGGTTGGGGTGCTGCGTCGGGGATGTTGATGCGTTTAGGCCCCACGGAGCCCATCATCAGGAAAGTGGAGGCCGATCCGGGGCCGCCGTTGAAGATGAAGGTGACGGGTCGTTTGATGTCGGCTTCGCCCGATTCGCCCACAGCGGTGAATGCCGTGTAGAAGATCGAGGCCGCCGGTCTGACGGTTTCGGTGTCGATGGTGATTGTGCCCGCAGTCGCGTCATACCGCCATGCATGCCCGTCGATGGTGATCGAATGATGGGTCACGTGCTCCTCGTCAGGCTGCAGGGTTTCGCCTGCTTTCGCGCTTGTCTGGTCCTTGCCGGTCGTGTCGCTCTGTTCGCTCATGCCTGCTCCTCTGATCCGATGTGTTCCGATGCGGTTCGACCCGTTCGGGCCGTGCCTGCAAGGATGTTCACTCCGATATGAAGTGCCCCCAGCCTACAACCCATCCGTGGCGACGGCCCGGTCTGGTCCGGCATTCGGTCACTGCCGTGCATGGCTGGTATCTGCAGTTTCCATGGGCGGCGCAATGGCACATCGGGGATATACCGGCCATGGCCTAAGCGCGGAGGAGTGGGATATGAAGTATTCAGAATCTTGTAGCCCCGGAGAGAGTCGAACTCTCGTTGTCAGATTGAAAGTCTGGTGTCCTAACCGTTAGACGACGGGGCCGAACGAGACCAGAATACCCGCCACCCCCGGACTAGGCAAACCGCCCGGTGGGCCTCGGCCTCATCCCACCTCCTGGTCGCGCCTGTGGAAGAGCTCCATCTGCTCCTTGATCCAGACGCGCTCGGCCGGATTGATGTCGGCGGATTCCAGGTATTTCTGGTAGACGGGGTAGAAGGTCCGCAGCACCGGGTAGAGGGCGTAGAGCGTGCGCTCGGGCTTCTGTTCGCGCGTGTGGCGTGGGTGGGCGTCGAAGGTGTTCTTGAACCGTTGCATATACCGGCGGAAGGAGGCGAAGGAGGTATCCATGCGTCGGGCGGATATACCGGCGTTCATCTCCTTGCAGTAGACGGTCTTGAACCCATGGTCTATCAAATGGAGGGAGACGTCCACATCCTCGTGCATGATGTCGGCTTTATCCCGACAGACCTCACCGCGGATGGCGCTCCAGGCCGAGGAACGCAGGGCCATGTTCGAGCCGAAGAGCAGGTACTGTCCGTCGTCGGCCCGGTACACGGAGCGGCGCACCCTATTGTCTCCTTTGAGACCGATCTCCTTGCCCGGCATGTCATAGTAGGCCACCGGTCCAGTCGCCCCCATGGCCTGCGGGTCCCGCTCGAACAGGGAGCCAACCACCTGGACCCAGTTGGGTCTGAGCATGCAATCGGCGTCGATTCGGCCCAGTACCTGGCCCCGGGCCTGGTCCAGGCCGAAGTTCCGCGTAGGGATGAGACCTTGCTCTGCGTCCTGGTGGAGGAGGCGGACAGGTGTGTCCGGGTGGGCGTCGATGAAATCGCGAACGATCTGGGCCGTACGGTCGGTGGAATGGTTGTCCACGACAAGCACTTCGAGCGGGGCCACCGACTGGGTTGTGGCGTTCAGTATGCAGTCGGCGATGCGCTCTTCCTCGTTCCAGGCTGGCACGACAACGGAAACGGTCAACATAGCCATCAGGATACTTGCCCGGGGATACAGTGCCGGGTGGATCGGACCGCCTTGTCAGCCTGGCCGGGATAATGGTAGGCATGAGCGATCGCGAGAAACAGCAGTTCGACCTGGGTTCGGTGTTCCCGGACAAGGGTGACCCGCGCCGGCCGCCGGAATGGTTCGGCAGGGGTCTGCTCTATACGGCCATCGCTGTATTCCTGGCCTGGTTCGCCTATAGTTCGTGGTCCAAGGTCGAGTTCGTCGTCCTGGACGTGGTCATCGCCACTTTCATCGCACTGGCCATGGAACCCTTGGTGCTCCTGCTGGTCAAGCACGGTTGGAAGCGGGGCGCCGCTTCGGGTGCAAGCCTGGCCGGGCTGATCGTTGTCGTGATTGGGCTCATGGCCCTGTTCGGCAACATGTTCGTCCAGCAAGTCATCGGTATGGTCCGAGGGGCCCCGGCCTTTTATGACCAAGTGGCGCAACTGGTGCGGGACAAGACCCACCAGGAGCTGCCGGCCATGCAGGACCTCGGCGGCCAGATCGCCAACAACATCCAGACCTCATGGGTCACCGATTTCGCGGGACAGGCCTACTCCACGACCGTCGGCCTGCTGGGCTCGCTGCTGAACATTCTGACGGTCCTGCTGGTCACCTACTACATCTCCGCCGCAGGCCCCAAGCTGCGCCGGAGCCTGTGCCAGTGGATGAGCCCGTCAAGCCAGCGCCGCTTCGTGTCCGTGTGGACCATCGCCCAAGATCAGATCTCATCCTTCCTGTTCTCCCGAACCATCCTGGCTTTGATCTCTGCCGCGTGCATGTCGGTCTTCCTGGTCTTCCTCAAGGTGCCCTACTGGCTGCCGCTGGCCCTCTTCTGCGGATTGGTCTCCCAGTTCGTGCCCACAATCGGCACTTACGTCGGCGGCGCGCTGCCGGTGGTGGTGGCCTGGGGGTCCAACGGGTTGGGTGTCGCACTGGCCGTGCTGATCTATATCATTCTCTACCAACAGGTCGAGAACCTGATCCTCGCTCCAAAGATCTCCCAGCGGACCATGGATCTCAACGCGGCCATCGCCTTCCTCTCAGTCCTGGCCCTGGGCGCGGTCTTCGGAGCCCTGGGCGCCTTCCTTGCCCTCCCTGTGGCGGCTTCGTTCCAGATCATCTTCAAGGCCTCCACCAAACGGTACGACCTGATCGACTCCCCGCTGATGAACGATCCGACACCCACCAAGAAGTCCATGGTCGTGGAAGGTGCCGAGGCTATCAACGAGCATGTGATCAAGCCTGTGACCGGCCATATGCCCCGCTCGGTGCGGGGTGCAGCCGGCAAACGTACGGGCACTACAAAAGACGGGACCGAGCGCGCCCGTGACGAACTCAGCCGCCTGCCTGGCAGTGAGGCGGATTCCGCCGAGACTGTGGCCATCCCCAAGCATCTGGTCAGCCCCGATGGGGCGCATGCCCTTGTGGGGACTGACCGGGACGGGGACGGGGAGGAAGCGCAAGCTGACCGACCGCCGGAACGAGACACACAGCCCGAGGGCGGCCATCCTTCGCCCAACCCCCGCAAGGAGTGGCACTGAATGGCTTTCCTTTCCGTCGTTGATGCACTGATGCTCATTCTCGGCTCCGTCGGCATCATCTACCAGGCCGTCTGTGTCGTCACTTCCTTTGTGGCCAAGCCGGTCGTCTTCCCCGACGCCCCCATGGACAAACGATTCGCCGTCCTGATCTCCGCACGCAATGAGGAGCTGGTTGTCGGAAAGCTGATCGATTCCATACGGGGGCAGACCTACCCTTCCGACATGGTGGACATCTGGCTGGTGGCGGACAACTGCACCGATGATACAGCGGGCCTGGCCAGGTCCAAGGGCTGCCATGTAGTGGAGCGCAGCAACCAGGAGCAGATCGGTAAAGGTTACGCCCTGTCATACCTGTTGGACCGCATCATCTCCACCGGCGCTTCCAGGACCTACGATGCCTTCTTCGTCTTCGACGCCGACAACCGGCTGGACAAGCATTACATAGCGGAGATGAACAAGGCTTTCCAGGCCGGTTTCAAGATCCTGACCTCCTACCGCAACTCAGTCAATTTCACCGACAACTGGGTGTCCTCCGGATCCGCCCTATGGTTCATTCGTGAGTCACGTTTCCTGAATTCCTCGCGTATGGTCTTCGGGTCCTCCTGCCATGTGGGTGGAACTGGATTCATGTTCTCCCGCGAGGTGATGGAACGCAACAATGGCTGGAAGTTCCATCTGCTGACCGAGGACCTGGAGTTCACCATGGACTCCGTGCTCCATGGCGACCGGATCGGCTACTGCGGCACGGCCATCCTTTACGACGAGCAGCCGGTCACGTTCAAGCAGTCCTGGCGTCAGCGTCTGCGCTGGTCCAAGGGCTTCCTCCAGGTCTTCCGTTATTATGGCCCGGCGTTGATCTCCCGGGCGGTGCGTGAGCGCGACTTCTCAGCGGTCGATCTGACCATTCTGATCTGCCCCCTGACCGTGCTGTCCGTGGCCCGTTTTGTTGTCGGGGTCCTGTTCGCCGCTTTCGGCTTCGTCACCTGGACCAGCCAGATCGAAGGCCTGCTCAAGGCCGTTGTCTATGCGACGATCGGTTTGCTGGCCATGATGGGACTGGCCGCCCTGACCGTGGTCGCCGAGCGTGACAAGATCGGCGCTTCCAACAAGGAGCTGTTCGCATACTGCCTGTCCTTCCCGATCTTCATGCTGTCCTACGTGCCCATCTCCTTCCAGGCGATCTTCGCCAACCCGGGTTGGAAACCGATCGAGCACAACGGAAAGTAATGATGGCCGACAGACCCATGCCGTGGCTTTGCGGGTACTGACCGCCCTGATGGGGTCTATGCTCTAAGCATGAGTCCAAGCCAGAACATTCCCATAGGCGCCGCACCGGCGCCGCTGCTGCCTCCGTCCGACCCTACGGCCGCCGTGTCCATCCGTGGCCTCTGCAAGCGTTTCGAGTCCAAGCTGGCCGTCAATGGCCTGTCCCTGGATATACCGGTCGGCTCCTTCTACGGGCTCGTGGGTCCCAATGGGGCTGGAAAGACGACCACGCTGAACATGGCCACAGGCTTGTTGCTGCCGGATGCCGGCAGCGTCTCGGTCATGGGACGCGACGTATGGAGCGACGTCAACAGGGCCAAACGTTCGATAGGCGTCATGCCCCAGGCCGGGCAGGTCTTCGACCGTTTGACCGGCCTGCAGCTTCTGGTCTACTCGGGCATGCTGCGTGGCATGAAGCGGGCCGAGGCCGTGGCGCGGGCGAAGGACCTGCTCGCCGCCTTCGATCTGGTTGATGCGGCCGATCGTATGGTGTCCGACTATTCGTCGGGCATGGGCAAGAAGATCTGTCTGGCATCGGCGATGATCCATTCCCCCCGTCTGCTGGTCCTGGACGAGCCGTTTGAGTCGGTCGACCCGGTGTCCTCGGCGAACCTGAAAGACATCTTGGCGGAGTATGTCTCGACGGGCGGCACGGTCATCGTCTCCTCGCATGTGATGGCGTTGGTTGAGAGGATGTGCACGCATGTGGCGGTCATCAATGACGGTCATGTGTTGGCCGACGGTACCGTGGCCGAGGTCGCGGCAGGTGAGGATTTGGAGGATCGGTTCCTGGATCTTGTTGGAGGAAGGCACGCGGCGGCCCGGATCGACTGGCTGAACGGCGGTGCCGATCCGACCGGCCCGGCCGGTCTGGGCCATGATGTGAGGCCTGCGGAAGGGGATGGTCCGACGGGCGAAGGATTGGATCCGGCAGGCATCCGGTCACCGGGCGGGCTCAATGGTTCGCAAGGCAGTGATCCGGGTGACGGGGCGGGGGCCCGATGAGCGAGATCCTCACCATCGCCCGCCTGCGCTGGGCGTTGACCTTCGCTACGGTCAAGAGGTCCTCCTGGCAGCTGGTGGGGGCCACCATCGCGGTCATCCTGGCACTGCAGGCCGTCGCGGGGTCCTGGTTCCTCGCGGTGACCGAAGGTGAGGGGCTTGATAGAACGTCGGCGGCGGATGTACGGGTGACCATGGTCTGCGCCCTGGCGGCATTGAGCGTCACGGTCATCATGTTCCAGCTCATGGTCATCGGCGAGGGATCGACCCTGAGTCCCAGGCGATTCGTCCTTTTCGGTATCCCGGATCGCCGCCTGCAGGCCGGCCTGATGGTCGCCGGTTTGGTGGGCCTGCCGGCCATATGCGCCCTGATCTGTTTTCTGGCTTTGGCTTTCCTCTGCCGAGGGTTGGGGCCTGTAGTGGTGATCGTGTCCATCCTGGCGGCTCCGGTCGCGGTGCTGACCATGATGAGCCTGTCAAAGGCCGTTCTGTCCCTGGCCACATCACTGGCTTCCTCCCAGCGTGCCCAAAACGCGCTCTACCTGGTGGTCTTCATCCTGTTCATGCTCATCTGCTCCCTACCCCAGACCATCTCCCCGGCGGCGGATGCCGGTACCCTGTCTGTTGCACAGGTAAGGCCTTTCGCCGACATCCTGGCCTTCACACCGTTGGCTGCGGCCTTCCAACTCCCCTTCGACGCGGCGAACGGCGATTGGGCTTTCCTTCTGCTTCGTCTGCTCATTCTCGCACTGACCTGCTGGTTCTGCTTCGCCATATCCACCTGGTGCCTGCGTCATCTGCGCCTGAGCGAGGGCCGGACGGGGGCACGGAACAAGGCGCACGGGCTGGGAGTGTTCACCCGGATGCCGGACTCGCCCTCGGGTGCCATCAGTGCGCGTCTGGTCATTTACCTGCGTCGCGACCCCAGGCAGCTGCTTTACTTCCTGCTGCCGGTCATCTTCCTGGTCGTCTTCGGTATCCAGGGTCGTGGGCTGCCTGGACTGGCCTGGCAGGGGGTCTTTCTGGGGGCGCTCTTCCTCTGCATGTACACCGCGAACAACCTGGCCTACGACGGGCCGGGGATCCGCATGCAAGTCATGGCGGGACTGCCGGGTAAGGCGGACCGTAAGGGCCGTGTGCGTGTCTACCTGTGGATCATGTCCACCTACATGATCGTCGAGTGCTTCGTGGCCGCATTCATATCCGACTACTGGTGGGGCGGGCGACATCTGGCGTACGCCTTGGTGATCGCCTGTGTCGTGGAGGGGGTGCTCATGGCCGGCATAGGTTTGGCTCAGGTGCTTTCCTGCCTCCTGATCTATCCAGTGGCCCCTATCGACAAGCCTTTCTCTTCGCCTCAGGGCCGGGCCATGGCCCAGGGCTTCTTCCCGTTCGTGCAGCTCCTGGGCAACATCCTGGTGGTGCTGCCGACAATCATCGCTTTCTTCGCCCTTGATGGCACAGGGGCCGGTGGGAGGCCGGAGTGGCTGCTGGCACCGATCGCACTGGTCAACGGCCTGGCGGTGCTGGCCTTGGGCGTCAATTGGGGCGGTCGGATTCTGGATCGACGGCAGTTGGCCATCGTCGCCATCCTGGACAGGTACGCATCCCTATGACCCTGGTGGCCGGCCCATCAGGCCGCTGGCGCTTTCGGCGGCCCTCCCGCTAAGCTGGCAGAAGGAACCATGGGGTCCGGCCGCCGGAAGGTCGGTGGGACGGTCGGTCGCACGCATGATAGGAGAGGCGAGTGGGAGCGCATGCCCGAGGAGGACGCCGCACATGGCGCCCGGTCATGGCCGCCGCGACGGTGATTGTGGTCTTCGCCGGCTACCTGGTCGCGGACGCGACGGATGTGATTCCCGGTCCTTTGACGCTGGCGGGTTCCGCCGTAGGTACCGGACCGCGGTACCGGACTGAGGCTTTGGCCCCAGCCGTCGTGGGCGCGGACCTGGAATCGGACACCCCGGTGGATGCGTCCGCGGCCCAGCGGGTGATCGACGGATTCGCCGCTTCACCAGGCGTCGGCGGCGACTATTCGGTGGTGATCGCCAACCGTGATGGTTCCGTGGCCGCTGAGCATGCCCAGGGGACCTTGCGGCAGCCCGCCTCCACCCTCAAGACCCTGACCGCCGCAGCAGCGGCATTGAGTCTGGATATGGGGTCGACACTGACCACCTCAACATATTTGGACCGTTCGGCAGGACCGGACCCGCGCCTGGTGCTCCAAGGGCATGGCGATATGCTTCTGGGCTCGGGTGATTGTGATCTTTCCCATGTGAATGGCAGGGCCGGGCTGGGCACCCTCGCCAAGGAGACGTCACAGGCACTCAGAGCGGGTTCCATCGGTAAGGTGAGTCTGGCGTACGACCCGGGATTCTTTGGCCCCGAGCGCTCGCCCCAAGGCATCGACGAGAATAATCCGGGTGGAGTTTATTTCACTCCCACTTCGACACTCGCGGTCGACGAGGGTCGCATGCGCTCGGATGCGGACCGCTCCGCCGACCCCGACGGCGGTGGCGTCTACCTGTCTCACGACCAGGACCCCGAGATGCGGGCGGCGGACACTTTCGCCCAGCGCCTGGCCGAAGAGGGCATAACCGTTGTGGGCGATCCGGCTGTCGGGCAGCTGCCTGCCACTTCCAAGCCCAAGTCCCTGGCCAGCGTCGAATCGGCACCGCTGGGCCAGCTCATGGCTTACATGCTGCGCAACTCCGACAACAGCCTGGCCGAGCTCTTCGGTAGGTTGACCGCCGTAAAGCTCGGCAAGGAGAACTCCCCTAGGGGTGCGGTCCAGGCGGTCCAGGAGGCCCTGGGCCGGGAGGGTGTGAATCTCGGGGATGGAGCACGGATGGCCGACTGCTCGGGACTGACGCCCGGTTCCCTGGTGAGTGTGGCCACCTTGGCCGCGATTCAGCGCCTCGCCTGCGATGGACGCCATGGCAGGCTGGCGCCGCTGGCCGAAGGTATGGCGGTTGTCGGCCTGGTGGGCACGGCGGCCGGCCGGGGCAAGGGGAGCGACCCGAATGGGCTGGTCAGGGTCAAGACGGGGAGTCTGGACCAGGTGACTGCCATGGCCGGCAACGTCTCCCGGATGGGTGGAGGCCTGCTGGTCTTCTCGGTCATCGTCAATAATCCCGGCGATATGGGCGGCGCGGTGCAGGCGGTCAACACACTGATGTCCGCCCTTCCCAAGCTCTAGGCTCGCAGGAGGGGGAAGTAGCCATGGTCTATGCGGCACAGATCAAGCAGGGCATAGGTGCCCTGCGTACCAGTCTTGAGGAGGCGGGTCTGGGGCGGCAGTCGGAGCGCTTCGCCAGGCATGGCGAGCATGCCCCGGCCCCTGGCGCGCCGCTGGTTCTGGTGGCCTGCTCGGGAGGCAGGGATTCTACGGCTCTGGCGGCCTTGGCCTCTATCGTCTGCCCTAGCCTGGGGCTCAGATGCGGTGCTGTCATCATCGACCACGACCTTCAGGAGGGATCGGGGCTGGTCGCTGCGGAGGCCGGGAAGCGCTGCGAGGACCTGGGGTTGGATCCGGTCATGGTCAGGCGGATACGGGTGGGTAGAACCAGGGCCAAACTTGAGGCCGATGCCCGCGAAGCCCGGTATGCGGCTCTGACCAAGGCCGCCATGGAAGCCGGTGCGGCGGCCATCCTTCTGGCCCACACCAGGGACGACCTGGCCGAAGGGGTCCTGATCGGTCTGATCCGCAGCTCGGGTGTCGGTGCACTGGCTGGCATGCAGGCGGCTTTTCGACGACAGGGCGTGCTCTACCTGCGCCCTATGCTGGATCTGGGCCGGGAGCAGACCACAGCCATCTGCCGCCTGCTGAAGCTGAACTGGTGGGATGACCCGACCAACGGCGACGATGTACCGGCGGACCGCGCCCTCCCGTCCCACTACCCCTTGCGTTCCCGGATTCGTCACGACCTTTTGCCTGCGTTCAGCGACCTGGCCGGGAGGGACATGTCGGATCGGCTGGCCAGGTCCGCGCAGCTGGCCCGCACGGATGAGGATTACCTGTGCGCCCAGGCGGACCAGCTCCTGGCCCGGGTGCGCCGCGAGCCCCTGGAACGGGAACGGAACGAAGGGGTCCTGGTGCGTATCGATGCGCGGTTGTTGGCGGCCGCTCCGGCTTCCTTGCGCTATCGGGCGTGGGCACGGGTGTTGACGGATTTGGGGGCGCAGGTCTCCAGCAGGCAAATTGTCAGTCTCGATGCCTTGGCCGGCGACTGGCACGGGCAGCGTGGCCCGGTCCTGTCCGGGGGGTTCTCGGCCGATCGCCAGCGACACGTCATTCTCATATGCAAAGATGGGGACCATGCGCATCGCTGATATTCAGTCCCACATCGACCACGAACTGCTGACCAAGAACCAGATTCAAGACCTCATCCGCAAGACCGCGGCCCAAATCAGTCGCGATTACGCGGGCAGGGACCTGCTGATGCTGGCGGTGCTCAAGGGTGCCGTCAACACCTTGGCAGCCTTATCCCAGGAGGTGAGCATCCCCGCCCAGTTGGAATTCATGAGTCTGTCCAGCTATGGATCCGGTACGACCTCATCCGGCAGCATCACGGTGCGCCAGGACCTGGATTGCGACGTTCGCGGGCGGCACATTCTGATTGTGGAAGATATCATTGACTCCGGTCGGACCTTGCGTTGGCTGGTTGATGAGATGAAGTCACGGGGGGCGGCATCCGTCGAGGTGTTCGCCCTGCTCGACAAGGTCTGCCGGCATGAAGTCCAGGTGGACGTGAAATACCCGGGCTTCGTCATTCCCGATGAGTTCGTCGTGGGCTTCGGTCTCGACTATGACGAGCGGTACCGGAACCTGGACTCCATCGCTGTGTTGAAGCCGTGCGAATACCAGGATGAGGATCAAGGAGAGCAGTCATGACCTATCCGAAAGGCCCCCAACGGCCGCCGTCCGGTGGCGGACGACCAGGCAAGGGCAACAACCCCTTCAACTTCAAGGGCAACGGGGACGGTAAGGGGCCCGGCAACGGCAAGTTCTGGCAGTCGCCTTGGCTCTGGGGCGTTCTGGCGGTCCTGATCGCCTTGAGCCTGTTCGGATTCTTCAACGCCCAGGGCGGTGTGCAGACCATCGACACCCGTGACGGGCTGGAGCTTCTGGCCAAGTTCGATGCCAAGGACAAGGACTCGGTCAACACCATGGTCAAGTCCGCTGAGATCACCGAGGGCAAGCAGGTGGTCGAGCTCAAGCTCAAGAACGACTTCGTCAAGAAGGACAACGGCGTAGCCGGCAAGCGAAGCCAGAAGAACTACGGCAAGGACGTCCAGTTCTACTATGTCAAGGACCAGGGTCCGCAGGTGGCGAAGGCCGTGGAGTTCGGCCACCTGGAGGAGGGTTTCAACTCGGTTGTTCCCCAGACCAGTATGTTGAGCTACCTGCTCACCTCCTTCCTGCCGGTCATCCTGCTGCTGGTCGTCTTCTGGTACTTCTTCTCCCGCATCGGCGGCTCCGGCGGCGGCATGCTGGGCATGGGCAAGAAGAACAGCGGCAAGCTCCTGGAGGGCAAGACCCCCAAGACGAAGTTCTCCGATGTTGCCGGAGAGGAGGCCGCGGTCCAGGAGGTCGAGGAGATCAAAGAGTTCCTCAAGGACCCCTCCAAGTACAAGGCCCTGGGTGCGCGCATCCCGCGTGGCGTCCTGCTCTATGGCCCTCCGGGAACTGGTAAGACCCTACTCGCGCGCGCCATCGCCGGTGAGGCTTCCGTGCCCTTCTATTCGATGGCGGGTTCGGACTTCGTGGAGATGTTCGTCGGCTTGGGTGCCTCCCGCGTGCGTGAGCTCTTCGACGAGGCGAAGAAGAACGCCCCGGCCATCATTTTCATCGATGAGATCGATGCGGTGGGCGGTAAGCGCGGCGGTGGCGGCATGGGCGGCCATGACGAGCGCGAGCAGACCCTGAACCAGCTCCTGGTTGAGATGGACGGGTTTGACAACGACACCAATCTGATCATCATCGCCGCGACCAACCGGCCGGACATCCTGGATCCTGCCCTCCTGCGCCCCGGCCGCTTCGACCGTCAGGTGGCAGTCGAGGCCCCCGACCTCGAAGGACGCGAGGCCATCCTCAAGGTGCATGCCAAGGGCAAGCCCTTCGTTCCTGACGTGGACCTGCACACCGTGGCTGTCCGCACGCCCGGCTTCACCGGGGCGGACCTGGCCAATGTGCTCAACGAGGCTGCCCTGCTGACCGCTCGTTCCAACGCCCAGCTGATCGACAACCGAGCCATCGACGAGGCCATTGACCGCGTCCTGTCCGGGCCTCGACGCCGCACCCGTGGCATGGCCCTGGACGAACTGCGCAACACGGCCTACCACGAGGGCGGTCATGCCTTGGTGGCTGCTGCCATGCACCACACGGACCCGGTGACCAAGGTCACCATCCTGCCGCGAGGCCGGGCCTTGGGCTATACGGCCGTCATGCCCACCGAGGACCGATACTCCCAATCCCGTAACGAACTCCTGGATCAGATGGCCTATGCCATGGGAGGCAGGGTGGCCGAGGAGGTCGTCTTCCACGACCCGACGACCGGTGCCTCCAACGACATCGAGAAGGCGACGCAGATCGCCCGGCAGATGGTTGTCGAGTTCGGCTTCTCCTCCAAGCTCGGGGCCATAAAGTGGGCGGATGAAAACGATCAGGACCAAGGCATGGATGCGTTGAAGCCGCGGAAGTACTCAGACGAGACCGCTCGTCTGATCGATGCGGAGGTCCTGCAACTGGTCGAGACGGCTCACGATGAGGCATGGAAGGTCATCTCCGAAAACCGGGACGTCCTTGATGAGCTGGTCCGCCAGCTTTTGGTCAAGGAGACCCTGGGGAAGGACGAGCTCGCCGCCATCTTCTCACATATGCGCATGTCGCCCGAGCGGCCACTATGGCTGTCGAAGCCGAACCGGCCGGACTCGGAACTGCCGCCGGTGGAGATTCCCGAGTCCTTGAAGCGCAGCGTCAACGGACAGGACGTCCGCTAGGCGCCCGCCGGTGATAGTCAACGGTCCGTCGGCTGCCTCCAGCCGACGAGCCTTTCGGAAGGGAGCCACGCATGGATTCGATACGGCTGAGCGATATCCGCGCCAGCTCCCGGCCTCATGCGGGCGATGAACCCTTCTCCTACTCGGTGGATGCTGAGCTGTATTTGGATGTCCGCGCGGCTGCGGATGGGGACGACCTGACCGAAACGGTCGACTACACGCAAGTGGCCCGCAGGATCGTCTCCCTGATAGAGGGCATGGATGCGCTTCTGGTTGAGACGGTGGCCGTCCGGGTGGCCGACTCCATCCTCCTGTCGCACCAGGTGTGCCGGGTCGAGGTCACTGTGCGGCGTCTGGATGCAGGCAGTCGTGCCGGCATACCCATGGGTGCTGTCGAGGTCAGGTTGGCGCGATCTGCCGACGACGATGAGCCGCAAGCGGCCACATCGGCCTCCATCGCCGCCGCCCAAGCCGTAGAGCACGCCCGCCGCCGGCGCTCCCAACAGGGCCATCCGTCCTTCGACGATGTTTCCGGCAAGGACGCGGGCGCAGGGGACCCCGAGGGGGCAGTCCACCAAGCGGTGATCGCCATGAGCGGTAACATCGGCCCCGTCCGTGAGGCCATGCGCACGGCGATCGTATCCTTGGACGGTGTTCCCGGCAGCCAGATTCTCGGTATCTCCCCGCTGTATATGAAACAGGGAGGCAGTGTACCAGACCGCCTGTGCGCGGTCGTCGTGATTGAGACCGCTTTGGGGCCGGCCGACCTCATGTCGGCCCTATGGATGATTGAATCCGCCCATGGCCGCTCCCATGGCCTGCGACTGCCATCCTTCCCCTTGGAGCTGCGTCTGATCGACGAGGATGGGAGACAATGGGAGAGCGAAGACCTGCTCGGTGATCGCCCCAGGTCCCCGCAGTGGACAGCGGCCCGGGCTTCGGTCTGGAGCCTTCCGGATGATAAGGCCTGGCAGCAGGCGGAGGTGCTCAAGCCCTGGTCCGCGGTGGACCCGCAGGCCCGGCTGTGCGGAGAGCACGGGGGGCCGGTGGATGAGCTGGCGGCCGCCGCACCGGACCGTGACCAGGTCACCCTGGTTTCCGACTCGTGGATTCTGGGAGGTTCGGTATGAAAATGCGGCGCACTCCGCCTACCTACTATCTGCTGGCTGTGGGGCTTGGGCTGGTTGGTGGCGTCTTGCTGGTCCGTGCCGGCGAGCGCTGGAGACTCGATCTGTTGGGCGCCCCCTGGCTGGTACCGGCACTCCTGCTGATCACCGGCCTGATTGTCCTGTCCATGGCGGTGCAGGTTCACAGGTATGCCAAGGGTGAGCGCAAGGAGATGGACCCACGGTTCGCGGTCAATGCCCTGCTGCTCTCCAAGGCCCTGGGGCTCGCATGTGCGGGACTCCTGGGTTGGTACGCGGGACAGGGGCTTATGTGCCTGCCTCATCGGGAGGCCCCATATTATGGGCGTGTGATCGTGGAGTGCCTGGTCGCTGCCCTGGTATGCCTGGTCGACATCATCATCGCAGTGGCGGGGGAGTGGCTCTGCCAATTGCCGCCCGACGACGGTCCGGACAGCCCTGAGTCCAAGCGCCGGGCCGAGCAAGGACGACTGGCCGGAGCCGCCGAGCGCAAGCTGTCAAAGAGCCGCCAGCACCGATCCTGACGGCCCTATCGGGCTGGAGCGGAGTTCAGCCGGCCTGCGGCACCCGCAGCATGGCCTCCTGCGCCATGGCCGCCAGCAGGTCGCCGTCCTGGTTGTAAACCTTGGCTGAACATAGGGCCCGTCCATGGCCCGCCACCGCGCTGTCCTGGACAAAGAGGAGCCAGGAGGCCATGTCGATGTCCTCATACCACCACATGGCATGGTCTATGGAAGCATAGGAGATGCCGGGCGTGGCGATCGACAGACCCGTCCTGCGCAGGGCCGGCTCCATCATCAGCTGATCGCATGCCAGTGCCAGCAGGGCCCGCTGCATGGTCTGCCCCACGCCATCGGTTTTGCCGTCCGCACGCAGCCAGACCAACTGTCGGCCGCTGTCCCGCGACTGGGCGTCCTTGTAGGGGCCGAGCATGATCGTCGGGGTGATGTGGCGGATGTCGAAGGGGGATTGGTTGGCATAGTAGGCGGCGAAGGCGGACTTGTCCGCATACGGTGCCATAAGGTCCCGGGCCGAAGTCAGTTCCTCTGCGTCTGGCAGGCCGGTCGGCATGGAGTCGGCATAGCGTACGCCGCCCTGACCGCTCTCTTGGAAGGAGACCATGGCTTTGAGTATGGGGCGCCCGGGCTGGGAGACATCCACCATGCGGGTTGAGTAGGACCGGCCGTCACGCAGGTCCTCGACATCGAAACCCACTTCCTGGTCCAGGAGACCGGTTCGAATGTAGTAGCCGTGGACCGAGTTCGGTTCCCTGCCTTCGGGCACGGTCCCGGCGGCGGCCAGGATGGACTGGGCCATGATCTGGCCTCCGTAGATGCGGCCGGTTGGAAAGGGCAGGGAGTCTGCCCGCCAGGTTGATGCCGACCGTCCACGCCCGGTTTCCTCCGGGCTGAGCACTCGGATGGCCTGCTGTAAGGGCGTTTCATTCATAATGTCTCCCAACCGTCGCCGTCCTGCAGTTCCGCCCGTGAATTGGGCGACCGTGACGCTGTGAGCAGTCTATAGGGAGGTGAAAACAAGACACCCGTGGGGCGATCGCGAACGACCGGAGCCTACGGGTGTCGTGCCATGCCTGATGTGCCGGTTGCGCAGACCGAGCTCAGCGTGTCAGCTTGCGGTGGATCCGATGCGGACGGGAGGCTTCCTCGCCCAGGCGGGCCACCTTGTTCTCCTGGTAAGCCTGGAAGTTGCCTTCGAACCAGTACCAGTTGGCCGGATTCTCATCCGTGCCCTCCCAAGCCAGGATGTGGGTGGCGATGCGGTCCAGGAACCAGCGGTCGTGGGTGATGACCACAGCGCATCCGGGGAATGCCAGCAGGGCGTTCTCCAATGATTCCAAGGTCTCCACGTCCAGATCGTTGGTGGGCTCATCCAGCAGCAGGAGGTTGCCGCCCTGCTTCAAGGTCAGGGCCAGGTTGAGCCTGTTGCGCTCACCGCCTGAGAGCACTCCAGCCGGTTTCTGCTGGTCCGAGCCCTTGAAGCCGAAGGAGGCCACGTAGGCGCGGGTGGGCACCTCGATGCCACCCACCTCGATGAAGTCGTTGCCGTCCGAGACGACCTCCCACAGGTTCTTGTCGGGGTCGATGCCTTCGCGGTTCTGGTCCACGTAGGAGATCTTGACCGTGTCACCGACCTCCAGCTTGCCGGAGGTCAAGGGCTCGAGTCCCACGATGGTCTTGAACAAAGTGGACTTGCCCACGCCGTTGGGGCCGATCACACCCACGATGCCGTTGCGGGGCAGGGTGAAGGACAGGTCGTCGATCAGGACGCGCTCGCCGAAGGCCTTGTGGATGTGCTCGGCTTCCAGCACCTTGGAGCCCAGGCGGGGCCCCGGCGGGATCTGGATCTCGGAGAAGTCCAGCTTCTGGTTGCGCCTGGCTTCGTCCTCCATCTGCTCGTAGCGCTCCAGACGTGCCTTGTTCTTAGCCTGCCGGGCCTTGGGGGAAGAGCGGACCCAGTCCAGCTCTGAGTTGAGTCGCTTGGCCAGCTTGGCGTCCTTCTGCCCCTGGACCTCCAGGCGCTTGGCCTTGGTCTCCAGGTAAGTGGTGTAGTTACCCTGGTAGGGGTAGAGCTGGCCGCGGTCCACCTCGCAGATCCATTCGGCGACATTGTCCAGGAAGTAGCGGTCGTGGGTGACGGCCAGGACAGCACCCTTGTACGAGTGCAGGAACTGCTCCAGCCACAGGATGGACTCGGCGTCCAGATGGTTGGTGGGCTCGTCCAGGAGCAGCAGGTCAGGCGCTTCGAGCAGGAGCTTGCATAGGGCCACGCGGCGGCGCTCACCGCCCGAGATCACTGATACCGGGGTGTCGGGATCAGGGCATTGGAGGGCGTCCATGGCCTGCTCCAGCTGGGAATCCAGGTCCCATCCGTCGGCCGCGTCGATTTCCTCCTGGAGTTTGCCCATCTCGGCCATCAGGGCGTCGTAGTCGGCGTCCGGGTTGGCCATCTCCTCGCCGATCTGGTTGAAGCGGTTGACCTTGTCCATGATTTCGCCGAAGGCTTGCTTGATGTTCTCGCCCACGGTCTTGTCTTCGTCCAGGGGTGGCTCCTGCTGAAGGATGCCGACCGTATAGCCGGGGGTCAGCTGGGCCTCGCCGTTCGAGACGGTATCCAGGCCGGCCATGATCCTGAGCAGGGTGGACTTGCCCATGCCGTTGGGGCCGACCACGCCGATTTTAGCTCCGGGCAGGAAGCTCAGGGTCACGTCGTCGAGAATCGCGCGATCACCGAAGGACTTGCGCGCCTTGATCATT
Organism: Bifidobacterium xylocopae; assembly: GCF_003315615.1. Taxonomy (GTDB): domain Bacteria; phylum Actinomycetota; class Actinomycetes; order Actinomycetales; family Bifidobacteriaceae; genus Bombiscardovia; species Bombiscardovia xylocopae. Next base: position 132,424 of record NZ_PDCH01000002.1, read on the forward strand.
TGATAGATGAACTCAGCCAAGAGGCAACCTCACAAAACTGTTGGAATTCGGGCGAATGTCACTGCTGCCATGCTATAGGGGGCTTGCGACGTGCGGACCTTACGTTCGCCCCTGGGCAAGCCCATGCCTCGACCTCGTCTTCAGGCAGGAGGCTTTGGGCCGACTAACGGATACGCCTACGGCTCCACCCCTATGCAGACGGGCCCTGCCGGGATAGAGTTACGCTGAGCGTTCCGCCCGACGTGTGCAGGTCCAGGGGCGCCCACGGCCTGATGGCTCCCTGTGGTGGGAGGCGTCATAGGGCCGGTCCCAGACTGTGCGCACGGGCCGCGGCCACCGCGGGTGAATCTCTGAGGAGCGTCATGACAACACGAACAACGAACAAGACGGCACATGCCGGAACCGTCGGCCAAGTCCACCGCCTGCGCTGGCGGCCGGTCGACATTGCGGTGGGCGCGGCCCTGGGCGTGGTCTCCGGGCTGATCTACTGGGCGGCCTCGGCCCTGTCCTCGTGGATTTTCCCATTGATGACCGCCCTGCTGCCGGGCGCGGCTTCCCTCCTGCACGGCCTCTTTTACTTCCCGGTGACCATGAACCTACTGATCATCCGCAAGCCAGGGGCCGCGGTGTATGCCAATGTGGTCGGTGCCCTGGTCGAGATCCTGTTCGGTAATGCCTATGGTTCGGGCATGATCATCATCGAAGCCGTCGTGCAGGGCCTGTGCGCAGAGATTGTCTATGCTCTCTTTTTGTACAGGCGCTGGACCCTATCGGTCACCATCGCCGCCGGCCTCCTGGTGTCCATGGTCTATAACGCCTTCCTCCTGGCCTTCTTCTACCAAGGTGTCTCCTTCCTCAGCCCCAGGGGCTTGATCGGTACGGCCTGCGAGGCCGTCAGCGGGATAGTGTTCGCGGGATTCGTCAGCTGGCTGCTCTTCAAAGCCATCGCCAGGACAGGCGCCCTCGATCGGTTCGCCTCCGGTCGCCAGATCCATGCCGAATAGAAAGGTCCTGCGGAGATGCGTGCACGAATGATCGGTGCCCTGGGCGCGGTGGTGGTAGCGGCCCTGGTGCTGGAGGGGTGCGGCTCCACGACCCCCGGGGGGCACCCAGGATCGGCTGATGAGCGGGGAGCCGTCACAGTCAACAACGTCGAGCCGGTGTCTGACCTGACACCCAGCAAGGTGACCGATACGGCCGGATGGAAGGTAGTCAGCCTCCTGTTCGACGGACTGGTCACTTTCGGCCGGGAAGGCAAGCTGATTTACGCCGACGCCGAATCAATCACCCCCAACCAGGATGCCACCGCCTATACGATCAAGCTCAAGCCGGGCCTTGCATTCTCCGACGGTGAGCCCGTCACGGCGCGCTCGTACGCACGCTCCTGGTCCTACGCCGCCAACGCCGCGAACGGGCAGACCGGTGGATCCATCTTCTCTGGCATCGCCGGTTACGGGCAGCTGCAGGATCCGCATGGCGACAGGGATGCCATCCTGTCCGGACTGTCCGTGGACGACGAGCGGACCCTCCAGGTCAGGTTGTCGGCACCCGATTCCTCATTCCCATACAAGGTCGGCGACATTTCCTTCATGCCACTCCCGTCGGTGGCCTACCGGGACATGACGGCCTTCGGGCGGCATCCCATCGGCAACGGCCCCTACCTCTTCCAGTCGTGGACACCCAACCAGGCGATCAGACTGATCAGGAGCCCCAAGTACCACGGGCCGCGCCATGCCCGCAACTCCGGCATCACCTTCCGCGACTATACAGATCCGAACACTGCCTACGCTGATGTGGAGGCCGGGAACCTTGACCTGCTGGACACCGTTCCCACTTCCTCCCTGGCCAGCTACCGCAAAGACCCCCGGGTGCGTTCCTTCTCACAGCCGGGGCCGTCCTTCAGGTCACTGGCCATTCCCTCCGGTTTGGCGCATTTCCAGGGTGAGGAGGGGAGGCTGCGCCGGACGGCCATTTCGCATGCCATAGACCGTGCGGAGGTAGCGGGCAAGGTCTTCCATGGCTCGGTCACGCCCGCCACCGACTTCACCGCTCCGACCATAGCCGGTTACTCCAAGCAGCTGGCGGGTTCGGAAGTGTTGGGATATGACCAGGCCAAGGCCAGGGAACTCTGGAGGCGGGCGGACGCCATTTCGGCCTGGAGCGGCGTGTTCGGCATCGCCTACGCTTCCGACAGTGGAGACAAGGATTGGGTGGACGCCCTGATCCATGCCCTGCATCGGACGTTCGGGATCGAGGTCAAGAGCGACGTCTTCCCCACAGCCAAGGAGTTCAGGACCGCAATCAACAACAGGCAGGTTCACTCGGCCTTCAGCTCGGGCCGTCAGTCCGACTACCCCCATCCCGAGGGTTATCTCTTCCAGGGCTACTCCTCGTCGGCCGCCGACGGTAAAGGGTTGAACTATGGCGATTACAAGAGCGAGGCCTTCGATGCTTTCCTGGCTCAGGCAGCCCGGCAGACCGACCAGTCAGCCGCTTTCGACACCTACCTCCGGGCGCAGTCACAGCTCTTACACGACCTGCCCGCCATACCGCTGTGGTATGCGAAGGTCTGTGCCGTCGCGAACCCGGCCATGGGGCATGTCGCTTTCAACCACATGGGTCTTCCCTCATACACGGAACTGACCAAGCGAGCGGGCTAGTCCGTGGCCCTCATATTCGGCCTGCCGGTCGGGGTGCATGACCCCGGCGGCATGGCCGGGAGGGGTTGACGAGCGTCTTTGCTAGACTGTCGCTGTTGGCTATTTCGCCAATGTGGGGCCCTAGCTCAGTCGGTTAGAGCAAACGACTCATAATCGTTCGGTCCAGGGTTCAAGCCCCTGGGGCCCCACTCGAGAAACCAGCCCCGCCAGTACCCGGTCGCTCACGGGCTCGTCCCGCATCCTGGCCGGCGGGCATGGGATGTGATTGGTCGTGGTAAAACCAGTGAAATCCTCGCCAGGGTGGTTGCATTCGCTCCGATTGCGCTTGACAGGCGTACGCGCGAAACCCGCTGCGCTCGCTCTCCATGCCCCTCGTTTCAAATGGTCCCTGGCCCTCAAAGCGGTGCTCTGCGGGCTCGTGGCCGGTATCCTGGTCGTGCTATATCGCAAAGGTGTCAGCTACGGGACCGCCTTCGCCCGATGTGCATACTCACTCATTCTCCAACGCCCCCTGCTTGCGTTGCCATGGGTGGCGGCCGCCGTGGCCGTGGGACTGTTCGTTGCTTGGCTCATCAAGCTGGTGCCCATGGCCTCTGGATCGGGCATACCCCAGGTCGAGGGCGTGGTCCTGTGGGGGCTCAGGATGAGGGCGTTGCCGGTTTTGGCCGTGCGTTACACGGGTGGGTTCCTGTGTGCCTTGTTCGGTATGTCACTGGGACGTGAAGGTCCTTCCATCCAGATAGGGGCGGCCGGTTCCCAAGTCGCGTCGCGTGGCATGCGACAAGGGAACGATGCGGAGAACTATCTGGTGACAGCCGGAGCGGCCGCTGGTTTATCGGCGGCCTTCAACGCCCCGCTGTCCGGTATGGTATTCGCCCTGGAGGAGATTCACCGGTCATTCTCCCCGGTCATCCTGCTCTCGGCGGCGGCGGCCTCCCTGTCCGCGGATTTCGTCTCGAAGAACTGGTTCGGGCTGAGGCCGGTGCTGGATTTCACTGCCATGCCCATGCTTTCGGTCCCGGAATACTTGCTTATGATTCCGTTGGGTCTGATCGCCGGACTGGTCGGTTCGGCATGCAACAGGCTGCTTCTGGGTGCCCAGGACGCATATGGCGTGCTGCCTGCCTGGAGCCGGACTGTAGTTGCCTTTCTCATTGCCTTGCCGGTCGGGATTTTCCTTCCTGCCGTCCTGGGCGGAGGGGAGGACCTGATCGGCTTGGCTGAACGCACACACGAGGTCAGCCCGTCGGTGGCCAGTAATCTCCTCCTGCTGCTCGTCGTTAAAATGATGTTCACCGCCGTCTGCTTCGGTTCAGGTGCTCCAGGGGGCATTTTCATGCCCATCCTCGCAGTGGGTACGCTGACAGGTGGCCTATGCGGTGTGGGGGCGGTGGCGCTGGGTATGCCCGTCCGCATGATCTCGGTCTTCGCCGTCTGCGCCATGGCGGGGGCACTTACCGCATCCGTCAAGGCGCCAGTCACTTCCATCCTGCTCACGGTGGAGATGTCGGGAAGCCTCGTTCACATGCTGCCGGTCGCCCTATGCGCGTTCACCGCACTCCTGGTCTCCGACCTTCTGAAGGTCCGGCCCATCTACGAGGCATTGCTGGAGCGTTCCATGAGACGTCGAAGGCAGGGGCAGAAGGAAGGAGCGCCGCCTTCGGCCCTGGGGGTTGTGACGATGGAATTCGTGGTGGAATACGGCAGCAGGGTGGCCGGGCGCCGGATCGGACAGGTGGACTGGCCCGGGGATGCTGTCGTCGTAGGTCTGCGACGGGGTGATGAAGACATGGTACCGACGCCGGAACGCCGTTTGCTGGCCGGAGACTACATCTACCTGCTCTTCGATGGCCGCCGTCTGCCGCACATACGTAATGCCATGGCCGACATGTGCCGTTGATCGATGTCAATTGGCCGGTGCCGGTTCAATCCCTGTCTTCCGCCGCCAGCCTGTCTGTTAGCGGGGGGAGGGGGTGAACAGGATATTCGAATCTTGTGGTAGGGGTGAGTTCCACATTCCAGATGTGAGACCAATAGGGAGTTCCCCAGACGGTCGTTCGGGCCTGTGAGGGACCATTGTTGCGGATAGAAAAAGCGGGCTTCGGCATAAAGCCGAAACCCGCCTTCCCCGCAGTCTGACTCTCGCATCCGCGGATGGCGAACCACCCGTTTCAGCCGGGGGAATAGAGCCAGATCGCGTCTTTCATCCCTTCGGACCGGAAGCCCGACTTGCGTCGGACTGCGGGACAAGATGATGAGCCCCAACCATTGAGCTCTCATCCGGATGTCCCGCTATATTGCCGGATATACCGATCCGGGTCCAGATTCTGTGCGAATCCCCTTCATTTATATGGCAATGACCGCCTCTGCATGATGTGAATGGCCCCAGTAGCCGCGCTTCCTGCAGGCAGCGCTCACATTCATATCAGCTAGGCTTCAGGGCAAACATTCGAATTTCCCCTGTGGCTAGTCATTCATGCGTTCCCCAACACATGCGAGATTGCTCTCTGCTGTGAGAGTCTATCGTACGATTTCCGCGGCTGTCAATCGCATCAAAATTTGGTAAGGCAATGTGAGTACTGGAATGGCTTGATTCCAAGGCTCAGATGCTAATGTGACACTCCCGGGACGGAGTGTCGTGAAAACTGGGGAATAGGTGAAGGACGTTGTTGTTGATAGCAGTGAGCATGGTGTCTTACGGCATGCGACGGTCCTCCGGCCGGCGATGTCAGATAAATCCGGGGCGGAAACTCCGGGGGCGGCGCTATACTCAACCATTGGTTCCGGTTCACGTCAGCCATAGGGGCAGGCGACCCGGGCCCTTCGACCCTAGGAGAAACCATGAAGCAGGGTATCCATCCCGATTACCATCCCGTGCAGGTGACGTGCTCGTGCGGCAACACCTTCGTCACCCGTTCGACAGCCCCCGGCGATCACATGACGGTTGATGTGTGCTCCAATTGCCATCCCTTCTACACCGGCAAGCAGAAGATCCTCGACACCGGTGGCCGTGTGGCCCGCTTTGAGGCCCGCTACGGCAAGAGGAACGCCAACAAGTAGCGCTTTCAACGCCAGCTTCCCAACCGGGTCGTCCGTTACGCCCGGTGAGGGGCTGGCGTTTTTCTATGTCATGTGCGGTGTGTGCGCTGCGTGAGGCTGTATCGGAGCGCTCACTTGAGGGCGGGCGCCGGAAAGTCGGGAAGGGAAGGCGGAGATAGCAATGGAGAACGAGCAGTTTCCGGCTGCGCAAACGGCTCTGGAGGAGTATGAGAGCCTTGAGCGGCGGATGAGCCAGCCAGAGATCGCCTCCGACCCGGCGCAGATCCGCAAGCTGGGCCGGCGCCATGCCGAGCTGGGCACGATCGTTGAAGCCTACCGGGTCTGGCAGGAGCTGAGGGAGAACTACGAGGCCGCCGAGAGCATGGCATCAGAGGATCCGGATTTCGCGGCCGAAGCCAAGAGCCTGGAAGCCCAACTGCCGGCGGCCGAGGAGAAGCTGCGGACCGCGCTGATCCCCAGGGACCCGGACGACGCCCGCGACACGATCATGGAGATCAAGGCCGGCACCGGCGGCGAGGAGGCGGCCCTGTTCGCCGGCGACCTGATGCGCATGTACACGCGCTACGCAGAGAAGCGCGGCTGGTCGGTCGAGGTCATGAGCCAGAACATCACCGAGCTGGGCGGGGTCAAGGACGCGCAGGTCGCCATCCGCTCGCGTGGGACCGTGGCGCCCGAGGACGGGGTGTGGGCCTCGCTCAAGTACGAGGGTGGCGTCCACCGGGTGCAGCGCATCCCCGTGACCGAGTCCCAGGGGCGCATCCAGACATCGGCGGCCGGCGTGATCGTCTTCCCTGAGGCCGACGATGACGACGACGAGATCAAGATCGACCAGAAGGACCTGAAGATCGACATCTTCATGAGCTCCGGTCCCGGCGGACAGTCGGTCAATACTACGTATTCCGCAGTGCGCATGACCCATATCCCGACCGGCATCGTGGTCTCCATGCAGGACGAGAAGTCGCAGATCCAGAACCGCGCCGCCGCCCTGCGGGTCCTCAAGTCGCGCCTGCTGGCCATGAAGCACGAGCAGGAGGCCGCCGAGGCCGCCGACATGCGCCACTCGCAGGTGCGTTCCATGGACCGCTCCGAGCGCATCCGCACCTACAACTTCCCCGAGAACCGCATCGTCGACCACCGCACCAACTACAAGGCCTACAACCTGGACCAGGTCCTCGACGGCGACATCCAAGCCGTCATCGACTCGGATGTGCAGGCGGACGAAGCCGACCGCCTTGCCGGGCGGGAGTGAGAGGGGGTTGGTAGGTATGAAATCTGCTATATGGTTCACTCGCCTGCGGGTTGCTTGTAGCGGATAGGTTGTGAGAGATTGTCACACTTGTAAGGGTAGGGGCACTGCATGCGGTCTGGTGTTTCCTGTACGTAAGTACTTATTCTTGCTGTGCAACCATATTCGGGTTTTTAGATGTTGGTCAGGCGTATGAAGTATTAAATGAGAACGTGGAACTCTGTCTCTATAGTGCCTGCGGCTGTCAGAGATGTGACGATAGAGCATATTGCGTTCCGGCAGGAGCTATATAAGTATTTTAGTCAGCGAATAGTGGTTATCGGTCAACGCCGCTTGGATGGAGGTCGATGGCTTGCGTTCTGAACTGTTTTCTGTACTGCTGCTGAACTGTGTGTATGGCGGGTTCTAAGCACTGCTGTGGTAAAGCTCACAAATGCGGCAGTTTGATTTGGCTAGGTGTGCTTCAAGGCTGTTTGATACGAGATGATGAGATACATTCTCAAAGAGAGGAAAACGATGGCAAACTCGGCAGGTGTTGGCTTGCCCTCCCTCTCCAGCGGCGATACGGTCAGGCAGTTTTTAGCTGTAAACAGCCAAATCCTGAAAGTAGCGGGTGTAGAAACATCCGACAATGATGCACGTCTCTTGCTCGCGCAGGCTTGTCAGGTCAACCTGCATGAGCTTGACAAGGCTCTGCTGATGGGGCAAAGCCTGGGGGACTTAGCTCTAGTTGGGCAGAATCACGCGGGAAGTAAGGTGGAGACAGGGTTGACCCAGGAGGTTGCACTAGCTACTCTTCGAGAGTTTGTCAGGCGTCGGGCCCGGAGGGAACCCCTACAGTACATCGTGGGCCATGCCCCCTTCCGTTTCCTTGATTTAGAGGTCGGGCCGGGCGTTTTCATCCCTAGGCCCGAGACGGAAATTGTAGTCCAAGCCGGGTTGGATTGGCTGCTAGGGGAGGGGTCGAGAGGTCCGAAGGGGCCTGTGGTTGTTGACATGTGCGCCGGCTCGGGGGCTATCGGCTTAGCGCTGGCAACGGAGGTGGCTGGATTGCGGGTATGGGCGGTCGAGATTTCAGAGGATGCGGCGGTCTGGACACGTCGGAACTTTGAGCGGTACCAGCATGAGATTGACCGACAGAAGTCCTCATATCGTTTAGTTATAGGTGATGCGACAGATTCAGAAACTCTGGCAGATTTGGATGGCCAGGTCGATTTGATCGTCACCAACCCGCCTTATGTGCCACAATCGCTGGTGCTCACCCAACCAGAGGTGACGCACCACGATCCTCCCCGGGCTCTCTATGGGGGATCGCCTGACGGCCTGCTCATTCCTGAACGCATTGTCGCGCGCGCTGCTTCGCTTTTGCGTACCGGTGGCTATTTCGTGATGGAACACGACCCTTCACAAGCTGAAGTTTTGCGACAAAGCGTGGAATCTTGGGGCTTTACTGATGTCACAACTGGCGTAGATTTGACCGGGCGCCCAAGGTTTTTGAACGGTATACGGTGATTGTATATAAGCATGCAGAGTTGAAACTGCCTGCCTATCATATATTGAGCAGATCTTTCATTCGTAAATGTGTATATACATGTTGTTAGAAATGGTGTGTAGGTGCACTATCCCCAATAGTCGCGGCATTACTACTGTATTTACTGCATGCATATGTGGCCAAGATTGAATATAAACTAATCCTTGTAGGTTCAGGGCAATTTTATAACTTTTATAATAATTGCTCCATATTTAATGGATGGTCAATAATCGAGCAAGTCGAGGCTGCTGGGTCCCTCAAGTCGAGGCTGCTGGGTCCCTATTGAAGTTTCCGGTATTTGCTACTGTTTCCTTTCGAGGTTTCCACCGGATACTTTTCACGCGTCTTCTCAAGCTTATTGCGCACGATAGTGTCCATATCAACCCCTAACACATGTGACATCTCGATGCTATACGTCAGTACATCCGCTAGTTCATCAGCCACATGCTCCATATCACCATCCCGGGCTTCTGCGCTCCACTGAAAGCGCTCCAACAGCTCTGCTGCCTCAATAGAAATCGACTTAGCTAACGTCTCCGGTGTGTGAAATTGCTCCCACTCCCTCTCCCGAGCGAATTCCATCACTGTCTCAATAGTCTCATCACTTAGCACGGTTTCACTGTATCAGCTTAATGATAATCTCTCTCGTATAAGCATAAGGCGAATGAAGCTTATTGCAGCTTCAGACTGGATGATATCTTCGGGTTCGAGCTTTATGCATAATGTATAACAACAGTTCAGCGAAACAGCGCATCATATGATGAATTGTTGGTGATATCGCTCGGGCCGCAGTTAGCCACCTCCGATACCTATTTTCTATATGCTGATGTTTAGCCTTCCCTGTGGATGGACAAGAACATATCACTTGGAGCTGCGGATTGCTTCCCGGTGAACTCCGACCGCATGTTTTCACTACGTCGATGCAGAGACAATGTATAAAGGGCCGCAGACACTGGTGGCGCTGATAGGCAACACCAGTCACCAGTTCGTGCTTCCCGTCTACCAGCGGTCTCACTCCTGGGAGGACGAGCAGCGCGACCAGCTGTGGCATGACGTGGCTGCTACCGGGCGGCAGGCCAATTGTATGCATTGCACCGGTTTCGTGGTCTGGGTTCAGGATGGCCCATGTCCGCCTCCGGGTTGGACAAACTGTTGTTGATTGACGTGCAGCAGCGTATGACCTGCATGCTGCTGTTGGTCGCCTTGGCCGAATATGCGTGCGACCACGGTGATGATGAATCGCTGCTGTTCTCGTACAGGCAAATCATGGATAGCGGATACTTACTTGGCGGATAAACACCAGCGGGGCAGCGACCGCTATCGACTGGAGCTCTCCCAGGGAGACCATGCCAGTTTTAGGTATCTGATGGACCACGTGCTGGACCCGGAAGTGGAAGTGATTGTGGGTTCGCGGCGCATAGTGGACATTCTCAACCTCTTCCGCTCGCACTTGGCTGGCATCGGCAATCCCAATATGGTCTGGCATGGGACAGCGCGACTGCAAGTGGTGTCGGTGTCACTGACCCAGGCATCGACGAACTCCAGCTGATTTCCGGATTCATGAACTCTATGGGTAAGGACCTGGTCACGGCAGACCTGGTGCGCAACTACGCGCGGATGAACCATCCCTCTCGACCAGCAGCAGTCCTTGTACGGTAAGATTGAGTTGGAGTTGGGTGAGGAAGTCTACGTGGAAGTATTCGATGATTTTCTCCACGATTGGCTAACCGTGGTGAAGACACCTGCTCCGCTGGTCTCGCGCGATGTGTACTGTACGCTCAAGCAGTATACACAGGAGGCGGGCTTTGACTGCGGCGAACGCATAGTGAGTGATGAGGGGTAACGCGGAAGCCTTCGTGCAGATCACGCGTGGTACTCTAGAAAGCAAAGAATCCAGACTGGCTTTGGCGGGTATCGCCGCCCCGCGCTTGTTGGTGATGAACCCGTTGATTATGGCTATGCTTGAGGACTACGCCGAAGGGGCGTGGGTGTGCTCGCACGACGACCTGATCGCCATGCTGCGCACCGTGGGAAGCTTCCCCTTCTGGCGGATGGTCTGCAATGTGGCCAGCAACAGCTTGAACAAGTTCATTCCCTCCCTGATCAAGCGCCTGCGCGAGACGGGGAAGAGCGGCGGGAATTACCGGGAAGCCTTCGAAGCGATACTGCTGAGTGAGTCCGGCAGAGCCTGGCGTATACCTGTGGACAAGGAGTTTGAGCAGGTACTCATAAGACGCCACAGCTGCAGCTGTCCCAGCTTCTACATGCTTGCGAAACTGGAGAACAGCCACCACAGCAAAGACGAGCGTGACTTTTCGGCCGGCACCTACACCATCGGACACGATATGCCCCGCAACGCCCTGAACCAGCCGGAATGGATGGCCATGCTGGGTGACGATCACTAGAACATGTACGAGCAGTATGTGGACAACCTGGGTAACCTGCCGCTTACGGCCTACAATTCCGAGCTCTCCGACGGCTCATACAAGCAGAAGAAGGAGTGTACGGTCGGCGGATACAAGAACGAATACCTGACCATATCTGGGGAAATCCGGCAGGCCGATGTGTGGAGGGAGGTAGTAATCCTCGTCCGGGCCGAGCAGCTGGCCGAGCGGCGAAGCAGATCTGTGGTCTGCCTGACTTACCTGTGGAGGTCATCGAATCCTATAATCCGTGTGCTAGCAGTGAACACTCTATCAGCCCGACTGTGACGCTGGCTATGGCGGGTTCGGTCGACTATCTGCAATCCGGCCCCATCATCGTGGGCAGGACTCCCGGCTCCGTAGTCTCTGCTATGCTCACCGATACGTTCACAATCCTCCTGAGCAATGGCAAGGAGTACCATAGCCCGCCGCCGCTCTACAGTAGGGCCAGGGAGATGGAAGGTCTCGGATGAAAAGCCTCCGACGGCGGCCTGTTCGGGTGGAATGGTAGTGAGGACGACCGCTGCTGGACGAGGTGCGCGCCGTTATCTGGGATCCGCTGACCATACCACCAGCCGCATCATCGAGTTACGCAACCTCTTCTGGCCTGACTTCTACGACTACTACGCCACCCGGCCTGACTTTGTCTCCGCCTTCCGCGACCTCAGCAGCCGATCGCGCAGCAACGGCAGCAGCGCCACCTTCAGCGGCGGCATACCCAATACCAACCAAGACACCCTCTTAGGCCAGCGAAACAACTACATAGCAATAGTCCTCTACTGCCAATCCAACGAACTTTATTCCTGACTCCAACGAGACCGTCCCGAAATCAAATCCGCTCTCTTAACCCTCCTCGGAACCCTTCACTGGTCCGTCTCAGCCGCCACCACCCGTCACTCCTTGTTCTTCGAACTCCAGGTCTACTTCGATGAAGATTGTATTAAGCTCCAGGAGTGGTTGGCTAACCCTTGCACTAAGGATGTGTTCAGTTGGATTGAATATGAATCGCAAGGTTACGGCAGAGCGATAGGGATTTGCTGTCTAGGTTTAGAGAGGTACGCATGTTAACCAATATGATGCTGTGCGCTTATAATGACTCCGTGGAAGGGACATTTTACGAGGGGTCATTCATCATCGTCGGTCTTGCCGATAGAAGTTACATGGCTTGGACCTGGATGATGAATAGTACTTACCGCCGGGTGCTCGTAGGAAAGGGTGATGATTTCGGCGTTACCTTTATCGATTTCAGGCACATCGTTATCGGCGAGAACGACTTGTATGCGTCCTGGTTGGACATCGGTAAGAGAGACTATTTTTCGGTAGATAGCCTTCCCGATTGCTGAGGAAGAGTCTAAGGCGAGTTGTGGGGTGTCGATGATTAGCAATAGTGGATATGGAGTTTCGTCCCAATGCCTGGTTGCTACAGCGAGTATAGATAACCAATATGCCATTTGAATAGAGGTGATTTTTCCGCCTCCGTGGACCATATCTCGGAACGAATGCTTATCGTAAGTGGGGAGGTAGGTATCGGCATTGATATCCAATTGTTCGGCATCGGGGATTCCGAACTCATGAATATTTTTACGAAACTCCTTACTGATCTCACCGATTACATCTTGTTTCCAATCAAGTCTGTCGGATTGTTCATCAGACAAGTATTTGCGTGTTGTTCGCCGATGCTCTTCAAGACGATCGACATTTAGCAACTTATCTTTGTATAGATCCCACTGTTGGAGTTGCTGCTCCAGCTCATTCTTTCTGGCGTCTGCAGAGCTGATTTTCATGTTCAAAGCTGTGTACATTTGTAAATTTGGTGTTACAATATCGTTGGTTTGGCGGTTGATATCGTGTTCTAATTGCATGTAACGGGCTTGTCGTTCCTTGACTCGTTGCACTAGAGAATTGTGTTCTGAATGCAGAGCGGCTAACTGGGATTCAGTTTCTTTGATTTGCCGGTCGACTTCATTCAGTTCATTTTTCAATGCCTGATTTCCATTATGTTCAGTGTCAGGCTGCATGCATACGGGGCAGGTCCCGCTTTTGACTTCTCGATGTAAGGGTTGAAGACATCTAGGACAAATTGTGAAATCTGTTTCAGCAAGTATGTCAGCCGCATCGAGCGATTGTTCAATCCGCATCTGGTGAGTTTGCAATCCAGCTAGCTCGGTTTTGTAGCTTTCGATGATTCGCTCTATAGACGATAATGACTGTTTTGCCTCAGAATAGGACTCCCGTGCTTGGTTTATGATATCCGAGTATACGAGAGTGCTTTTGCCGAATGATGACGCCATGTCCATATTCATTGCGTCAAGCTGATGTCGGCTTTCGAGTGCCTCTTTTTCAATTCTTGTCAGTTCTTCTTTTAACTCTTCCTCTGTTTTGAGCTTTGTGGAATCCAAGAAATCCTTTATGGATGCGTTCTCCTGCTGAAGATTCTGAATATTCTCGGCGAGTTTGCTGAGTTCATGCTTTAAGTGTTGAATCTCCGGAGTACTGATGCTGAGCAAAAGCTCAAAAACAGTGACTCGGGTGGCGTTCATATATGGTTCAGTACTTTCGGCAATGTCATTATTGATTTTTCGTTGGGGTATGTAAATATAATTTAGAATTCCTGCAAAAGTAAGCCTTCTGCTTTTACCTTTGCCCCGTTTCGAACTCACCATCAGATCCGAGCCCAGATTCATGCTTTTCAACAGTATGTCGCTTAACGTTGATTGATTGCCCTTAGACGGGTCATGCTTTATCGGGACTTCGCCGTAATCGTTTTCGGTATTGGTGTTGAGAACTTGTACAAAGTGGGATTTGTCTCGGACCGTCCTGCTTATATGGTAGCGGTCGCTATTTACTGTTATATCGATGGATACGCTTTTTACATGGTCATAGACAACTTCAGCAATTTCCGCATCTCCGCCCAGTGAGTACTTTATGAGTTCGAATAAGGTCGTCTTGCCTACACTCGTTGTCCCTTTAAACACTGTGAGGTCTTTCTTGAACTCATAAATTACCGGTCCATTATCCGTAGAAAGCTTGAAAGAATGAATACGCATGGCTGTTGTCATGTCAATTTCCTACTTGATTAGAGCGTCAAATTGCTTGTTGGTGAGAACTTCATCGATTCGTTGTTGTATCTCTTTTTCCTTGCTGCCGTCAGTAGCTGACACGACAAGTGCTGCAAGCTGCGATGTTTCCGCCCATTTAAGCGTGCCTTGCACCTCAGCGGCGATTATCTTCCCGTGCTTGGTTAAAATAACTTTCGTTCCTGTTCTCAGCTTTCGTGCAGTAACTAATTCGCGCGATACTAGGGCATTAATCACTGGTGCGTACCTAAGGACCTGCACATTCATATCTTTTGGCAGCGTTAGTCCGCTGTTTATGCCTTGCAAGCCGTCTGATATGTACTTGCCGGGGTAAACGTGCAGGAAAAGAAGTGGATTAAGCAGTAGAAAATCGAGTTGGGCCAACCGTTTTAACGACATCCCGTTTCGAGTTCGTGCTTTGTGATCTGAATAGATTGCCAATATGAGAACGAGCCGAAGCTGATGGTATGCGTGAATGGGTAGTAGGGAAGTCCTCCAAGCAACTGTGTCTGCCACTTCATCGCCCTTCCTTGGCTCTGATGGTGTCTTGTAAACGCCTCAGCTCTTGATCGGCATCGAACGAAGGTGAAAACCATATTTTGCATTCTTCTGCAAGTTCGCTTGCCAGTCCAAGTAACTGTCTTTTGTCGAAGCCCCGAGCTTCGGGAGCGCTGGCCAGCTCCTTGCACTTTTCACCAAGTAATTTCCAAAATACTGCACCCCATGTTTGGTTTGGGTCAGTGCTATTTTGTGCTTGATCAGTAAGTTCATCTGCGGCTTCTTGTAATAAATCGGAGACCACGAACAAATCATCAGAATAATCGGGAAGAGAATAATGTGTACGCTTCCAGTCGTTGAATTTGAGTCGTAACGCATCGGCTCGTTCAATCCCGTTATCGTTGCATCCCCCTCTTGCCATTTTTATAGCCATACGATTGGCCTTTACTCTGTGAGGTAAAGAGCGGTACCATTCAGGATTGTCAACTACCTGTTTGACTACAGTGTCTAAATCATAAAGATCGATTCTTTTTGGTTTTAGCTTGGCCCTATTGTTGGTCCCGCTGTCTGCAGCACCTATGGAAGTGCGCATTCTATTCTGAACTAAAGCCAGAGAATATTCCCATACACCATCGTCGATTGTGTTGTTTCCTTTTGCTTTGGCGATGGGGAGAGCGTATCTTGTGGGCGCGAGGTCGGGGAAAACGTCCCGCCTGGGTAAACCGGTAGTAAAGCTTAATTGTTTCGCAAACTGTTTGACTAAATCAATATCGACACTCAGGTTTACATCACTATATATTGAATGAGTTTTTCATTTTCGGCTTCGAGTGTTTTCTCTAATTGAGTAAGCAAGCGGTCAATACACTCGTTATCCTCGATGCTGAGCTTGAAATCGGGGCTATTGAGGCGTGAACATATCGTTGCGAGCCGTTTTGAATCCTTCAATACTCCACTAGAAGTACACAATCGGCATTGCGGTTTCTGGTCCAGGTAGAGCCAATTGGCGTATAAGTGAAAGATACCTCCTTCATCAACAAGTTGACCCAAGGACGAAAAGTGCGGTACATCCGCCTCTCTGTGCTTTGCCGAAACGATTGTTAGGGCACCATCGTCATCAATTGCCCAATCTTCATATAGCTCGCAATACATCGTGTAATGCACCACGTCAGGTAGATTGCCGTTGGCGTCTAATACTGATGCGTATTTAGTAAGTAAATCAGCTGTCGCAATCATTGACTGCCAAGTGTAGCGATCAAGAGTTGCCTCGCCGAATTGCTCCAGCTGTGGTTTTATGAGCAGCTGCTCAATATCATAATTAGCTTGCATAAGGACCGCATACAGTTTGGAAAGTCACTAAAGTGAAAAGCATAGTAGAGTTCTGTTGATTTTGACTCATCGTGCTCCTTCTGTCATAGTGATCCCCAGCCATTGCTATTTTAACTTAATCAGCCGGTTAGGGATTGGCGTAGTTACTGGGTAATATCCACTAGTCTATTCTCCATGCGTTGACTTAGGCATTAAGCATTCCATTCTTGGGGCCAGTTGGAAGGATGAGGGAGTTCTTCTAGTGGTGGGAGGGAGTCTATGATGTCTAGGGTTTTCATACTTACTGTTATGACGCTTTCTACTAGGTTTACGATGTAGCGGGGGTCGTCTGAGTAGTTGTTCGGGTCATTGATGATTCCCGAGCCTGATTTGCTGTCGACTGTGACCTGATATCGGTCTATAAGCCATCCAATGGCGCTTTTGCCATTAATGACATAGTCGTATGCACGGAGAGGAATGCCTTCGATTGTCAGGTTTTCTGCGACTTTCAACACACTTCGATCAGTTTCTTTCTTTCCGGTCTCTGGATTTTTCAATTTCTTTGGGTATGTTAGTTTCAAAGTGCGCCCGGGGTTTTCTTTGTCTCCGATTTCTAGAACAGGCCAACGATCGATTTTTTCATAGTCGAGGTGGAGACGAGCAAGTTCCTTACCCGCTTCTGAAAAAGCGTTAAAGTTTTTTGCTAGAGGAATTCGTGGAATTTCTTTTTGCAAGTTACTAGCGAAACGATTCCGGTATTCTGGACTATGTAGAACTCCGTAAATATAGTAGAAAATGTCTTCTTTGGTTATATTGTGCTTTGAGTAAGCCCGGTTGAAGATAGCTAGTCCATTATCATTGATTGCGTTTTGGCGGACATAGCCGTGGCTGTCTTGCTTCTCCGACTCAAGATTGAGGGTGATGGTATCGTCGTCAGCTTTGGATGATTCGTATATAAACATTGGAAAGCACTGAGCGTCACCGATAAAGTGTATATCGGGGACAGTCCTACTGATAAGGGCATATCCGTTAGAGACGCATATCTCTAGATTCTCTGCTTCTGGATACGGAAACATCTGCGGTTGAAGATAGACGCAGTTGTTAAATTGAGAATCCATATATATCCATTGCTTAAAGAATGGACGGTAAGAAGACAAAGCTATGTGGTCTTCATTGAATTGGGCAGTTTTACCGTGCTTAAGGTCGTTGTATATTTCCCTTGTCCATTTTATTGACGTACTGTCGGATGTCACGAACTGTTTCACGTCCCGGGAACGGTCTGACTGCTCCCACCTGTGTAACTCGGACAAGTAGGTATTGATTGTCTTTTGCATGTTGTCGGCGACAACCTGGCGTTCTGAGTTGTAGCACCAGGGGTCACGGTTGGTTTTGACTCCTGACGACCAAGTTGAAAAGAGGCCAGTGGATTTCTTGGTATTGCCTTCCTGAATCCCTAGGGGTATGAAGTCCTGGTAGCTGTCGTCGCGGTGATTGAGCCAGTCGCCGTGCTTGTCCTGGGTCAGCATTTCCCACTCGGGGTCGGCTGCGACGGTTTCTTTTAGGTTGTCGAGCTTCTGCTGGCGAGTGAGGTAATCGCCGATATCGCGGTAGTGAATCCTTCCGTGATCAGACGAATGCGGGTTTTTAACTAGTAGAGTTACCGCTATAGTCGTTTTGGTGCCACTTCCGAAAACGTTGTCCTTCTCTTTGCGCCTGGTTTCGCCTTGCGTCCTAGCGTTCCCTCTCAGATTGTATACATAAATGTCGTTGAATTCTTCGCTGAAGCAGCGTCGCACTCCAGCGCCCGCTGCGCCTGTGAGCCAGCCTCCATTGGTCACGAAGCAAACGATTCCTGATTCACCGATGCGGTCAGATGCCCAACGGAAGGCGCGGATGTAGTGGTCATATAGAGAATTGTTCAGCGTTGCATCTGAATGCTTTACGTATGTCTCCTCGACCCGAGCGTCAAGTGCGGGATACTTTGTGTTCTGATTGCCGCTATTGCTGCTATCTCCAGCACGATAGGGTGGATTTCCTACGATTATTTTGATTGGCAACGCTATCTGCTGCTGGACGCGCTCAGTGTTCTCAACGAACATGCCCAAATCCAGTTGGTCGTCGGCCTCATGCATCTGGAAGGTATCGGTGAGCAAAGCGCCGGGGAAGGGCTTATATTCCCCGCCTATGCGCTTGTGATAGGACTGCTCGATATTGATGTCCATGATGGTTGCGGCCAGGGGGACTATCTCGTTGGAATGCAGATCGTGTTCATACTTATATGGAAGATCGGCTTCGGCTATTAACGATTCATCTTCGATGAGGCGACTCATGTATGTGCCGGTGCCGGCGAATCCATCGAGTACATGGACGTTTTTATCGCTCAATGATTGATTGAATTCGCGTTGCAAAGCGCGTTGCACCATGTGGAGCTGTGCATCTACCACTTCGACCGGAGTATATACGATTCCTAAACTGTCCGCTGTCTCCTTGAAAGCTTTAGTGAAGAACTCGTTGTAGATTTCCTTGATAAGGTTCTGTTTTGCCGCGTCACTTTCGATCTGGCTGGCTGACAACTGTACAGAAGCGTACAGGTCGTGCAGGGTCGCGTTGTCGATAGCAGAAGGCAATCCCGCCTGATATAGCGAATCCAGTGCCCGATCCAGACCTTGAACGATGGGATTGCCTTCCAGAACTGCTTCATTGGTGAAGAGCGTCTCGAAGATGGGCTTGGTGATTTCGTGCTGGGCGAGAACGGCTATGGCTTCGGTAGAGGAATACCCTGGGTTCAGGGAGTCTCGCAGCCCTTGCACGAAGGATTCAAAGGGGCCCTTGGCGGGCTCCTTGTCTACCAACTGTGCGATCTGCTCGGCACGGTGCTGAGTGATATGGGCAATGTCGTCAGTCCACTCGCCCCAGTAGATTTTCGTACCGCATTTACGCACGATTTCGGCATTGATGGCGCGTGCCAGTTCTCCGATTTCTAGGTCGAGCTCGGGCTGTACCGCCTGGTTTTCTGGCGATGGTTCATTTCCCGACATCTCAGCTTGCTCCGGCTGACCAATACGGGATGTGGGTGTCTGCTTGTGCTTGTGCAAGTGGAGCTTGCTTTTATCCAGTACGTCAACTTCGACGATTCGTTTGAGAGATTCAGTGTCGCCGAGAGCTGCAGCATTAATCTTGGCATCGAGGCGTTCGTCGTGGCTTCGTAGCGCTCGGACTACATCCCAGACGATGTTGTATGCCCCTGAGGAGAGTACTGTGTCTGGATCAGCGTCAAGTGGAATAACCACAGGGATGATAATGTAGCCGAATTCCTTTCCTTCGGCCTTGCGCATTACGCGACCGACGGACTGAATGATGTCCACCTTGCTGCGTCTGGCAGAGAGGTACATGACGGCATCCAGGCCCGGTACGTCAATGCCTTCGGACAAGCAGCGGGCGTTCGATAGGATATGGCATTCGTTTTCTGCTGTATCGGCTGCGAGCCAGTCAAGCTTGGTCCTGCGGCTCTGCGCATCCATACCACCATCAACATGGTCGATCTCTACATGGACGTCCTTACCTGCGTCGAGCATGTCCTGATTTTCGCTGTTGGGTTCGAGTGATGCGGTGTAGTCGTCGATAACGGTGCGGAACTTGCTGCTCAATGCTTTCGAGGCTTTAATTGACGCTGCGAAAGCAATGGCGTGGTGTAGTACGCGTTGGTTGTCCCCATCCAGGGTATAAGCAGCGTGTTTTCCGTTGGACACCAGCTGGTCGACACCGCGAGCATGACGGCGGTCAAAGAGTGCCTTCCAGCAGCCCACGAACTTCGCCGCGTCGTCGAGAGGCACTTCTGAGCCCGCTGCGCCGTAACGGGCTTGCATAGGTTTGCCCATCATGTCTTCGGACACTTGCATGACTACGATTTTGTAGTCTGTGAGGAGTCCCTGGTTCACGGCCTGGCCGAAGCTTAAACGATAGGCAACCTTGCCGTATGTGGATACATCGTCCATGCTGGCGACTTCTACCGCGCCTTCAGTGGCTTTATTCTTGGCACCCTGGTCGAAAATACGCGGAGTCGCTGTCATATAGAGGCGTTTGGCGGAGCGTATGAACGTTGAATCATGAATCTTCTGGAATGACGCCTCTCCATCCATGGCGCCTGTCGTGCGGTGTGCCTCGTCGCAAATAGTGAGATCGAACTCGGGGAGACCCAGCGCCTGAGCTTCGTGGACAACGTCTA
This sequence comes from Bifidobacterium xylocopae, assembly GCF_003315615.1. Classification (GTDB taxonomy): domain Bacteria; phylum Actinomycetota; class Actinomycetes; order Actinomycetales; family Bifidobacteriaceae; genus Bombiscardovia; species Bombiscardovia xylocopae. The sequence continues at coordinate 152,449 of NZ_PDCH01000002.1, forward strand.
TGCTCTGATAGGTGGAGAAGATGACGTTGAGCGCATCGGCGCTTTGCTGAAAGCGGTTCGCCACTGTTTCGGGGTTGGTGGTGGCCGGGAAGGGTATGTCAGTTAGCTGTCCGTATGATTCATTGTTCACCTTGCTGGCTTTGCCATCTGAGCACACCACATAAACGTTGATTTTGCCGCGTACCTGATTGACCCAGTCCCGCATGGACTGTGAGATAAGGCCTATTGAGGGAGCGAGGAACAGAACCATCCCGCCGGTGCCGACCATTTCTTCACTCAACCGGAGCGAAGTCAATGTCTTTCCCGTACCGCAGGCCATGACCAGAGAGCAGCGATCATCGGAAGCGAGTTCGTGTTTCACGGCATCGATGGCGGCTCTTTGGTGTGGGCGGGCAGCGTAAGTTGTGCGCCCTGTCTGTTCTGAGCCTTCTATGAATGCAGTCCAGTCCAGGTTTGAGTGCCTAATCGTATCCAGGTCAAGGCGAACGAGCCCAAGGTCGCTGTGAGCTATGAAGTAGCTCTCTAAATTAGCCGTGTACGCTTCTGCTGTGTCCGCGAGCATATAGTGGCTATAGTTATCATCGGCTATCGCATTCATGAAGAAGGTGGATACGTCTCCTGCCGCAAGCTTGCCTTTGGAATAGCACTTGGCTTGTATCGCCCAATAAGAGCCATCGCGGTCAAGCGCGACGAGGTCGATGCCGGTGTCCTGCTTGCCGGGATTCGTCGGAGCGTCGTTCCATAGCCAGACCTTTGAGATTCGATTCTGCCAGGATGGATCGTTCTCCAGGAAGAACTTCACTGCTTCTTCGAATCGAGTTCCCTGCTCGCGCTTGTCGACGGATTCGTCGATGATGCTGGCGAAGATCTCATCAATGGTCATTGCAAAAACCTCGGCTTTCATAGACGCTGATTTTACGATACCGTAACGTCTGGTGAAAAGGTTTATTGGCTTATTCTGCGCCTAAAAGGCAAATGCTGTGTACCAACTGCTGCGTAGGACTCAATTTGACACAGTTTGGATATGCTGTGAAAGGTTAACGGTGCATAAGCGTTGTTGAAAGGGGTGATTGCATGGCAGCGACGGGGCGGGAGCGGGAGATTCTGGGGCTCATCCGGCAGAATCCCATGATCAGCCAGAGGGAGCTGGCCCAGCGGTGCGGGATTACGCGTTCCGGGGTAGCGGCCCACATATCCAACCTGGTCAAGAAGGGTTATCTGCAGGGCAAGGGCTATATCGTATCCCCGCCTTCGTACGTGAGCGTGATCGGCGCGGTCAACATGGACATTTATGGTCTGGCTGATAATCCGGTGGTCTCCTCCAGCTCGAACGTGGGGCGCATCACCTTCGCGCTGGGTGGCATCGGTCGTAACATCTCCTATGATCTGAACAAATTGGGCGTGCGCAATTACCTGATCACCGCTTATGGCAACGATCACAACGGCGATTTCTTCAAGCAGGATGCACTCACCAACGGTATGGACATCACGTACTCCCAGCAATTTCCCGGTACCAACACCTCGACCTACCTGTCGGTCAGCGGCCCGGACGGCGGCCAGTTGATGGGTTTGGACGACATGATCGTCGGCGATCTGATCACCCCTTCCTTCTTGGCTGATCGCGAGCATGCGATTGCCAACTCCACCTCAGTCGTGGTGGACACCAGTCTTTCTGCACAAGCCATAGCCTGGGTCTGTGAGCATGCGACCGTTCCGGTGTTTGCCCGCGTCGTCTCCGTCAACAAAGCCGAGAGGCTCATCCCTTCGCTTGGCCATATAGACACCGTCTCGCTCAGTACGGCGGAGACCGAGGTGCTCACTGGCATCAAGGCTGTGGACGAGGCCAGTGCGGATGCATGCGCCGAGTATCTCCTGGGTAGGGGTGTCAAGCGCGTCTTTCTCTTCCTGGATGATGTGGGGATGCTCTACCGGACGACGCCGGATCGTCTGTATCTGCCGGCACCCGAACGAAGAAGAGCACATGTGAACGGCGCTGCTTCCGGCGCGCTCGCCGCCCTGGTGTGGGCCCGGGGAGAAGGTATGGGCTTCGTCAAGAGCGCCCAGGTGGCGGCCGCCCTGGCTTCGTTGAGTATGGACGGTCTGGCGTCAATCAATCCCGCGTTGACGGTCGAGGGCCTGGAACGACGGCGGATCGAACTATTCGGCTGACGATGTTGGGCCGTGTGGCGCGCTTCCTCGCTGTCCTGTTAGGCGAGGTGTGCGTGGTGTGTTCTTTTTTCCCCTGGCTTGCGTCTGCCGTGTATCGGGCATGGATTTCTTGCACGTCTTGCATGCCTCGCTTAGTGGGCGGGGCGTAACCTACTTGAATTCCCTGCCTTTAGATGGGCTGTGGCCACCGCAACAATGGCTGAGTTCGGTGATTCCTTCTGGTGGCATGCGAAGCGGAGCCTCGTCTTGCGACACATGGCGAAGCGCGATATACTAACAATTGTTTATCTACATAAACTATTGCCAGTGTTGACAAGGTTGTGCCAAAGGAGGATGAGATCCATGGCGGATTACTCATCGCAAGCAGTCAATGACAGCGGCGGCGGCCGATATGTTGTAGTCATCGGCGGTATGAACATGGATATCTGTGGGCGTCCATCGGATCGGATCGTGGACCGTGATTCTAACCCTGGAGTGGTGACCCTCTCCGTCGGTGGCGTCGCTCAGAACATGGCGCAGAGTCTGGCGCATCTCGGTGTGCCCACCCATCTGATTACGGTCTATGGCGACGACGCCAACGGTCAGGCCATGCGCGAGTCCTGCGCTGCCAACAGCATCGATCTGGGTCATGCCACCATGCTCGAGGGACGTCGCTCATCCACCTACCTGTTCGTCACCGATGAGACCGGTGACATGCTGGTGGCGGTGAACGACATGGACATCTGCCGACAGATCACACCCCGTTTTCTGGCTGAGCGGCTGGACTTCATCAACGGTGCGGCGATCTGTCTCCTGGACGCCAACCTCGAGCCGGAGACCCTGCGTTGGATTGGCGAACACGTCACGGCGCCCCTCTTCGGCGACACGGTCTCGTCCATCAAGGCCGAGCATTTCGCACCGATACTAGGGGACATGACCGTGCTCAAGCCGAATGCCCTGGAGGCAGGTAAACTGACGGGCATCGATGTCGAGGATCTGAATTCAGCCAAGACGGCTGCAAGGATCCTGCTGGACAAAGGTGTCAAACGTGTCTTCATATCCATGGGGGTGCAGGGGATCCTGTGCGCCCGCCGTGATGCGTTCGGCTCCGATGAGATGGTGCAGGTGCCGCCTTACCGTACGCGGATCGCTACGGCCAACGGCGCCGGTGATACCGGCATGGCCGCGATCACCTGGAGCTATTTCGACGATCCCGAGCGTGATTTGGACCAGGTCGGGCGCATCGCCCAGGCCGCGTCCAGCATCGCCTTGGAGTGCACCCGCGCCGTGCCCGACATCTCAGTCGAGCGCATTCGTCGGAAGATGGCGGTCGATGCCTTGGTGGTTTGAAACCGAAGCGTGAGCGAGACAGACCTGTTTAAGACAGCATTCCAGTAAAAGGAGAACAATGGTAAAGAAGCAGCTCTATTCCTTGATCGGTTACGAGGAGTCCGTCAAGACGATGGAGGCCGGCGCTGACCATATCGGTTTAGTGCCCATGCAGAACGGTGGCGTGCCGGCTCACCGGGTGCCTTTGGAGCGGGTGCACCGGATCTTCGACGAGTGCCATAGGCGTGGTGTCGTGACCGTGGCCATCATGCTGACGAACGACCCCGAGGAGATGCTGGACCTGGCCCCCAAGGTCAAGCCGGACATCCTGCACATCGCCGGGGACGGGTATGCGGCTGACGAGGACTTCGCCCGTCGACTCCAACAGGTGGCTCCTGGCACCAAACTGATGCAGGCCGTGCTGGTAGATGATGAATCCGCTGTGGAAAGGGCCAAGCGATACGCTCGGTATTGCGATTTCATTCTGACCGATTCCGGCTTGGCGCCCGATACCGGCATCGGTGCGAGCGGGCAGACCCACGATTGGTCCATTGACGCCAGGATCGTCAAGGAGTGCGGCAAACCGGTCATCATGGCTGGTGGCCTTGGGCCGGACAATGTGGCTGATGCCATCCGGCAATGCCATCCCTACGGTGTGGATTCCTTGACTAAGACCAGCATCAAATATGAGGGTGGTCGTATGGAGAAGGACATTGAGAAGGTCCGTGAGTTCTGCCGTAATGCCGATGCCGCTGCGGCTGAGATAGGGTGATTGAGATGGATTACAAAATGCTACAGCCAGTTAAAGTCGTCTGTTCGGACGATTTGGGCGCCAGCTTGCTGGACATCCTTAAGACCGAGGACTATGAGCGCCCCCTGGTCGTGACGGACTCTTTCGTCAGCGGCATGCCCAGGGTGACGGACGCCTTCCATCACTTGCGCGATGGCGGCGTGGACCTGGCCGTCTTCGACCAGGTCAAGTCCGACCCCCAGTCCGGTACGGTAGCCAAGGGCCTGCAGGCGTTCAACGCCCACGATGCGGACAGTATCATCGCGATTGGCGGCGGCTCCTCGATGGATGTGGCCCGTGGGATCAACATCGTCCGCGTCAACGGCGGCGAGATCCTGGAGTACACGGATCCGGCAAAGCCGATTAAGCCCTGCAAGGGGATGATATCCATCCCGACGACTGCGGGCACGGGCAGTGAGATGTCCAACGCCTTGGTCGTCACCGATGAGGCCACGTCCAGGAAGATGACGATCCTGGCCGATCCGGCGGTCAGCGAGTACGCAGTCCTGGATCCTGATCTGACCGTGAGCCTGCCGGCGGGCATGACGATCGCCTGCGGGTTGGATGCGTTCGGCCACGCGGCCGAGGGTTACCTGTCCCATTTGTCCAGTCCGGTCACCGACGCCATCTGTGAGAAAGTCATGTTCCTCCTGTATAACTACTTGCCCCGGGCCGTGCATAACGGCGAGGATCGGGAGGCGCGCGAGCGTGTCATGGTGGCCGCGGACCTGGCTGGTTGGATGCTGAACAACACCGGCACCATCGTGGGGCACTCGATCGCCCACGTGTTGGGGTCCAAATACCACATCGTGCATGGGGATGCCGTCGCCTACGCACTGCCGTCGGTCATGGAGTTCGTCGGCCCAGTCAGGCCTGGGAAGGTGCGTGAGATAGGGCAAATCCTGGGGGCCACCTATCCCGAGGATGCGCCCGAGGAGCAGACGACGCTCATCGCCTGCCGTGCCTTCAAGGACTTCCGAGATCGGATGCTGGGCATGCATCCCTTCGAATCGTATGGGTTGAGCCGTGAGGAGCTGTTGACGAACGCCCAAGCGGTGGCGAATGAACGCTTCGCTGGGAACACCCCGCGTACAGTGGACCAGCAGGCTGCCCAGGTGCTCTTAAGAGGCTTTGGAAGTCGATGAGCGTAGTAAACGGTAAGAAAGAGAGTGATACATATGGTCAGGAAGATAATACTGGATTCGGATCCAGGGCATGACGACGCCGTCGCCATCCTGCTGGCCGTCGGCAACCCCAACATCGACCTGTTGGGAGTGACGACTGTCGGCGGTAACCAAAGTCTGGATAAAGTCACCTATAATGCGCGCGCGGTGCTCGAAGAGGCCCACGCCACCGACGTACCCGTGCATGCGGGCTGCGACCGTCCGCTGGTCCGTTCTCAAGAGGTGGCCGCGACCATTCACGGTGAGAGCGGTCTGGACGGCGTGGAGCTGCCCGAACCCACGCGGCCCCTTGACCCGGGCCATGCGGTCAACTGGCTGATTGACACGATCATGGCGGCCGAACCCAAGTCGATAACCCTGGTGCCAACGGGCCCCCTGACCAACATCGCCATGGCCGTGCGTATGGAGCCTCGCATCGTTGACCGGGTCAAGGAAGTCGTCCTGATGGGCGGCGGCTACCACGTGGGCAACTGGAGTGCGGTAGCCGAGTTCAACATCAAGGTCGACCCCGAGGCGGCACACATAGTCTTCAATGAGTCTTGGCCTGTGACCATGGTTGGTCTCGACCTGACCCATCAGGCCTTGTGTACGCCCGAGGTGCAGCAGCGGATTGACGGGCTGGGTACTGACCTGGCTCACTTCGTTTCAAAACTCATGGACTTCTTCCGCAAGTCCTATCAGGACAACCAGGACTTCGTCGATCCGCCTGTGCATGACCCCTGCACGGTCGCCTATCTGATTGACCCTTCTGTGGTCCAGACCCGCCGCTGCCCGGTGGATGTGGAACTCCATGGGGATCTTACTCTGGGCATGACCGTCGCCGACCTTCGGGGACCCGAGCCCGCAGCCAAGGATTGCAACACCAAGGTTGCCACAAAGCTGGACTTTGATAAGTTCTGGGATCTAGTGACCGAAGCCATTGCGAAGATTGGATGAATACGATGGAACAGACTGTAAGAGGAACTACGAAGGAACCAAAGGGCAAGTCCATTGCAGCGCTGATGACAGCGCTTATGGCCGCTATCTTTGCTTTCCAGCTTAATGCGTCTATGCTTTCACCTGCGCTGACGACCATGCAGAACGAGCTGCATACCGACAGTGCGCAAATCGGTTTGACACAGACGGTCTTCTTCACTGCTTGCGCTGTCTTCTCTTTGTTTCTGCCTCGTTTAGGTGATTTGTCCGGACGCAAGAAGGTTCTCATCTGGATGCTTGTTCTGACCGCTATAGGCTGTGTGATTTCAGCTTTGGCCGTCAATGTGCCGATGTTGATGGTTGGCCGTGTCGTGCAGGGGGTTGCCGGGCCAATTGTACCGATGACTTTGATTATGTTGCATAATGAAGTTACGGATGACATACGGTATGCCAAACTTATGTCGATCCTGACGGCCGTCAATGGTGGCATCGGAGGTGTGGATGCCATTCTGGGAGGTTGGTTAGCCGGTACTTTCGGCTTCCGCTCCGTTTTCTGGTTCATGGTCGCAATTGCAGTCATTGCCATCGTTCTGGTTTTCGTCTTTGCCTCCGAAAGCCACGCGGCTGAGACGCCTCGCATGGATTGGCCGGGGGTGGTATCCCTTTGCGTAGCCTTCCTGATGGCATATTTGGCCATTAACGAGGTCGAGAAGCTTGCACAAGCCAACTGGGGAATTGTTGTGGCCGAAGTGGTCATTGCCATTGTCTTCTTTGTGGTCTTCTGGCAAATAGAAAAAAGGGCAAAAGCCCCAATGGTCACGACCCACTATCTCAAGCAACGTCGTACCTGGGGACTCCTTCTGACAACCCTGTTGACTATGACGGGTGTCTTCGCCATTATGAACGGTGTCGTTCCTGCTATGGCTCAGGATGTCAAATTCGGAGCCGGCATGTCGGCTAGTGTAGTCTCATTCGCAACGCTGACCCCTTATGCTCTTGTTGGTCTGGCTTTCGGCCCTGTAGCTGGCGTACTGGCATCTAAATTCGGCTATCACAAGGTGTTGCGCATGGGGCTCCTCGTCACAGTGGTTGGGCTGCTTTTCGGTATCTATGTATGCAAAGTGCCGAGCGTCTGGGCTCTGGTTGTACTCTCCTTGGTGTTGGGGATATCTTACGCAGGTACAGTCAACATTATGCTCAACGGTCTGGGTGTCGTTCTTTCTCCGGCGGACAACACCGGTTATCTGCCAGGTCTGAACTCGGGCGGATTCAACCTGGGCGCAGGCCTGTCGTACGCGGTGCTTTACGCCTTCATGAATGCTTTCGCCACGCCGTCCAACGGCACAGCGGGCTATGTGGCCAGCATGATCGGAGCCGTGGCACTGCTTGCGCTCGCCTATGCGGCCTCTCTGCTCATTCCCAGGCATGGGGATGATTGATGATGTGACGGACTAGTGCCGCTACATTCTCCCCGGGCTCCGTCGGATGGCTGTTTGCAGTTGCCGGCGGGGCCCTTGCGTGCATCGTGAAAACCGACTGGATGCGTGGAGCTTGCCGACGTATGCGGAAAAGAGGTTTCCTGGCGCTGCGCGGGCTTTGGTCAGCGTAAACTGATACGCGGTAGAGGCACAGGTTCGGAGGCGGGGATGCGACAGAGGGCCTTGGGTCTGATCAAGAACGAGACCGTATTCGTCATAGCCGCTGTCATCGCCTTTATCTCATGCTTCTTCGTGCACCCTGACCGCATGTATATCGGTTACATCCATTACAAGACCCTGGCACAGCTGGGTTCACTGATGGTTGTTGTGGCAGGCTTGCAGCGAATCGGTCTCTTCCACCGGATCGGGTCCAGCCTCCTTGCCCGTGTGCATACGGTGCGGGGACTGGCCCTGGTCCTGACGGCCCTGCCGTTTGTGGCCAGCATGCTGATCACCAACGACGTGGCCCTGGTTACCTTCATACCCTTTGCGATTGCGGTCCTGGTCATGGCAGGTATGGAGGACCGCATTTTCCTTCTGGCCTCCCTGATGACCCTGGGGGCCAACCTGGGTTCCATGCTCACCCCGATCGGCAACGCCCACAACCTCTATCTGAAAGCCCGCTCGGGCATACCCACCTCCGGCTTCCTGGCTCTGATGGCACCCTACACGTCGGCTTCGGCCGTGCTCCTGGTCCTTACCATCTTCCTCGCCTTCCCCTCGGAACGAGTGCATACCTTGGACCACATGGGGGCCTCAGGCATTCGGCGTTCGGTCCTGGCGCCCGCACAGGGCAGGACCCATCCCGACGTGCATATGGAGCCGATGCCGGGGTGGCGACTGGGCGTCTACGCCGCCCTCTTCCTGGTATGCCTGCTTGGTGTGGGCGGCATCCTGCCCCAGTGGGCCATGCTGGCGATCGTGGTCTTGGGTTTCGCCATATGCGACCGCCGCGTCTTCCTGCAGGTGGATTGGGGTCTCCTGCTCACCTTCGTGGCTTTCTTCATATTCATCGGCAACGCCCGCCGTATACCCGGCTTCTACAATCTGGTCTCAGGTCTGGTCGGCTCCCACCCCCTGGCCACTTCCGTCGTTTGCAGCCAGATGATCAGCAACGTGCCCACAGCCTTGCTGGTGTCCGGCTTCTCCTCGGCCTGGCGGCAGATCATCGTCGGTACGAATCTGGGGGGTCTGGGCACCTTGATTGCCTCGATGGCCTCCTTGATCTCATACAAGGCAGTGGTCAAGAAGTATCCCCGTTCCAAGGGGCGATATCTCTCAACCTATACGCTGCTTAACCTCCTCTTCCTTGCTGTGCTTTGGCTCCTGGCATGCCTGATCGGATGATACGACAACGCCAACACGCCGATGTGAGTCTGCTCACATAGCGCTGTAAGCGCATCACCTGCGTTTTTGCGCGGGTAGCCTACCTATACTGAGCAAGGATGCGGGCCGGCCGCCTTCGGCGGGGGCTCCTGTGCGGAAAGACCGCGCAGAACAAGGGAGCGAAGATGGCCGGAAGTATTTTCACCAAACGGAATGCAGGATTGCTTGCGGGTGTATTCACCTTGGCCATGCTCTCCCGCTTCGATTCGATCATTTCACCGTCCATCGCATCGATTCAGGCATCCTTCCCCAACGCCGAACCGTCAACGGTTGAGTCGATCGCTACGGTTGGAGCCACCGCGGCGGTGGTCTCGGCCTTGCTGTTCGGCAAGCTGATGGAGTGGCTGACCTTTAAAGCCGCGGGGATGATCTCCTGTGCTTTCATAGCATTTGGCGGCCTGATGCCCTTGGCCTTCCACTCCAGTGTGGGTCAGTTGCTGCTGTTCGCTGTCATCGCCGGTTTCGGCGCCGGCATCCTGACAACTGTCCTGCCCAGTCTCACCGCACGTTTCTTTCATGGCAGCCAACTCTCGGGACTGATGGGCAAGGTTCTGGCCATGCAGGACGGGTCCTCCATGGTTGTCCTGGCCGTCGGTGGCCTATTGGCCGCGGGCGGGTGGATTCGCAACTATTGGCTCTATGGACTGGCCTTGCTGGGCTTGGTCCTGGTCGCCGTGTTCGTCCCTGGTGTCAATGCGGCCGACCCCGAGCAGGTCTTCACCGATCAACCCGTCAAGGCAGGTGCTGATGCGGTTGCCGCTTCCGACGGCGATCAGGCAGGGGCGGGCCGGCGTAAGCAGAGTGTACCGGCTTTGGCGGTCTGCATCCTCATCGGCTTCCTCAGCATCTTCCTGGTGGCTGTGCTGTACAACAAGCTTTCGGTCTATATAGCTCAATACCATCTGGGCGGCGCGGATGCGTCCGGTTTCGCCCTCATGTTCAACACCGGCTCTTCGGTTGTGATTGGTCTTTCAATCAACCGTCTACGGCATTTCCTCCGCGATTACACCCTCCCCTTCGCTTTCGTCCTGATGGCCGTGGGGGCGCTTGTCCTGCTCGCCACCCATGCCTTCCCTCTGGCCTGCCTGGCGGCCTTCCTGGTGGGTTCGGGCTCGGCGGTCATCATGGCTTCCTGCCCCTTCCTGCTTTCCAACCTGGCGGAGCGGCGTCGTTATCCGCTGGTCATGGGTGTTTTTTCCGCGATGACCAGCCTCGGCTTCACCGCGTCGACGTGGGTTTTCAAACTGGCGGCCGACTTCCTGGGCGGCGATCCTCTCCAGGTCAGCCTGTGGGGGATGGTCCTCATCGCGCTCGTCGCGGCTGGGGCTTTGGCGCTGGGGCGTTTCCAGCCACGCATCGAAGCCCGGTACATACCACGGTGATGGGTCGGCGGAGGCAGGTCCAGTTACCGGGAGACGAAAGGGTTGTCGTTGATGATATAGCGGCGTAGCCGTTGCTTGGCTTTGGATATGCCGATTCGAGGCGTCGACTCGATATGCTCGCCAGGTTCCAGGGGTGCGGCGACCAGGCGGAGGGGAGGCAGTCGCAGGTCGTGGCCATAGAGGGTCTTGTCGATTGCCAAGGCCTGGCATAGTTTGGCCGGACCGTTGGTAAGGTCGCGGATTGCGTGCGTGCCATGACGGTGTGCGCTCAGGATGTCAGCACCGGCCATGGGTTCAGCGGCACGAATCAGGACTCCAGCGCCAAAGCCGTCCGCTTCGCAGACGATGTTGCAGCAATAATGCATGCCATAGGTGAAGTAGACGTAGAGATGACCGAAAGGCCCGAACATGGCTCGATTCCGCTCGCTCAGGCCATGGTAAGCATGTGAGGCGGGGTCCTCCTGGTCGTAGGCTTCAGTCTCCACTATGCGTACAGTCGCCTGGCCGCCGTCTTCGTAATCGCGAACCAGGAGACAGCCGAGGAGCCGCTGGGCCGCCTCATCCACGGGGCCGTCCAGGAAGTCAGGGAAGGTACTGGTGCCTGTGTGTGCAGGAAATCGCACAGGGACGCGGGTTATGGCAGCCACTCCATTACTCCTCGTTGCAGGCCGCTTATGGTCGTTCATGCTGTCCAATCCTATACCGCACCACTGCGCCCGCTTCCGCCGTGCGATCACGGCTCCGCTTGGGTCGAATCGGATCCTTCGAAGGTCAGCCGGTGGCGGACGGGGCGGAATGTCGCGGCGCGTCTTGCTATTCTCGCTTGGATGACTTATCCCAACGATCCGGAGGATGTGACCATGCGTCCGCTACAGGCCACTGACCTGGACGCGACCATGGAACGGCATATCAGAATCAAAGCGCTGTTGGAAAGGCGGAAAGACGCCATCTTGGAGCAGCTTGACGATCCCGGTCTGGACCCCGGCCGCCGTAGCCGACTCGAAGCACGCAAGGAGGACGTCAAGAGGGACATAGCCTCGATCAGGGTGTGGGGGAGTGAAAGGGATTATGAGCGCATGTGGAGGAAGTATCAGAAGGGATAACGGTATCTCGGCTCACTCTGCAAGTCATGGGGTACTGCGATGCCGCGAATTTGAAGCTTTTGCGTTTGCCGGATCATGCCCCCCCCCCCACTTCCCGCTCGGGAGTATGGATTGTGCCTGGTGACCCCGGCCGGACTCGAACCGGCGACCTACAGATTAGAAGTCAGTTGCTCTATCCAGCTGAGCTACGGGGCCGAACCCTTATATTCTAACCATGCCGTTTCGCTTGCGTGCTGGCGGCGCGTCATGTGGCTGCCCAGGCCCATGCCTTACGCCCTGGGAGTACGGAGCGGGTTCCGGGCATGGCGGGGCGGGTTGCCCCTGCGCTATGGTGGCAGCGTAGGGAACGCGGCCGTCAGCTGCGGATTCGAACAGTTGGCGTGACGGCTGGGGGAGGAGACCATGACAGAACGGACCCCGCGGCAAACCAGGCAGAAAGAGGCCATACGCCGAGTTCTTCGTGCACAGAGTGAGTTCGTCTCCGCCCAGGAGTTGCACACGCTTCTGGAACAGGCGGGAGAACCCGTCGGGCTGGCGACCGTCTACCGCCAGTTGGCGGCCTTGGCCAAAAGCGGTTCCGTCGACACCATCGAGCACAAAGGTTCCCAGCTTTACCGCCTGTGTGCGGCCCAGCGCCGACACCACCACCATCTGGTCTGCGAATCCTGTGGCCGGACAGTGGAGATTGACCCGCCGAATGAGGAATGGCTGCGCTCCTTGGCGTCGGCCCAAGGCTTTACGGTGGCCTCCCACACACTGGAGGTCTATGGGCTTTGTTCAGCCTGTCAGGGGCTGCTTGCCTAGCCCTTCGCCTTGTCTGGCTCCTGGGCGTCTTCCGGTTCATTGGGGGTGTGCGTCTCCGTAGGCGCTGTCCGAGGCGCTGGGGTCGTCTGTTCCTTATGGTTTGCCCTGCCATGGTTGTCGGAGTCGGTTTTGCCTGTGCCGGCTTTGTCCTTACCGTGTCTTCCGGCTTTGTCTTCCTTGGCTGGCCGAAGGGTCTTAAGCGCCTCCAGGGCCTGTGACGCCTTCAAATCGGGCAGGTACGCCTGCAGGACAGCCAGGCCGATTTGGACCAGCTGTGCCGGGTCGGGGTAGCAGATGTAGACAGGGTGTTCGGATGGCTGGAACTTCTTCTTGAAGAAGAACAGAGACTTGAAGCCGTATGCCGGTTCCATCAGGTCGGCCAGCAGCTGCATGGCGTGTTGGAGGATGAGCGGTGTGTTCTCGCCCTGGTTGTCACGTTCGGGGTTCATTCCCGCCAGGGGCGCGGCGGACAGGCTCATGAACTCCACCTGTCCTTCGTCCCGAAGCCGTTCGGCCATGCGGGCGATCAGGAACTCCATGATCCCGTTGGGTGAGTCGGTCCGGTGGCGCATGAAGTCCAAGGTCCAACCGATCACCTTGCCTTCGCGATAGGTGGGCATCCAGGAGGTGACACCCAGGACCGTGCCCTCGGAATCGATCGCGTACAGCAGTGCCACGCGGGGGTCGCGCAGCTCGTCGAGGCCACCCAGGGTGAACTTCATTTCGGGCAGGGCCTTGAGTTCGGCCCACTGTTCGGAGATGGCCACGATCTGTGACTGCACGTCCCATGGGGCGTCGTTGAATGTGGACAGCTCGTCGTGGTAGCCGCTCTTTTTGGCCTTGTTGATGGCCGTACGGATGTCCTGCCATTTCTTGCCGCGCGTCTCCCACTCCGAAGGTGTGACCACCATTTCTGAGCCCACCTCGAGAGAGGTCCATCCGTGTGCGGTCAACTCGTCGCGCTGACCCTTGTGGATGGAGTAGAAGACCGGCGACCAGGAGTGATCGGTGCAATAGTGCCAGAACTCGTGCAGGTCCGCCGTGTACTCGTCCGGATCCCCGAAGGGGCCGGTGGTGGTCAGTGCGATGCCGTGCAGGACCCGGTAGGCGATGGCCGATCGTCCGGAGGGGGAGAACCAGTAGTTGTTGCCTTCCCAGGTGGTCATGAAAGTCATGGATTCGCCTCCGGCCTCGACCAGGGTGTTGGCCTCCAGCCGCTCGTTCTCGTTTTGGAGCACCGAGCTACGCATCCAGGAGAGCAGGACCGCCAGTACGATCAGCCAGAAGACGAAGCCGACGGCGTTGTTGATCACCAGACCGGTGAGGGTGTGGGGTATGAAGCGGGGGCGGAAGCGGCTGGCTACGCCATTGGTCAGGTAGCGGGTCGGCAGTTCGGCCAGAGCCATGGTGAGTGTGGGTCTGGGTTTGAAGGAGCCGGGTGAAAGGGTGACTGCGGAAAGGTAGAGGGCGGCTGTGGCCAGTGCAGCCAGAGCTATGACAGTGGAGCCTGCGCGTAGACGGCTGGGTTTGGTGCGTACCGGGAAATAGCGCATGTAGCGGCAGATGAAGTAAGCAAACACCAGGGGTGGCATGGCTATGGCCAACAGCGAGGGGATGGCGCCGTGGCGCACCGCCCTGGTCAGGCCCTCACCCATGGTCAGGGGGACCAGCAGGTAGTAGACCACGGCTAGAGCCACGGTCAGACCGTTGAGGACCAGGCTGGTCATGGCCGCGACACGGCGACCGTGGTATATGCCCCAGGAGACGACCAGCATGACTGCGGTGGGAACCAGGAGGCCGACGAAGGTCGAGGCGGTCACGGGGCGCGTCAGACCGTACTGGGCATAGCAGGAGGCTTCGGAGTTGGTCCGCAGGCAGGCGGCGAGTCTGATGGTGCTGCTGGGGCCTGGACCCATGAACATACCCAGCGGGGTGAATACGCCGGCGCGCACTTTCGAGGAGGCCGTGATGATCGGCCCCAGGGCCAGGACCGTGGAGATGGCTCCCAACATGTGGCGGGTCTCGTAGGAGGAGCGCCGTCCGGCAAGGGCGCGGTCGGTGATGGGGCCATGCCAGATCCGACCGGTCAGGTGTCCGATCAGAGCGGCGGCGAGGGCGCAGTAATTGCCGGGATTTCCGGTGTACAGCACCAGTAGGATCAACGAGGTATAGCCGATCAGATTGATTCGTCGCCGCCACAGGAGGTTGCTGAAGGCGCCGGCGGCCATCAGGGCCCCAATCACCAGGATCACCGGGTTGAGCGACATCGGTATGCGCACAAACCATGGCCAGTGGGATTGCACGTCGTTGATGGCGGCGCAGATGGCCAGGCCGGCCGCGGCGCCGGAGACAGCCGAGATGAGCGAGGCCAGGATCATCCGCCTGCGGCCCAGCCTGGTCTCGGCTATGCACAGGATCAGGAGGACCAGGGCTGCGTCGATGATGAGCTGGAGGGGGCCGGAGGTGACGAAGAGTGTGGTCAGGAGCTTGCCGAACTGCTCCGTGAGACCGGGCTGGTGGGGGACGCCACCCTGTGAGGGCGGGGTCGGCCTGGTCAGGAAGTCCGCCAACGGCATGCCGGCGCGCTTGGCTCGTGGCACTTTCAGCAGCAGGTATGCCAGCCATGCGAACGCGTTGATGACCACCAGGGCAAGGGTGGAGCAGACGGCCACGGCATGGAGGCGCAGCCAGTGCCTCAGGTCGTCCATGAGGACGGACAGGGCGGATTTCTCCATGCTGCTGGGTCCTACGTGCGTTGCGCTCATGCTTGCTCTTTTCGTTCCTACTTGTTGATGCTGATACGTCTGATGCCGCTGTATTGGTCAAGATCTTTGGACATGGGCCCCAAGCCCATCCGCTCACCCATCCACTCCAGGCCCGGTTGCCAGCTCGCCTTGACCGCGTGCCAGTCGTGACCGCTGTCCTTGGCCACGACCGCCTCGACGTCCATGCCGGCCTTGTAGGCCGCCTGGGCGATTTCGGTCATGCTGCGGATGGACTCGGGGTCGCGTTCCCCCGCTCCGGTGAAGAGGAGCTGATGGGATGGGGCGTGGCGTGCGATGGCCGTGGTCGGGACCTGAGCCTGGAAGGCTTGCGCATCGCCATGGAAATAGTCGCGAATCATCGCGTCCTTGGATCCCTGCTTGGGTTCAAGCTCTCCGTCGGCCGGCAGCATGGCACCATAGATGTGAGGGTGGCGGGGGGCCAGCTGCGTAGAGCAGGTCCCACCCTGGGAGAAGCCGCCGATGGCCCACATACCGGCATTCGTGGCTACGGGAAGGTTGCTTTTGATCCAGTCGGGCACATCACGGGTTAGGTAGGTCTCGGCCTTGCCGTACACCGGCGAATCCACGCACAGGCTGTTGCGTTTGGATCCTCCGTTCTGGTCGGGGGAGACGACGATTGGAGCCAGGCCGTTGTGCCTGGATGCATAGGCGTCCAGCATGCCTTGGATGCCGCCGGCGGTGAACAGTCGATCAGGGGACCCGGGCTGGCCGGCCAGGAGAACGAAGACCGGCAGGGCGGGTGGCTGGTCACTCAGGGCCGCCGGCGGTAGGTAGATGTCGGCTGTGCGGGCGCCGAAGCGGGAGATATGGTTCGGGATATCGAAGGAATAGGACTTTCCCTTGGAGGGGTGTCGGGGGACCTGGCCTTTAGCGGCCAGTTCCCGCCATTGCTTGACGCTCATCCGGGCCTTGGCCGGTTGCGTGGGGGCGAGACGGGGATAGATGGGTACCGCGAAGACGGAACCAAGGGTGGTGTATTCGCCATAGATCATGTCCACCCGTAGTGCGGTGGCCAGGATGACCGGCAGGATCATCAGCGATGCCAGGACGCGCCTGAATCCATGATTCAGGACAAGGCTGGCGATTACGAAGCCCATGGCCGCGAACCCTGCTGCGACGGCCCAGATGACCAACCAGCCCAGGCTTACGTCGAAGAGCATGAACACATCTGAGACCAGCCAGGTCGCCAGTAGACCCGCCGCACCCACGGTCAGGGTCGTGATGAGCTCGCGGGTCAGAGCCTTCCATCTGCGTTCGACGAGTTGGGTGATGAGCAGCGCCAGCAGCCCCAGGCCGGCCAGGCCGAACACGGCGAACGGGAGCCAGCCTATGAGCAGGTGGATCCTGGCAAACCATTTGAGCATGACGACCTTTCCTCCCCATCAGTCTATCCCCGGCAACGATTGCTCCGGCGGTCATGGAGCGTCCCAGTCGGCACGGGAGCTTATCACGGGGCCCGGAGCGGAGCGGCGGTCCGGTGGTGCTTGCTATGGTTAATGATAACAAGTCTCAATAATGCGCCGGCGGGGGTTCACGAGCTTCTGCCTATGAGAGAGAAGAACATGGAGGCAGGCGAGTGTCGAATGGACGAGCCCTTGCGTATGCGGAACGGATTCTGTGTCGGTCACGGCCCATTCTGGGGGCTGTCCTGGCCATGGCCTTGATTCTGCCGTTGGCTGGTTGCGGGGCGGCCAAGAGCGCGAGCGGTCCGATATCGGTCGTCTCCGGCATCGGGCAGTGGGCCTCCATGGCCAGGCAGTTGGGGGGGGACAAGGTCGATGCCCGACCGGTGATCGCCAATCCCAATGCCGATGCACATGACTACGAGCCAACCACCCAGGATATCGCCCTGATCGGCCGGGCGGACCTGGTCGTGGTGAACGGGGCCGGTTATGACGCCTGGGCCGGGAAGGCGGCCGATGCCGCGGAGGTCATGTCGGTCAATGTGGCGGACAGCTCGGGGCACAAGTCCGGCGATAACCCTCACCTGTGGTTCTCGTCCCAGGCCAGGGCCAAGGCCGCCCGCGCGATCAGCTTGGCTTACCAGGAGCTGCGGCCCGCCGATAAGGACTATTTCAGCCACAGGTACAAGCTCTGGCAGGAGGGGGAGCGCGATCTCTCCGAGCGCATGGAACAGGCCGCCGTCCGCATCGGGGGAGGGGGTTACGCGGCCACGGAGTCGGCCGCCGACTATCTGGCACAAGATCTTGGGCTGTCGGATCGCACGCCCGCCGGGTATCTGCGTGCAGCCGCGAACGAAAGCGAACCATCCCCGGCCGACATTCAGGAATTCAACGGGGTGCTGTCCTCTTCGCAGGTCAAGCTTCTGGTCTTCAATGACCAGGAGGCCAACGAGATCAGCAGACAGCTGGTCTCAGCGGCGGACCGGGCCGGGCTGCCGGTTGTGCGGGTCAGCGAGCAGATGCCGGCCCGGTTCGTGAATCTGGAGGATTGGATCGGCGACCTGGCCGATGCTTTCGGCCGGGCTGCCGACTGAATGACGAGCCAGGCAGTGGGAGCCCCGCGTTCACTGGTCGGGGGCCTTGTCTTGGAGACTATGGAGAATGGGCCACTATGTGCGAAGAACCAAAGGCTGTGACCAACCCATCGGACGCTGAGCATACGGTGAGCGTTACTGATGTCGGCGTGGCCGGGACCTGCCAGGATGCCGAAGGGGTAGGCACCGGAGCCAGGCGCGGCCGGCTTGGGTTCCGCCTGCATGGTTCGATGACCCTACCCGCCTGGGCGTACGTCCTGCTCTTTATCCTGTTCGACGCGTTGGCCGTGGCCATGCTTCAATGGGGTGTGACCCTGTCGTCCTCACGTGTGGCGCTGTCCAACCCCTTGATCGGTTTCTGGGGATTCGTTTCGGCCATGTGGACCAGCCAACGGTTCGTCTTTGTGCTGAACCTGCTGGCCATAGGGCTTGTCTACCTGATTGTGCTCTTCCTGACGAATCGCTTCTGGGTTGCCACGCCGGTCCTGTTGGTGGCCGCCGCCCTGATCTCGGTGATCGAGCACTTCAAAGTGGTCTCGCGTTACGAGGCGGTCCTGCCTTCCGACCTGGATTTCCTGCACGCGGACGCAGGCAATATCATGACGTTTCTGCCCGCGGGCTCCACCTGGGTCATCGTGGCCGCCCTGATCGCGATCGCTATCATGATCCTGGCCTCGGTGCTGCTGGGCAGGGCCGACCGACGCCGGGGGCGAGTGGTGGCGACCGGCAACAGGCGCCTGGGTGCCTCCATCCGCTTTGCCGGTGTCCTGGTGCCGGCCCTGGTCCTGTCCCTGTTCATGTCGGCGGTGGGCACCTACGGCAGCTGGGCCAATTCCTTCTCCCGATGGATGGGCGACCTGCCATCCATGTGGGATTCGGTCTACGACTCCCAACGCAACGGCACGTTCATCTCCTTCTCCCGCCAGCTCAACCCCAAGGTGATGGACCGCCCCTCTGATTACAGCCAGGCGACAATGGAGACCCTCGCCCGGCGTTACGCCAAGGAAGCGCAGGCCATCAACGCCAAGCGGTCCACCTACATGGATGAGTCCACGGTCGTCTACATCCTTTCGGAGTCATTCTCGGATCCCACCCGGGTGCCCGGATTGCATGTGAATATGGACCCCATGCCGAATATCCGCGCACTCAAGCGGAACACCACATCCGGCCTCATGCTTTCCGCGGGCTATGGCGGTGGAACGGCGAACATGGAGTTCATGGCCCTGACTGGACTGTCCATGGCGAACTTCGACCCCTCGCTGACCAGCCCTTACCAGCAGGTGGTGCCCGACCTCAAATGGGTGCCCACCGTCAACCAGATTTGGGGGGCGCCGAAGAACTCCCAGGCTTTCCACCCCTATGAGCCCTCCATGTATTCGCGTGCACAGAACTACAAGACATTCGGGTTCTCGCACTTCTACTCGTTGGCAGGCCGGGACGTGATCGCCCACCAGGACCATATCGGCTCCTCCCCGTATGTCAGCGACAAGTCCGCCTACGACTCGGCCCTGGAGAAGATGGGGTCCAGCAGGGCCCGCCAGTTCGTTGAAATCATCACGATGCAGAACCACATGCCCTACAACGATTGGTATGTCGGCAACCCCTACCAGGTGTCGGCCGACGACGGTTCGCAGCCCCTGGGCGACGATGAGGCCAGCTCCATACGCACTTACGCCAAGGGTGTCAACCTGACCGACCAGGCCACGCGGGGCTTCCTGGATTCAATCGAAAGGATCGGCAAGCCTGTCACCGTCGTTTTCTACGGGGATCACCTGCCCGGAATCTACACCACGGCCGGCGCCGATCAGAACAACTCACTGGCCCTGCATCTGACCGACTACTTCATCTGGTCGAACAAGGCCTCGGCGGCACGGGACACCAACCTGGAGGGTTCGGCCTACACGTCGCCCAACTTCTTCACCGCGCAAACGGCCGAGCACATGGATGCCAAGGTCTCGCCCTACCTGGCCTTCCTGACCAGGCTGCGGGGCAAGGTGGCAGCCATGGAGCCGCCGGTGGTCAACCAGATTCAAGGCTGGGAGCGCATCCCCGACGGCCAGACCATCTACCTGGACGGCCATGGCAAGCCCATGGACGCGCGAGGATTCGATAAGGAGACCAGGCGGCTCCTGCACGACTACAAGCTCATCCAATACGACATCATGGCCGGCAAGCACTACCTCAAACAGGCGTCATTCACACAGGCGCCCACCCGCGCAGCCGACGAGGCGGCGGCCCGCAAGGCCCAGCAGCGTCGGGAGGCCAAGAAGGAGAACGGCGGTTCCGAATCGCCGCAGGCCCCCGTGCAGAACTCGGCTCAATGAGTTGCCGATTCCGATATGTGGACGCGGATGTGCCCAGGGGTCGTCCCCGGGGCGCGACCAGTTGGCTCGGCGATAGGTAAGCATAGATTTCTTCTATAGCGTCCGGCTTGCCGGCCTTCCGGGGGAGGTCCTAAGCTGGCGGTCAGCCGGGGCCGGGTGGCACAGGTCCGGCCGATCGAGGAAAGAACGCGGGAGCGAGGGTACGTGGACAGGCATGAGACGCAGACGGGACGGGCGGTCATCACCATGTCGCACGTAAGCAAGGTCTACCACTCGGATGAGGAGGGCGATCGGACGGCTCTGGCGGATGTGAGCCTGACGGTTGACAAAGGTGACGTCTTCGGCATCATCGGCCTGTCCGGCGCTGGCAAATCCACCCTGGTGAGGTGCCTGAACGGCCTGGAGGACTACCAGGGTGGCTCGGTCAAGGTCCGGGGCCGTGAGGTCGGCGATTTGGACGCCCGGGGGCTGAGGGCCCTGCGCCAGAGGACCGGCATGATTTTCCAACACTTTAACCTGATGCCCTCGCGCACCCTGCTGGGTAATGTCGCGCTGCCCTTGGGGAATTCGGGTTTGGGCCGCAGCGAGCGTGAGGCCCGGGCCCGGGAGCTCCTGGATTTGGTGGGGCTGGCGGACCTGGCCGACTCCTATCCGGCCGAGCTTTCCGGGGGTCAGCAGCAGCGGGTGGCCATTGCACGCGCTCTGGCCAACAAGCCCGATATCCTCCTGTCCGACGAGGCCACCTCCGCGCTCGATCCGAACACGACCAAGTCCATCCTGGCCCTCCTGCGCCGCTTGCACGACGAACTGGGCATCACCGTGGTCATGATCACCCATGAGATGGCTGTCGTCCGTCAGATCTGCAACCGGTTGGCCGTCATTGACCAGGGCAGGATCGTTGAGGAGGGTAGCGTCTTCGATATCTTCGCCAATCCCCAGGCGGCACTCACGCGCTCATTCGTCGCCACCACATCCAACCTGGACAGGGTCGGTGAACTGATCGAGGCCGGTTCCCCGATTGTCCAGCTGCGGCCCGGGCAGATCCTCCTGCGGATGAGATTTACTTCCAGGACGGTCGACCAGGCCATGGTCTCCACCATCTCCCGCCGCTTCGACCTGGATGTCAACATCATCTTCGGTGATGTGGATGTGGTCTCCGGTTCCCAGCTGGGGGGGCTGGTGGTCCGCCTGGAGGGGTCGGCCGCTCATGTGGCGCAGGCCATGGAATACATGAAAGCCCACGATGTAGGAATCGAGGTGTTGGACCGTGGCTGACATGCTCTCATCCTGGTTCCCCAATGTCGCCAGTCGTCTGCCCGAGTTCTTCGACTCCTTTGTGCAGACCCTGATCATGGTGGGTGTCTCCGGTGCCGTCTCCTTCGTCCTTTCGGTCGCGATCGGCGTGGGCCTGGTCGTCACCCGGCGCGGAGGCATCAAACGCAACGGTTTCCTGTTCAACTTACTTGATAAACTCATCGACCTCTTCCGCTCCATACCCTTCATCATCCTGGCCGCCGCCCTGGTGCCGGTCACCCGGTTGATGATGGGCACGGCTATAGGGCCAAGGGGTGCCGTCTTCCCCCTGGTCGTGGGCATCACCCCCTTCTTCTCCCGGCAGATCGAGTCCGCCCTGTCCTCAGTGGATCCGGGACTGGTGGAAGCCGCCGAATCCATGGGCATGACCGGCTGGCAGATCATCCGCCACGTCTACCTGCGTGAGGGTATTCCTTCGATCATCCGCGTGAGTACCATCACGATCATCTCCCTGATCGGCGAGACCGCGACGGTAGGCATCGTCGGTGGCGGCGGCCTGGGCGACTTCGCGATCCGCCTGGGCTATCAGAGATACATGTACGACGTGACCTGGGCCACGATCATCGTTCTGGTGGTCCTGATCGCAGTCATCGAACTCTTCGGCCGCCTCCTGGCCGAGGTCGTCGAGCACTGAACGGTCCGACCGGCAGCGGTCGCGGAGCCGGGGGCAAGGGAAGGCAAGGAACCATGGCAAGGAAGTCGTCTGGCAGGAAGCGCAGGGCTAAGGTGGAGCTGACAGTCCTGTCGGCCCTCATCGTCCTGGCCCTGGTCGCCGTCTGCGGGGTATCCTACCGCCTGCATGGCGGCCACGA
Source organism: Bifidobacterium xylocopae (assembly GCF_003315615.1). Lineage (GTDB taxonomy): Bacteria > Actinomycetota > Actinomycetes > Actinomycetales > Bifidobacteriaceae > Bombiscardovia > Bombiscardovia xylocopae. The sequence continues at coordinate 174,701 of NZ_PDCH01000002.1, forward strand.
AGGCGACACCGAGGTCAGGATAGCGGTGATCGGTTCCTCGGATGACCAGATCTGGCAGGCCGTACAGACGGAGCTGGACCGGCGTGGCGACAGGATACACATAACCCTCAAACCCTTCCAGGACGCCATATACCTCGATCAGGTCCTGAGCAACCGGGAGGTGGACCTGAATGCCGGTGAACACTATGCTTTCCTGGAAAGCGACATCAAGACGAACGGCTATCGCCTGACCCCGATAGGAGATACGTACATCTCGCCGATGAACCTGTATTCGAAGCGCTACAGAAGCGCGCACGACTTTCCCGAAGGCGCCAAGGTCGCCATCCCCAACAACACCACCAACATGGGGCGGGCGCTGAAGGTGCTTGAAAGGGCCGGGCTGATCGGCTTGAGGGACCCAAAGACCACAACGCCGGTGCCCGAGGATATTGTGGATAATCCCAACCATTTGGTCATCGAGCAGACGGACCCGGCGGGAATCGTCAACCTGCTGCCTGACTATGCGGGGGGAGTGGTCAACGCCAACTTCGTGATCGACGCCGGTATGAAGGTGACCGATGCCATCTATCAGGTGCCGTACGATCTGAAGGATCCGGCCAACCATCCGTATGTCAATATAATCGTCGCCAATTCCGACCGCAGGTCGGACCCGGTCTGCCGCAAGGTCGTGGCCGCCTACCATTCCAAGGCGGTGGCGGACACCATCAACCGCATCTACAAGGGCGCCTCGGTGCCTGCTTTCGCCTACTGAACCGTGCCGGTATCCGTGTCTGGGCGAGACGCGGGGCCCTCGCCCAGACCTTGGGGCACAATAGGATGGTGGTGGACGGCGCGATTCGGTTGCGCCTGAGTGTGCGGACCGACCGGCGGACCGAGAGGCGGGGAGAGCATGGGTGAAATAGTGGACATCGACCAGGAATCACTGGCCGGCCTCAAACGGGTGATCGCCGCCGGCGGCCTGGCGGTCATCCCCACCGACACGGTCTATGGCATCGTCTGCGACCCCTTCAACGACCGGGCCATCGATGCCCTGTTCGCGGCCAAGGAGAGGCCGAGGACCAAGTCCTTGCAAATACTGCTCCCATCAGTGGCCGACATCGATCGGTTGGGGTTGGACTTGCCTGCCCCTTTGGACAGCTTGGCCGCACGTTTCCTGCCGGGTGCCTTCTCTCCGGTCTGTCGGGCCAGGACCGGCTGCCGTCTGCGGACCCTGCGGCATGATGCGGATGGTCGTACCCAGGCTGTGCGGGTGCCTGCATGCGAGCCTTGCCTGGCGGCCCTCGCGGCAGCCGGCCCCCTGGCTGCGTCCTCTGCCAACATCTCGGGCCAACCCAGTGTGCAGACGGTCCAGGAGGCATACGGGCAGTTGGGGGAGCGGGTGGACCTCTACCTGGATGGCGGTCCTACGCCCGGTCCTACGCCTTCGACCGTCGTCGCGGCCGATGCTGGCGCCCCGGCCGGATTCGTCGTTCTGAGGGAGGGCGCGATTGCCTCAGCCGCCATCGCCGCCGCCCTCTCCGGTTCAATCGGGGATGACCGCCGATGAGGGTCTACCTATTCATTGCGGCCATCGCCGGCGGGGCCACCTGGCTTCTGACGCCCCTGATCCGTCACCTGGCCATCAGGATCGGAGCGGTCGGTCAAGTGCGCGCCCGTGATGTGCATACAGTGCCCACTGCACGTATGGGTGGCCTGGCCATGCTCCTGGGATTCGCGGTGGCCATGCTCTTCGCCTCCCGCATCACCTTCATTTCAGGCCTCTTCCAGGTCGGTCACCAGGCATGGGTCGTCCTGGGGGGCGCGGTGGCCATCTGCCTGCTGGGCATGGCTGATGACCTGTGGGACCTGGACTGGATGCTCAAGTTGGCCGGTCAGCTCCTGGTCTCGGTCTTCGTCTCATGGGGGGGTCTGCAGATCATCTCCCTGCCCTTGGGTTCCCTGGTCACCGCCTCGCCCTCTTTGTCCATGGCCATAACCGCATTCCTGATCGTGGCCTCGATCAATGCGGTCAACTTTGTGGATGGCCTGGATGGACTCTCCTCGGGCATCGTGGCCATCGGTGGCATCGCCTTCGCGATCTACTCCTATGTGATCGCCAGGTTCTCGCCTTCCTACGCCTCCATGGCCACCTTGATCGACGTGGCCCTGGTGGGCATCTGCGTGGGTTTCCTGCTCCATAACTGGCACCCGGCCAAGCTTTTCATGGGCGATTCGGGCTCCATGCTTCTGGGCTACCTGATCACCTGCGCTTCGATCGTGGTCACCGGCCGCCTGGACCCGGCGACCATTCACACTTCGATCTATCTGCCGGCCCTTATGCCCATCCTCCTGCCGATCCTGGTTCTTTTCCTGCCGGTGCTCGACATGTGCCTGGCCATCGTGCGTCGCCTGAGCAAAGGCCAATCGCCCATGCACCCCGACCGGATGCACCTGCACCACCGGATGCTCAGGATCGGGCATTCGGTGCAGTCTGCCGTGCTGATCCTGTGGGGATGGGCCGCCCTCTTCTCATTCGGCTCCCTGTCCATCCTATTCGTGCCGGTCCGCTACGCTTTCCTGGGTCTTTTGGCTGCTGCGGCACTCCTCACCGTCGCCACCCTCTTCCCCTACTATCTGCGTCGGTTGCCTGAAATCAAGCGGGAGAACGCCGCCATTTCCGCCGCCAAGGCCGAGCACGGAGCCTCCCGGTCGACGCCGGGGAAGCGTGGCGGCGGCGGGCGGTACGGCGGCTGACTTTAGTGTCGTAAGTCCTGTTTCCGTCGCTGGGCGCTTGTATCATGCCGTTATGGCTACACTGAATCCTTCCTCAGATCAATCCTCCTACCAGCCTCTCCCCACCAAGTTCCAAAAGCTCGGCTTGGCCTACGACGATGTCCTTCTGCTGCCCAACGAGTCGGACGTCATTCCTTCGCAAGTGGACACCAGCACCCGTCTGACCAGGCGTATCACGATGAAGTCGCCCATACTTTCGGCGGCCATGGATACGGTCACCGAGGCCCCTATGGCGATTGCCATGGCCCGCAACGGCGGCATCGGTGTGCTCCACCGCAACCTGAGCATCGAGGACCAAGCCAACCAGGTCGATCGTGTAAAGCGGTCCGAGTCGGGCATGATCTCCGATCCGCTGACCGTCACGCCGGACGCCACGCTGGCCGAGTTGGATAAGCTGTGCGCCAGTTACAAGGTCTCCGGCCTACCCGTCGTCGATGGTGACCGGCGGCTCGTGGGCATCATCACCAACCGCGATATGCGTTTCGTCAACGCGGACGACTACGACCGGCTCAAGGTCAGGGATGTGATGACCAAGGACCACCTGATCACCGGGCCGGCCGACATCACCAAGGACGACGCTCATGCGATCCTGGCCAAGTACAAGGTGGAGAAACTCCCGCTGGTCGACGGTCAGGGCCGGTTGTCCGGGCTGATCACGGTCAAGGACTTCGTCAAGACCGAGCAGTACCCCAACGCGACCAAGGACGAACAGGGCCGGCTACGGGTGGCGGCGGCCGTGGGCTTTTTCGGTGACTCATGGGACCGCATCACCGCGCTGAAGGACGCGGGGGTGGACGTGCTGGTGGTGGACACCGCCCACGGCCACGCCAAGCTCATGCTTGACATGATTCGCCGTATCAAGGCGGACCACGCCTTCGACGGCATCGACGTGATCGGTGGAAACGTCGCCACCCGCGAAGGCGCCCAGGCCCTGATAGATGCGGGCGTCGACGCGGTCAAGGTGGGTGTGGGCCCAGGTTCCATCTGCACCACGCGCGTGGTCGCCGGCGTGGGCGTTCCCCAGCTCACGGCCGTCTACGATGCCTCCCTGGCATGCAAGGCGGCGGGTGTGCCCCTGGTCGCCGATGGGGGTATCCACTATTCGGGAGACATCGCCAAGGCCATCGTTGCCGGTGCCGACACGGTCATGCTGGGCGGTCTATTGGCCGGCACGGCCGAGGCGCCGGGCGAGAAGGTGCTTCTGCACGGCAAGCAGTACAAGGTCTACCGGGGCATGGGATCCCTGGGAGCCATGGCTCCGCGCGGCAAGAAGTCCTACTCCAAGGACCGCTACTTCCAGGCCGACGTCACCTCCTCCGACAAGGTAGTGCCCGAGGGTGTGGAAGGCGAGGTGCCCTTCCGCGGGCCGCTCAACTACGTGCTCTACGAGCTGGTCGGCGGCCTCCACCAGACCATGTTCTACACGGGTGCCCGCACCATCGGCGAACTCCAGGAGAAGGGCCGCTTCATCCGCATCACGGACGCCGGCCTGCGTGAATCGCATCCCCATGACATCGTGATGACCAAGGAAGCTCCCAATTATTCCGGTTTCCACGACTGACATGGCGCGCCGACCGCAAACGGTCGTACGCGCGCGGTAGATTAAGGGGTTCGGTTTCCGCCTGGTGCGGGCCGGACCCCTGAGTCGTGGAACATAGTGGAAGGAAGCGGACGGATGAGCGATACAAGTGAGGAGACCTTCACCCCCGAAGAATCGCGGATGATTTGGATAGACTGCGAGATGACGGGTCTCGATATATTCCATGACGAGCTGTGCGAGGTATCGGTCGTGCCCACCGACTTCAACCTGAAGGTGCTTGACCAGGGCATCGACCTGGTCATCAGGCCCTCGGATGCCGCAGTGGCCCATATGGATGATTTCGTCCGTCATATGCACACCTCCTCGGGCCTGGTTGATGAGTGGAACAAGGACGGTCTGAGCCTGGAGGAGGCCCAGCGGCAGGTGGTGGCTTATGTCAAGCGATTCCTGCCTGAACGTGGCAAGGCCCATCTGGCCGGCAACTCCGTGGGGTCGGACAAGAAGTTCCTGGACCGCTACATGCCCGACCTGATGGGGCTGCTCCATTACCGGGTCATCGACGTCTCCACACTTAAGGAACTGGCCCGACGCTGGTACCCAGCGGTGTATGTGAACAAGCCCGCCAAACATGGCGGCCACCGGGCCCTGGCCGACATCATCGAATCCGCCGACGAGCTCCGCTACTACAGGGACATGTTCTTCGTACCCGCCCCGGGCCCTGACGCAGCCGCAGCCAAGGCCGGCGCAGGGCAGGTGGAGCGGACTTCGCTCCTGCGCTCATACGAGGCCGAAGGCAGGCCGGTTGAGGATGCCTCCACCCCGCAGAAGAGGGATTATTAGACCAGTCGGTCCCGGCGGGTTCCTCTGAAGGGGGGGGGCTTATTCCGGCAAGCCGGGAGCCCCCCCCCCCTCGGATTGTCCTTTCGGCTCGTGGGCCTGTACCGCACGCGTGGCAGCATGAGGGTATGCAGCAATCCGAAGCCCTGACCATTCTCGACGCCGGCGCCAATGCTTTCATAACCGGTGCGCCCGGCGCAGGCAAGACATACGTGCTCAATGAGTTCATAGCACGTGCCCGCAAGCGCGGGGCCACAGTGGCTGTCACTGCTTCGACCGGCATCGCCGCCACCCATATCGACGGACAGACCATTCATTCCTGGTCGGGTGTGGGCATCTCCAAGGTCATGACCGCCAATCTTCTCAAGCGCATCCGTTCCCGGCGCAAGCGGCAGATCGGCGGAGCCGACGTTTTGGTCATCGACGAGGTATCGATGATGCATGCCTGGCTTTTCGACATGGTGGACCAGGTCTGCCGGGCGGTGCGCCGCAGTCCGGAACCGTTCGGTGGCCTGCAAGTGGTGCTCTCCGGCGACTTCTTCCAGCTGCCCCCGGTCTCCCGTTCGGGGCGCGACAACGATCTGATTGCCGCCAATCCGGAATTCCAGGCCTCCCGCGCCGCATATGCCGAAGCCGGCAAAGACCCCGAAGGCTTTGTCACGGAATCCCTGGTCTGGCCCGAACTCGAGCCGGTCGTGTGCTACCTGACCGAGCAGCACCGCCAGGATGACGGTCAGCTGCTGACGGTCCTGACCGATATCCGCGAGGGGGCGGTCAGCCAGGAGGACCATGAGGTGCTTGCCGGCCGCTTGGGTACCGGGCCCGAGCCAGGTCAGGTCGCCGTCCACCTTTTTCCCGTCAACAGGCAGGCCGACAGCCTGAATGACCTGCGCCTGTCGCAGATAGTGGAGGAGCCGCACGAATATATGGCGACCCAGACCGGCGACCCCAAGCTGGTGGAACGGCTGAAGAAGAACATGCTGGCCCCCGAATGCCTCCAGCTCAAGACGGGTGCCGCCGTGATGGCCCTGCGCAACGACCAGGACCACCAGTATGTGAATGGCTCCATTGGTAAGGTCAAGGGGTTCACACCCAGAGCCACATCCAAAGCCAAGGGCGGCTGGCCCATCGTGGCATTCGAAAACGGCAACACCGTGACCATGAAGCCGGCGGCCTGGGAGATGATGGACGGCGACACGCTTTTGGCGGCGGTCAACCAGGTGCCTTTGCGCTGCGCTTGGGCCATCACCATCCACAAATCCCAAGGCATGACCCTGGACGCCGCTGTCATGGACCTGCGCCGCACCTTCGCACCCGGCATGGGATATGTGGCCCTCTCCCGGGTGGAGGCCCTGGACGGGCTCTACCTGCAGGGAATCAACGAGCACGCCTTCCTGGTTTCGCCTGAGGCTGTGATCCTCGATTCGCGGCTGCGCGCCAACTCCCAGGCTGCCTGTGCCCGCCTGGCCGACGAAGGTTCCGACTCCTTCACCAAGCAGGCCATCGGCCAGGCTGAGGACGAGTTCGGCCAGGACGTCCTCTTCTGAGCCGGGGGGTCACCATTCGGCTCTGTTGCCATCCACAGGAATGGGGCATGACAGGCGGGCCATGTCGCGCACGCGGATGCCGTGTTCGTGGGTGGGGCCGGGGTAGGAGCGCAGGAAGTAATCGCGGTCAATACGGGTCATGCGCATGCCGCATCGTTGATAGAGCGCCAGGGCCTCGAAGCTGGTGGACCCGGTACCCACCTTCAGCCGCCTCATCCCCAGCTCGGCCGCCCGTTCCTGTGCGAAGCCCACCATCCGAGTGGCCACGCCCCGTCTGCGGAGGGGCTCGGCGACCGCGATATTGACGACTGCCAAGGTCTCAGGCTGCCTTGGGAACAAAACAACACCCCGCCAGTTCATCGCCGCCATAAAACCGGTGGAGTTCGCTGCGGTGAAGATGGCGCTCGTTGCTGTCCACCGACGGGTCCGCCGCCGACAGCAGCCGCATGGTAACCGGGTCCGCCGTGCCTACGCTGGCTGCACTCGTGCGTGTAAGTTCCATGGACGCCTCGCCTCTGCCTGCTTGTCGGGTCACCTTAGCATGGGCCAAGCGGCTGTACAGGGGCATGAGGGCTGCTGCAGGCTGAAGCAGCGGGCTCGCTTGTCGCTCAAAGCGCATATTCTGGGGCTATGAAATCCACAGCACTACGCATGTCATCGCTCTTTTTGCGCACCCTTCGCGAGGACCCGGCGGACGCAGACGTCGACTCGGCCCGGCTCCTGCAGCGTGCCGGTTACATCCGCAAGGCTGCCCCGGGTGTCTGGACCTGGCTTCCGCTTGGACTGCGCGTCCTGAAGAAGGTGGAGGGCATCGTCCGTGAGGAGATCGAAGGTATCGGCGCCCAGGAGGTCCACTTCCCGGCCCTGCTGCCCCGAGAGCCCTACGAGGCCACCCACCGCTGGGAGGAGTACGGCGATAACATCTTCCGACTCAAGGACCGCCACGGGGCCGACTACCTGCTGGCGCCCACGCACGAGGAGATGTTCACCCTCCTGGTCAAGGACCTGTATTCGTCATACAAGGACCTGCCGGTCTCGCTCTATCAGATCCAGACCAAGTACCGCGACGAGTTCCGCCCCCGTGCGGGTCTGGTACGCGGTCGGGAGTTCATCATGAAGGATGCCTACTCCTTCACGATCGACGAGGAGGGTCTGCGCAAGGCCTATCAGGATGAGCGCGGCGCCTACGAACGCATCTTCCGCCGCCTGGGCGTCGACTACGTCATCGTGCATGCGGTCTCCGGGCCCATGGGCGGTTCCGAGTCCGAGGAGTTCCTGGCGCCGTTGGCCATCGGCGAGGACACCTTCGCGCTCGCCCCCTCCGGTAAGGCCTGGAACGTCGAGGCGCTGACAACGCCGGCAGTTCAGGATGTGGACCATTCCTCAACGCCCGCGATGGAGGCGCGTGAGACTCCGGATTCAAAGACCATCGAGGCCCTGGTGGCGCAGGCCAACGCCCTTTACCCGCGTTCCGATGGCGCCGAATGGACCGCCGCCGACACGTTGAAGAACCTGATCATCGCGGTTAAGCACGTCGAGGATGAGGAGCACGAGAAGCCCTGGCGCGAGATTGTCGCCATCGGCCTGCCCGGCGACCGCCAGGTGGACATGAAGCGGCTGGAGGCCCAGTTCGCGCCGGCCGAGATCGAGGAAGCCACCGAGGAGGACCTGAAGGCCCACCCCGAGTTCGTCAAGGGCTACATCGGACCCATGGCGCTTGGCCCACAGGCGCGCGAAAAGGAGGGCATCGCCGAGCCGGCGCGCTACCTGATGGATGCTCACGTGGCCCGAGGTTCGGCCTGGATCACCGGTGCCGATCAGGAGGGTATGCACATCTTCAACGCCGTCTATGGCCGCGATTTCGAGTCGGATGGCACGGTCGAAGCGGTCGAGGTGCGTCAGGGCGACATGAGCCCGGACGGTTCAGGGCCTTTGAGTTTCCAACGTGGCGTGGAAATTGGCCAGGTCTTCCAGCTGGGCCTGAAGTATTCGAACGCTCTGGGCCTGAAGGTCCTGGACCAGAACGGCAAGGCCGTGCCGGTCTGGATGGGCTGCTACGGCATCGGTGTCTCCCGCGTCCTGGCCTGCATCGCCGAGGCCCACCACGACGAGCGCGGTCTGGCCTGGCCCGCCGCCGTGGCCCCCGCCCAGGTCCATCTGATGGCTACCGGTAAGAAAGCCGAGGCCTTCGATGCCGCCGAGCAGCTGGTGTCCGAGCTGGAGGAACGCGGCATCGAGGTCATCTACGACGACCGACCCAAGGTCTCCCCAGGCGTCAAGTTCAAGGATGCCGAACTCCTGGGCGTGCCACTGGTGGCCATCGCCGGTCGTGACACCATAGCCAACGGCACCATAGAAATCCGCAACCGGGACGGCTCCGACTCCGTCCAGGTCCCCGCAGCCGAGACCGCTCAGACCCTGGCTGATCGCATAGCGGCCCTGCGATAGGGGGAATCTGGAATAAACGCGGGGTGGGTGCAGGTTTATGGCACCCACCCCCTTTTTGTTTGCCGACGGCCACCGGTTCATCCTCTTAGGCATATGTTCTTGGCCCCGACAAGTGATGATGGCGCATTAGCGTACCCCCCCCCCCCCAAGTATTCCTATCGCATATGTGACGGGAACAGGCTGCCTGCCTTGGTGCTTGTCGGTTGCAGGCCCAATATCGTAGAAGCCTGATGATGCACACGCCCTGATGCGCCGGTGCTCGGCAACTTATACGCGGCGCCGTAGGGCGGACGGGGGGCGAATCGCGCTTACGGCTCGAAGGTGAGCTCCAGGGGGAGGTGGTCCTGGCGCTCACCGGTGTCGAGGGGGCGGCAGGAGGTGATGGACTTGGCGACCCGGTCAGAGGACAGCCAGTAGTCGATCCTCCAGCCGGAGTTATGGGCCTTGGCGGTGGGGACGCGCTGGGCGAACCAGGTGTAGATGGACCGCTCCTCACGCCCGTCCTTGAAGGTGGGCGACGCATCGCCGTGCAGGAGGCGGAAGGAGTCGGTGAAACCGGCATCCAGGAGCTTTCCGAAGTGAGCGCGTTCCTCGTCGGTGAAACCGGCTGAATGGTGGTTGGACTGTGGGTTGGCGAGGTCGATCTCGTCGTGGGCCACGTTGAAGTCGCCGCCGACGAAGACCGGCAGGCGCTTGTCGAGCCGACGGAGATAGTCGCGGAAACGGTCGTCCCAAACCTGGCGGGCCTTGAGCCGGATCAGACCGTTGCCCGAGTTCGGCGTGTAGACCGTGACCACGTAGAAATCCGGGAATTCGAGCGTCAGCACCCGCCCTTCGGAGTCCATGGTGTCGGGGGCGCCGATTTGCGGCCGTTCCACATCGGGGGAGGGCAGGGACTTCTTGTAGAGCATCATAGTGCCTGCGTAGCCCTTGCGGGCCGGGGGCTCGGACGTGTTGTAGACGATCTCGTAGTCAGGGAAGCGCTGGCGCAGAATGCCCAGCAGCATATCGGTCTTCTTGGGGACCGAGGAGTTGAGCTTGGTCTCCTGGATGGCGAAGACATCAGGGCTGGCCTGGGCCACCTCTTCGACGACGGCCTGCGACAGGGCGCTACGGTCGCTGGAGCCGGCCAGTGCGGCGTTCAGGGAGTCGATGTTCCAGGAGATGAACTTGTAGGCCATGTCTGGTCCTCTCTGCATTGATGTGCGACCTCCAGTCTAGGCAGCGCAGCTGACCGGTTGGCTGGAACCTATCCGGCGACTTATCCACCGGTATGGGCCGATGTTCCATGTTCGACCACATTCTCCGGCCGGGATGTGGCTGTGCCCGGTGACGGTGCACCATGGTGCCTACCGCGCGGTCCGGGCCGCAAGTGGTTGGTCGTGGCGGGCCGTGGGTTGAAGCTGCCACCGCCGGTCGACCTGCTCGGTCCCGCGGTCCACTCCGTTGCAGACGGGCGGTGTGGAGCGATGCAGTGACAGCGGTGTGCACAAGGGAAATGGGAATCGGAAGGAACGAAGATGGCAATGCACCAGACGAAAATGACGATGACGGGTTTCGTGGGAAAGGACCCCGTTTCGATAGGACGTGAGGGGGCCACTCCGGTCTGCACCTTCCGCCTGGGGTCCAGCGACGGTTATTACGATGCGAAAACCCGGGCCTGGCGGGAGTTCCCGACCACCTGGATGACGGTCAAGGCCTTCAAGGCCCTGGCCAACAACGTGCTCCAATCGGTCCACAAGGGCGACCCCGTCCTGGTCACCGGTTCGGTATCCACGGAGGAATGGGTCAAGGATGGGGCCAAACGCAGCTCCCTTGTCCTGGAGGCGGAGAGCATCGGACATGACCTGAGCATGGGGGTCTCGGGCTTCCGTAGGGTCAGAGCGGGATCGCCGACGGAGGGGAGTGCTGGTCCTCCCTCAGTGCAACAGGCGTCTGTAGGCCGGGATGGGGCGGGTTGGAGGCAAAAGGCGCAGGATGACGATGCGTCCGTATCCACCGGATCGGACGGGCCTGCGATGGACCCGTTTTCCGGCCATGACCCGATGGCTCTGACCGGCGACAGCCCGGATATGCGGAAGACGTCCGGCCCGGCCGTGGACGTCTTCTGATTACGGATGGCAGGGAACAGCCGGGCCGGGCGGCGGACGGTCACCAGATGCTGACGCGCTCCTGAGGTTCCCGCCACATCCGATCGTCCTTGGTCACGTTGAAGGCCTCGTAGAACTTCTCTACATTGGAGACGATTCCGTTGGTGCGGAACTCGGCCGGTGAATGCGGGTCGATCTGCAGGTACTGCTCGGCCAGTTCGTCGCGCTCCTTGGACCGCCAGATGGATGCGTATGAAAGGAAGAAACGCTGCAGGCCGGTGTAGCCGTCCATCTTGCCGGCCCGCGACAGGGCATGGGAGATGCCTTCAGGGGAGGCGTCCTGGTCGATGCCCGCATCCTTCTGCAGGGCGAAGGCGTAGGCCTTGAGCGCGATGTTGACGCCGCCCAGGTCGCCGATGTTCTCGCCGATGGTCAATGCGCCGTTGACGTGTGGGACTTTGTCGGGGGTATCGGCGTATTTGTCGGCCAACTGCTGGGGGGTGAAGCCGTTGTATTGCGCAATCAGTTTGCCCGTGCGCCCTTCGAAGTTGGCGCGGTCCTGCTCGGTCCACCAATCATGCAGGCGGCCGTCGCCGTCGTACTTGCTGCCCTGATCGTCGAAACCGTGGCCGATCTCATGACCGATCACGGAGCCGATGCCTCCATAGTTGGCAGCGTCGTCCGCCTCTGGATTGAAGAAGGGGGGTTGCAGTATGGCGGCCGGGAAGACGATCACATTGAGTGAGGGCTCATAGTACGCGTTGACGGTCTGCGGGGTCATCAGCCACTCGTCCTTGTCGACCGGCCGGCCCGCCTTGGCGAATTGATAGCCGGACTCGTACAGGGCCGCGCGTTCCATGTTCTCCACAAGGCTCGCCTCGGCTGCAGGACGGAAGGCCGTGTAGTCGCGCCACTTGCGTGTGTATCCGATCTTGGGTTCGAACTTGGACAGCTTGTCCAACGCCTTGGCCTTGGTGGCCTCGCCCAGCCAGTCGGAGGTGGAGATCGAGGCACGGTAGGCGTCGATCAGGTTGGCTACCAACTCCTCCATACGTTCCTTGGAGGACTCGGGGAAGTGGCGCTTGACGTATTCCATGCCGACTTCCTCGCCGCAGACCCCGTTGACCAGGGAGACGGCACGCTTCCAGCGGTCGCGCATCTGGGTGGTGCCGGAGAGGACCTTGCCATAGAAGTCGAAGGCGGTCTGGTCGAAGTCCTGGCTCAGGTAGGAGGCCTGGCCGACCAGCGTGTGCACACGGGCCCACAGCTTCAAATCCTCCAGGTCGCTGGCCTGCCAGAGGGTATTGAGACCTTCCAGGAAACTGGGCTCATGGACGATCGTATGGGCCATGGCTCGCATGATGTCGACAGGCTGGGCTTGTGCCCCCTCGGTGGTGTCGTAGGCTTTCTGCCAGGCCAGCGTCCACGCTTCGATGTCCAGCTGGGACAGCGTGGCCTTCAGTTCGGAGAAAGCGGTGGGGTTGTATGTCTTGTCCTCGTCACGGGTGGAGACGTTGTCCCAGTGCTGGGCGGCGATCCGGGTCTCGAAGGCCATGAACCGGCCGGCCTGCTCCCGGCCTTGGGCCTCGTTGTCCGCGTATCCGGCCAGTTGGAGCAGACGGGAGACCATCGTCACATAGCCCTGGCGGATCGGCTCGTAGCGGTCCTCCCGATAATAGGCCTCGTCGGGAAGGCCGATGCCGCCTTGGGCGATGTGGATGACGTTGTGCTCCGGGTCACCGGGGTCGCCATAGACACCCATGTCGAACAGATCGGGGCCGCCGGCTGGGCTCATTGATCCCAGTAGTTTGGTCAGGGTCGGCTTGTCCGATACGGCGTCGATGGCCTTCAGCCGGGGGAGCAGGGGGTCGAGGCCTGCACGCTCGATCGCGTCCGTGTCAAGGAAGGAGCGGTATATGATCGCCGATTTGGCGGCCGGGCTGTCAGGGTCCTCCAGGATATCGCGAATCTGCGCCTGGGCGTCCTCGGCCAGCTGGTCGAAGGAGCCGAATCGGGAGCGGTCGGCCGGCAGGTCGTAGGTGTCGATCCAGGGGCCGTTGACGAAACGGAAAAGGTCGTCCTGTGGTCTGATGACTGATGAGAATGATGCCGGGTCGAGTCCGGACTTGAGTTGAACGTTGGTCATACTGTTCAAGCCTAACCGCCGGTCCTGCCGCGGGCAAGACAGTCAGAGCAATTGGGCGGAGCGGGGCCGTCGCAGTTTCGTGCCTCGCGAAATCAACGTCCGAGCACCGCTGGAAGCCGGCTACGGCCTAGACTGGTGAGGTGCCCTGGCGTAGGGTCGGGCAACAGAAGGAGTCAATCATGAGCGCATACAACGAGGGTCCTCAGGGGCCCTACCGTCCGGAACAGTATGGCAGCCAGGGCCAGAGCGCGGAAGGCCCCTACCAGCCGGCCCCCGGAGGACCTGTGCCGCCCAAGGATCCCTTCCGTCTGATAGTGGAGGACCTATCGGTCAAATCACTCAACCTTGTGCGTACGGTGATCGGTCTCGTAGGCGCAGTGGCGATGATCATAGGCCTGGCCTTGTTAGTCGCGCCAGGCAAGACCCTGATTGTCTTCACCGTCGCCCTGGGTGTCTACTTCATCGTTTCAGGACTGGTCCGCCTCATCACCTCGATTGTGGCCCAAGGCCTTCCCGGCGGATGGCGGGTTCTGGGTGTCCTGGTCGGCGCCCTCCTGTCCATCGGTGGCGTGGTGATCGTCAAGAACACGACCCTGTCCGCCTCCACACTGCTGGTTCTGGTCACCCTGATCGTGGGCCTGGGATGGATCATGGAAGGCATCATGACCCTGGCTGAGTCCTGGGCTGTGCCCCACTCCGGTTGGGCGATCTTCAGTGCGGTGGTCTCCATCATCGCCGGTGTCTTCATCCTGATCAACCCTCTGGGCTCCACGGCCGTCCTGGTGATTTTCGGCGGCTGTGCACTGCTGGCCTTGGGTGTCGTCTCCCTCATCCGAGCTTTCACTTTCGGTCGTCGGCGCTGACCCTCGCCGCGGGGAACCCCAGGGCATAGAGTGGTTGCAGCGTCAGTGTGAAAGGATCGGCAAACGGTGATTGAGATCAAGACCAGGCAAGAGATCGAGCAGATGAAGCCCGCTGGAAGGTTCGTGGGTGCGATTCTCAAGCAGCTGCGGGGCATGGCCAAGCCGGGCGTCAATCTGTTGGAGCTGGACGACTATGTCAAGGGCCAGATTGAGTCACGCAAGGGGGCCGAATCCTGCTACGTGGATTATGCGCCTGACTTCGGCACCGGTCCCTTCGCCCATTACATCTGCCTGTCGGTCAACGATGCCGTCCTGCACGGCGTGCCTTTCGACTACACGCTCAAGGACGGCGACCTGCTCTCCATGGATCTGGCCATCAGCGTGGACGGTTGGGTGGGGGACTCGGCCATCAGCCTGGTGGTCGGTGACCGTAAGGATCCGGAGGACCTACGTCTCATCAAGGCGACGGAGGATGCGCTCCAGGCCGGCATCGCGGCGGCCCGGTCAGGCAACCGGTTGGGCGACATCTCGGCTGCGGTCGGGGATGTGGCGCATGCGAACGGGTACAGTGTGAATGTGGAGTTCGGCGGGCATGGTGTCGGTCATGTCATGCATGGAGACCCGATGGTCCCCAATGACGGATCTGCCCATCATGGGTTCAAGCTGCGGCCCGGCCTGGTCATCGCCATCGAGCCCTGGTTCATGGCCGGTACCGATGAGATTTTCCAGGATCCCAAGGACGGTTGGACGCTGCGTTCGACGGATGGCTCCAGGGGGGCTCACACCGAGCACACCATCGCCATCACCGAAGGCGACCCGGTCATCCTTACCGCCCGCGACGAGTGAGTGTGGGGATGGATGCACGTGTCTGGCGAGGTCGTTTTGGGACCCGTCCCCGGTAGAGTGGGACTCACGATGAACACGCAGATCAGACCAGGTATGAACGCCGTCACGCATGACCTTTGACCTCCTGCCCGAGAATTGGACCGAACGGCAGTGACGATGCAGTGAAGGATGACGGTAGGATATGGCGGAATTCGATTTTTCCCAGGCCCTGAACGCGGCGCGGGCCAAATATGACATGATTGCGAAAGCCCTGGATCCGGACGCCCTGCGTCAGCGGGTCCAGGAGCTGGAGCGGGAGGCTTCGGCCCCTGGGCTTTGGGATGACCAGGGGCATGCCCAGCAGGTCACCACCCGTCTGTCCGCCATCCAGGGTCAGCTGAAAAAACTGGAGTCGGCGTCCAGTCGTCTCGACGATGTGGAGACGCTGGAGGAACTGGGGCGCGAGGAGGGTGATCAGGACACCCTGACCGAGGCCCAGAACGAGGTCGAATCCATCGGCAAGGATCTGGCGGATATGGAGATCCAGACCCTCCTTGATGGTGAATACGATGAGCGACCGGCAGTGGTGACCATCCGTTCCGGCGCGGGCGGGGTGGACGCCGCCGACTGGGCCCAGATGCTCCTGCGAATGTACCTGCGGTGGTCGGAGCGCCACGGATACAAGACCAAGGTGATGGACACCTCATACGCCGAGGAGGCGGGCATCAAATCCGCGACCTTCCAAGTCGATGCCCCCTACGCCTACGGCCGGCTGTCGGTCGAGGGGGGCACCCACAGGCTGGTGCGCATCTCGCCGTTCGACAACCAGGGTCGTCGGCAGACCTCCTTCGCTGCGGTCGAGGTCATCCCCCTGGTGGAGCCCACCGACCACATCGACATTCCCGATTCGGACATCCGGGTGGACACCTACTGCTCGTCCGGACCCGGCGGGCAGGGTGTCAACACCACTTATTCGGCTGTGCGCATCACTCACTTGCCGACCAATATCGTGGTGACCATGCAGGACGAGCGCAGCCAGATTCAGAACCGTGCCGCCGCAATGGCGGTCCTCCAGTCCCGCCTCCTGGTCATGCGCCACGAGGAGGAGGCCAGGAAGAAAAAAGAGCTCGCCGGCGACATCAAGGCTTCCTGGGGGGATCAGATGCGTTCCTACGTGTTGCATCCCTACCAGATGGTCAAGGATCTACGGACCGGATATGAGACCTCGCAGACCCAGGCCGTGTTCGACGGCGACATCGACGCTTTCATCGAGGCCGGTATCCGCTGGCGCCACCAGCAGCGCCGGCAGGATCAGGCAGAGCGCGAAGGGCGCTGACCGTCGGAGCGGGGTGCACGCCGGGGGAGCGTGTCGCTTCTGCGAGGAAGGTGTCCTGCACGCTGTGAGTGTGCGCGGGTCCGGGCTAGTCTGGGAGTCTGGCTTCGTCAAGGAATGGAGAGGGTATGGCACTGATTTCGCTTAAGGACGTGACCAAGATCTACCCCAAGGGGACCAGGCCCGCCCTGGACGGCGTGAACCTGCAGATCGACCGTGGTGACTTCGTCTTCCTGGTGGGTGCCTCCGGCTCCGGCAAGACCACCCTACTGCGTCTGCTCCTGCGCGAGGAAGAGGCCACGGAAGGGGAGATCCGTGTGGCTGGAAACGATCTGCGTCGTTTGAAGAACCGGCAGATTCCACTCTATCGGCGCTCCATCGGCTTCGTCTTCCAGGACTACAAGCTGCTGACCAATCGCACGGTCTGGCAGAACGTGGCTTTCGCCTTGGAGGTCATAGGGGCCAAGCGTTCCACGATTAGGACCATGGTGCCGCAGGTGCTGAAGACCGTCGGGCTGACCGGCAAGGAGGGTTCATATCCGCATGAGCTCTCCGGCGGCGAGGCGCAGCGCGTGGCCCTGGCCCGTGCCTATGTGAACCACCCGGGGATTCTGCTGGCCGATGAGCCGACCGGTAACCTCGATCCCACGACCTCCCTGGGCATCATGGAGGTCCTCGACGCGATCAACCGTACCGGCACGACCATCGTGATGGCCACGCACAATGAGGAGATCGTCAACTCCATGCGCAAGCGTGTGGTCGAGCTGCACAGCGGCCATATCATGCGTGATGAGCGTCATGGATCTTACGATTCGGCCAAGTTCTTCCCCGATGCGGACGTGGAGGCCCGTGCCCAGCGGGCCCTGGGCAAGACCGACGTGCGTCCGCCGGCTGTCAGCTCCGCGCCTGCGATGGCTGAAACGCAATTCGGCGACGAGGGCATAGCCCGCCTGGCATCTTCGGTCCACTCGGGCAGGACCGGTCGCTATGGGAAGGCTTTCGCCCCCCTGGAGGAGACCCTGACCTGGGGCAAGGGTTTGCAAGTGGAGGAAGCGGACCGGACTCAGCCCCCGGAGGCACCGGAAACGCCAGGGCCTGAGAAGGCCGAAACCGACGACCCGGACAGCAGGTTCCGCGCGCCGAACACCGATGCTGGAACCGTGGAGGCCGAGCGGGACGACGGGGCCGAAACGGAAGGTCGTGACTCCATGGATGAAGACAACGGCGGCAAGGAGTCGAGTGAGGGCCAGTCGCAATCCGACGAGGGCACCCGAGGAGGAGATCGATGAGATTTCGGTTCATACTGTCCGGTACCTGGGACAGCCTCAAACACAACGGTTCGATGATACTGTCAGTGATGATGGTCACCTTCATCTCCTTCCTCTTCATCGGTGCCTCCGGACTCATGCAGGCCCAGATCGCCAAAGCCAAGGGCGATTGGTACTCCCAGGTGGAGGTGGTGGTATGGCTCTGCCCGGATGGTGCCTCTCAGGCCGCCTCGTGCGCGGCTGGCAAGGCGCCGACCAAGGCCCAGATCGTCCGGTTGGAGAACACGATTCATTCGGAACTGGGCGATTCGGTCTCCAAGATCTCCTATGAGAGCCGGGAGGATTTCTACAAGAACACTTTCCTCAAGCAGTATCCGAACGGCAACTACCAGGGCAGGACCCTGACCGCGGCGGACATGCAGGACTCCCTTCGGCTCAAGCTCACCGACCCGACCAAGTACCAGGTGGTCTCGGAGGTGCTATCCGGTCGAGACGGGGTGGAGGACGTGCAGGACCAACGGCAGATCTTCGACCCGGTCTTCAAGATATTGAACCGTGCCACGGCGGTGACCGTCGTATTGGCGGCTGTCATGGTAGTGGTGGCCATTCTGCTGACCGGTACGACCATCCGCATGTCCGCGGCATCACGCAAAAACGAGACCGAGATCATGCGCCTGGTGGGGGCTTCCAACTGGACCATCCGCATGCCGTTCATCCTGGAGGGTGTTGCCGCTTCGCTACTTGGCTCAGTAATGTCGGTCGGCGCACTTTCCGCAATCGTGAAGCTGTTCATCACGGATTGGCTGGCACAGACCGTACAGTGGATGCCCTACATCAACCAGCGCACGGTCTGGCTGATGGCACCGGCGCTGGTGTTGGGCGCCCTGGCGCTGTCGGCTCTGGCTTCGACGGTCTCACTGCGGCGCTATCTGAAGGCGTGATGACGAGGCCTCCCCGGACGTGATGGTCCGGCGAATAAATCGGGGTGTCCGTCCCCGCCTATCAGGTCGGGCACATACAATAAGTGCTTATCAGCGTGTAATGGAAGGGTTTTCTAAGGTGAAGCAGTTGAAACGGGTACAAGCCGTCACGGGATTCGCAGTGGCTTGCTGCGCACTGCTGGCTGGGGCTGTGACCTCTGCGGTTGTGGATGTCCCCCAGGCCCAGGCGGTCACCTGGAGCGAATACCAGCAGAAGGTCAACACCAACGAGTATCTGAAGAGCAAGCTCGCAGGCGTCTCCTCCGCCTTGTCCGACCAGATCGAAGCCCTGAACGATCTGAACAACAACCAGATTCCGGCCGTTCAGCAGGAACTTACCCAGGCCCAGCAGCGGGCCGAACAGGCGAAGAGCCAGGCGGCGGCGACGAATGAACGCCTCGAGGCGGCCAAGAGGGACAAGCAGGCGCTGCAGGAGAAAATCAAGGAGACGGGCATCGAGTATGACGATGCCAAGGATGCCGTGGCGCAGATGGCCCGCAAGAGCTTCCATGGTTCGGATGCCTCCGAGGTGATGAACCTGGTGACCAAGTCGACCGACACCAAGGAGTTCGTCGGCAAGATGCAGTCCGATGCGGCCGTGTCGCGCTCCGAAGCCAACGCGGCTTCGGATGCGGCGCACACGATTTCCACGTCCATGAACCGCAAGGAACGTCTGGAGGCGATTGAGAAACAGATCGCCTCACTGAAAAAACAATCCGATGAGGAGGCCGCCGCCGCCCAACAGGCCGCCGAGTCCGCCCAGGCCAAGCAGGAGCAGCTCAAGAGTCTGCGTGACCAAGGAGCCCAGGCCCGGGAGTCGCTTGAGGCCCAGAAGGGGAGCCTGTCTTCCCAGTCCGCCAGGGAGGCCGCCGACATCGCCTCCATGCAGTCCGAGATTGACTCCTGGAATGCGCAGAACGCGAGGGCTGCGGCCTATAGTCCCGGTGCGGGCGGCCGGCAGCAGGTCGGTGGCGGTGGGGGTGCCGCCCCTGCACCCTCCGGTCCGGTCGGGGGCGGCTCGGCTTCCGGCATGAACTATGCTGTGCCTGGTTCCTGCCCTGCAGGTTCTGGTTTCTGCTACGGTCACAACACGGGCAACTCCGTCGGCGGTTCCGCCTACCCATCCCGCCAGTGCACCCTATGGGCCTATATCCGCCGCTCCCAGCTGGGGCTCCCGGTCGGCTCCTACATGGGCAACGGCGCCGATTGGGCCAATACCGCCCGGAGCCTGGGCTACCTGGTCAACAACACGCCCCACGTAGGCGCTGCCATGGTCTTCGCCCGCGGACAGCGGGTCGGCTCCTGGAACGCCGACCCCTCCTATGGGCACGTCGCGGTGGTTGAGCGTGTCAACGGGGATGGTTCGGTGCTGATCTCCGAAGGCGGCACCGGCTTCCCCACCTTCCCGGCCTCCGAGGTCGTCTACAACGCAGGCGCTTACCAGTACGTCCATTACTGATCGGCGCCCGACAGCGTCGCTTGGCCGAGGGCGCCATCCCAAGCACGGGGTGGCGCCCTCGTGCTATCGTCGAAGCCGGTCCGTCATCGGACGATGACGGCTGAGACATATGGCCGGAAGGGGGTTCACATGGCCAAGGAACAAGGCACCAAGCCGATCGCCCAGAACCGCCGGGCCAGGCATGATTATGCGATTGAGGACGAGTACGAGGCGGGCATCGCCCTGACCGGCACCGAAGTCAAATCCCTGCGGGAGGGGAGGGCTTCCCTGGCGGAGGCATTCGTGTCGATAGACCGCTCGGGTGAGGTCTGGCTCGAAGGCGCGAACATCCCCGAATACCTCAACGGCACCTGGAACAACCATGCTCCCAAGCGCAAGCGCAAGCTCCTGCTCCATGCGCAGCAGATCGCCAAGCTGGCCAGGCAGACCGAGGCCAAGGGCTACACGATCGTGCCCCTGAGTCTGTATTTCAAGGATGGTCGTGTCAAAGTGCAGATCGCGTTGGCCCGGGGCAAGCATGAGTATGACAAGCGTCAGTCCCTGCGTGAGGAGCAGGATAAGCGCGAGGCACTGCGGGCCATGCGCTATAGGAACCTCCGGGGCTGATAGGGTCCCACCGGACGACCGCCGCCGCCGTGCCCTCGGGTGCGGGACGGCGGTCTCGTCGTAATGGGACAGGCAACGATGCCAAACGCCGCTATTGTTTCGAACATATTACGTATACAAATGCAGCATAGTGCATAATTGATATCACAGGCAAGTGCTAGATGCCTCGACCGGGCGGAGGAAGGGACCGTGATTATGAAATCGTTCAAAGCCATTGGGGCAGTTGTCATCAGTGTGGCGATGCTGGCCGGGCTGGGGGCCTGCGGCACCACAGACGAACCGAATAAGACCGCTGGGGTCGGCAAGTCCGGAACCTCATCAGGTTCGCATCCGGCTCCCTACGATGTATCCGGCATCAGGAAGGACGGGCGGATCGCGGGCATGGTCCCGCAGTCGGTGGCCGGCGACGGCAAGTTCACGGTGGCCATGCAGACCTCCTACGCGCCCAGTGAGTTCATGGACGAGGACGGCAAGACACCGATCGGCTATGACGTGGACCTGTCCAAGGCCCTGGCCCGGGTCATGGGCCTGGAGCCCGATATCGTCTCGGCATCCTTCGATTCAATCATTCCGGCCATCGGCTCGAAGTACGATGCCGGCATCTCCTCCCACACCATCACCAAGGAGCGGGAGCAGGCCGTTGATTTCGTCAGCTCCTTCAAGGCGGGCACGGCCTTCGCGGTTCAGAAGGGGAACCCGAAGCATCTCAAGGCGGGTGACCTGTGCGGCTCCAAGGTCGGCGTGCAGACCGGCACCATGGAGGAGCAGGGTGCCGACAAGCTGGGCAAGGCGTGCGTCGCCGGGGGCGGGAAGCCCATCGAAGTGCAGTCCTACAAGCGGCAGACCGACGCGGCCACGGCCTTGATGACCGGTAAGGTGGACGCCTTTTACGCCGACTCCCAGGTGACCGGCTATGCCATCAAGCAGACCAGGGGCAAGATGGAACGGTTGGGCGAGGATTCCGACATCGTGCTCCAGGGGATCGCGCTGAAGAAGGGTGATGGGCAGATGGTCCAGGCCACGCAGCAGGCCATGCAGAAGCTGATCGACGACGGCACCTACGGCAAAATCATGGACCACTGGGGCGTCAAGTCCGGCGCCGTGGACAAGGCCGAAGTCAACCCCGAGGTCGCGCAATAGGCCTGGCCTTTGGCGGATGCTGGCGCGTTCGGGGAGGGTCCGGGCATGATTTGGTCCGACCGGGGGGGTTGGCCGGGTGCGCCGCTGTCGCCGAAATCGGTGCTTTCGGACCCGATGCGTATATAAATACTATATGGTGTATAATGGATACCGAGCAGATGCCCACCGTCGCCTGCGGGCAGAGAGAGGAACGGATCATGAAGTCATTCAAAGCCCTTGGGGCGGCCCTCATCAGTGTGGCCATGCTGGCCGGACTGGGGGCCTGCGGCACCACTGACGAACCGGACAAGGCCGCCGGCTCCGCCAAGTCACCGTCCGCAAGCTCGCACCCGGCTCCCTACGATGTATCCGGCATCAGGAAGGACGAGCGGATCGCGGCCATGGTCCCGCAGTCGGTGGCCGCCGACGGCAAGTTCACGGTCGGCATGGAAACCACCTATGCCCCGGGTGAGTTCGTGGACGAGGACGGCAAGACACCGATCGGTTTCGACGTGGACCTGTCCAACGCGCTGGCGAAGGTGATGGGCCTGAAGCCCGAGATGGCATCAGCCTCCTTCGACGCGATCATTCCGGCCATCGGCTCGAAGTACGATGCCGGCATCTCCTCCTTCACAATCACCAAGGAGCGGGAGCAGGCCGTTGACTTCGTCACGTCTTTCAAGGCGGGCACGGCCTTCGCGGTTCAGAAGGGGAACCCGAAGCATCTCAAGGCGGATGACCTGTGTGGCTCCAAGGTCGGCGTGCAGACCGGCACCATGGAGGAGCAGGGTGCCGACAAGCTGGGCAAGGCATGCAAGGCGCAAGGCAGGAAGCCCATCGAAGTGCAGTCCTACAAGCTGCAGACCGATGCGGCCACGGCCGTGATGACCGGTAAGATCGACGTGTTCTACGCCGACTCCCAGGTGACCGGCTATGCCATCAAGCAGACCGGTGGCAAGCTGGAGCAACTGGGCAAGGACTCGGATGTGGTGCTCCAGGGGATAGCAATCAAGAAAGGCGACACTCGGATGGTGGACGCCACGCAGAATGCAATGCAGAAGCTGATTGACGACGGCACTTACGGCAAAATCATGGACCACTGGGGCGTCAAGTCCGGGGCCGTGGACAAGGCGGAGGTCAACCCTGCGGTGGAGGGCTAGACCCCTTCGCTCGGATTCGGGCGGGCCTGACGATGGATCCGCCCGATTCATGCGGTGATTCTCAAGGAGAGGCAAGGAACAAGCATGCTGGGACGCGACAGGGACGACGGGTTGGACATACCGGGACGGATTCAAGCCCGGCCGGTCAGAAAGCCGGGGCCTGTAATCGCGGCGGTCATCGTGGCCGTACTGGTGGCCATGCTGGTCCACGGGCTGGTGACCAACCCCAACTTCGACTGGCCCACGGTCTGGAAGTACCTGTTCAACGAACATGTGCTCGACGGCATCAAGTGGACCCTCCTGCTCACGGTCTACGCCATGGTCCTGGCCACGGTCCTGGCTGTCGTCCTGGCCGTCATGCGCAAGTCGGTCAACCCGGTCCTGCGCTGGGTCTCCTGGTTCTTCATCTGGTTCTTCCGCGGCACACCCGTCTACACCCAGCTGGTCTTCTGGGGTCTGTTCGCCGTCCTGGTCCCCAAGCTGGCCGTCGGCATCCCCTTCGGGCCGGAGTTCCTCTCTTTCAACACCCAGGACGTGCTTAACGCCACCATTGCCACCGTGCTGGGACTGGGACTCAACGAGGCGGCCTACCTCTCCGAGATCGTGCGTGCCGGCATCGAGGCCGTGGACACCGGTCAGACCGAGGCGGCGCAGGCCCTTGGCATGCCGCGCTCCATGATCATGCGGCGGGTCATCCTGCCCCAGGCCATGCGCATCATCGTGCCGCCTACCGGCAACGAGACGATCGGCATGCTCAAGACCACCTCCCTGGCCCTGGCTGTGCCCTTCACGCTTGAACTCCAGTTCGCCACCAACGCCATCGCCAACCGTATCTATAAGACCATTCCATTGCTGATCGTGGCATGCATCTGGTATCTGCTGATCACCTCCGTGCTGATGGTGGTGCAGGCCCAGCTGGAGAAGCACTACGGCAAGGGCTTCAACGCCCGCCCCCTCGCCGCCAAGCACGGATCCGCCGGCGAGGGCGGCCGGGGGACCGGTCCTGATGCCAAACAAGAAGTAGATAAAGTCAATCAAGTTATGATGGCGGGGTTGAACGCATGAGCGGGGTCATGACACCAGGTGCAAGCCAGGAGGGCCGCCGGCCGGCCATCGAGATCAAGGGCGTCCACAAGGCCTTCGGCGACCTGCATGTGCTCAAGGGCATCGACCTGGAGGTCATGCCCGGCACGGTCACTGCCATTCTGGGACCCTCGGGATCGGGCAAGTCCACCCTCCTGAGACTGATCAACCAGCTGGAGGAACGCACGGCCGGCGAGATCATCGTCGGCGGCGAACTGACCGGTTACAAGAGGATCGGCGACGGGGGCCTGCAGCGCCTGGACGACAAGGCCATCGCCCGCCAGCGCTCCAAGATTGGCATGGTCTTCCAGCGCTTCAACCTCTTCCCCCATATGACCGCCCTGGGAAACGTAATGGAGGCACCGGTCCATGTAGGCAAGGTCCCCAAGGCCCAGGCCAAGCGCGAGGCCATCAGGCAGCTGGAGCGTGTGGGGCTGGGAGACCGTCTGGATTACTACCCCTCCCAGCTTTCAGGCGGACAGCAGCAGCGAGTCGCCATCGCCCGTGCCCTGGCCATGCATCCGCAGATCATGCTGTTCGACGAGCCGACATCGGCCCTTGACCCCGAGTTGGTGGGGGAGGTGCTGGGGGTCATGAAGCAGGTGGCCGCCGAGGGCATGACCATGGTCGTGGTCACTCATGAGATGGGCTTCGCACGCGAGGTGGCCGGTCAGATCGTCTTCATGGACGATGGCGTCGTCGTCGAGCACGGCGGCCCGGAGATCATCGACCGCCCGTCCAGCCCGCGCTTCCGGGAGTTCCTGCGTACGGTCCTGTGAGCCGTATGTGGACATTGGGCCAGGAAGGGCCGCCCAAGGCATACCCGGCAGACTTGTGGTTTACACTGGTGTCCCATGTGTGGAATCGTAGGATACGCCTCAACCATCTCAACAGCCTGCGGCAAGCCCCTTGAGGTCTGTCTTCAAGGCCTGGAACGCCTGGAGTACCGGGGATACGACTCGGCCGGGGTGGCCCTGGCGGCCCCCGGCATGGACCAGGTGGCCGTCCGGAAGAAGGCCGGGCGTCTGGCCAACCTTCAGGCCGACATCAATAACAGGCCCCTGCCCGACGCCACTGTCGGCATCGGTCATACCCGCTGGGCCACCAACGGCGAACCCTCCGACGTCAATGCCCACCCCCACACCAGCCAGGACGGTCGCATCGCCCTGATCCACAACGGGATCATCGAGAACGCCTCCCGGCTCAAGTTCGACCTCCAGGCCGAAGGCTTCACTTTCGCCTCCTCCACCGACACCGAGGTGGTCGCCAAGCTCCTGGGCAGGATCGCCAACGAGATCGTCGACACCACCGGCCGACCCGACCTGTTCGAAGCGGTGCGCCGCACGGCCCGCATGCTGACCGGCGCGTTCACGATCCTTGCCGTGGACGTGCGCCAGCCGGACATAGTGGTGGGTGCGCGCCACGACTCGCCTTTGGTGGTCGGCCTGGGCGAGGGTGAGAACTTCCTGGGCTCGGATGTGGCCGCCTTCGTGGCCTACACCAAGCAGGCCATGGAGTTGGGCCAGGATGAAGCCGTGTGCGTGAGCGGCGGCTCCGTCACGGTCACCGACTTCGAAGGCCACCCGGTCACCGACTCGCGTCGTTTCACCGTGGACTGGGACGCCTCCGCCGCGCTCAAGGGCGGCTGGGACTCATACATGGACAAGGAGATCCACGAGGACCCCAGGGCCGTGGCCGACACCCTCCTGGGCCGCTACGACACCGACGGGGACCTGAACCTGGACGAGGTGCGCATCGACGAGGAGACCTTCCGCCAGGTCGACAAGATCATCATCGTCGCCTGCGGCACCGCCTCCTACGCCGGGCTGGTCGCCAAATACGCCATCGAGCACTGGGTGCGCATCCCGGTCGAGGTGGAGCTGGCCCACGAGTTCCGCTACCGGGACCCCATCCTGACCCCCCGCACCCTGGTCGTCGCCATCTCCCAGTCCGGCGAGACCATGGACACCTTGATGGCCCTGCGCCATGCCCGCGAACAGGGTTCGCGCGTATTGGCCATCTGCAACACCCAGGGCTCAACCATTCCGCGCGAATCCGACGCGGTGCTCTACACCCACGCGGGCCCCGAGATCGCGGTCGCCTCCACCAAGGCCTTTGTGGCCCAGGTGGTCGCCGCCTACCTGCTCGGCCTCTACCTGGCCCAGGTCAAGGGGACCATGTTCCGCGACGAGATCCACCAGATCGTGGATTCCCTGAAGGCCATGCCGGCCAAGATCCAGCAGGTGCTCGACTCCCAGGCCGACACCGTCGAACGCGCGGCCAAGAGCCTGGCCGACGCCCGGTCCTTCCTTTTCCTGGGCCGCCATGTGGGCTACCCGGTGGCCATGGAGGGCGCTCTGAAGCTCAAGGAGATCGCCTACACCTTCACCGAGGGCTTCGCGGCCGGCGAGCTCAAGCACGGGCCGATCGCCCTGGTCGAAGCAGGCGAGCCGGTCGTGGTCATCGTGCCCAGCTCGCGCGGCCGCGACCTGCTCCACAACAAGGTCATCTCCGCCATCGAGGAGGTCAAGGCTCGCGGCGCCTTCGTCATCGCCATAGCCGAGGAGGGCGACCCCGACACCGAGCGGTATGCCGACGTGGTCTTCTGGAGGCCCGCCTGCCCCACGCTCATGAGCCCCTTGGTCGACGTGGTGCCTCTCCAGCTCTTCGCCCTGGATATGGCGCGTCTGAAGGGTCTGGACGTGGACAAGCCGCGTAACCTGGCCAAGTCCGTCACCGTCGAGTAGGCGGTCCCGTGGCTGGCGGGCGGCACCGGTGGGTGGCCGACGAGCCGGACATCCCCTTCGAGCTGGGCACCCTGTATGAGGACGAGCGGATCATAGTGGTGGACAAACCCCACTTTCTGGCCACCACCCCCAGGGGTATGTGGTATCGGAGCACGGCCCTGATGCGCCTGCGCCAGCGGCTGGGTGAGCCGCAGATCACCCCCGCCCACCGCCTGGACCGGGCCACGGCCGGGGTCCTGGTCTTCGTACGCGACCCCGCCGCCCGCGGCCCCTACCAGATGCTCTTCCAGGAACATAAAGTAGACAAAGTCTACGAATGCCTGGCCCCGGCCCGGCCGGTCCACGCCCCGGCTCTCGGCAGCATGACGCGCATGAACCCGCCCGCCGCATTCCCGCTCCTGCGCCGCTCGCATATCGACAAGCACCCCGGGCATATGCAGGCCCTGGAAGTGCGAGCCGAACCCAACGCCACCACTCTCATTGACCTGGACCGCCAGGCGCCGGCGCGCCTCCTCGGTCCGCGGAACCGGGGGAGCGGTCCGCTTTACCGGGTGTACCGTCTCCGCCCGCGCACCGGGAAAACCCACCAACTCCGCGTCCACATGAACGCCCTGGGCCTGCCTATCCTTGGCGACGATCTCTACCCCCAAGTCATCGACCGCCCTTATGACGACTTCATCCACCCCCTCCAACTGGTGGCGCGCCGCTTGAGCTTCGTGGATCCCTTCAGTAGGCAGCGGGTGACTTTTACCTCGCGCATTCTACTGGATTTTGGCAGGTAATCGCTACTGGTGTGGGTCGGCAGCTTCGCAGGATGTCGCTGTGCCTCGTATTGCTTCCCACCCCCAACCCATGCCAGCGGTTTGTGAACGCCTACCTCGTTTCGACCTGAGCTTGGTTGACCTTGGGCATACTCCTGTTACCTGCTGTCCTGCGGGCTTGAGATCAGGATTGGGTGGTTCGGCTGGTCGGAGCTGGGTTGCGTGGCCGGGGCAGGTTTGGGTCGGTGGTTGCTTCCGCTTGCGCCGGGCACACATGTGGAAGGGGCGTGGGTAAGTGCGGAGCTGAAGCCGATCGCTTGAATGCCCCCCCCCCCCCTGCTCCTAGGATCAGGCGACTGGTGAAAGGCGTTGCGGAACAGGTATGGCGGTATAGGGGGATATGAAGGTCTCTGGCTGCCGGGGCTGGTAACCCGGGCCGGTGGTGGGTATGGGAACGGCCCGGTGGTGTGTGTTGCCGCCGGGCCGTGGTCTGGGTGTCGCTCCTGGGTGTTTAGGCGCTGATGGTGGTGTGTCTGCCTGGCTGGTGTCTGCGGGCGTGTTGGTGGGCTGTTGTGGTGAGGGCGGCCAGGGTGGTGAGGAGTAGGAGGGTTTCTCCGCTGAGTCGTTGGATGGGTATGCTGCCGGCTTTGGGTAGGGTGTATTGGTGGGTGTAGGTGTAGGTGAGTGGGTAGTCGGGTTGGGGTTGGCCTCCTAGGGTCCAGTGGATGTTGGCGGTGACCTGTCCGTCGGGGTGTGCCGGTGCTGTGGTGTCCCAGGTGTGGTTGCCGGTGTTCCAGGCGGGTGGGGGTGTGGCGTCGCTCCTGTCGAGGGTGATGCCGGTGACCGCGATGGTGCGCAGGCCGGCGGGGACGGGCGTGTGCTTGTCGGCGTTGTCATAGTCGGGTGGGTTGGTGCCGTTGCTGCCGTTGCCGAGCTGGCCGTACCGATTCCATCCCCAGCTGTAGGCGTGTCCGTTGCTGTCGATGGCGAGGCTGTTCCCGAAGCCTGCGCTGATGGTGGTCCAGGTGGTGTTGGGGTCTGGGTCGGTCACGCGCGCGGGCGTGGGGTGGGGGGTGGGTCTGCTGTCGCTGCTGCCGTTGCCGAGCTGGCCGTAGTCGTTGTATCCCCAGCTGTATGCGTGACCATTGTTATCGATGGCGAGGCTGTAGTAGTCGCCTGCGCTGATGGTTTTCCAGGTGGTGTTGGGGTCTGGGTCGGTCACGCGCGCGGGCGTGGGGTGGGGGTTGGTGTCGCTGCTGCCGTTGCCGAGCTCGCCAGCTCTGTTGTCTCCCCAGCTGTATGCGTGGTGGTCGCTGTCGATGGCGAGGCTGTGGAAGTTGCATGCGCTGATGGTGGTCCATGTGGTGTTGGGGGCCGGGTCGGTCACGCGCACGGGCGTGGTGCGGTTGGTGCCGATGCCGCTGCTGCCGTTGCCGAGCTGGCCGTGGTCGTTGTCTCCCCAGCTGTATGCGTGTCCGTGGTTGTCGATGGCGAGGTTGTGGTAGTCGCCTGCGCTGATGGTTTTCCAGGTGGTGTTGGGGGCCGGGTCGGTCACGCGCGCGGGCGTGGGGTGGGGGTTGTTGTCTCTGCTGTTGTTGCCGAGCTGGCCGAAGTCGTTGATTCCCCAGCTGTATGCGTGTCCGTTGTTGTCGAGGGCGAGGCTGTGCTTGCCGCCTGCGCTGATGCTTGTCCAGGTGGTGTTGGGGGTCGGGTCGGTCACGCGCCCGGGCGTGGGGTTGACTCCGCCGCTGCTGCCGTTGCCGAGCTGGCCGTAGCCGTTGTATCCCCAGCTGTATGCGTGTCCGTTGCTGTCGATGCCGAGGCTGTGGTCGTCGCCTGCGCTGATGGCCCTCCAGGTGGTGTCGGGGGCCGGGTCGATGATGCGCGCGGGCGTGGGGTGGGGGTTGAGGTCGCTGCTGCCGTTGCCGAGCTGGCCGTACCGGTTCAATCCCCAGCTGTATGCGTGTCCGTCGTCGCCGATGGCGAGGCTGAAATCGGCGTACCTTGGGTTCTGAACCAAAGAGTCGCTTGCGCTGACCTGGGTGAAGCGCACGCCGGCCGGCGTGCGCACGCGCACGGGGATGTAGCTGCCGATGCGGGAGCCGTCGCCGAGCTGGCCGTAGTCGTTGCTTCCCCATGCGTAGGTGTTGCCGTCGCTGCCGATGGCGAGGCTATGGGCGTAGCCTGCGCTGACCTGGGTGAAGGTGATGCCGCTGGTGGGCGGTGAGGGTGGGGTGATGGTGGTGTGGGTGCCGGCCGTGTTGGCGGGTCCTTTGGTGGGGGAGAGGGTGAAGCCGTCTACGGTTTCACTGGCGGGTACTCCGCCGCGGAGGAGTGGGTTGGTCTCTGCGGGGTCAGCGTGGGCGGGACGGGCTGTTAGCAGACCCCCCCCCCCCAGGACAATCATGGCCAGGGCCAGGCAACTGGCACTAACGACACGGAAACTACGCATGAGTGGTGGACTCCCCTTGAATGTGTGTCGGCTGTGACCCCAATGGGGTCCCGTAGCTGCATTTTCCCCTGTGCTTACGCAGGTCGTCGGCTCCCCAACCGGCTTTGACCGCATACTGATTTACAGTATAGCATCGCAACAGGGCAGCGACCTGTCCACGACGCTAGCCGGGGGCCGATTTGCACATGGTTGCAGTTAGAGTTGGGATGGTATATCCATACACCCGTGGCGTGGCTGGCGAGACAATGTTCCATGGCACAATCTGCTGGGCCTGCGCCGGCGCGGACATGGGCGGACAGTACAGCAGAAAAGGACGCATACAGCATGCCGGGAGCAAATCTGACACGGACCGAAGCCGAAGAGCGGGCTGGGATCGTCTCCAACCCCAAGTACACGGTCAGCCTGGACCTGACACGCGGGCCCAGGACCTTCCTCTCCGAGGCGGTCATCAGCTTCGACGCCGCAAGACGCGGAGCCTCCACCTACCTGGACCTGATCGCCTCGCGCGTGGAGTCGGTCGAGCTCAACGGGGTGGAGCTGGACCCGGCGGAGGTATACCGGGACAGCCGGATCGAGCTCAAAAAGCTCAAGGCCCACAACGAGGTGAGGGTCAAGGCCGTTTGCGATTACTCGCGCACCGGCGAGGGACTGCACCGGTCCGTGGACCCCTCCGACGGCCGCGTCTACCTGTACACCCAGTTCGAGGTGCCCGACGCTCGCCGCATGTACGCGGTCTTCGACCAGCCCGACCTGAAGGCCAGCTTCGACTTCTCGGTCGTCGCGCCCGAATCCTGGATTGTGCTCGCCAACATGCCGGCTCAATCCACCGAGGCCGTGGACCAGCGGACCGAGCCGGGCACCCTGGAGCAGGCGCCGGCCGAGGGCTGCAAGCGCTGGGTCTTCCAAACCACGCCCACCATGAGCTCCTACCTGACCGCCATCTGCGCCGGCCCCTACGCTCAGTGGACCACCGAATACGCCAACGAGGACGGCCGCACGGTGCCGATGGGCCTGTACTGCCGCCAGGCGCTCAAATCCGCGCTCGAGAAGGACGTGGACTACCTGTTCGACATCACGCAGAAGGGCTTCGCCTTCTACGCCAAGACCTGGGGCGTGCCTTACCCCTACGCCAAGTACGACCAGATCTTCGTGCCCGAGTACAACGCCGGCGCCATGGAGAACATCGGCCTGGTCACCTTCCGTGACCAGTACATCTTCGAGTCCAAGGCCACCGGAGCCAAGGTCAACCGCCGCGTGGAGACCATCCTGCACGAGCTGGCGCACATGTGGTTCGGCGACCTGGTGACCATGAAGTGGTGGAACGACCTGTGGCTCAACGAGTCCTTCGCCGAGTTCATGTCCACCCTGTGCACGGCCGAGGCCACCGAATGGTCGGACGACTGGGCCACCTTCTGCTCGGGCGAGAAGTCCTGGGCGCTGACCGAGGACCAGCTACCCACGACCCATCCGATTGTGGCGCCGATCAACGACCTGCACGACACCGAGGTCAACTTCGACGGCATCACCTACGCCAAGGGCGCCTCCGTCCTAAAGCAATTGGTGGCCTATGTGGGCCGCGAGCGGTTCTTCCAGGGCATCCACAACTACCTGGACAAGCACGCCTACTCCAACGCCACCCTGGCCGACCTGCTGACCGAGCTGGAGGCCACCTCCGGGCGCGACCTGAAGTCCTGGTCCGCCCAGTGGCTGGAACAGTCCGGCATCAACACGCTGACCTCGAATGTGGAGACCGACGCCGAGGGCAGGATCGCCGCCATGACCATCGGGCAGACCGCACCCGAGGAGAGCCCGGTCCTGCGCCCCCACCGGCTGGCCATCGGATTCTACTCCAAGACGGCCGAGGGCAAGGTCGAGCGCACCGACCGCTTCGAGGTCGACATCGACGGCGCCTCCACGACCATCGACGAGGTGGCGGGCAAGGTCCGGCCCGACTTCATCCTGATCAACGACGACGACCTGACCTACGCCAAGCTCCGCCTGGATGCCGACTCCTTGGACTTCGCCCGGGCCAACCTGCCGGCCTTCGAGGACCGTCTGGCCCGCGCGGTGGTGCTGCTCAGCTTCTGGGACATGACGCGCGACGGCGAATACCCGGCCGAGGATTTCGTGGACTTGGTCCTCAAAACCCTGGCCACCGAGCATCAGTCCACCACCTTCCGTTACGCGCTGGGCCAGCTGTCCACCACCGCCCACTCCTACAGCGCCCCGGCCCGCCGGCCCGAACTGCTCGAGCATGTGGCGCAGGGCCTGTGGCAACTGGCCCTGGCAGCCGAGCCCGGCTCCGATGAACAGCTCCAGCTGACCCAGGCCTACCTGGGCTACGGCGACGACCAGGAATTCGAGGACCACGCCCGCGCCCTGCTTGCAGGCTCCAGCGAACTCAAGGGCCTTGAAGTGGACAACAACATGCGGTGGGCCGTGGTGCACGCACTGGCCGCACAGAACATGGCCTCCGATGCCGACATCCAGAACGAGCTGGACCAGCGAGACACCACCGAGAACCGGGAGTTCGCGATGGGCGCCCGCGCGGTCCGTCCGACCAGGGCCGCTAAGGCCTGGGCCTGGGACCAGGCCCTGCACAACGCCGATCTGACCAACGCGCAGATCGAGGCAGCCGCCGATGGTTTCTCCGGCTCCGGCGACGAGGACCTGTTCGCCCCCTACGTGGACAAGTTCTTCAAGGCGGTCGACTGGGTATGGGCCCATAAGACCTTCCACATAGCCGAGACCCTGCTGAACCCGCTGTCCGCGGGCGGTCTTTACCCCTACAAGGCCGATCCGGCCGCCCTGGTGCGCGCCGGCGAGCACTGGCTGACCGACCACGAGGACGCCCCCAAGGCCCTGCGTGGCATGATCATCCAGAACGTGGAGGCCTCCCGCCGGGTCCTGCGCGTGCGCACCTACAACCAGCACGTCTCCAAGTGACGGCCTGACGGACCCTCGGGCCCTCCGCCCCCGGCGGCGGACACGAAGGCCCCGCGAAGACTCCGGGTGGAGAATTCGCGGGGCCTTTACCGTTGGGGAACGGTGCGGGGCAGGCTGGACTATGCTGGTCGCGTATGCTTTCACGGGCCCGTTCCGGGCCTGTTCGTGCGTGGCTGGAGGAGTGCGATAATGCCGAGGCTGTTTGGGACTGATGGTGTACGTGGATTGGCGAACCGGGCTCTGACGGCCCAGCTGGCCCTGAACCTCGGCGATGCGGCCGTGCGTGTGCTGGGGGTCGGCGGGGAGCGGACCGAAGGTAGGCGGCGGGCCCTGGTCGGGCGCGACACCCGCGTCTCCGGCGATTTCCTGGCGTCCGCCCTGGCCGCCGGCATGTCGGCCGGCGGCTTCGATGTGATAGATGTCGGCATCATCCCCACCCCCGGCATCGCCTACCTGACCTCGGTGCTCAATGTCGAGATGGGGGCGGTCATATCCGCCTCCCATAATCCCATGCCCGACAACGGCATCAAGTTCTTCGCCCGTGGGGGTTTCAAACTGCCCGACGCCAAGGAGGACGAGATCGAATCGGTCCTGGGCCAGGACTGGGAGCGGCCCACCGGCGCCGGCGTGGGACGGATTTCGCGTGACGAGGTGACCGCCACCAACATGTACATCGACCACCTGGTCGAGGCCGTGGCCCCGGTCGGTCCCGACAAGACCCAGCCCAAGCCCCTGGCGGGTCTGCGCATCGTGGCCGACTGCGCCAACGGCGCGACCTCCGTGGTGGCCCCCGAGGCCCTGAGGCGGGCCGGAGCGGACGTGGTGGTCATCAACGCCTCGCCCGACGGGTACAACATCAACAAGCACGCCGGATCGACCCACCCTGAGCAGCTCCAGGCCATGGTCAAAGCCTCGGACGCGGCCATGGGCGTGGCCTTCGACGGCGACGCCGACCGCTGCCTGGCCGTGGACGAGGACGGCAACATGGTCAACGGCGATCAGATCATGGGCATCCTGGCCCGCGCCAAGCAGCGCGAGGGCAAGCTCTCCGGCGAGACCCTGGTCGTCACCGTCATGAGCAACCTGGGCCTCAAGCTGGCCCTCAAGGACATGGGCATCGCCACGGTGCAGACCGGCGTGGGCGACCGCTACGTGCTGGAGGAGATGCTGCGCGGCGGTTACACGCTGGGGGGCGAGCAGTCCGGCCATGTGATCAACCGCGAGTTCGCCACCACTGGAGACGGCACGCTCACCGCCCTGACCCTGGCCAAGGAGGTCATGCGCTCGGGCAGGAGCCTCAAGGAGCTCGCCGCCGACTTCCCCCAGCTGCCCCAGCAGCTCATCAATGTGCCGGGTGTGGACAAGGCGGCCGCCTCAACGAACGCGAAGGTCCAGGAGGCCGTCCGGCGTGAGGAGGAGGCTTTGGGCGATACCGGCCGTGTCCTCCTGCGTCCCTCCGGCACCGAGCCTTTGGTGCGTGTGATGGTCGAGGCTGCCAGCCAGGGGCAGGCCGACGAGGTCTGTCGGCGACTGGCCCAGGTGGTCACCGACGAACTGTCCCTGTAGGGCGCGAGAATAAACGTCAATGCGGCTTTGGGCTCTCGGCCGTCCGGCAGCGGTCGGACGGCCGAGGTCAATTGTGGAGGAAGTCATGTTTACCAGGAATGCGAATGTGGATGCCGAACTCAACCGCGAGGTGGAGCTGATGCTGGCCCAGGACGCCGAGGACGGCATCCTGCCTATCGTGCAGTTGGGTGAGCCTGTCCTGCGGCGGAAGGCCGCCAGGTATGAGGGCCAGCTCAAGCGCAAGATCCTGGATAAACTCATCGAAGTCATGCACAGGACCATGTTGGAGGCGCCGGGTGTCGGCCTGGCGGCCCCCCAGATCGGCCTGGGGCTCACCTTCGCGGTGATCGAGGACCACATCCGTGACAGCGAGGATGATCCCCGTGAGATCACCGAGCTGCCCTTCCGGGCCATCATCAACCCCACATACGAACCGATCGGCGACAAGACCGCCTCCTTCTACGAGGGCTGCCTCTCCTTCTCCGGCTACCAGGCCGTGCGCAAGCGCTGGCTGGATGTCAAGGCCACCTGGGAGGACGAGTCCGGCAAGCGGCATGAAGAGGACCTGCACGGCTGGCCCGCCCGCATCTTCCAGCACGAGACCGACCACCTGCACGGTGAGGTATACATAGACAAGGCCCTGACCCGCTCCCTGTCCTCGGACGAGAACCTGAGCGAATACTGGGCCTATGACCCGGTACCCACCCAGGCCGCCGAGGAGCTGGGGTTCGACCTCTAGCTAGGGCGGCCTCCCGGTCCGCCACCGGGAAGGGGCGGTCGGGGAAGGACGGTCCAAGAGTGGGTCTCATGTATTGTGGGGCCGGCGGAGAATCGACGTCTCGCCGGCCCCACAGATAGTGGTCCGCCTCGGATTGTGCGGCGGTGAGGTATCGTCTCACAGCCGCAGGGTGATGCCTTCGGTGAGCTGGGGTCCATCGCCTTTGAGTGGGCCCACCTGCCAGGAGTGCAGGCGGGTCGACAGGGCCAGGCCCTGCCGGGCTGCGGTCGGCAGAATTTTCGCGCCGTCCACGGCCGTGTCCAGCCAGTCGTCCACCAGGGCTTGGTCGATCAGTACGGGCATGCGGTCGTGGACCTCGGCCGCCCGTCCCTGCGCCTGCGTCGTCAGGATCGTCGCTGTCAGCAGCCAGGGGGATCTGTCGTCCGGTCGCCACCACGAATAGAGTCCACCGATCAGCAAGGGTTCATCGCCCGGGGGTCGGAAGTAGTAAGGCTCATGGGTGCGGGTCCACTCATAATAGCCGGATGCGGGAATCAGCGCCCGGTGGCTGCGAGCGGCCTCGGCGTAGGTCCGTTTGTCCAAAGCCGACTCAATGCGCGCGTTGTGGGTGGGGTAGTCCAATTTGGGGGAGGCGGCCCATGGCGGCAGTAGGTTCCATAGGGCCGCGTTCAGGTGCCTCCGTCCCTGCCCGTCCTGGGCAATCAGCGCGATGGGCTGCCCGGGCGCGATGTTCCAGGAGGGGCGGGGGAGCTGCGGGCCGGGGGCGGCTGCAAAGGTCCGACATAGTTGCTCATAGTCCAGGTCCGCCGCGAATCGTCCGCACATGGCTCCCAGTCTACCGGGCCGTCCCCCTTGGCTGGAAGGTGTTGCGGGGTTGTGCGGGGGCGGTCTGGTGATTAGAACTGATAGGGGGAATATGCCCCTGTGTCGTTGAAGGAGGGAAACCATGGATGAGAAGACATTGGTGGACAGGCTGAGCAAGGCCGAGACGGTAGACGAGATCGTCGCCCTGGGCAAGGAGGCCGGCAAGGAACTGTCCTACGAGCAGGCCGACAAGCTGATTAGCCGCGTCATGCAGACCAAGAACGATGCCGCCGAGCTCAGCGGTGACACCATCGAGAAGATCGCCAAGGAGGTCTTCGGCATCTGAGATGTCGGCAGTTGCCTGCTCTACGGTGGGTGCAGGGCCCCGCATGGCCGAATGGTTCGGCCATGCGGGGCTTCTGTTTTGTGTTTCACGGCTGCTTGTTCGTCAGTCCAGATGAGTGGAGGCTCGCCGCCCGGCCGGGCACCGGATGCCTGCGAGGTATGAAGGATTAGTTCGATGGTGATGTGCTGATGCATGGCCTGGCGTGCTTCGGTGTTGCGTTCTGCGTCGTATCCTATCCGGTGGCCAAGAGGGATCGGGGCGGGCCGGTCCGTCCGTAACCGCCTGTAGGAGGAGCCGCTGGCCCTGCCGTGCGCGGAAGGCCGGACCGCCTCTCGGAGCGAGGTTGCGGGGGCCATGGCCTCAGGGTCCGCCTGTACGGCGTGGAGGAACCCACCGATTTGTCGGTGTGAAGTCATTGTGTGATGTCGCGGGCGGTGGCGGTGTATTGCCGGACCCGCGGATACCGGATCCGTTCTCGCGTCCCGTCGTCTGTTGCGAACTGTTTGCATGAAGGCGGAATGCCCCGTTCTCCTGCGGACGTGTTACTCTCAAAGTGAAATAATGGATAATGTCATACATTTTCATGGCAAGGGCCGTTCCCCCGCAGGAGGGGTTGGACAAGGACGCGAGAGGGTCATTCCTCGCTTGCTGACTGCATGTATGAATGGGGGAGGATGTCGGTCGTGCATCAGAGGTTCAACCGGGGTAAACGCTCATTTGTCGCTGCGGTACTTGCATTTGTCACGTTAATTCTCGGAGGCGGGGGAGTCGTCTGTCTCGCGGCCCCCCTGTGGAATGACTCCGGTGCGGCAGCTTCCTCTGTTGGCAAGGTGGCGGCTGCGCATGCTGGACTTAATCCTTCACCTCATGTGCCTGCGCGGGGGGCCGGCGCCAACCGCGCGCCGTCGCTTCAACCGCGTGATGTTCCAGGGGCGGGCAGCGTCACGGCAGGGTGCACGGCGCAGGAGCTTGTCCAAAATCTCATTTCCGGCAGTTCCATCACCGTTACCAATGCGCAAATAACCGGAAGCTCGGCTGCTTGCGGAATTTTCAGTAGTGGGACCTCCAGCATCGACATCGATAGGGGCATCATCCTGTCGACAGGCGACTTGACGGACCAAAGCAAGAGTCAGTTGGGCACGTCTGGGGATACCGACATTCAGAACATGAAAGGTGAAACGACCTATGACGCCATGACACTGGAGTTCGATTTCGTTCCCAAATCATCGTCATTGACGTTCAACTATGTTTTCGCGTCTGAAGAGTATCCGCAGTATGTCGGAAGCAGTTACAACGACGCTTTCGGTTTCTTCGTCAATGGTGTCAATGCGGCCTTGATTCCCGGAACATCGCTTCCAGTAAGTATCAACAATGTCAACAACGGGAACTCGTCAAGTTCCTATCCTCCCGCTAATTCCGGTTACTATGTGGATAATTCCTCGAAGTCGATACCGGGACTGGGTGCAAATGCGTTCGGTGGGCGCACTGTCGTACTTCCAATACATGCACAAGTAAATCCTAATATGTCGAATCATATAAAGATGGTTATCGCTGATGTGGGTGACGCGATGGTAAATTCGTTCGTCGCCTTGCAGGCAGCCAGCTTCAAAGCCGAATACAGTGTGGGCTTCGATCTGGGTGGTGCAAGCGGGTATACGCCAGCCACACAAATGGTTTCGGAGGGCGATACTGTCATGGAGCCTTCGGCTCCCAACCGGACCGGTTTCCGTTTCACAGGCTGGTATACCCAATACGGCAGTCCTTGGAATTTCAATACACCGGTTACGTCCAATATGACCTTGACCGCGCACTGGGACCGCCTAGACAAGAAGTACACGGTGCATTTCGACTTGGGCGATGCTCCCGGTAGTGCCCCGGCTGAGCAGACAGTGGACGAAGCGGTGAATCCGTATCCGGTCAGGCCGGCCGATCCTACATGGAAGGGTCATTACTTCGTTGGATGGTTCGACGACAAAGGCGAGGTTTTCGACTTCGGCGGCCCATTGTCCAGGGATGCTACGCTGACGGCACGATGGAGTAAGTCCTCGTTCGGTTTATCGCCCGTACAGGGTATGACGAAGGGCGGCACGCCGGTCACGGTCACGGCACCTGACGGCGTGAGGGTGCAGTTCAGCGAAGTCTCCGCCGGCGACGGTTTCAGCGCCGCTCTGAGCACGGATGGGTACATCTACACCTGGGGCCAGAACAACAAGGGTCAGCTGGGCGATGGGACGAGAACGAACCGGACCGTGCCCAAGCGCGTCGATACGCCTGCCGGGGTGAGATTCTCGAGTGTATCCACCGGCTACCTATACACGGCGGCCATCAGCTCTGACGGTCTTGTATACGGCTGGGGCCTGAACTGGGGGCAATTGGGCAACAACTCGGGTGCTAATACATCCGTGCCTGTGCGTTTCCAATCGCCCAAGGGCGTGAGGATCAGTCAGATCGCCACGGGCTATTATCAGATGCTTGCCTTGGGTGACGACGGCAATATATATGCCGCCGGTTGGAATGGCGAAGGCCAGGTCGGCGACGGTACGAAGACGACACGACTGATTCCCGTGAAGCTGGAACCCCCCACAGGGGAACGGTATGTCCAAGTAGCTGCCGGCTACCACCACAGTATGGCGTTGACCAATACAGGCAAGATATATGCATGGGGATACCGCGCCTCAGGTCGTCTGGGCACGGATGGCAGCAATCCCACTGTGCCGCAGTTGGTCAACACGCCTGCAAACATGTACTTCACCCGCATTGCGGCCGGTGGTGATTTCTCGGCGGCCATCAACAGCGACGGGGATGTCTATGCCTGGGGTGCGAACGACTACGGCCAGTTGGGCAACGGCACGACGGTCAGCGGGACACCGGGCAGGGTGGATTTGCCTTCTGGTGAAGCGGCCAGTGCGATTGCCGCGGGGGACGAGCATATGCTCGCAATCACGACCAGCGGCCACCTGTATGCATGGGGCGACAATACCCAAGGCCAACTGGGCATCAATTCCACAAGCAATATTGTGTACCCGTGGGCTGTTACCTTGCCCGCCTCCGCCACTGCCGTGAATATGGCCGCCGGCGTCAACCATACGCTAGCCACCAGCAATGATGGCCGGATATATGCATGGGGCGGCAATGCCTATGGTCAGCTCAACGATGGTACGGTGGCGGCGAAGTCCAGCCCTGCGGCGGCCCAGGATCTGACGCTCGGCATCGCTTCCGTGGAGTTCGACACGAGCAAGGCGACAGGAAGTTTCGACGGTAAGAGCAGCAAGTGGAAGGGGAAGGCCCCTGCGCATAAGGTGGGGAAGGTCGCGGTCAAGGTCCATTGGTCGATAGGCCATGACGAGCAGCCGGTGCAGGTGCTGTCCTATGAGTACCTCGACAAGTACACGGTCCATTTCGACTTGGGTGATGCGCCCGGGAGTGCACCTGCCGATCAGACGTTCATCTCGAACGAAGGCAAGTCCGTCGATCGTCCAGCCAACCCCACCTGGAAGGGCCACCAGTTCATGGGGTGGTTCACGGGCCAGGGGCGCCCCTGGGACTTCTCCACGGTCATCGACGATGACGTGCAGCTGACGGCGCGTTGGGATGCATATGCCTTTGCCATGACGCCTAAGAGCGGGCCCAGGGAAGGTGGCACAACCGTGTCCATCCGCTCCGGAGACCGGCCGAACGTGCGTTTTACGCGTGTGGTGTCTGGTTCTGATTTTTCGGTTGGTTTGGGTGCTGATGGTTTGTTGTATGCGTGGGGTTCGAATTATAAGGGTCAGTTGGGTGATGGTTCGTATCGGCCCGCCGCCGCGGGTAAGGCGGAGGTGGCCGGTGTGTCGAGCGTGTCGCCGGTGCGGGTGCGGACGCCTGTTGGTGTGACGTTCTCCCGGGTGGTGGCGGGCCCTCAGTCGGCGTTGGCGTTGGGTTCCGATGGTTCGGTGTATGGCTGGGGGGTGAACTGGGGCGAGCTTGGTGACGGCAGTGATGTCAATCGTGGCGCGCCGGTGCGGTTCGGTTCGCCGAAGGGCGTCAGGATCGTGGGGCTGGCCGCGGGTGATTACCATGCGTTGGCGTTGGGTGATGACGGGAAGCTGTATGTCAGTGGGTACGACAACGCGGGCCAGTTGGGTGTCGGCGGCGGCAACCGGGTGTCGCCGGTGGTGTTGGATGCGCCGGCCGGCCATCGGTTCGTGCGGGTGGCCGCCGGCGGCATGTACAGTCTGGCGTTGACGGAGGACGGCCGGTTGTATGCGTGGGGTGCGAACGGTCAGGGCCAGCTGGGTATGTCGGGTTCCGGTCCCGACAGTCCGCGGCTGGTGGAGACCAATGGCGTGTCGCTGCGTGAGGTGATGGCCGTGGGTGGTACGTCGGCGGCTGTGGGTTCGACGGGCGACGTGTATATGTGGGGCGCGAACGGTGATGGGCAGTTGGGTGACGGCTCGAGCGTGGATTCGAGTTCGTTGCGCAAGCTGGTTTTGCCTGGCGGGGCCCGTGTGGCGGGTTTGGCGTTGGGTTCCTCGCATGCGGTGGCCGTGGATGCCGCCGGTAGGGTGTATGCGTGGGGTGCCAATGGTTCGGGCCAGTTGGGTGATGGTTCGTCGTCGGGTTCGTCGTCGCCGCGGTTGGTGTCGTTGCCCTCGGGTGTGGTGGCCGCCGGGGTGGGTGCCGGCAGGGCGCAGAGTTTTGCGGTGGGTGCCACGGGTGAGGTGTATGCCTGGGGCGCGAACAACGCCGGCCAGTTGGGTGACGGCGGCACCACCAACCGCACCACACCCACCAAAGACCAAGCGGTTCAAATGACGATAACGAACGTCAAGTTCGACGGTACGACGGCCTCCGGCACGTTTGATCCGGCACAGGGCAGGTGGGCAGGCACAAGCCCGAAGCATGCGAGTGGCGATGTGACGGTGAGAGTGGAGTGGGCGATCGGCCGGGCTCAACAGGATCCAGTGCTCTTCACCTATCATTATTTCTACGCCTACACGGTTCATTTCAATCTGGGTGATGCCTCCGGCACGGCTCCTGGCAAGGCTGAGCTGCGGGAGGATAGTGGTCTGTTGCTCAAGCGCCCGCAGAATCCTTCCTGGGGCACGCACATATTCATGGGTTGGTTTACAGCCAAAGGACAGCCCTGGGACTTCGCACAGGATGTGTCGAGCGATATGACCCTGACCGCCAAGTGGGATACCTACCGGTTTACGCTGACTCCACCGAAGGGCACGAAGCGGGGCGGCACGGATGTCGGCATCAGTGCCGGCGGGGGCACCGGTCCCCGGTTTGCCCAAGTCGTAGGCGGTCAGACTTTCTCCGCCGCTTTGGGCGGGGATGGCGCCGTCTATACCTGGGGAGCGAACGACAAAGGACAGCTCGGCGTAGGGGAAGGCACGGGTTTCGTAGCGAAGACACCGATGCGGGTGCATGCTCCGGCCGGGCTGACGTTCACCAGTGTCGCGGCGGGTCCCCTGCATGCGATCGCAGTCGGTTCCGACGGCCAGGCCTATGCGTGGGGCTGGAACTGGGGTCAGTTAGGTAACAACGACCCGGGCAAGGCCAATACGAATGTGCCGGTGCATTACCAAACGCCACAGGGTGTGAGGATCGTGCAAGTGGCTGCCGGTTATTACCATTCCCTGGCCTTGGGCGACGACGGCAAAGTGTATGCAGCAGGCTGGAACGGCTATGGGCAGATAGGCAACGGGAGCAGCAACAGCGGCCAGTATGTTATCAAGCCCGTAGCCATTGACCCGCCTGCGGGTAAACGCTTCGTCGATATAGGAGCCGGCCGGTTCCATTCCGTGGCCTTGACCGACGACGGGAAGGCCTGGGCCTGGGGTTCGAACGGCTCCGGCCGGTTGGGCACGACGAGCAGTGATACCACGACACCGCAGCCGGTGTCCATGCCCAAGGGTGTGCAGTTCGCGCAGATCACCGCCGGTGATGCGTATTCCGCGGCTGTAAGCACCAGTGGGGATGTGTACACATGGGGCGACAACGAGCAAGGGCAGCTCGGGTTTGGCAACAACGCCAACAAGAGCGCTCCCAGCAAGGTCGGTCTGCCGGCGGGCACGCGCGTCCAACGGATCGCGACCGGCAATGGCCACATGCTTGCATTGACCGATACCGGTAAACTGTACGCCTGGGGTTCCAGCGCCAAGGGGCAGTTGGGACGGGGCGATACGACGGGGAGCAACACCCCGGTCGAGATCTCGGTGCCCAAGGGCAAAACCTATGGGGCCGTGGGGGCCGGCTACGAGCACAGTCTCGCCACCAGCGGGACCGGGGAGCTCTATGTCTGGGGGTCCAACAGCGACAGCCAGCTCGGTGACGGCGGCAGTAAGAATCGCAACGCGCCGAAGCCCGTGGATAAGTTCGATGTGCACATCACCGGGGTCAAGTTCGACGGCAACAACGCAACGTACCCGCACATGGACACCGCGAAGAATGCGTGGACCGGTAAGACTCCGGCACATGCCACCGCAGGGAATGTCGATGTCGCCTTGACATGGGATGTGGCAGGTGGCGAGCAGTACCCGGCCACACTTTCCTACCGGTATCTGGATGTCTACACTGTCCGGTTCTCCTTGGCTGGGGCGCCCGGGAACGTACCTGCGCCCCAGGAATTCACCGAGGGTGATGGCAAACCGGTCGTCAGACCGGATTCGCCGTCCTGGAAGGGCCGTTCCTTCATGGGGTGGTTCAACGCGGCTGGGGAGCCGTGGGACTTCGGGCGGTCTGTGACCGCAGACATGACGCTCGCGGCCCGCTGGTTCGCTCCCGGGTTCTCGCTTGCGCCCAACCAGGGTCCGTCCGCCGGGGACGAGCCTGTGACGCTCAACGCGCCTGAGAATGCCGGCACGCGTTTTACGCGTGTGGTGTCTGGTTCTGATTTTTCGGTTGGTTTGGGTGCTGATGGTTTGTTGTATGCGTGGGGTTCGAATTATAAGGGTCAGTTGGGTGATGGTTCGTATCGGCCCGCCGCCGCGGGTAAGGCGGAGGTGGCCGGTGTGTCGAGCGTGTCGCCGGTGCGGGTGCGGACGCCTGTTGGTGTGACGTTCTCCCGGGTGGTGGCGGGCCCTCAGTCGGCGTTGGCGTTGGGTTCCGATGGTTCGGTGTATGGCTGGGGGGTGAACTGGGGCGAGCTTGGTGACGGCAGTGATGTCAATCGTGGCGCGCCGGTGCGGTTCGGTTCGCCGAAGGGCGTCAGGATCGTGGGGCTGGCCGCGGGTGATTACCATGCGTTGGCGTTGGGTGATGACGGGAAGCTGTATGTCAGTGGGTACGACAACGCGGGCCAGTTGGGTGTCGGCGGCGGCAACCGGGTGTCGCCGGTGGTGTTGGATGCGCCGGCCGGCCATCGGTTCGTGCGGGTGGCCGCCGGCGGCATGTACAGTCTGGCGTTGACGGAGGACGGCCGGTTGTATGCGTGGGGTGCGAACGGTCAGGGCCAGCTGGGTATGTCGGGTTCCGGTCCCGACAGTCCGCGGCTGGTGGAGACCAATGGCGTGTCGCTGCGTGAGGTGATGGCCGTGGGTGGTACGTCGGCGGCTGTGGGTTCGACGGGCGACGTGTATATGTGGGGCGCGAACGGTGATGGGCAGTTGGGTGACGGCTCGAGCGTGGATTCGAGTTCGTTGCGCAAGCTGGTTTTGCCTGGCGGGGCCCGTGTGGCGG
Source organism: Bifidobacterium xylocopae (assembly GCF_003315615.1). Classification (GTDB taxonomy): domain Bacteria; phylum Actinomycetota; class Actinomycetes; order Actinomycetales; family Bifidobacteriaceae; genus Bombiscardovia; species Bombiscardovia xylocopae. Next base: position 218,803 of record NZ_PDCH01000002.1, read on the forward strand.
GTTTGGCGTTGGGTTCCTCGCATGCGGTGGCCGTGGATGCCGCCGGTAGGGTGTATGCGTGGGGTGCCAATGGTTCGGGCCAGTTGGGTGATGGTTCGTCGTCGGGTTCGTCGTCGCCGCGGTTGGTGTCGTTGCCCTCGGGTGTGGTGGCCGCCGGGGTGGGTGCCGGCAGGGCGCAGAGTTTTGCGGTGGGTGCCACGGGTGAGGTGTATGCCTGGGGCGCGAACAACGCCGGCCAGTTGGGTGACGGCGGCACCACCAACCGCACCACACCCACCAAAG